>SVTH01000008.1 GCA_015063885.1 Oscillospiraceae bacterium | reverse complement strand
GCCTGGAAGGTCTCCATATCAATTATTGCTTCGTGTGTTTCGGTTGCGTGGTACATTGGAAGCTCGCCATGATTGATTAACGTTTTCTTTGTGATGTGGTTTTCCCTAAAGGTCTTCTGCAGAATAATACTGTGCGAACTTGAAAACTTCTTTTATTATGACGGTTATATCTGAAATGCTTTTTGCTGACAGACCTCCGTTACCATCAAGTCTTCCGTGTTCCAACTTTTGAGTTATGAATTGCTCCATCAAATTAGTGCTGATTTTATTAATTGGGTATTTGCCGAGTTCTGGTTTAATGTGATTTTCAATAGTTTTGCTGTTTTAACTTTTGCATTTCAGCGTTTAACATAGCATACCTCCTTTCGTTTTTTTGTTCAGCCATTCAATGAGATTCTCTTTTTGTACAACCTTGCGCTTCCCGATATGCGTAACGGGGAAGTCGGGTTCACTCATCAGCTCGTAGCAAGACGACTGCGAGATGCCCAGCAGATTTGCAACCTGCTTTGCGTTCAGAAAGCAGGGAAGCTCATCGAAGGATTTGTAGATAGATTCTTTCATTTGTTTTCTCCTTTCATCACAAACAAAAAAGGCACCGAGTTTTTTCTCGGTACCTGATTCGGTTTCGTTATTTCATTGTTTCAAAATCATAGATGATATGACGGTGTCCGTATATGGTTTCGGTAACGAACATATTCCCGTCATCTTCGTTTTCGTACAACATCAGCTCGGAGAAGATATGCGTGTCCATACCTTTTACCTTGTTCAGCAGACGTTTGTTTTTCTCGTATAGCAACACCGCAAACAGAAAACTCTTTGCACTTCCGATATCGTACTTTTCTTTCTTGTCGTTGTCGATCTCTTTTAGGATCATGTGCAAGACGTGGTCGTTTACAATATGCTTGGAAGCAACTTCAAGACATTTGGCAAACAGATCATCAGCTATTTCTTTTCGGTACTGCTTCTCATCGTCTTTCTTCATCCCGATCTGCAGATGCTGTATTTGAGAATACGCATCCTTTACGGTTTGAATAATCTTTTGCTTCCTGTGCGTATCGTTGGCATCACTGTCGGAGGTATCAAGATCAAACAAATCGATTAGCTTTACCGTTTGTGTCTTTGCACTTCTGTTGTTACAGCTTTCCACTGCATCGAAGATAAAAGACATCGGCGTGTTCATAGATACGTCGTCATCTCTTGCGGAAACGTTACCCTCGGTGATGTGCTTGAAGAAGCGGGGGAGCTTTCCGCTGTGTGAATCCTTGTAATCGGTTTTGTATTTACCAAGCTCGTTTAATACCTTGCTTGTATCTACGCTGTACATCCGCTTCGCTTTGTCTATCCTTCGTGCTTCTGCGGTAAGAGCGTGTCTTTTCATCATAAGCAAAGTATTTCCCAAGTAAGCTTTTGTCTATGGGGCTTTCTACGGGAGAATAGCTCTTGTCCTTGTCATACGGCACTTCAACGGCAATAAGAACAGGGCAATTGTTTTCATAGCGGACACAAACGTGGTCGTTCATATCCTCATCGGTAACCGAATACCCATACCGCACGTATCTTCTGCCGTATTGTTCAAACAGCTTTACCGCGTGGTCAAAGCGAACGTTTACTAACGCTCGTGTGCACCCCTGTTCCATAAACGGAAAGGGAAGTTCTTTCCTCTTTTCCTTGCAAAGCTGCTCTAACCGAATCGTGTCCAAGCTTTCGTCCAATACACCTCTGAATCGGTCGGTATCTACCTTTTCGTTTTTCAAAACGGTCAGCTCAGATAACCCGAACAAATGGAGGCCGTGCTTGTACACAGTACTTCCGTCAAGAGAGACGATCTTCATCTGCCCATATTCTTTTTCCTTTTTCATAAGCACACCTCCTTCCTTTTCATTTTAGCATATTCTGTGCTCGTTTTCAATATGTAGGTACCTCTTTCACATGATTTTCTTACCATTTGAAAGAGTTATATTTCAAGCATATTCGAGACAAAAAGCACTGCAAAAACACAGTTTTCACAATGCTTTTTTGAAGAATGCAAAAATCGACGGTAAAATACAAAACTGTAAAAACGAGATACAAAACACCGCTTTTGTGCAAGCGCTTTCCGCAACTCCTTTTCTTTGTCTATACCGACGCAACACTTGCGCCTCGCACTGAAACAAAATGCAATATAGGCTTTTCTATTGAAGAGTAAGGCGATTATCAGAAAAGTATCGAGTTTCCTCTTGTTCTTTTGGGCAATCTTGTAATTGCGCTTTCTACTGAACTGCAGAAGGGGGAGGGGGCGGTTCCTGAGCCACAATACTGATGATAACCGGAATTAATTGAATTTGTCCTTTCCAGTCTTCGGGCATTTCAAAATCTTTATCGGTAGTTTGATAAAAATAATCCTTGTGTTCGCCATCTGCGAAGGAGTCTCCGACGTATAAGAACTTCATGCGGTCGCAAATACCGATGATCTCGTTCTTTTCGTTTAGGTAAAATCTTCAGAAGTTGCATCACCAGAGCAGGGATTTTCGGTAGCTTTGATTGAAGTGATTTTTGCGTTATTTCTTTCGTTATTAATTAATTTGATAAATCGACGTTTCATTTTTACTATCTCCTTTAATGTTTATATGCCCGACTTCTCATCGCTTCAAAACGTAATAGAAATTAGTTGCTGATGCTTTTGACGCACACGATTCCAATCACATCACCTTGTAGTTCATCGGGTAAAACAAATGAGCTTTTATCTTCCCATAATACATCGGTGTAAATATGGGAGAGTTTGCTCGACGTTATATAAATAATCTTATTGATAGAGTTAAGAAAGGCGAGGTGGAAAAAGAAGATTTAGAAAGACAGATTGATTTAATTGGGGAACCTATTTTAAGAAAGAAACTCAAACAATTTGCGGATGCGCCTTTAGTTGCAACCCCTATTTCAACATCAGAACGCACGCAAATGATTGATTTTTTAAAGCATCAAAAAGAAGCGATAGAAATACAAATTGCGTTGTTGGAAAGAGAGGCAGATGTATGATAAAGCTTCATAAAATAAGTGAATCTCTTAAAAAGGAATACGAAAAAGATACTTTTGTTAAGTTAAAAGGACTGTTGGAATCTAACGTTTCTAACGTTGCGTATTCGAAAATCATTGCATACTTATCTACAGACGGAATACTGGATGATGGAAAAATAAAGGATATGTTGTTAGGCGATATAACTTATTTGTTGGATGCGATTAAGAATATCGGACAAATAGACAACAAGGATATTCAAAAAGAATTTAACGAATTATACAAGAATTTCACAAACAGAATTCACGGAAGAACATGGGCAGAAAAATTAGGAGTAAAAATATGCCCGTATTGTAACAGAAGTTATGTGTTCACAATAAAAAGGAAAAAAGTGCGACCGCAGTATGACCATTTCTTTCCAAAGTCAAAATATCCGTATCTATCTATTTCTATGTATAATCTAATCCCTTGCTGTGCAGTTTGTAATCAGGCGAAGCACGATTTTGACACATATGACAGTGAGGCATCTGAGGAGAACTTTATGTATCCATACAGAGATTCTTATAGCAAGGATTTTCATTTTCGTCTTTCTAATGGCAATGATATCGATGCGTTGCTCGGTGCTTCTGAACAATATGAGTTGGAAATTACTCCGGAACCTCAGGTTCCTACTGGACTAATTAATAAACAAAAAACGGCAGCTAAAACTTTGAACTTATATGAGTTATACAATAAACATGGCGATTATGTTAGAGACATAATACGCACGGCATATATATACAACGAGAAATATTTCCAAAGCTTAGCAGAAAGTTATCCAGAGCTTTTTGCATCGCCTGCAGAAGCTAAGGATTTGGTTTACATGAATTACATTGAGGAATCAGATTGGGACAAACGTGTTTTAGCAAAACTATCGCATGATATAATCGAAGATTGCAAAGTATAAAATTCACGGCTCATCTTTGTCTATAGCGTATCAAATATTGACACTTGACAAAGGGGTGATTTAGAGTTAAGATGTCAACGCTGAGAGGGGAGTTATAACTCTCGGGGTGGGATGCGGAGCATCATAGCTCGTGTATAAATTATCAAAAGGTTGATGTTGGGAATTACAGCATCAACCTTTAATTTTGAGCATCATCAAAAAATCCGTGGGGATACAATGAAGCAAATTCGGGGAATAGCATCAAAAAAGCATCAACGCATAGCATTTTAGGTTTTGATGCTCTGAAAGTCGTTGCAAAAAGCCAGTGTTTTCAAGGGGTTTCGGACTTTTTGAGCCACTCCAAAACCGTTGGTCGTGGGTTCAAGTCCTACTGCCCCTGCCACGCAGAAAACCCGCATGAATCCTTGATTCTTGCGGGTTTTTGCTTTTTCAATTTTCGCGAGCAACGGTCCACGAAATCCCACTTTGATGCTCAAATCGGGCATCATTTTCTCATCTATTACGTTCTGCTCGCAACCTTTCCGTTTACTACATCATCAAAAGAGCATCAAATCAACTTTTATTAATCCTTGGACTATATTTCTGGGGCTTGCGTTTTGCTCACAAGTATGGTATTATTTTATTATCGAAAGGAAGTGTGAAACATGAAAAATACTTTTAAGAAAAGCTTAGGCGTTTTATTTGATTTAAATATCGGGCTTTGGATCGGTATGCTGATTGCTGATATGGCTATTCCATTGGTTATTAGTATGCTATTTGGTCGTATTGAGTTAGTAGACCGACTTTTTCGAGTGCTCGGCTTTCTTGTTGTTGCAACGATTGTTTTGTTTTTCCGAGCCTATAAATCTTTCCGCAAAGCAAGATTGACACACAAAATTGAAAACTGGAAATTAACCGAAATTGTTGTTCCGGTATGTATAGCATTAATTGTTCAGTTTGGCATTTCCTCCATATTAGGATATGGTATGTATGTGACAGGAGCAGGCTATTACTTAGGGTGGATTATATATAATGTTGATGGTGCTATTTTTAGTAGAACTGATGTCCCCACGATTTATTACATATGCGGTACGTTAATGACCTATCCTTTTTACATAGCGTCGGTAATAATTGGATATAAAATTGGCTTTAATAGTGCTTACAATTCTTTACCAAAAGAAGATTGATATTTGGACAATACCGCCGAGGATTTCCTCGGCGGTATCTTGTTTGCAATCGATTGTTGCTCGACAAATCGGAAAGTATATGTTATAATCAGACCGGAAACGAGGTGCAGCTATGTTTGATATCACAAAATTCGGCGGTTATCTGTCCCGCCTTCGCAAGAATGCCGATATGACCCAATCTGAGCTTGCGGACAAGCTTAACGTAACCCATCAAGCGGTTTCGAGATACGAGAAAGGACATTGTTTCCCAGACGTTTCCATTCTCGTTTTACTTGCCGAAATATTCGGCGTCACCCTTGACGAGCTGATCAACTCCGGCGAACCTACGAAAGGGGAGTCAATGATCCTCGGTAACGTGGCAGTTGGAAACCATGACGTTGTTGTGGATGATTTTCAAGATATGGTTAACCTTGCACCGATCTTAAAGCCCAGCGTTTTGGCCAAGCTTTCCGAAACCTGCAAAAAGCAAGGTGTTGATATTACAAGCATCGTTGAGCTCGCAGAATACCTCAACGACGAAACGGTAGTTTCGCTGATGGAAACGGCAGATTTTCAATCCATTGCCCCGGCCCTTTTGCAAAAACTTCTACCTTTACTTGATATCAAATCGAAATCCATGATTTTCGAAAAGATCCTGGATGGCGAGATGGATTGGCACTTGATAGAAATTCTTTTGCCTTACGCGGAATACCTTACCTCCCAAATCGAAGCCGCGGTGATCGAGGGTGCCTTGCCTAACGAAGCTCTTGACCTTCTCTATCGGCATTATTGGGACGAGAGCGGGTACAAAAACAGGAGTTAAGCTATGTTCGTCTGTTCAAAATGCAGGTCTGTTTTTTCATTTCCGCGGTGCAAATGCGGGTATACTGTAAGACAACTTCATAACGTATGGCAGTTGACCGACGTGCCCGATATGGTCACAAGCGGAAACGGAGACCAATACATCGGCTACGAGTATATTGGGGAAGCCTATTCCGGCGGCCGAAAATACCTGATCGAAGAATCCGATGCAATCTTTGCAAAGGAAATATCTGAGTTAACCGGAGACGGTATTTTTCTCGACCTCGCTTGCGGCGACGGCTGCCTCGCCGTACCCTGCGCAGCAAATGGGACGAGAACGATTGCAGGTGATATTTCCAACAGTATGCTAAAGATCCTCAGGGAGAAGGCCGCACACAATCAAATCAGCCTTGAGAACGTTACGCTATGCCGTATGAACGCTCTTGAGATTCCCCTTGCCGACGAAAGCGTGGACACGGTCGTTGCAAACAGTGTTTTGCACCTTATTTCCAATCCCGAAAGGGTAGTGCGGGAAATATACCGCGTTCTCAAAAAAGGCGGTGCCTTCGTGTGCAGAGATGACGCACCGGGCAAAACGCCCGAAGCACCGTTTGATAATTCCCTGTATTTTGAGATCGTAAATTCCCTGTACCGTGAATATTGGGAGAAACTAAACAAACGCGGCATCTACGCAAAGAAGTATAGTTGGAAATTCCATAGGGAAGACTTTTGCAACCGCCTGTTCAGCCGTCGAACCGAAAAAACGATTGAGAGAAAACAACAATACGTAAGACCTCTCAAAGAATGCTTCCTGCCCAGGTTCACGTCCCGCGGTTTTTCGGACCAGGTGGACGTGCCAAAAGAGCTGCACGATGAAATCGTAGCGGAGCTTTTGCAAACGTTTGCCGCGAAATACGGAGAGAACTTCCCGGAAATTTCCCTAAAAGGCATCGAAGCGGATATAGTGATCACAACTTATTATAAATGAGAATCATGGGTCACTCAAAATAAAGTATCGGCAAGTTTCAAACATTCCAAGATAACGTTTCTTACGTGTTTCTCGAAACCACGAGAGTTTAAATTCTCTCGGGGTTATTCAACGATCTGTTGCTCGACATACCGCATTTAATGTGGTACAATATAAACGAAAAATATTTGAAAGGCAAAGACGATGGGGAACGAAAAGTACTTTGATGAAAACGTGGTTATGTACGACAAATACAGACCTAAATACGTTGCGGAGCTTTACAGCGATATTATTGAGTACGCCGATATTGGCAAAAACAGCAATCTTCTCGAAATAGGTTGTGGCACGGGTAATGCAACCTTGCCGTTTGTTAAAACAGGCGCAAAGGTAACGGCTGTCGAGCTTGGTGAAAATCTTGCAGAATACACCAAACAAAAACTTTCCAAACGTGATAATTTCAAGATCGTTAACGTAAAGTTTGAAGACTATTGTACCGATGAAAAATATGACTTGATCTTTGCCGCCACGGCTTTCCACTGGATAAAGCCCGAATACGCTTATGCAAGGTGCAAAGAACTCCTTACGCCAAACGGTGTCCTTGCAACCTTTTGGAATACACCCCGTATTTCACGGGATAATACCGAACTTTATTTCGAAATCCAAGCATTGTACGCTGAATACTTGCCGGACAGTAAAGAAGAGTCCGCATCGCTTACGGAAAGTAAATGGTACGTCTCTCGTTGCAATCGTTTAAGCAGGTATTTTGAAACGTACGGTTATGCCGATTGCCTTTTCAAGCTATACCAAGGAAAACGCACGTTCCATGCAGACGATTATATAGGTTTATTGCATACTTATTCTGACCATATGGCGTTATGTGAAGAAAAACGAAAAGTGTTTTTTGATAAAATTCGCTCTGCTATACAAAAATATGGCCAAATTGATTTGGTCGATACCATCGATCTTCATATTGGAAGGAAATGAAAAATCGCTATTACAATATCCCGAACAAAACAACTGCCGAGGAATAAGTCTCCTTTGCAGCTTCTCTTTATCCGCAGTGTGCTAAGTTTTATATATTATTAAACTTTAATACTATCTTGAAAAACTACTTATGTTATATCGACCGCTGATCAACCTTTCAAATACAAAAATGATCCCTTGCTTCTTTCGGGTTGCAAGGGATTTTTTCTTGACGAATCCAAGAAAACCGTGTATAATATCGTCAGACCAAACCACAAAGGATTTACATATGAACAGACCCTACATTCTTTGCCACATGGTGACCTCCGTCGACGGGAAGGTCACCGGAGAATTTCTCCGCCGCCCCGAATGTGCCCCCGCCACGGAGGTCTACTACCAACTGAACAGAGACTACAAGGAGCAGGGCTCCGGCGGCTTCATCTGCGGGCGGGTAACCATGGAGGAAAGCTTCACGGGAGGCTGGTATCCCGACCTTTCCACCTACGAGCCCACGGAACGGGAAGCAGGCTTCTTGATGAACTTCTGGACGGACGACACCTTTGAGGACACCTACTTTGCCATCGCCTTCGACCCCAAAGGAAGGCTGGGCTGGCAGTCCAACGTGATCCGCGACGAGGATCCGGGCTACGACGGCGCAAGGATCATCGAGGTGGTCACCGAGCAGGTAGATCCCCGCTACCTTACCTACCTGGAGGAGATGGAGATCTCCTATATCGTAGCAGGGGAGAAGGAGATCGACGTGCCCCTTGCCCTGCTTCTGCTGTACGAACACCTTTCCCCGTCGTTTTACGTGCTGGAGGGCGGTAGCATCATCAACGGACATTTCCTCCGTGCTGACTGCGTGGACGAGCTCTCCCTGGTGCAAGCTCCCGTCACCGCAGGCAAAGACGGTAAGCCCCTCTTTACGGAAGGGGAGTGTTATGCCTTTAACCTTCTGGAAGTAAAGCAACAGGACGGCACCTTGGTTACCCGTTACAAAAAAGCATAAAGAGACCACGTCCAATACACCGCGATCTCCCTTATCAAAAAACACCGCCTCTCTCGGGCGGTGTTTTGGCTACTGCGTGATTTTATTCGGAAACGGCGTTCCGTTGCAATTTGGAATGGATCCAAACGACCAGCAGACTGATAACGTCCGCGCAAAAAACGAATTGGCAGAACAACGCTACGGTAGAAAACGCCTCGTTGTTTTTCATGTTTTTTACCAATCCGAAAACAGAAAGGGAGCTGCTGAGCAGTAAGACGATATAATCGAATACAACGTACATGATGATCAACGGAAGCGCCATGAAGAACATAAGCGAAGCGACTGCACCGTAAAAGAAGATCATGACGTAAGCAGGGATATGTATCAGCTTGACCAGAAGCGCCCCGCCCATCAGCTTGCGGGGATCCTCGTTTCTCGACAAAACCATATAGATCACGTTGCAGATCAAGGAAAGTGCCAAAAACAAACCACCGAAGATAAGGATCTCCTCCAATTGCAGGTCGTCTTCAGACTCTCCCAAAACGAAAAAATAGGGGAAGAGCATGGTGGGAAGCAAAAGCAGTTTCTTCATTTCTTTCTCCTCTGTGTTATAGGTTGTCGCTTTTCCTGTATTCAGCATATCATAGTTCCATAGAAATTGCAAGAACATTTTGACCGTATAAGTGCCTCTCCCTTGCGAGAATAAAAAATTTATGCTATAATTTCCTAAAACCCGTTACACACTTTCGAAAAATTCGGTACTTCTATGATCGAAGGGCCCATCAAATCAATGCGAAAGGAGGCAAGCTATGGAACTTCAAAAGCAAACGTCCCCGCGCACACCCCTCCCCGACGAAGCCATCGTTACCCTGTATTGGAACCGCGACGAAACCGCCATCGAGGAAACGGACTTCAAGTACAAAAACTATCTGTTTTCCGTGATCCGCAACCTGCTGAACGACCCCATGGACTGCGAGGAATGCTTGAACGACACCTACTTAGGCACGTGGAACGCCATCCCTCCCACCAAGCCCGCCGTGCTGAAGGCATTTCTGACCACCGTTGCCAGAAGAGCCGCCATCAAACGCTACCACAAGGCAAGAAAGAAGACCGCCATCCCCTCGGAGCTGACCGTGTCTCTTTCCGAATTGGAGGAATTTCTTTCCGACGGCGGGGAAGCAGAGCCGGATTTCGACGCCGCCGCCCTGGGTAAAGTCATCAGCGAGTTTCTGTATTCCCTGGACAAACGGAAACGGTATATCTTTATGAGCCGCTACTACGTTGCGGTTTCCATCGAAAAAATCGCCCGTGAACTGAAGGTCAGCCGCTCCACCGTCAACAAAGAGCTTGCCGCCATCCGCAAGTCCTTGAAAGCAAAACTTGAAAGTGAGGGTTACCGTTTATGAAGAAACAAGAATGGAACGAAGGTCTGAACCACCTGGACCCCGCCCTTGTAGAAGAATACGTCCTGCAAAAAGAATCCTTAAAGAAAAGATCCAAAAAGAAGAAAAAATGGCTCCCCATCGCCTCCGTCGCCGCCTGCTTATTGTTGATCGTCGGTGTCTCCTTTGTGATTCCCAAGACACCCTCTGTTCCCACCTGGAGCAACGCTTTATATACTGCGGAAGCCATCGAAGGCTTCTTTCCGGAATACTTTAGTGACGGCGTGGCGACCAACTCGTACACCAAGGTCTACTTTCCCGACGATCAATTCTTACATCTGAACCCCTTGACGGAGCAGAAATATCTGCCCCTGTATCAGAGGAACGTCCTTTCTTTCGAAGAAGACGAGGAGGCTTTTCGGGAGTTTTTGGATACCATTCTCCCAAAATTGTTCGCCTCTCTCGAGATTTCGATCCCGCGGTATGAAATCGAAAGGTATAAATTCTATCAAGATGGATTGACGATTACGTTCCCGGAATTAGACTCTCCCTATATGTCTGCAGCCCAGACCGACCGCCGCTATTCTATATATTTGTTTCACACCTATAGTGAGAACCGAGAGATCACGCTGGATGGGGAGATCGTTCAGATCGATCAACGCTTGTCCGATCAAGAGATCATCGCATCTTTAAGCTCTGTCAGGGAAAAACTATGCAACGTTTTTGGGGAGTCCTTTCCCGATACGAAGATCATTCGCCGCTACTACGAGTATGATGCGGAAGGGATAACCATTTACTTTTATGATAAAAGCGCACATCCCTTGAATGAGTTCCAAGCCAATCCCGTCTCCGATTCTATTTCTCTGGAATTCTATTACGACGAGACTTCCGAAGACGATATCGAAACCGACGGCATACGGAAGGCTTCGAATATCATTTATTCCCGTTCCCGCGGTACCATGGCGCAGGAATACAGCATGATTACCGCAACCGAAAGGATCTCCTTGGAGGAGGCTGAGGCGTTGCTGTATAACGGCTACGTGTTCGGGGGACATTCATGCCCTCTGTGTATGGCAGAGCAGGAAAAGGTGGATTTCGAAGGATATGACTTCGTATCCATGGAGTACCTGTTTAGATATTACTATAACACAGACCGCGAAGTGCCCAGCACGGGGATCCCTTTCTACGCTTTTTATAAAAAGATCGGCACCGCACCAAACGGAAACCTGATCTACGCCAAGACCTACGTCCCCGCCATACCCGTCAGCGGATATACCGAGTATTTCGAAAAGCAAAAGGAAAACCACGGGAAATAAACCTTCCCCGAAACGGAATACGAGCCATACCCGGGCTGAGCGTCTGCTCAGCCCTTGCTTTTTCTTCCCCGGGTATGCTATAATCATCGGGGTCTTTACAGTTTTTCGTGTTTTTGTCGACTGTATGTATGAAGGGCCTTTCAAATTCATAAAGAGGAGGTGCGGTATGGAGCATCCCACCAAAAGCGGAAGTATTCTTGCAGATGAAGAGATCGTAGAGCTGTATTGGAGGCGCGATCAGCAGGCAATAGGGGAGACCCAGCGGAAGTATCAAGGCTTTCTGCTGTCCATAGCCTACAACGTCCTGGGAGATCGTTCGGACAGCGAGGAATGTATTAACGACACCTACCTGGATGCGTGGAACGGGATCCCGCCTGCGAGACCCGCCCACCTGAAGGCGTTTCTGGCCACCATCGTCCGACGGAGAGCCGTGGATCTCTACAAAGCGAAGAACCGCCAAAAACGTCTCTCCTCCGAACTGACGGTATCGCTCTCGGAGCTTGAGGAGATCATCCCTTCGAAAGACGATCCTTTTGCTTTGCAGGAATACGGGGAGCTTGCGCGAATCCTGAACGAGTTCGTCCGCGGACTTTCCGACCGCCGTATGTACGTTTTTATGAGCAGATATTACGCCGCACGTTCCGTCAAGGACGTTGCAAAGCTGCTTCGTTGCAGTGAATCAACGGTCCACAAGGAGATCGCGTCCATCAAGCGCGGCCTCAAAGAAAAACTTGAAAAGGAAGGCTATTTTTATGACAGAAAATGATCTTTTAGACGCCGTTACCAACATAGACGCCGACGTTGTACAGCGCTTTGTTGCCATGGATCAACGGCTTGCGAAAAAGAAAAAAACGATTCTTCGGAAAACACTTCTCGCCGCAGCCGCCTGCTTTTTGATAATTGCCGGAGGAGCAGTTCTTTTGCCGCGCCTGCCTGCTGTACTTGGGGACGCATCCTCTTTTCCCGCTCCCGATGCGGGATCCGACGGGGAATCCCTTCCAACGCAATACGTGATCTATTGCGATCCTGCCGCAGGAGATCTCGGGGCGGAGGAAATGCAGGCCGAAAACGTTCTCTTCGAAAATGCTCCTCACAAGGATTTCTCCTTTGCGCACAAAACCAACACGGAACGTCCAAGCGGCACTCCCGACGAGCGAACTCTCATTCTGAACGGGAAAACCTACTCAGGACAGTACAGCCGTACCTACGAAACCGCCCTTGCCGCTTCGGAGTTCTTTGAAAGCTACGGAAGATTTCACACCTACAGGAGCGACACCGTTTCTATGGATTTCCGTGCTTCCACCGGCGAGCTCATGCTGTTTACCAATTTTGACGAAGCGGCCCGCACTGCCCGGGGAGATCTGACGGAAAGGGAGGCAAAAGAGATCACGGACGCCCTTCTTCGGTCGTTGTACGGAGAAGAGGCTGCAACGGAATATCCCTATGACACCACGTTGTTTACCGATTCGGAGCTTGGAGTATTCTACTCCGTGGTTTACCGCAAGCAGGTTTGGGGCATGCCCACAAAGGACGCAATCCAGATCTCTGTCAATACGCAGGGGGAGATCCTGGGTATCAACGCCAAATATCTGGGGCTGTTCTCTCTTGCGGAGACCCGGTTGACCGAGAAGAGCATCAGCGACGCTCTCGCCGTCCTGCAATCTGCTTTTTCTCAAAATTGGAGCATCCTCGATACCAAGCTCGTCATGGACGCAGAGGGCGAGTATTTCCTTTCCGCCAGGCTTGCAAAAAGCACGCCCCAAGGAACGGACGCTATAGAAGTGTATATCAGCGTATTGTCATAACTGCACAGGAACTTACAAAGCCCTTCTGCATTATTTTTCGCTCCTTGCTATGAAAAAATAGGAAATTGCTCTTTACTTTTGGAAGAAAATAGGGTATAATGACTCTGCATGTAAATAAAACCAAAACAAGGAGTGTCATTTCTATGAAACTTTCCCCTCTTCAGACAGCAAGATACCAGTACAACCCCAAGTTGCCCGGTATGCTGAGAAACGGTATTTCCGAGATCTGTGTTAAGAACGGCGGCGCTACCGAAAGCGTAGCAGACCAGGAGAAGATCCAAGCCCTGTTCCCCAACACCTACGGTAAGAACGAGATCACCTTCCAGAAGGGTACCAACACCGCTGAGGCAAAAACTCAGAAGGTGGGCGTGATCCTTTCCGGCGGCCAGGCTCCCGGCGGACACAACGTTATCTGCGGCCTGTACGACGCTTTGAAGGCTACCGATAAGAACAACGTTCTCTACGGCTTCAAGGGCGGCCCCAGCGGTCTGCTTGAAGACGACTATATCATCTTCGACGACGAGTATATCAACCGGTACCGCAACACCGGCGGCTTCGATATCATCGGCTCCGGCAGAACCAAGCTGGAGACCGAGGAGCAGTTTGCCGTCGTTGCAGAGGTCTGCAAGAAGCACGGCATCAACGCCATCGTGATCATCGGCGGTGACGACTCCAACACCAACGCCGCAGTGCTGGCAGAGTACTTTGCCGCAAACAAGGCAGGCGTTCAGGTCATCGGCTGTCCCAAGACCATCGACGGCGACTTGAAGAACGAGGACATCGAGTGCTCCTTCGGCTTCGACACCGCTACCAAGACCTACAGCGAGATCATCGGTAACATCGAGCGCGACGCCAACTCCGCAAAGAAGTATTGGCACTTCGTGAAGGTCATGGGCCGTTCCGCTTCCCACGTGGCTCTGGAATGCGCTCTGCAGACCCGTCCCAACATCTGCTTGGTAGGCGAAGAAGTTGCCGCCAAGAAGATATCCCTGGCCGAGATCACCGATTATATCGCAGACTCCGTTGCTACCCGTGCCGCAAAGGGCTGGAACTTCGGCGTTGCCATCATCCCCGAGGGCATCGTTGAGTTCGTTCCCGAGTTCTCCAAGCTGATCGCAGAGATCAACGAGCTGTTGGCAGGGGAGAAGACCGAGCAGTTCAACGCACTTCCCACCTGGGAGGCTAAGTACGCCTTCATCGAGGCAGGCCTGACCAAGGAATCCATGGCAGTGTTCGCCATCCTTCCCCAGTCCATCCAGCAGCAGCTCTTCCTGGAGCGCGACCCCCACGGTAACGTGCAGGTGTCCCTCATCGAGTCCGAGAAGCTGTTCTCCGCAATGGTTGCCGCTAACCTGAAGGCACGCAAGGCCGCAGGCACCTACAACGGCAAGTTCTCCGCCCTCCATCACTTCCTGGGCTACGAAGGCCGTTGCGCATTCCCCTCCAACTTCGATGCTGACTACTGCTACTCCCTGGGCTACAACGCCTTCATGCTCATCCAGTACGGTTACACCGGCTACCTGTCCAAGGTTTCTAACCTGTCCAGCCCTGCTGAAGAGTGGGTTGCAGGCGGTATGCCCATGACCAAGATGATGAACATCGAGAGAAGAAACGGTAAGGATAAGCCCGTTATCCGCAAGGCTCTGGTAGAGCTGGACGGCGCTCCCTTCACCTACTTCGCCGCACACAGAGCAGAGTGGGCAGAGGAGACCTGCTTCGTTTATCCCGGTGCTATCCAGTACTTCGGGCCCAGCGAAGTTTGCGACGCTACCACCGTTACCTTGGCTCTGGAGCAGGGTAAATAATCGCTTTTTACAAGTTCACCGCCGGGGATCTCCTCGGCGGTGTTTTCTATCGGTTTACATAATTCTTACAGAAAGGAACCGTTATGAACATTTCCAAATTTGACAACAAAGGCACCGTTTATGCTAAAGCCCGTCCCGGATACCCTGCCGCTCTGTTTTCTTACCTGCAAGAAAACGGTACCCTTCGGAAAGATGCAGTTGTTGCCGACGTCGGCTCCGGCACGGGTATCTTTACTACACAGATCTCTGCCTTTGCAAAAAACGTTTTTGCCGTAGAACCCAACGAGGATATGCGCCGCCAAGCCGAACTGCAATACGCCAAACTTCCCGGCGTCGTCTCTATTGACGGAACCGCGGAGCAGACCTCTCTCCCGGAGGCTTCGGCTGATCTGATCACGGCGGCCCAGGCGTTTCATTGGTTTGACCGTACCGCCTTTCAAACGGAATGCAGACGGCTCCTAAAGCCCCATGGAAAAGTGCTTTTGGTTTGGAACGATCGGGACACCTCCTCCGAGCTGATTCGGGATAATTTTGAGATAAACCGCCGCTTCTGTCCTTCGTTCAAGGGCTCCTCCAACGGTATTGACTTCTCCCCGGAAAGCTTTTCCGATTTCTTCCTCGGCGCTTTCGAGACCCCAACCTTCGAAAATAACCTTTCCTACGACTTAGAAGCTTTTCTGTCCCGTAACCTTTCTTCCTCCTACGCCCCGCGGGAGGGGGACCCCAATTACGAACCTTATTGCCATGCCATTAAAGAATTGTTCCTGCGATACCAAAAGGACGGTATCGTCCAATGCCCCTATATCACTCGCTGTTATTTAGGAGCCGTTTAACTTCTTTTGCGGTAATGCTTCCGGACTGTCGAATAGGCTCCCCTTAGCAAGGGTGAGCTCGGCCCGCCGGGCGAGGGGATTGTCTTGTAACGTATCTAACTATTGTCAACCGTAGGTTGATTTACAACTTTCGTTTTCTGTGTTATAATATCACATCATATCACCCTCGGGAGGCAATATGGAACTCAAAACCCAACGCCTGATCCTACGCAGCTTTCTACCCGGCGACGAGGAAGCCTTGCTTCGTATCAAATACGACCGCCGGATCCTTTACTACGCTCCCGACCTCTTTCAGCTTGACCTCACCCCGGAAGACGCCGCAAAATTTATCGCAACCTTTAACCGTTACGAGGGAGAGGGAACGATCGATCCTTGGCGTTGCTACGCCATCGTAGAGCAAAGCTCCTGCGCTATCGTAGGCTGTCTCTGCTTCGGCAAACACGATATGCTTTTTGAATATGAGCTGGGATGGATGATCCTGGAAGAGTATTCCAAACAGGGCTACGCCTCCGAAGCCGCCGCGGCATTTGCGGACTATATCTGTGAAACGCACCGGATCGACTACCTGATCGCCGTAATGGACGTGGACAACCCCGCTTCCTTCCGCGCCGCCGAAAAGGCCGGCTTCAAGCTGTTTGAAAAAAGAACCGTCTACGACTATTCCTACAACCGCTACGGCGACGACTACTATTACCTGAGACGCTATGCCGTCAAATGTACCCTCGCCGATAAATTCTACGGCGATTCTCCCTATGAAGGCAGATCGGTAAAAGGAGGGGAGTGAAATGAATATGCAAAGAAAAATATACCACTTTGGCGACCAACTGTATTTAGCGGAATACGTCGTGGCACTTGACGCCGAGGCGAATTACCATTGCTGGTTGGATCCCGAGACCCAGAAGGGCTACAATTACAAAGTCGATTTCACCTTGGAGGAATTCATTGCTTCTCCCGGGCGAAACAGATTCAGAGCCGTCATCATGCGAAAATCCGACGATACTCCCATCGGCATTGTCTCTCTGTCACCGGAGGGCTGTCTTCCCGATTTGGCAATTATGCTATATCCCGGCTTCCGCGGGATGGGGTACGGCACCCAAGCCTTTCAATTGGCGTTGGAATATTGCTTCAAAGCCTTCGATTTTCCCGCAATCTACGCAGGCTGTTACGAATCCAACCAAATCAGCTTGAAAATGCTCTCCAAATGCGGCTTCGTTCCCCACCCGGAGGGAAACTGCAACGAGACTCATTATTTGGATGGAACGCCCATCGTCCAATTGGACTTCGTAAAATACAGACCCTGACCCATTACGAAAACCACCGCCATCTCTCGGCGGTGGTTTTGTCTATCCCTTCAGATTGTTCAGTACCACGGAGGTCGTGAAGGTGTCCTCGGTGCAGGAAAGCACCACCTCGCCGCCGTGTTTTGCCGCAAGCTGCCGCATGCTGAGGAGCCCAAATCCATGGTAGGTGGCGTCCCGTTTTCCGGTTGCCAATTTCTCCACGTCCACCTTTTGGGCAACGGGATTCTTAACCAGGATCACGATGTTGCTGTTTTGCAACGCCACCAACAGCCGAACCGTCTTGTTTTGCAAGCCGGCGCAAGCTTCAATGGCATTGTCCAAAGCGTTCCCCAGAATCACCGCCAGATCCACGGAGGGGATGGCAAGCTTTTCCTGGGCACGGTATTCCAGATCAATGGTTACCCCCGCCGCCTCCGCTTCCTTCCGCTTGACCTCCACCACGGTATGAACGATATCCCCGTAGGGCTTGCTTTTTAAAAGTGCACATTCCTTTTCCAAAGCCGAAACCGCTTCTTCGGTGTTTCCCCGCTGTAGTGCGTTCAAAAGCCCGATATAAAAATTATGCTGATCGTGACGGATCCGAATCACGTCCCGATGATGCTCCTCCAACGCGCGGTATCCCGCCGCTTGCTGCACGATCAGCTCCTCCGCTGCCAGCAAACGGCTTTCGCTTTCGAAGTTGGTTTTTTGCAGATCGATAAAGACGAACATCAAAATGCTTGCCGCCACCAGCACGGTAAAGCAGATCGCCACCACGATCAATAACGTCTGATCCTCCAAGTGAAAATCGGGAAACACGTAGAATTGCAAGATCAAAATAGCGATGGAAAGGATCAAAAAGATAGGAACGAAGAAATAATACTTTTTTGCTCCCGCAAACCGATTGCTGACCTGTCTGACCCGTATAGCGGCTACCACGGTAAAGACGAAGGATTTGGATAGCAAAAGAGAAAACGTAAGCTGCACCAAATGCCCTTCCATGGTGTACTGTGCTTGGAAAATATGCATATGCTCTCCAACCGTCTCCGCCATGATCTCCGAAGCAAATACCGCTGACAGGAACAAAAGCGGGAACAGTCCCTTCTGCCACGGCCTCCCGCAGAACAACAACGTCGCCCCAAGCAAGGGAAGACAAGCCGTCAGCTCTGCAAACAGCTTTTTGTCCGTAGAAAAGAATAACCACAAATAAGCGGCGCAAAGCACCCCAAACACAGCTATGGGGATAAGCGGCCGTTTTTTCTTTTCCCAAAAGGCGCTGAACATCCAATATCCCAGAAGGACGGTCAACGCCGTATCGGCGATCTCAATGATCTGCTCGTAACGATTCATTTAATGCACCTCAATATACCGTGCGTAGGCGGCCAGCACCTCGCCCCGCTTCCGCACGCTCATGGGAACCCGACTGCCGTTTTCCAAAATCACGTCGTATCCTTTGAAATGGCTGACCTTATCCATATTGACCAGATACCCCTGATGGACCTGATAAAACCCGCAGGGCTTCAGTTCCTCGTAGACCTCCTTCAATCTCCCCGCCGTTTCATAGCTTCCTTTTTCCGTATGGAAGACCACGTGCCGCCCACAGCATTCCACGTAATACAACCCTGCAAGGGGAATACGTGTCGCCTCGTTTCTGTGCTTGACCACGTAATAACGCTCTTTTTCGGTAAGTCTGCCGTAAAGCCTTTTAATCACGCTTTCTACCTTCTCTGCATCCACGGGCTTCAGCAAATAGTGAAAGGCTTCACATTCAAATGCCTCCAAGGCGTACTGGGGATATCCCGTGACGAAAACCAACGCCGTGGAAGGGGAGAGGACTTTTACACGTTTCCCCACCGTCAATCCGTCCTTTCCGGGTATATCGATATCCATAAAGACCAGGTCAAATTCCGTCCCGCCTTCCATCGCCTCCAGCAAAGCGTCACCTTCGGAAAATTCCAAAACGGAACGCACCTCGGCGCACTCCTTTAAGATCTCCCGCAAAAAATCTCTCGCCTCCCTGCGATCGTCGCAGATCCCAACGTGCATCCATTTTCCTCCTTTGCACACATTTTTCCAAATGCAGTATACCATATCTTCCCCCGAAATGCAACCGACGATCATGCACTTCCGCCCCACGAACGTGTAAACTCTCTTGCGGGCAAAAGACGGCCTTGCTATAATCGTGTTTGAAAAGGAGGTGCATTTGTCCATGAAAAAGATCTTACTTTCGCTTTTGCTGTTGGTCACGCTTCTCTACCCGGGATGTGAAGCACCCCCGCTTGCAGAACCTTCGGAAAGTAATGAACCTCTTTCCCGGGAGGAATCGGCTCCGCCCCTGCTTTTTGCCCAGCCGGAAGACCTGGGCGTGCCATTGGCTCCCCGATACGCCGATGATCCTGCACAGCGGATCGCCATGACCCCAAGGGATCTTGTCATCTTCCGCGGGAACTTGTACGTGGGAAGCGGAGATTGGGGCGGCAACTTAGGCCCTGTGGAGATGTATTGCTACGACACCACACAAAAACGGTGGATTCACAGCGGAACCCTCCCCGACGAGGAGGTCAGCGTTTTCTACGTGATAGAGAACACGCTGTTTACGCCCGGGACCGACCCCCGGGACGATTGGTCTTGGGGGAATCTGTATTTCCTGAAAGACGGCATTTGGCAAACCAAACGGACCATCCCCGGCGGGATCCATTGCTTTGACCTGGCGTATGTAAACGGTCTTCTCTTTGCCGCCGTGAAAACGGAGGGAGAGGCCTTGCAGGCGGCCCTTTCTCCCGACCTGGGAGAGACCTTCTCCCTCCTTCCGTTGAGAAAGAACGGTGCCCCCGTTACAGACGTACGCTTCTATTTCGACCTGCTGACCATAGGAGAAAACGTATACGCCATTTGTGACAACGAGATGTGTCGCTATAACGGCACGGCGTTTGCATACGAGACCTCCTGGGAGGATGCTGTCAAACGGAAGCAGTACAATACTCCCAAGCGGATGAACCTGTTCCTGGCAAAAGCCGCAGTAGGGGAAACCACCTATTTTACCACGGGTGCCTTCTACGCCTGTTCTTCTTCCAATCATCTTCGGGAGATCGAACTTCCCGAAAACGCCATTGCCTACGACCTCTATATCTACGAAAATAATCTTTACGTTCTGTGCAACCTGTTCACCGAGGAAGGCTACACCGTCACCGTCTACCGCTACCTCCCCGCAGAGGAGCAATTCATCCGAGAAACCGCTTTCAAAAGCGCAATCCCCGCCGTCAGCTTCGCCTGCGACGATACCGCCTTTTATTTCGGCTTGGCCAGCAACAATACCAAACACACCGATCACGGGAGGATCTTAAAAATTGAAAAGTAAACTGAACCCCATCATTTCATTCGGCACCCTGATATGCCTGCTCCTTACCCTCTGCGCTTGCACAGGGGAGAGGGAGGAGCCCTCCGAGGCACCGTCCTTCACCCTTTCTTCGGAATCGGAGGCGGTCTCTATCCCCGAGCCCGCCCGGCAAGTCTGGCTTCCCGTCACGGACAAACAGCAATTCCCCTTCGAGCTTACCGAAACCTATACCTACGACGAGCACAACAGACCTTCCCGGATTTTCGCCGTGTATGGAGATGGCAGGGAGGAGACCACCGCCTTTACCTACGACGAACAGGGAAACCTGCTTTCCAAGGTCACCTGCAACCAAAACGGCGCCGAGATCGCCTACGTCAAGCAAACCTACGAAGACGGCAAGCTCCAAAGTAAAACGGAGCTGGAAAACGGCTCCTCCCACGAAAAAACCACCACCTATACCTACGACGGTGAGGGCCGCTTGCAGAGAACGGAAACGGTTGAGGGGATCACAGTCACGGAAACCTACGCATACACCAAAGACGGATACACCGTAACCACCTACCGCAAAGGCAAAGCGTTTTCCGTGGCTGAGTACGACACCGCAGGCAATCTTCACACCGTCACCGACGGCGACGGCCTGCTGCAGGAGCAAAACACCTACGACGGTGAAGGCCGCCTTGAAAAGACCCTGCAATACGCCGCGGGAGAGCCTTACTATGAATACCGTTACCAATACGGCGAAGAAGGCAGGCTTCTTCGCTGTGACCGGTATTCCTACGGCGAATTGGAGCATTCCCTGGCTTATGAGTACGACCAACACGGAAACCGGATCAGAACCCTCCGCATCCAAGGGGAAAACAAGCTGACCCTCAAGGAAACGGAGTACGCTCTTTTTGATTCGGCGTCAAATTAAAAGAGCAAAGTGTCCTCTCTCCCAATAAGCGTTTTCTCCGCCAAGAAAGTGATTGCATTTCACCTATTTCTTGTGGTATACTGAACCCAGAAAACCACAGGAGGCATTCACTATGAACAGCATCGGCGAACGCATTGCCCAGCTCCGCAAGAACAGCGGCTTCACCCAAGAGGTCCTTGCCAACACTCTCGGCGTTTCTCCCCAGACGGTCTCCAAATGGGAAACAGGCACCACCATGCCCGACATTCTGTTGCTCCCCATGATCGCAGACGTTTTCGGCACCACCATCGACGCCCTCTTTGGCATCAAGTCTCCTTCGGAGGAGCGGAAGTATTCCAAAAATACCTTCCACGAGGATCTTTACAAACGTTTCTTCTATGAAATGGCCTGCTTCTGGCAGGACGGAAGCGACAAAATTCCCAGAGAGGAGCGTGCAGAGGAAAGCTGCCGGTACATCATCGCCAATCCCGACGTACAGACCATGGTGCAATCCAATCTCACAGGCAACGGCGTCTACGCCAATAAAGATCTCGCACTGATCTTCCGCAGAGAGGAATCCACCATCCGCGACCTGCTGGACGACGACACGGCCTGGACAGTCCTCAAACGCTTTGCCGACGGGGAGACCCGCGCCGTGTTCAAATTCATCGTATGCAACACCGAGAGATCCTTTACCTCCTCCTTGATCGCCGCCAAGTGCGGCATTGACGTGGCTTTGGCGGAGAGGGCCTTGGAAAACCTGTTGCGTATGAGCCTTGTCTCCCGCAACGACGTGGACACCGGGGACGGCATCCTCTACGTCTACCGCGCCTGGGGAACCCATAAGCTTTTGCTGGTCTATTCCATGCTCTCCATCGCCTCCAGATTGGGAAACTACCGCGAGATGTACCGCGGCTTCCTGAATTAAGCCTATGTTCGGCGCACCAACAGGCTGGATCGGCTTGATCCTCAAACGTGCCCGTTTCGCCGTGCGGGTGAAACGGATCTGCAAAAAGAAAAATCTCCCTTTTGAAAAGAACGGCTTTTTCTGGTGGCTTGGCAAAAACAAAAGCGGAAAACACAGCTTCACCGTCACCTGCGGAGAGGAGCGCTATTCCGTCAAGCTGATCGGCGTCCGCAACCCCGCTATCCTCTTTGGCTTTGTGAACGAGACCACCTACGAGATAAAAGACTACACCTTCGTCCTCCCCAACGCCATGGACAGCGTGAACTACGTTCTCAAAGCAAAAGAGCCCTACCGTTTCCCCGAGGGGACTCACCCTTGCATCGTTATGGTACCCCACAGCGTCAAGGTCACCTTGCGGGAACACAACGAGCGGAAACAGCGGCAGGAGATCGGCTCCCACGATAAAGCCCCGGAGGGAGAATTCTTCTTCGGAGAGAACTTCCTGCAATTCTTAAAAGATCAATGATGGAAGCCGCCGTTTTGGCGGCTTCCTTGATGCAAAAACTCTCCCCGCAGGCGACTTCCCCTCAAAAAAGCGGGGGATTGCACGTCAAGCATCTTTGTGCTATACTATCCCCGTAAAGAACGAAAACGAGGAGACCTCCCTATGCAAAACATCGGAAAACGCATCAAAGACCTGCGGAAGCAAAACGACCTCACCCAGGAAAAGCTGGCGAACCTCTTGGGCGTCACGGACAAGGCCGTCTCCAAATGGGAATGCGGCGCCACCATGCCGGATCTTGCCCTCATCGTCCCCCTGGCAAGGCTTTTGAAGGTCAGCACCGACGTCCTTCTCGGCAACGCACCCCCGGAGCAGGACGAACGGAAACGCTATTTCGACGAAGAATACTTTGACTTCTGGAACAAGGACGACCACGAGGCGGATTATCTCATCGCCAAGGAAGCCGTGGCGGAATACCCCGGGGACTACCGCTACCTCCATTGGCTGGGAACCGTGGAATACTACATCGCCTTCCGCCACCAAGATGAAACGGAATTCCTTGCCGCCATGGACGAATCCATTGCCCACAACCTGCTGGTCTACGAAAATGCTTCCGACGAGGAGCTGAAAAACAGCGCTCTGTGGACGGTGATCTGCGCCTACCGTTACAGCGGCCGTATTGCAGAGGCCAAGAAATACGCCGAAATGTACCCCGAGGGGAGCCCCACCACCCGTAACGACGCCCTGGAAATGTGCCTTCAAGGGGAGGAGCTTTTGATCCTTCGCCAGGAAATGATCTCCGATGCCTTGGCGAATCTTTGCAGCAAGCTGGAAAAGCATTGGCGGTTTGAAAGCCCTGCGCTTCCCCGTACCCGCGAGGCCGTCCTGGCCACCAAGACCATCATCGAGACGGTCATCCCCGACGGAAACTATCACTATTTCCACTTCTGGATGCAGTTTGTCCACGAAAAGCTTTCGGACATCGCCCAAGCGGACGGAGACCCAGCCCTGGCAGTGGAAGAGCTTTCCAAAGCCCTCTACCACGCCTCGGAAAGAGACCGCTCCATGACAGGGGGCAAGCACCCCTATACCTGTCCTATCTTAGATCACTACGACTACGACTTCTCCTCCTCCCGCCCCATCGGTAGCTGTGCGGAATACATGAAAACCGAATTGCGAGAGCAAAAACGCTACGAACCCCTCCGCCACAGGGAAGACTTCAAAGCGCTGTTAAACTAAAAAAAACAACTCCGTGGAAACCATCGTCTCCACGGAGCTTTTTTATTCAATCCTTCAACAAAACAGGGCGATCCACAAACCGCAAAAGGGCAACTTTTTCTCCCGCAGGGTATTCTCCCCATGCCCATTGATAGGGTACTGTTTTTCGCTTCCGTTTCTTTTGAGCGGTCTCCACCGTCAAGGTCAGAACCGGCACGTCGTGGGAAGCATAGTTCGTCCCGGGCTGATTACTTGCGGCATATCTCCGCTGAGGCTCCATTTTAACAGTGCTCTCCACCACAATGCCCTCGCACTCTTTTGCCTCCAGAAACCCAAAGATCCCGGAAGACTTTCCCGTCAAAAACGCAAGTAAGGCGAATACAAAATACAAAACGGGGTACTGCTGTAAATACTCGGTAAAAAGCGCCATCGCTACCAATACCGCAAGAAGCAATGCCAAAAGTCCGACGAATTTCAACAGAACGGTTTTCTGTTTTTTCCGTTGCTGTTCTCTTGCCATTTCAATGGAAAACATAAAGGCCTCCCTTCATTCAATCACCTTAAACAGATCCTTGGGATCCTTCCGCTTCTTCTGCCGCAAAGGATCCCCCTCCTTGGCATACCCCAGGGTGATCACCAAGCGCACGGCACCCTCCAAATGACAGATCTTTCGGATCTCTCCATCGGAAAACCACCCCAGCATACAAGTCCCAAGCCCCTGTGCGGTAGCCTCTGCGGTGATGTAAGCCGCCAGGATCCCGATATCCATGGAACGGTAGTCATTCCCCTTCACCTTTGCACCCAAAGCCGCCGTGGCAACGTAGGGCTTCTCGGAGATCACAAGCTGAATGGGAGCATCCTCCGCAAACTTATTCATCCCCATTCCCTGCACGGCTTTCGCTACCCTTTTGGCCGCCTCTCCCTTGCATACCGTCACCAAATAAGGCTGACCGTTGCAAGCCGAGGGCGCAAGCCTCGCACAAGCCAAAACAGCGTCGAGCTTCTCTTGTTCAACTTGCCGTGCGGGATCGTATTTTCTGCAGGACTGCCTGTTTTCCGCGATCTCTGTAAAGTTCATAACCATTCCTCCGTTTTCCTCATTCTACCATACCTTCCCGCCGAATGCAATATTTTTCTTGCAATTACGGAAAATGTATGGTATTCTATTGGCGTAGAAGAAAAATCAGGAGTACCAACATGAAAAACCTTATCGCATCCCTTACCCTTGAAGAAAAAGCCGCTCTCCTGACAGGTGCCGCCTCCATGGCCACCGCCGCCATTCCCCGCGTGGGCATCGAGGGCAGAAACCTTGCAGACGGCCCTCACGGCGTCCGTAGCGATCGGGAGGATAACTGTACCCATTTCCCCAATCTCTGCTGTCTGGGTGCCTCCTGGGACGTGGAAGCCGCCTACGCCATGGGGCAGGGCATTGCCGACGATTGCATCCAGCACAACGTGCAGATGATCTTAGGCCCCGGGGTGAATATCAAGCGGTATATGCTCTGCGGCAGAAACTTTGAATACGTTTCCGAAGACCCCGTTTTGGCGGGGGAGATGGTTGCGGGCTATATCAACGGCGTGGAGGACAATGGCGTTGCCACCTGTCTCAAGCACTACGCCATGAACAACCAGGAAAAATACCGTGTGGACACCAGCGCCGACGTGGATGAACGCACCATGCGGGAGATCTATCTCCGTCCCTTCGAGATTGCCGTGGAAAAGAGCAACCCCACGGGCATCATGTGCGCCTATAACAAGGTGAACTCCGTGTGGTGCTCCGAGCATAAACAGCTCCTCACCGAGATCTTAAAGGAAGAATGGGGCTACAAGGGCATGGTGGTCTCCGACTGGGGTGCCGTCCACAATATTGCAAAAGCCGTTGCCGCAGGCCTTGACCTGGAGATGCCCAACAACTGGCTCATCCTGGAGCAGTTGAAGGCAGGCCTGGAAAACGGGGACGTGACCATGGAGCAGATCGACGCCGCCGTGGAACGTGTGCTCCCCTTCGCCACCCGTCCCATTCCCCAAAAGAAGCCTTACGACAGGGACAAACAGCACGCCCTCGCCCGTGAGATCGCGGCCAAAGGCATCGTCCTCCTGCAGAACCGCGACGGCGTGCTCCCCCTCACCTCCGAGAAATATAAGAAGCTGGCGGTCATCGGTGAATACGCCGTGGATCCTTTGTATTCCGGGCAGGGAAGTGCAGAGGTGCTCCAAAAGCCGGAATATACCGACAGCCCCCTTGCAGAGCTGAAAAAGCTTCTTCCCGACACCGAATTCGTCTACGGCGAATATTACAAGAAGTACGCCTACTCCAAGGAAATGCTTTGGCCCTCCCTCGGGGAGTACATGAATTTCGTAGATTCCTGCGACGGCGCCTTGATCTTCCTGGGCGCACAGGAATCCGAGGACACCGAGAAGTTCGACCGCCGGACCCCCTACCTGAACCCCAACTACGATATGTACGTGGAAGCCGCCGTCCGTACAGGCAAGCCCGTGGTGGTGATCTGCCAATCCGGCGGTGCGGTGATCTTTGACGAGGATACTCAGAAAGCACAGGCCATCCTGCAGATGTGGCTGGGCGGAGAGGGAGCAGGCGGTGCCATCGCCGACGTTCTGACAGGCAAGGTCAACCCCTCGGGCAAGCTGTCCGAGACCTTCCCCCGTGTCCCCCGTACCGACCTGGGCTATCCCGGGAATATTCACTACGTGGAATATCCCGAAAAGCTGAACGTGGGCTACCGTTATTACGACCGCCATCCCGAGGAGATCCTGTTCCCCTTCGGCCACGGCCTTTCCTACACCGCCTTCCGATACGAAAACCTTACCGTCACCAAGGAGGACACCGTCAAGGTCTCCTTCGACCTCACCAATATCGGTAAGGTAAAGGGCGCCGAGGTTGCCCAGCTTTACGTTTGCGACCCCGTCTCCACCATGCCCAAGCCCATCAAGGAGCTGAAGAAGTTTGCCAAGGTGGAGCTTGCCCCCGGCGAGACCAAGACCGTCTCCTTTGAGCTGACGGAGCGTGACTTTGCCTACTACAACGTCTCCCTCCACCGCTGGGTAGCGGAGGACGGCAAATAT
Source organism: Oscillospiraceae bacterium (assembly GCA_015063885.1). Classification (GTDB taxonomy): domain Bacteria; phylum Bacillota; class Clostridia; order Oscillospirales; family CAG-382; genus Coliplasma. The sequence goes on along the minus strand of SVTH01000008.1, from coordinate 99,321 downwards.
TACGTCCTTATCGGATCTTCCTCACAGGATATCCGCCTTCAGGGTTCCTTTATGCATAACAACCCCAAGGATTACACCATCCGCCGCACAGGCGCGGACATGATCGGCTAACCCTATGAAGCTTTACGCTTCCTCCTATTACCCCGCCTTCAAATGTATTGCCGACAAGTGCAAGCATAGCTGTTGCATCGGCTGGGAGATCGATATCGACTCGGATACGCTAAAACACTACGAGACCATGACTCACCCTTACGGTGAGGTTATTCGCACAAGCATCGACTACGAGGGCGATCCTCATTTCCGCCTTACCCCGGGAGAACGCTGTCCTCATCTGAAGGAAAACGGCCTGTGCGAGATCATCCTCAGAGCAGGGGAGTCCTGCCTTTGCGAGATCTGCAAAGAGCATCCCCGCTTCTACCACGAGACCTCCCGCGGTATGGAGGTCGGCCTGGGCATGGCCTGCGAGGAGGCTTGCCGCCTCATTCTTGATTCCGAGGACTACACAAGCTTTATATGCCTTTCCGCAGATGGCGAAGAAGAGTCCGAATTCTCTTTCGACACCCTTCCTCACCGGGAACGTCTCTATAAGCTCCTCTCTAAAGAGATTCCCTTTTCAGAACGTCTCGAAGAGATCCAAAGCCTTTATGGCGTCACCTCCAAAATCCTTTCCGACCCGGAATGGCACGCCCTGCTTGAAGAGCTGGAATACTTGGACGACGCCCACAAGGAGCTGTTTTCTTGCTATTCCTCCACGGCTGTTCCCGGGAAGGAACAAGCCTTGGAGCGTACCCTCGCTTACTTCATCTTCCGCCACCTCACCCCCGCGGAGGACTTCGAAGACCTGAAAGCAAGCCTGGGCTTCTGCCTGTTCTGTACCCACCTGCTTTGCTCCATGACGAACACCCATCCCGGCTACTCCACCGCAGACCTGGCCCGCATCCTCTCCGAGGAGCTGGAATACTCCACGGACAATACCGACACCATCAAATCCGTATTTTTCTAACCAAAAAGCACCGTCGAATTCAACCTCGACGGTGTTTTTTTGGAAAGTTGTAATGAACTTGTAAAATTTTCATTTTTCTATTGACAAAACGGGTTTGCTGTTGTAAACTATAGGTGGTAGATGACAATAAACCGTTTTGGAGGTTCTTATGAAAAAACTGACCCTTGTCCTCGTCGCTGTCCTTCTCGTTCTGACCTCTTGCCAAAGCCGCATTCCGGAAGTCTCTACGGAAAGCAGTACCCCAAGCACTCCCGAAGCTCCTCCCACGGGCAACTTCGAAGAGCCCTTTCCCGTCTCTTCCTTAACGGGGAAGTCCCACGAAGACCTGCTGGCAGAACAGCCCTACGCCGTTTATTACAACGATACGCCCATGGAGTCCCGCCTGGATACCCCTCCGGTTCTGTACCTGAAGGTCAGCGGCTACGCGACCCTTCTTGCCTATGATAAAGCCACGGGAAGCTTCTCCTCCGCCTGCCGCGATCCTCTGTGCGACCACGAGAACTGCCTGTGGGGTGTGGGCAGAGCCCTGGTCTACCGCGGAGCCAACGGTTTGTTCTTCCTGGTTGAAGAAGAAGGCGTTTCCACCCTGTACGCCACCGACTTTTTCGGCGACGGTGCCGAAAAGCTGTACACCTCCGAGGATCTGATCTCCCACCCCGTTCAGGAAGGGGAGTATCTGTATTTCCTGTTGGAGCGTGTGGACGAGGAAACGGGTGCCATCCAAGGCACCGTCTGCCGTATCGTTCTTTCCACAGGTGACCTGGAGGAGATTCTCACCGTCGCGGATCTTTACTACTTCATGCCCTTAGGCGGCAAGCTTCTGTATTTGGGGAAGGACGGCTTTTCCCTGTACGATCCCGCCGCTAAGGAAAGCACCCCCTACGGCGAAGGCGATCTTCTTCCCGTCGCCCTGATGGAGGAGGACTTCTATTACCTCCGCGACGGCGTCCTGTACCGCAAAGGCGAATGGGGCACGGGAACGGAACAGCGCCTCACCGATCTTCCCATTACCGAGCTCTTGTTCCACGGTGAGGAGATATATTTCTACAGCATAGACAATGTGATCTACCGTGCAGACCGGGAGTTCGCCCAAGTCACCGTTCTCCACGAGCCGAATGCGGATTCCTCAATCTATTCCGTGGCCATCCACGGGGATCTTCTGTATTACGTGTATACCACCGGCAAGGGGGCCTCTCGGAAGCAGTATACGGTGATGATGGATCTTGCCGCAGGAAAGACCTTGCAGGTGGTAACGTGACGGCACTTCTTTCTATCAGGGAGCTTTCAAAATCCTACAAGCAGGTCAAGGCTCTGCAAGGCTTTTCCTGCGACCTGGACGTGGGCATCCACGCCCTCCTTGGTCCCAACGGGAGCGGCAAAAGCACCTTGATGAATATCCTCACCCAAAACTTAACTGCCGACGGCGGAAAGATCCTTTTCCGCGGAGAAGCCATAGCTTCCATGGGCAGGCACTACCGTGAACGTATCGGCTTTATGCCCCAGAATGCAGGCATCCCTTCCGGGTTCACCTTGCAGGAGTTTCTGATGTACATGGCTTGTCTGAAGGATCTCCCCCGCAGAGAGGCAAAACGCCAAGCGGAGGAGCTGATGGAGCAGGTAGACCTGGCGGATTGCAAAAACCGTAAGGTGGGCACCTTTTCGGGCGGTATGAAGCAACGGGCGCTCCTCGCCCAGGCCCTTTTGGGAGAGCCCGATCTGGTCATCCTGGACGAACCCACCGCAGGCCTTGATCCCATGCAGCGGTTAAAGGTGAAAAACCTCCTCGCCGCCCACGCCTCTTCCAAATGTATTCTCATTGCGACCCATATCGTCTCCGACGTGGAGGATCTGGCGTCCCGCCTGCTGTTTTTGAAAAAAGGCAGACTGGCGGCAGAAGGCAGTCCCGAGGAAATGAAGCATTCGTTAGCCAAGTTCTTTTGGGATCTTCCCAAGGAGGAGCTGACCTCCCGCCACCGTTTGGTGAAGCTGTTGCCCGCAGGAGCCCGTGTGTATTCCGAGACCAAGCCGTCGCCCGGTGCAAAACCCGCCCTTCCGGATCCGGAGGACTGCTATTATTACCATTTCGGAGAGAAAAGCTCATGAAATACGAACTGAAAAAGCTTCTTTCCCTGCGCTTCTTTCCGGTGTTTCTGCTGTTGCTTTTCCTTGCAAACGGCGTAGCGGCCTACTTGAGTGCCCCTTCCGACCCACCGTTTCAAACGATCCTGAAGACCTTCTTCACCGATTACGAAAAAGATCCCGCTTCCTACGATCAAGGGTACCAAGCATACCTGTGGGCAAAGACCCTTGCGGTGGAACAGCAGATCCAAGCCCTGGAGAAGGGGGAGGATCCCATGAAGTACGCCTTTCGGGATCCCGTTACCCTGTATCCCGAAAGCGGCTATACCGACGGAGAACTGTATACCGCCCTCTACGCCCGCAAAGGCTATCCCGAGGAGCTTCGCACCCGCCTGGAGGCCGTTATCCAAACGGCGGAAAAGAATCTGCAGGTGGTGACGGATCCTTACAGAAGGACCTACCTTGCACGGGTGATCGAAACCTACCGCCCCATGACGAGGCTTCCCGTCTCTACGGCGTATCTCAACGGATGGGACGTCTTCTTAGAATATGAAGGGACGGGGTATTTTCTGATGGCGTTGATCCTGGTCAGCGCTATGCTGCTGGCATCCTCCGACCGTGAGGATGACACCGAAAGCCTTTTGTTTTCCACGTGCAAAGGCTGTCACGGGGTCCTTCTGCAAAAGCTTTCGGCACTCCTTGTCCTTTCCGCTTGCGGTACACTTCTGTTAGAGCTTTCCGCTCTTGCGGGAATTTCCGTGGGAACGCCCATGGGCGGGATCCGTGCATTTGTGCAGTCCTTCTCTTCTTTTGCTCTTTGCCCCTATCCCTTGTACGTTTATGAAGCCGTATGCCTGCGGTTCCTCTTGCGTATTACGGTCTCCTTTGGCGTCGGGACACTGCTTATGCTTCTTGCAAGAGTGCTTCCAAATCGCTTTATGTTCCTGGTGGCCTCTGCGGGTATCATAGCCCTTCAGCTTTGGTGGGACGATCCTGCCGTAGCATCCGTCGGATCCCCCGGGGAAACGCTGAATCTCTTCGCCCTCCTCTCCGGGGAAGGGCTCTTGACCCGCTACACCGCCGTGAACCTCTTCGGCGCCTGCGTTTCCGTTCCTTGGGCGATCACGGCACTTTTGGCAGGGATCACGTTCCTATCCATCTGCTTGCTGTTCCTGCTGTGGCGGAAACGAATCGTCCGCTCCCGCCGCAAAAAGCGCAGGCCCGCCTTCTGCTATATCCCCAAAACCCTTGCGGGCTTCGAAGCGAAAAAGCTGTTCCTCCGTTCGGGATTGCTTTTGCCCATTCTTGTTCTGTTGGTCGTCAAGCTTCTCCTCCCGCCTCCTCCCTTGACCTATCGGGACCGTTTGTACCGTACCTATATGACGAAGCTGGAAGGAGAGCTGACCCCCGAAAAGGAAGCCTGCCTGGCCGAGGAAAAAGCGTCGTTCCACGATCTGTTCGCCAAGGAGGCGGAATATACCCTCCTGTACGAAAAAGGGGAGATCTCCTACGAGGAGCTTGCCTCTTTGCGCATGGAGATCCACTCTGCCCGTATTCGATACGAGGTATTCCTGGAGGTCGAACAGGAGGCCGCCCGCGTCAAAGCCTTGAACGAAGAAGGCGTGCCCGCCCTGCTTCTTTACCCCAAGGGCTGGCAATCCTTGCTGTTCGGAGCCCCTGACCTCCTGTTCCTTTTGCTGTTGCTGCTACCTTCCTTCGCATACGCCCCGGAGGTTCGTTTTCGCTTTCTTCCCATCCAGAACGCTTCCGCAAAAGGCGGCGGCACCACTTTTGTTACCAAGCTCTTCCTTTGCACTGCGGTGACGGCAGGGATGGGGATCCTGTTCTTCCTGGCGGATCTCTATAAACTTTCCGCTCTCCATACCCTTCCCGTACCCGGGACCGTCCTGGCGAGCCTCCCGGGGAAAGACGGCACCTTGCCCCTTGCAGGATGCGTGATCCTGGCTTTGCTGTTCCGCACGCTTCTTGCCGCTCTTGCTTGTACGGCGGGCGTGCTTTTGTCCCGCCGTTTCCGCCACCCTGCTCTTCCGCCTCTTTTGATGGCCGGTCTGCTCCTTCTGATCTGCCTATCCGCATTTCTTTAAAAAAGCACCGTCGAATTCAACCTCGACGGTGCCGTTTTTTATGCTCTTTTTGAAAGGCGTTTTCCGCCCCAATACCCTGTGGCAAGAAGGAGACATCCCAGACAGACCGCCGTCAGCACCGTGAAAACCGATCGCCAACCGAAATGATCCGCCAAAGCCCCCAGTCCGTAATAACTGAGAGTACTTCCCACGTAGCAAAAGCCGTTGAGCACCCCTGCAAGCATACCGGAGTTCATCTTTCCCTTCATAAACATGGGGAACATACTGGTGATCACGCTGTTACAGGTGGCCATGAACATACACACCACAGCAAACCCGGCGAAGATAGGCACCAATGCGCCCGCCTTCAGTCCTGCGGTCACGCCAAAAAGCAACGCTCCGGCCCCCCCAAATAATATTCCGCACAGCAGAACGAAGTCAGGAATCCGCTTCTGCAGTCTTACGGAGAGGGCGCTACCGAACAAGGACACCATGGGCAGCGCCAGGGTCAACAGGATGGACAGGGAATCTCCCAGCCCGTATTCTTCCTTTAAAATGGAGGGCACCCATCCGGAAAGTCCGTCCTTCACCAGGTTGGTGAACACGCCGAACAGTGCCAGCATCCCCGCGCACACCAAAAGGGCCTTCCCCGGGGAAACCCGTCCTTGCTTTTCCAAGACGGCGGCTTCTTTTTCTTCCGTTCTGACAACGCCGCCGATCTTTTTCTCGGCAACCAGCAGCCAATATACCGCAACGGACGAAACCACCGCCGACGCCAAAACGAACACCCACTTGAACCCGTCGAACAGCGCAAACCCCGCGCTGATGCCGTAGATGGCAAAGGTGCCCGCCGCCGTGGTGGTTCCCATAGCGACCACCGCTTTTCCAAGATCCTTTTTATCCAAGGTTTCGGAAAGCAATCTCACCAGGCAAGGCCAAAGCAGGGAAGTAGCAAACCCGTTCACCATCCACAGATAGCGGATCATCCCGAATTCGGGGGCAAACGCTACTGCGAGGTTGATCCCTGCGGAAACGATCAAGGCACCGAATACCACCTGCTTCAGGGGATACCTCCTGCACAAGATCCCGTTCACCACCTGCCCAATGGCGTAGGTGGCGGAAAAATAACTGCTCACCAACCCCGCACGGGCGTGGTTCACGCCGTAATATTCCATGATGGGGGTAATATTGGCGGCGTAATTCAGCTTGCCCAGATAAGAGCAAGTATACACCAACCAGCACAGCAAGATCAAAGACGCCGTGCCGTTTCTTTTTCGTTCCATAACCCTTTAATCAGCCAGAAGCGTTTCCACGATCTCCTGCAGCTCCTCGTATTCCAAAGCTTGCACAAACACGGCTGCGATCACGCCGTTCTCGTCCACCACAACGGTATAAGGGTAGGTCCCTCTGCCGCCCAAGGTATTGTAATACGCCTCTCCTGCGCCGTCGCAGGCGAAACGGATCTTACTGTCGGGGTAATGCTGTGCAATATAGCCGCTTGCGGTGTTCGCCACCATGTTGGTGTGAATGGCCGCCACGGAGACGGAACCTTCATATTCCGTCGCAATGCGGTCGAAATAGGGAAGCTCGTTGACGCAAGGAGTGCACCAGGTACCCCAGAAGTTGATCACGGTGATCTTTCCTTCCTCGATCACGTCGATAGCCGTCTCGGAAACACCGTTACCGTCCACGGCAAACAGCTCACCCTGATAGCAAAGCTCGCCCACCTGATTCCCGTAGGGGATAGAGGAAGAGCTCTCCTCGGAGCCCGCCTCGGAGGAAACGTCCCCGGGCTGATCTCCCGTATCGTTCCAGGCATAAACGAACACGCCCGCCAGCAAAGCGATCATCAAAACGGCAGATACACAGCGGGTAATGAATTTCGCCTTCTTTTTGTCTCCCGCGGCCGCATCCTCGGGAAGGCTCTTCTTTTTGGGAACGCCCTTCCAGGAGATGGCGCCGGTAGGACAAACGTCAACACATTCTCCGCAGGAGATACACTCCGCATCCCCCACCTTCTTGATATCCATTTTGCACTTATGTACGCAAAGGTCGCAATTGGTACACTTGGGTGCGTCCACCTTGACGCCGACGAAGGAAATGCGGTTGAAAAAGCCGTAAAGCGCCCCCAAGGGACAGAAGAAACGGCAGAACAGGCGGAACACGAAGACGCACCCCACCACGAAGCTCACCAAAAGCAAAAACTTCCAGGTGAACAAGGGCCCCAGCATAGCAAAATAGCTCTCGTTCAGCTTGTTGGAAAGCAGGCTGATACCGCCCTCCAAAGTGCCCGCAGGACAAATGTACTTACAGAAGGCAGGTAATGGCGTGTCCTTGAAGGCGTAAAGAATAGGCACCAGGAACACGAAGAACGCCAGGATCACGTATTTCAGGTAAGAAAGCAGCCTCGTCACGGGGCTTTTCTTCACCTTGGGCGTTTTGATCTTAAAGAGGAGCTCCTGGATCAGCCCGAAAGGACACAGCCATCCGCAGATGGTTCTGCCAAGTGCCAGACCAAAGAGCATCAGGATCCCGAATACGTAAAACACCGTGCTTTTCCCCGCACTGAAGGAGCCCTGCAGGGAGCCCAAGGGACAGGCACCGATGGCACCGGGACAGGAATAACAGTTCAACCCGGGAATACACAAGGACTTGGTGCTTCCGCGGAAAATGGTGCCCTCGCCAAAGCCCTTGGCGTTGGCATTGAACAAAAGGGCGAAATACAGTTGGATCAGCTTCCGCTTGGTGGGAAGGAGGCTTTTCAGCTTAGTAAATACTTTTTTCATCCTGCATCCTCCTTAACCCAACCCGATACACTCGGTGCAAATGTTGATGGCCTTGGTCAAAACGTCTGCCGCACCGCCCGAGATTCTTCCCAGAACGATCAGCGCCACGGCGATCAAGGCAAGACCGCCCGCAAGGAGCCGTCTTCCCATCTCCTGCTTGCGTGCATATGCCTCGCTCACCTTCAAGGCGGGGCATTTCTTCACCAGCTCCCATTGACGGGCAAGGCTCTTTTGGTTGTACACCGATGCGTAGATCCCGAAAACGAAGGGAACTGCAAGGCAGGGAAGCAAAACCCACATACAGCGGATCATATAGCCGTTGATGTCGCCGCCCTCCCGATTGGCAGGGGAGAGGGCAAACCACAGGAACAAGAGACTTCCCAAAACCGCCAGCCCCAAAAGGATCAGACTGCGGTTTTTTCGTCCTTTCTGCTCACGGGTGACGGCGAAGAAGGCTTCCGCATCCAGAGCGGAAAGGTCTTTCCCCAAAATCATCCCGGCGGGAATAGAGCGCTTGCCCTTTCCCGCGGGCGCATTTCCGGGCAGAAACAGCCCCAAGACCGCCAAAACAGGGAAGAGGCATACGGGAAGGGCAACTGACCCAAAGGTCTCCCCGACGATCTCTCGGGAATAGGGCGTTACCTCGTTGGAACAGTAAATGCAAAGACAGCCTGCCATCAGACAGATCCCGGCGATCAGAAGGGAAACGGAAAGCAGAATGCCGTAAATTTTGTGTATCCGCAGACAAGTTTTCTCGGTCATGGCGATTCTCCCTTGTGGGCGTGTTGATTCATAACAAGCAGTATACCACATTTTGTTCCAAAAGTAAATGTTTTGACGAAAAAATGAACAAAAAATTAAAATTAAAAAAATGTGATAAAGCTATTGCATTTTTTTTCAAAATGTAGTATCATAAAATGAATATGTATGTGTCGTATTATGCCCAAAGAAGAAAAGAGGTCCCGATGAAAAGAAGAGTCTTCTCAATGAAATGGAAAAGCTGCCTTGCGGTGTTGCTGATCCCCGTGCTTTTGGCAGGGGTTTTGGTTACGCCTTTGTTGCATTTGTCAGACTTGCTCGTCTCCGCAAAGACGAAGAACCCCTTCTCCATCAAGGAGATCGAGGGCTTGAGTCTGAATTATCAGAACTACCTGAACAACTCCGTGATGTTCCCCTTGCCCTCCGGCATCAAGGCGGATGAGGAGATCTCCGTGATCGTAACGGTGGATACCATCAGCATGATGGACGCCTACGAGAGATCCGGCAAGACCATGAGCTTCGCGGAATATATCACAAAGAGCGAGGATGCAAAGGGCATCAGAGCATCCATCGCCGCCGAGAAGTCCGACGTTCTTTCCAATCTGGAGGCGAAGGGCGTTTCTTATCGTTTGGGGGAAGAATACTCCAACGTGGTCAGCGGCTTCGAGCTGTTGATCAAGGCGGGAGACTTCGCCACCACCTGCAGCGCCTTGGGTGACGGCAGAGGCATCATCGTAGGCGAGGTCTACGAGGCCGCCGAGACCCAGCTGGTTGAAAACGAAGTGGACGTGTTCGACACGGGTATCTTCGACAGCTCCGACGCAGGCTACGACGGCACCGGCATGGTGGTCGCCGTATTGGATACCGGCTTGGATTCCAAGCACACCGCCTTCTCTCCCAATAACTTCACCTCTACTCATCTGGGCTTGACTTACGACGACGTTGCGGCGCTGGTACAGCAGACCACCGCATACGACCTTCTCAAGGGCATTACCGTAGACGACGTATACATCAACGAAAAGGTTCCCTTCGGCTTCGACTACGCCGATAACGATTCCGACGTCTATTCCACCCATAACAACCACGGTACTCACGTTTCCGGCGTCATCGTGGGTAACGACGATACCATTCGCGGCGTTGCTCCCAACGCACAGCTTGTCTCTATGAAGATCTTCTCCGACGTCATGGATACCACCAGAACCGCCTGGGTCATGGCAGCACTTGAGGACTGCGTGGTGCTGGGCGTGGACGTGATCAACATGTCCATCGGTACCGCCTGCGGCTTCTCCCGCGAGACGGACGAAGAGGCTGTCAACGGCATCTACGAAAAGATCCGCAAGGCGGGCATCAGTATGGTGGTCGCCGCCTCCAACAGCTACAGCTCCGCACAGGGCTCCGAGGCCAACGGTAACCTGGGCCTCACCTCCAACCCCGATACCGGTACGGTAGGCTCTCCCTCCACCTACGAGGGCGTGCTCTCCGTAGCTTCCATCAGCGGCGTGGAGACTCCTTACATCAAGTACGGCGAGACCATCGTTTACTTCTCCGAGTCCGTCAACTCCTCCAGTAAAGAAAATAACTTCTTCGATACCCTCTTGGGTGACAAGGATTCCGCAGAGCTGGAATTCGTCCTCATCCCCGGCGTGGGCAGAACCGCCGACTATACCGGCATGGACGTGAAGGGCAAGATCGCCCTGGTACGCCGCGGCTCCAACACCTTCGAGGAAAAAGCCATCATCGCCCAGGAACAGGGCGCGGCAGGCATCATTATTTACAATAACGTCTCCGGCGACATCAAAATGAACGTGGGCGAGACCACCCTCGCGGTGTGCTCCATCTCCCAGGACGACGGCGAAATGCTGGCGGCCGTGGGCAGCGGCAAGCTGTTGATCAGCCGTTCCCAGACCTCCGGTCCCTTCATCTCCGACTTCTCCTCCTGGGGTCCCACTCCCGATCTCCGCATCAAGCCCGAGATCACCGCTCACGGCGGCAGCATCCTCTCCTCCGTTACCGGCGGCGGTTACGACCGTCTTTCCGGTACCTCCATGGCCTGCCCCAACCTGGCAGGCGTGGTAGTCCTTCTCCGTCAGTACGTGGTGGAGAATTTCCCCGAGATCGCCAACGATAACAACAAGGTCAACGCCATGGTCAACGGGCTTCTCATGTCCACCGCAGATATTGCCCTTGGTAAAAACGGCCTTCCTTATTCCGTCCGTAAGCAGGGTGCGGGCCTGGGCAGTCTGTCCAACGCTCTGAATACCCCCGCTTATATCACCACTCTGGATAAAAACGGCAACCTGATGGACAAGGCCAAGCTGGAGCTTGGGGACGACCCCTCCAAGACCGGCGTCTACGAGATGACCTTCACCGTCAACAACTTCGGCGATGCAACCGTTTCCTACGACCTCGGCGCTTACGTAATGACCGAGGGTGTCAGCGACACCAAGACCGGCGCGGGTAAGACCACCGTTACCGAGGAATCTTATATCCTGGACGGTGCTACTATTACCGTTACCTCCAAGGACAGCAAGGGCGGCCACCTCCAGGGCAATACCGTTACCGTATACGGCGACGACAGCCTGGACGTTACCGTTACCGTCACCCTGTCCGATGCAGATAAAGCCTATCTGAACAAATCCTTTGAAAACGGCATGTACGTGGAGGGCTACATCACCCTCACCGCTACCGCAGGCACGGAATGCGATCTGAACGTTCCCTACCTGGCATTCTACGGCGACTGGACCGTCGCCCCCCTCTTCGATCTGACTTACTACGATACCAATGCGGACGAGCTGGACGACGGTATCGACTTTGAAGATAAGACCATGGCAGATGCCTACGCCACCCGTCCCATCGGCGGCGTCAGCGAGGACTACGTCAGCTACCTGGGCTCCTACTACTTCCTGCAGGATCCCAAGGATATGGTCATCGCCGCCAACGAGCAGTACATTGCCCTTTCCAATAAGGACGGCACCGTCCACTCCCTGCGCTTCGTCTGGGCAGGTATGCTCCGTAACGCAGAGCGTGTCGAGGTCTCCATCTACAACGCAACCACCGGGGAAGTGGTGTTCACCTGCGTGGACGACCTGGTACGTAAGTCCTACAGCGACGGCGGCCCCTCCATCTATCCCTCCAACATTGAGATCGAGTTTGACACGGCGGATTATAACTTCGCCAACAACTCCCGGTTCATCGTGAAGCTGGTGGGCTACCTGGATTACAAGGACGGCGCTCTTGATACCAACAAGAACAACGTTTACGAGTTCCCCCTCACCATCGACTTCCAGGCTCCCACCGTCACCGACGTGGAGTACTACTACGAATACGATAAATCTCTGAAGAAGAACCGTCTCTACGCCGACGTGCTGATCTACGACAACCACTATGCCATGAGCGCTCAGCTGGGCTACGTCACCACCGGCCAGGACGAGAACGGCAATCCCACCCCCGAGATGAAGGCCTTCGAGCAGTACATGACCCCCGTTTACTCTCAGAAGAACAGCACCACCCGTGTGACCTTCGAGCTGACGGATTATCTCTTCGACATCAAGCACAACGCAACCAATAAGAACTGCTTCGTGGTCAGCGTTTACGACTATGCGCTGAACACCGCAACCTTCGAGATCCCCCTTCCCGACGATTTCACCGAATTCTATTTCGAGAGCCTGGAGGACGGTCTCACCCTCAGCCCCAACGAGGTCTACACCCTAGAGCCCATCGTGTATCCTTACACCCAGTGGGCAGAGCTTTTGGGTTATTCCTCCTCCAAGCCCAGCGTTGTCCGCGTTGTGAACAACAAGCTGGTGGCAGTGTCCTCCGGTAACGCCATCATCAAGGCCCAGGATCCCAATACCAACGAGAGCGTCACCTTTAAGGTCACCGTATTGAAAGAAGGGGACGAGGGCTATGAGAGATACGATAAGCCCGTAGTAGACGTGTTCACCCTGGACGGCTATCAGACGCTGAAGGCCTACTACGTTGTGGTCAACGAGGATAAGGACATCGGCGACACCGGCAACGTCCGCTTCTTCGAGGGCAACTTCAACCTGGCTATGTATCCCTCCGAGTCCGTATTGCTGCAGTATTCTCTGGACGCCTATTACCCCGGCGAGACCACCGTGGAATTTGAATCCAGCAACGAAAAGATCGTCAAGATCGACCAAAGCGGCATCGTTACCGCCGTTGCGGAGGGCTTCGCTTCCGTCACCATCAAGGTCATGCAGGAAGGGAAGAGCACCTACTATTCCGAGACCGTTTCCGTGGAGGTCAAGGACCCCTATATCAAGACAGGCTCCAGCCTGACCCACTATTACGGTAACGGCGGCCTTGTGGATATCCCCGCTAAGCTTGCCCTCACCGAGATCGGCCAGTTCGCCTTCTCCAACTTTGAGTATATTATGAAGACGGAGGAGGAGCTTGCCTTCGACGACGCCGAGAACTCCAAGGCTTGGTTCATCGGCGACAACACCATCACCAAGGTGATCATCCCCGAGGGTGTGGAAAAGATCAACTCCTACGCCTTCGCAAACCTGACCGCCCTGGAAGAGGTGGTGTTCCCCTCCACTCTGGAGGCTATCGACTACGGCGCCTTCTACAATTGCGTCTCCCTGGAGAAGATCACCTTCAGCGGCGAGAACAATCTGAAGATCATCAACCAGAACGCCTTTGAGAACTGCGACCTCCGCGGTACCCTGGCGCTGGATTCCATCTGTGTCATCTCCGACTACGCCTTTGCGGGCAACCGGAACCTGGCAGGCATCGTCCTTGCAGATACCCTGCAGTCCGTTGGTCAGTATGCCTTCGCAGGCTGTGAAAAGCTGGCGACCGCCACCGTATCCGCCGATAAGGTGAAGTACGGCTCCTACGCCTTCACGGGATGCGAATCCCTGAAGGAATTCCGCGTGAACTCCGCCGTCCTTCCCGAGGGTATGTTCTACGAATGCGAATCCATGGAGACCGTGACCCTGGGCGCAGAGGTGAACGACATCGGCGCCTTCGCCTTCCGTGATACCAAGATCGGTACCTTCATCGTGGAAAACGGCAACCGTGCCTATAAGGTACAGACCGCCGATCACATCCTTTCCGCCGACGGTAAGACTCTGATTGCAGTCTCTCCCAACGTCAAGGGCGAATATACCAACAATTCCGTTACCGCCATCGGCAAGGGTGCCCTTTCTCACAACAGAAAGATCACCTCCGCCACTCTGGAAAAGGTGACCGTAGTGGAGGATTACGGCTTTGCTTCCTCCACCAACCTGGTTTCTGTTAAGCTGGGCAAGCTGACCTCCATCGGTAAGTACGCCTTCTTCGAAACCCATATCACCGCACTTCCCGCCTTCGCAAACGACGCTTATATGGGCGATTACGCCTTCTCCCATTCTTCCCTGCAGGCCGTTACCATTCCCAACGGCATGACGGTAGGGGAGGGCATCTTCAGCGAATGTATGGACCTTGCCACCGTAGTCATCGGTGACAACGTGGTGCTGGGTGATTACGCCTTCAGCATCAACAAGGACAACGCCTTCGAGGTGGAAGGCTTCTACATCGGCGAGGACAAGTACTTCCGTTACGAGTTCTCCTCCGCCCTCACCTCTCTGACCATCGGCGAGAACGCCGTCATCGGTAACAACGCTTTCTCCTACGCCGCAAGCCTGGAGAAAGTGACCCTGGGCAAGAATGCCGTTATCGGCAATATGGCGTTCTATAACATGACGTCTCTGAAGTCCATCGACCTTTCAAGCGCTAAGAGCATCGGCGACTACGCCCTGTCCGGCGACGTATTCTACGCTTGCATGGATACCAACATGACCGTTGCCGCCGTTGGCAAGGACGGTTACTACATCTATTCCTACTACGGACCTCAGATCACCTCTCTGGACGTTTCCTCTGCGGAAAGCATCGGCAAATATGCCTTCGCATACTGCCGCGACCTGGTAGACGTGAAGCTGGGCACCGCCATCAAGGAGATCCCCGCTTACGCCTTCGCAGGGTGCGACGCTCTTAAGAAGATCAATATGTCCTCCGTGGAGACCATCGGCGAGTACGCCTTTATGGAATGCGGCCTGGAGTCCATAGATCTTTCCTCCGTTTCCTCCATCGACAAGTATGCCTTCGTCTCCAACCGTAACCTGGCGTCCGTTACCCTGAATCCCAACGGCACCACCATCGGCGAGGGCGGATTCGCATACTGCGATCCCCTGGACGACGTGAAGAACCTGTCTTCCGTTACCGAGATCGGCGATTACGCCTTTGCATATGTTGCACTCACCGAAGCAGACCTCACCGGGGCCGTTTCCATCGGCACCAACGCCTTCATCAAGGAAGAGGTCACTCCCTTCAAGGTACAGCTGGGCAACGCCCTCACCACCCTTGGAGATAACCCCTTCGCCATGTGCGTGGTAGCTCCCTTCGTTTCCACCGTCATCGAGACCGTGGGCGGCAAGGAGTTTGAGGTGGAGACCGATACCTTCGATCTCTCCGCAACCGTTTCCGTTATCGACGGCTCTCTGTACTACAAGAACGTCTTCGGTATGGAGCTCATCACCTATGCCGGCAATACCCACGACGATGCGGTTGTTGCCGACGACACCGTCCGTATCGGCGCCTACGCCTTTGCCGGCAGCGACGTACAGCGGATCAAGATGCCCTATATGACCACCGCCATCGGCCACAAAGCATTCTATGCATGTGATAAGCTTGAGCTCGTGGTCTTCGGCAGCTACAACGTTCCCATCCTGGAAGAAGAGTTCGATCCCACCTATTACGAATCCTTGGAGCACGTTCCCGGCTCCGGCGAATACGGCGATTACACTGATTACGACGGCACCGAGGTGACCATCGTGGGTATGGGCATGATCCCCTACTTCATGTGGAACGCCACGGGCGGCCAGTATTCCAACGTCTTCTACGGCGCAAACTTCGTGGATTACGTGGGCTACGTGGAGGATAAGCTGATCATGGTCAGCCCCGTCAACGGTGTGGGCTACGATTCCTACGTATGCGACCAGTATTTCGGCTACCGCATCGAAGGTCCTGCCGCTCCCGACGACGTTACCATTGCCGCCATCAAGGCCATCAATGCCATTCCCGAAAAGGTCACCTACGAGGACAGAGCCATCGTAGAGGCCGCCCGCGAGGCATACGACAAGATCGCAACTCTGGAGCAGATGGCGTTGGTCACCAACTACGACGTGCTGGTTTCCGCTGAACAGCGTATTGCGGCGCTGACGCCTCCTTCCGAGGATGATCCCGGCGAAGGCGGAGACACTCCCAAGGGCAACCCCGAGGAGGTCCTGCTGCTGTTCTCCATCGTTGCAGTACTTGTATTGATGGTCTATTGCCTGCAGGGCGTCCTGAAGAACGAGGATCCCGCAGCCCCCGCTCCCGCACAGGAATAACCGGGAAGGAGAATCACAAATCAACATGAAAAAATGCATCAAAAACGTTCTCTTCCCGCTCCTTTGCGTTTTGGCATTGCTGACCTTCTCGGCCTGCAGTGCGGAACCGACGCCCTACGAGAAGAACGACGGCGAGGGCTATACCGTCAGCGTCAAGTTTGACGCCAACGGAGGCACCTTTACCACCAACTCCTCTGTGATCGTGGATTCCTACAATCCCGCAGAGCTGAAAACGAACGGGGAAGGCATGGCTGAGATCGCCCTGCTTTCTCCCGACAACCCCATCCGCGGTAACGACGCCTTCAACGTATCCAGACCCGGCTATTTCCTGGCCGGCTGGTACGCAGTCCGCACCGAGACCTCGGCAGGGGAATATATCTACGGCGAAAAATGGGATTTTGACACCGACCTTGTGAAGGTGGATCCCTCCGCCGCCCATTCCTCCGCATCTCCCGTGCTGACCCTCTACGCCGCCTGGATCCCCCGTTTTGAGATCCAATTCTGCGACAAGACGTCCGGTGAGCTCCTCGGGGAGTTGGATTTCGATCCCACCACGGAGACGATCAACGCTCCTGCCTGGAGCACCGAGACCGGCACTCTGGAGATGTACAAATTCCCCGCCCGTTCCGGCTATACCTTTACTGCGGCCTATTACGACGATGCCTTTACCAAGGCCGTCGATACCGAAGCGGTTGCTCACCCCGGCGTTATCGATTACGCTACGGGTACCGCCACCGATACCGTTTTAAAGCTTTACGTGGAATACACGGAAGGGGAATGGTACCGTATCTATACCGCAGAGCAGTTGACGGATAACGCCAACCTGAACGGCCATTACGAGATCTGTGCCGACCTGGATTTTGCCGACGAGATCTGGCCCACCGTCTTTATGTACGGTAACTTCAGCGGTGAGATCAAGGGCAACGGCCACACCATCAAGAACGTAACCTTTACACAGACCAATAATTCCAAAGCGAACGCAGGACTGTTCGGCCAACTGACGGAGAAGGCTTCCATCACGGATCTCACCTTCGAAAACGTCACCTTCACCATCCAGTCCGGTACCCGCGTGGCGGGCACAAACTACGGTCTTCTTGCAGGCACCGTTTCCAAGGATGCCGTTCTGAACGGCGTAAAGATCCTCGGCTCCGCCCTGCAGATCGATTCCTCCTGCTACTTCGGCGTGGACGACTATTCCATCGGCCTGGTATGCGGCATGGGGGACGGGGAAGTGATTCCCGATGCGGAGATCTCCTGCACCGTTGTGGGAGAGGATCCCGACCGTATCACTCTTACCGTTGAAGGCAACACCGTCACGCTGACCTTCGCCGACTAAACACGTTTTTAAAATATCACATAGGAAGGTACGACAAAATGAAAAAGAGACTCCTTTCACTGGTCCTGTGCGTTGTTCTTTGCATGGGTGTCCTGACTGCGTTTACAGGATGCTCCGACAACGGCGGCTCCAACGTGGACGCATTCGTAATTATGACCGAACAGCTTGACGGCTTGTTCAACCCCTTCTTCTCCACCTCCGCCAACGACGGTACCATCGTCGCTATGACCCAGATCGGCATGCTTGCATCCAAGTACGTCAACGGGGAAGTGCAGGTGGCATACGGTGAGAACGAAGCCGTAGTAACCAAGGATTACGACATCGTGGAAAACAACGACGGCACCGTAACCTATACCTTCGTTCTGAAGAACGGCATCAAATTCTCCGACGGCCACCCCCTGACCATGGAGGACGTGCTGTTTAACTACTACGTTTACCTGGATCCCGTTTATACCGGCTCCAACACCCTGTATTCCACCGATATCCTCGGCCTCGCGGAATACAGAACCCAGACCGTCGGTTCTTCTTCCGACGACAGTGACAGCCAGATCTCTTCCCAGGCGGCTTCCAGAGCCACCGCAAGACTGAACGAGCTGATCAACCTGTTCAACTCCCAGGTGAAGGCTTCCTCCACCAAGGAGGTTGGCTACGAGGCCATGAAGGCGGCTATCAACGCCCATTCCGTCAGCAACGGCTATAAGACCGCTATCTCCACTAACCCTGCAGAGGTCTCCAACAAGAACCTGCTGGAGGACTACGAGTACGCCCTCAAGCTGTTCAAGGAAGAGCTTGAGACCGATTACCTCTCCGCTCAGGAATCCTACATCGACGAGCCCTACAGCAACTACGAGGAGTTCAAGAACGAGATCTTCTGCTTCATGTACACCGAGGGCTACGTGGAAGTTGAGTATGCCGAGGGCGCAGACGGTAAGATCGACCGTACCAAGATCGAAAAGATGACCCCCGCATACCCCTCCTCTATCACCACCAAGGAAGCAGCCATCGACTATATCTACAACGATAAGATCGCAAGAGAGCTGAACATCATCCTGCAGTACTGGGCAACCGCCAACACGCTGAACACCGAGTTCACCGCCAAGGCGAAGGAAGTCATCCTCCACGAGAACGTTTCCGACGACGGCACCCTTGCCGTTAAGAACATCTCCGGCATCGTTTCCCTGGGCCACACCGATAAGGCAGGCAGCAAGATCACCGTCAACGGCACCGAGTATACCGTTGCCTCCGGACACAATGCAGACGGTACCGTAACCAACGCTTCCGAGTACGACGTTCTCCAAATCACCATCGACGGCGTCGACCCCAAGGCGATCTGGAACTTCGCTCTCACCGTGGCACCCCAGCACTATTACGGCGAGGGCAGCTCCGTTGCAATGGATATTGCCAACGATAAGTTCGGCGTTGAGTTCGCAAGCTTCGACTTCATGACCGACGTGATCCAGTCCACCCGTAACATCAAGCTCCCCATGGGTGCAGGTGCTTACAAGGTGACCAACTCCGCAAACGACGATAACCCCGGCGAAAGCCAGTTCTATTCCAACAACGTTGTATACTTCAAGGCCAACGAGAACTTCAGCACCGTTGGCGAGGGCATCGAGAATGCCAAGATCCCCAAGATCCGTTATCAGATCGTTTCCTCCGCCAACGCCATCGCCGCTTTGGAAGAGGGCAACGTTCACTACATCTCTCCCTCTTTGACCACCGATAACTACGAGAAGCTGGAGGCTCTGTCCTCCAAGGGTATGGTGACTCTGACCACCGACCAGCTGGGCTACGGTTACATCGGCGTCAACGCAGCCAAGATCAACGATATCAATCTGCGTAAAGCCATCATGTGCGCCATGAACACCTCTCTGGCGTTGGACTACTACCGTGCAGGTACCGCGGCACAGATCTTCTGGCCCATGTCCAAGGTCAGCTGGGCTTACCCCAAGGGTGCAGCCGCCAACGACAACGGCTTCGACTATCCTCCTCTCGGCAACTGGAGCCAGGATATCGCCGTGGCAAATATCCGGAAGTACATGCAGGCCGCAGGCGTCAGCGAGGGCGACTCTCAGCTTTCCGTGAAGTTCACCATCGCAGGCTCCAGCTTGCAGGATCACCCCACCTATAAGGTATTCCGCGACGCCGCCGCTCTCCTCAACGATATGGGTTGGGACGTAGAGGTAGTCTGCGATACCCAGGCTCTGACCAAGATCAACACCGGTTCCTTGGAGGTTTGGGCAGCTGCTTGGTCCTCCGCATTGGACCCCGATATGTACCAGGTCTACCACAAGGATTCCACCGCAACCAGCACCCTTGCTTGGGGCTATAACTACCTGAAGACCAGCGGCAGTGCTGAGGAGACCAAGATCCTGAACGACCTCAGCGACCTCATCGACGCCGCCCGTGAGACCAACGACCAGAGCAAGCGTACCCAGCTGTACCAGAGCGCTATGGAGCACGTGCTTGACCTGGCGGTGGAGCTTCCCGTTTACCAGAGAAGCGTTCTCTACGCCTTCAACTCCAACGTGATCGCAGCTTCCAGCCTTCCCACCGAATCTGAAATGAACCCCTATTCCTCTCCCTTGGACCGTATTTGGGAAATCGAATTTGCTCAGTAAAGCGGGTGTGACCCATGCTGAAATACATCATTAAAAGACTCGCCATGGCAGTGCTCATTCTGCTGGGCGTCTCCATGATCATCTACTTCCTGATCCGTCTGATGCCCGTGGATTTTATCCAGAGCAAGATCGACGCCATCAACCAGGGCGGCGCAACGGTCAGCGAGGAAACGGTGAACGCTATGTACGAAATGTACGGGCTTGGGGACAACAGCTTTATGGGGATCCTGAAGGGCTACTTCAGCTGGCTTGGCGCCCTGGCCACCTTTGACTTGGGCACCAGCTTCGTCCACGGTATCCCCGTTGCGGACGTGATCTTCGAGCATATGGGCGTCTCCTTCATCATCGCCCTCATTGCCACTATTTTCGAGTTTCTCATCGCCATTCCCTTGGGTATCACCGCCGCCACCCACCAGTACAGCTTCCGCGACTACGTGGTCACCGTGCTGGTTATGATCGGTATCTCCCTGCCCTCCTTCTTCTTCGGGCAGGTGCTCAAGGATTTCCTTGCCTTGAAGCTGGGCTGGTTCCCGGCTTCGGGCTTGCTGGATGCCACCGTGTCCCAGGCGGGGATCGCCCTCCTGCTGGACTACGCACGGCATATGTTCATTCCCATTCTCACCATCGTCATTCTGTCCATCGGTGCAAGAATGCGTATGACCAGAACCAACATGCTGGAGGTCATGAACTCCGACTATATCCGTACCGCCCGTGCGAAGGGTCTCAAGGAAAGCGTTGTCATCAATAAGCACGCCTTCCGCAATACTCTGATCCCCATGGTCACCTCCCTGGCAGGGCTTCTGCCCTCCCTGTTCTCCGGTGCTATTATTACGGAGCAGGTGTTTAACCTTCCCGGTATCGGTAACATCGCCCTGGACGCCATGAACCGCGGCGACATTCCCTTTATCATGGGCTATAACATGTTCCTCGCCCTCCTCAGCGTCATCGGCGTTCTGCTGGCTGACCTGATGTACGGCATCGTGGACCCCAGAGTCAAATTGGAGTAAGGAGGTATCTTTGTGGAAGAACAACTGAAAAACAACGCTCCCGAAGCGAACGAAGATACCGACACCCCTCTGGATCAAAACGTCCGACTGATGTCTCCCACCCGTATGGTGGTCCGCCGTTTCTTCCGCTCCAAGCTGAGTATCGTAGGCTTGGTGATGATCGTGGGCTTGTTCCTGTTCAGCTTCGTAGGTCCCTTGATCTATACCCAGTGGGGTGAGATCGAGCTGGACGAAAGCGGCAAGACGGAATACGCCACCGCCGAGACCACCTATACCGTCAACGGCGTGGAATATACTCTCCACCAGACCACCGAGAAGAGCCTGAAGGACAACTTCCTGGCGCCTCCCTCTGCGGAGCATATTCTCGGCACCGATAACGAAGGCTACGATATTTTCGTCCGTCTGATGTACGGCGGCAGAATTTCTCTCATCGTCAGCTTCATCGCCGTGTTCCTGATCACCATCCTGGGCGTGTTCATGGGCGGTATCGCAGGCTTCTTCGGCGGGGTAGTGGACAATATCATCATGCGTGTTTGCGACGTGCTCATCTGCCTTCCCGGCATCCCGATCCTGTTGATCATCAGTACCATCCTGGATGCCTCCGGCATTGATGCAAAGTACCGCATCTACCTCTTGATGATCTACCTCACCTTCATTTCCTGGCCCGGCACCGCGCGTCTTGTCCGCGGTCAGATCCTGTCTCTCCGCGAGCAGGAATACATGGTGGCGGCGGAAGCCATGGGCTACTCCGCTCCCCGTAAGATCTTCAAGCACTTGGTTCCCAACGTTATGCCCCAGCTCATCGTGCAAATGAGCTTGAGCCTGGGCAGCATGATCCTCTACGAGGCCACGCTTTCCTACCTGAACCTGGGCGTCAAGGCGCCCTACGCCGCCTGGGGAACCATGATCAATATCATTTCCACCAACCAGGACATCCTCCAGAACCACTTGAACGTTTGGGTTCCCGCAGGTATTTGCATCGTCATTGCTGTGCTGGGCTTCAACTTCGTGGGCGACGGCTTGCGCGATGCCCTTGACCCGAAAGCGAGGAGATAAGCCATGAGCAAAACCAATCACCTTTCGGGCAAGGAAGTCCGTGCCATTGCCAAGGAAAACAAAAAGATCGTCAAGAAGCTGGAGGCTTACAAAAACCGCAAGGCTCCCGAATCGGAATACCTTACCGAGATGAAGGATGACGCCAACATCCTTGAGATCGACGACCTCCACACCTACTTCTTCACGGAGCAGGGCGTGGTGAAGGCGGTCAACGGTGTCTCCTTCAACATCCCCAAGCACGCCACCGTGGGTGTGGTAGGGGAGTCCGGTTGCGGTAAATCCGTGACCAGTATGTCCGTCATGCGTCTGATCCAGGGCCCCGCAGGTCAGATCTATTCCGGCTCCATCCGCTTCAACGCCAAGGAAGCTGACGGCACCGAGAAGGTCTACGACATCGCCAAGATGCCCATGCGGGACATCCACAAGATCCGCGGCAATCAGATCGCCATGATCTTCCAGGAGCCCATGACCTCTCTGAACCCCGTGTTCACCATCGGCCAACAGCTGGACGAGGTCACCTTCATCAACGATCCCAAGGCCACCAAGGAGATGGCAAAGGCCCGTTCCATCGAGATGCTGAATCTGGTGGGCATCGCCATTCCCGAGCGTGTATACGATTCCTTCCCCCACGAGCTTTCCGGCGGTATGCGCCAGCGCGTGATGATCTCCATGGCACTTGCGGCGGATCCCCGCCTCATCATTGCCGACGAGCCCACCACCGCCTTGGACGTGACCATCCAGGCGCAGATCCTGGATCTGCTTCGTGACTTGAAGGAAAAGATCGACGGCTCCATCATGCTCATCACCCACGACCTTGGCATCATCGCCGAGATGGCGGATTACGTGGTGGTCATGTATGCGGGCAGAGTCATCGAGCAGGGCACCGTGCAGG
The DNA here is from genome assembly GCA_015063885.1 of Oscillospiraceae bacterium. GTDB lineage: Bacteria > Bacillota > Clostridia > Oscillospirales > CAG-382 > Coliplasma. The sequence goes on along the minus strand of SVTH01000008.1, from coordinate 76,301 downwards.
AGATCTTCCACAATCCCATGCACCCCTATACCATCGGCTTGCAGAAATCCAAGCCCACCCTGGATTCCGACAGCGACACGCTGTTCAACATCCCGGGTAACGTGCCCAACCCCATCAACATGCCCAATTATTGCTACTTCCGTGAGAGATGCTCCTCCTGCACAAAAAAGTGCGCAGGGGAGTATCCGGGGATGATCAAGGTCAGCCCCACCCATTACGTAGCCTGCCACTTATACGGGGAGGAACAGAACAATGGCTGAAGAACAGAAGAACGTTACCCCCGCAAGTGACAGCCTCCTGGAGGTACACCACCTGCGGAAGTGCTTCCCTCTGAAAAAGACCATCACCGGCAAGGTCACCCGTGAGCTCATCGCCGTGGACGACGTGTCCTTCTCCCTGAAAGCGGGGGAGACCCTGGGCATCGTGGGCGAGTCCGGTTGCGGCAAGACCACCCTGGGCAGAGCGATCTTAAAGCTCCATCAGCCCACCTCCGGCAGGATCTTCTTCGAAGGGCAGGATATCACCGACTATACCTCTTCCCAAATGCGGGAGATCCGCAAGAAGATGCAGATCATCTTCCAGGATCCTTATTCCTCTTTGCCCCCCAGAAGCACTGTGGGCGGCATTCTCTCCGAGCCTGTGGAGGTGCATAACATCGTCCCCAAGGATCAGGTGAAGGAGTACGTCCTGGATCTGATGGATAAGTGCGGCCTGCGTTCCTACTATTACGAGCGCTACCCCCACGAGTTTTCCGGCGGCCAGCGCCAGCGTATCTGTATCGCCCGCGCCCTTTCCGTCAACCCCAAGCTCGTCATCTGCGACGAGCCCGTATCCGCTCTGGACGTTTCCATCCAGGCCCAGATCATCAATCTGTTGAAGCGTCTCCAGCAGGAGATGGATCTCACCTACGTGTTCATTTCCCACGACCTTTCCGTGGTCAAGTTCATTTCCGATAAGATCGGCGTTATGTATCTGGGCTCCATGGTGGAGTTCGGTGCCAAGGAGGATATCTTCGCAAACCCCTTGCACCCCTATACCCAGGCCCTGTTCTCCGCCATTCCTTATCCCGACCCCGACGTAAAAATGAACCGTATCATCTTAAGCGGTGATATTCCGTCACCCGCCAACCCGCCCAAGGGTTGCCGCTTCCATACCCGTTGCCCCCATGCGAAGGAGATCTGCAAAGAGGTAACACCGGAATACAAGGATTACGGCAACGGCCATTGCGCCGCCTGCCATTTGTTGAACGAATAAGGAAAAAGCGTTCGTGATGAAGAAAGACAAGCTCAAAAAGGAAAAAGTTCATTATATCGACGACGGCAGGACTATTGCGGATATGTCAGGCGTATCCGCAGGGAAAAGCCGCTGGGGGAGTGGCACCACATCCTCTGTCGGCGATATCTGGCGCACCTATTGGAGCTCCGTGCGTATGATGCTTTTGCCCACCCTTGTTGCCGTGGGCTTCCTGGCAGTTGCCTTTCTCATCGTGGCGTTGATCTTTTGGCTCGTCTGACCACACACTCATTCATCCGGGAGGAACTTAAGAATGAAAAGAAGAATCTACAGAAAGCACGGGATGATTGCCTTGCTGTTATTGCTGGCGATCTGTCTCCCTCTGTTGGCATCCTGCTCGGATGACAGCGGAACCACCAGCGACCCAAGCTCCGAGGAGAGCGCGCCTGCAGGCGGCTCCGCTACCTATACCGTCCACGTTGAGACGGCAGGCGGAATGGCGATGTCCGAAATTGACGTGTACATCTACGCCGACGGTTCTCTTGCCGATATGAAGGATTTTGCCAAGACCGACGCAAACGGCGACGTGACCTTCACCCTGCCTCAAAGCAACGATTACGCCATTGCGCTGACGGGCGTTGCCAAGGGCTATAACGTAGATAGCTACTACGGCTTTACCGGCACCTCCGCCAACATCGTACTGACCTCCTCTTTGGTGAACGACGAGGATCTGTCTGCCACCTCCCTGGGACTGGGAGACATCATGTACGATTTCACCGTCACCACCTCCGACGGGGAAGAGCTCACCCTTTCCAAGGTTTTGGAGACCAAAAAGCTGGTGATCCTGAACTTCTGGTACACCACCTGCAGCTGGTGCGTAACCGAGTTCCCTCTGATGAACACCCTTTACGGCGAGTATAAGGATCAGATCGAGATCGTCGCTTTGAACCCCTACCCGCTGGATGACGAGGCGGCTGTGAAGAACTTCAAGGCGGAATACGAGCTTGATTTCCCCATGGCCAAGTGTCCCTCCTCTTGGGCAAACGTATTTGGCATTACGGGCTATCCCACCTCCGTGTTCATCGACCGCTACGGAATGATCAGCGTGGTGGAAGCAGGTGCCATCACCAGCAAGCGCCCCTTCCTGTCCGCCTTTGAGCATTTCCTTGCAGACGTCTATAAGCAGAAGGTTTGCACCGGCGGCATCGGCGATCTGGCGACCCAGGTGCTTCCCGAGTACACCATGGATTCCTCCGAAAACATTTCCGCCCTCATCAACAAGGGCGATATCCAAGTCACCTACCGTCCCGAGACCGAGGATGAAAACGCCCAGTACATCTGGCCCTTCATCGCTACGGAAAAGAACGGTAAGCAGGCGCTTTACGCCTCCAACGCCGGCATCGATTCCTCTTACGCCATCCTTTACGCCGACGTTACCCTGAAGAAGGGACAGGCGGTGGGCTTTGACTACCTCATCTCCTCCGAGCGCCTTTGCGATATTCTGTACGTCATCGTCAACGACGAGGACGTGTTCCAGATCTCCGGCGTAGGCGAGACCGAGACCTGGCAGTCCTGCTACCCCTGCGTAGCGGACGAAGACGGCACCTACGAGATCGCTCTTTGCTTTGTGAAGGACAGCGACACCTCTGAGGGTGACGATACCGTTTATATCAACAATTTCCGCGCCGTAAACGTTTCCGAGATCGACGTGGATACCTACCTGCCCCGTCCCGCAGGCTCTACCGAGGACGGCGAGACCTATACTTACGTGGACATCGTCCTGAACGAAAAGGACGGCTACTACCACGTAGGCAAGGAAGACGGCCCCCTGCTGCTGGCAGATCTCATGGGCTACACCCCCTTCTCTGAGGAGATGTCCGTTTACCAGATCGTATACGAGGGCCTGGCAGATAAGGACGGCGTCAGCCTCTACGACAAGGAAGGGAAGAACATGGTGAAGTACTTCTCCTACGCTTCCAACGCTTCCCTGAACGGCATCTGCACCGTAAATAAAGAGCTTTCCGAAATGCTCAAGCAGGTTGCCGAGGTTGCAGGTTTCGACGGAACCGAGAACGAGTGGTTGAAGATCTGCAAGTACTTCGTGGCCTACGGCCCCACTGCAACCCAGCTCCAGGACCCCATCATCGGCCTTTGCCCCGAAAGCGCCTTGGACGCAACTCTGGGCAAGGACGTTGAGACCAACTATTTCTACTACGACAGAGCGATCATCCCCAGAGGTATGTTTGCGGAATTCATTCCCGAAAAATCCGGAGTATACCGTTTTACTTCCAAAAGCGACTATAAGGACGGCATCGATTCCTGGATCTTTGACAGCAACGGCGACATCATTTATACTTACGAGCACGACGAACGTATGTATACCGATACCGTTAACGTTTCCATGGTCTATTATATGGAAGCCGGTAAGCCTTATTATATCAATATGGCTTTCTGGGATGTTTACGCAACCGGAGTCATCTACTACGATATTGAGTTTATTGCAGAAGAGCTGTGGCTTTTCCGTGCTGCCGCTCCCGGTTACTTCACTTACGATGGCGACGCCACCGGCGACACCATGTATGACATCATTACCGGCGGCATCAAGCCCGAATTGAAAGACGGTTATTGGTACGATTCTGCCGACGGAAGTCTGATCTATGCCGATTTTACTTCCATGACCAGTGTGTTCAGCCATTCCATTACCGAGATGATCGAGATGGGCGGTTTTGATTTCAGTAAATCCGAGACCGACGCCGAGATTCTGTCCTATCTGCAAAAAAATGATAACGATATCGAAAAGACCGATGCTTATCTCAGAGAAATGTGGGGAGATGAGTACGATCAAAATGCGATCAACTACCAGTTAGAGGACGTCTTTGCCGGCAGATACCATGGCAAGGGCGGCGACCTCACCGAAGAGATTCGCACCTATTTGGATAAGATCGACGAATCCGAAAATACCGAGCGTAACGGGTGTGTGGCAGTGGATCAGCGGCTTGCTGAGATCCTCCAGCTTCTCATGGATAAATACACCTTCGCAGGTGTAGAGAATTCCTGGTTGAAGCTCTGCTACTACTACGATTATTTGGGCGCCAATGATTGATGACGGGTAAATGCCATGACCAACAAAAACTTGAAAACTTACATTTTTGCCGCATTGCTGGCAGTAGCAATGCTTCTGGGATCCTGCTCTTCCTCCGGGGAGGGCACTTCCCTGGCGGATTCCTCCGTTCCTGCGGGGGATATTACCTACACCGTCACTGTCAAGGACGCCTTCGGCGATCCCTGCACCGCAGGCGTAGCCGTACAGTTCTTGCAAAACGGTGAGCGGGTTGCCATGCAGCCTTGCGATGCAAACGGCGTCGCCGCCAAGACCCTTCCCGCAGGGGAATACGAAATCTCTCTCGCTTTCTCCGACGGGGAAGAGAACTATTACTACGAAAAAACCACTTTGACTGCGGAGGTCACTTCTGCCGAAGTGACGCTTTGCAACAGAATCACAGCGGAGTCTCAAGTGATCATCGTAGGCAACTCCGACATCGAGACGTATTCTTTGGCGACGGGGACCACCTACGTAGAGCTTACCCCCGGCGTGCGGAACTACTTCCTGTTTACTCCCACCGTTGCCGGTAACTTTGAGTTCTCTTTGATTGGCGAGACAAAAGCAACCGTTGGCTACTACGGCTCCCCTCATTACGTGATGGAAAACAGTGCGGCAACCGTCACAGATAACGTGTTCACCGTATCCATTAAGTCTTCTATGATCGGAAGCGGGGAAGGCGGCACCACCGTGCTGGTGCTTGGTGTGGATGCAGATATCGAGGTCTCTTGCGTCTTCGGCATCCGCCGCATTGGCGACCCCATCAAAACCATCGAGGATGAACCCTGGACTGTTTACAAGGCCGAAAAGACCCCCGAGGCGTATCAGCTTCCCGCAGGGACTACCTTGAAGGAGTTCGATTTTACCAAGGAATATACTTTGGTGTATAACGAAACCGACGGCTTCTACCATCTGGATTCCGCAGACGGTCCCCTTGTGCTCATGCGTCTTACCGAGGACAGCGAGTATATGGATTCCTATCAGACCATTCTGGAGCACACCGGCGTTACCAAGTATTTCTACGACGAGGAGGGCAACTTCGACAGGAAGGAAACCTATTCCGAATGTCTTATGGAATACATCGGCTGTGCCGACGAAGCACAGGGCGTATACCCCTTGACCGAGGATCTGAAGTATATCGTCCAGCAGCACGGTGATTACCAGGGCTGGTGGGATCCCGAAAGCCGCGCCTACCTCTTCGTTGATATGGACGGCAACCCCGAGCCCGGTATCAATCACGATATCGCCTGGCTGCTGATGTGCTGTTATGCGGAATAATAGTAAACGACTGCTTTCTCTGACGGTTGTATTGACCTGCTTGCTTCTGCTTTTGACGGGCTGTCAAGGCCATGCAGGGGAAAGCCAAGCTCCCTCGGCGGAAAGCGTTCCTATGGACTACACCCTCACCTTCCAAACAGAAGGCGGCATGGCCATGAACGGCGTTTTGGTCAAGGTTTTTGAGGATTCTTCCCTCACAGAGCTTGTATATGCCGCCATGACCGACAGGGAAGGGAAGTTTTCCTTTACAGCAGAGGGATCCAATCCCTACGTTGCCGTGATCTACCCGGAAAAGCAGGGCTATGTTACGGATCAGTATTATCCCATCAGCGAAAAAGACACCACAGTGACGGTAAAGACCGCTCCCTATTTTGTCACGGACACATCTGCCCTTTCCCTCCGATTGGGGGATATAATTCCCGATTTCCATATCACCTGTACCGATGGCACACAGCTTTCCATCGCAGAGCTTCTGCAGGAAAAGAAAGCCGTGGTGCTGAACTTCTGGTTTATCGGGTGCGGCCCCTGCCGTATGGAGTTTCCCTATCTGGAGCAAGCCTACGGGCAGTATAAGGACAGATTGGAGGTCATCGCCATCAACCCTTACGACGGCACCGACGCTACCGTGACCGCTTATGGAGAGCAGTTGGGGCTGACCTTCCCCATGGCATCCGCAGATTCCTTTTGGCAGACTGCCATGAACCTTCGCGCCTATCCTACCACCGTGGTCATCGACCGCTACGGGATGATCTGCCTGGTACACATCGGCGCCGTTACTGACGTGGAACCTTTCGCCGACCTTTTTGCATTCGTCACCTCCGACGATTACGTGCAGAAGACGTACCAAAGCATCGAAGAAATGAACCCCTAAAAAGGAGAAAATGAATATGAAACTCACCAAAAGACTTCTTGCCCTCATCCTGGGGCTGACCATGCTGTTCTGCCTGGTTGCCTGCGGCGGGGAGCAGACCGAGTCCTCCGCTCCTGCGGAATCCTCTGCCGAGAGCGTTGCAGACACTTCCTCCGAAGGATCTGCCGAAGCTTCTGCCGAAGAATCTCTTCCCGCAGCTGCCAAGTTCTCCGTCACCGTAGTGGATCAGGACGGCACCCCCGTTTCCGGCGTTTACGTGCAGATCTGCAAGGAATCCTGCGTGTTTGCCATGAGCGGTGAGGACGGCGTGGCCGCTTTCGATGCGGAGATCACCGACGGTTATAAGCTTTCCGTGCTGTCTCTCCCCGAGGGCTACACCTACGAGGGCGAGGCCGAAGTGCATCTGGAAGCAGGCGCTACCGAATACACCCTGACCTTGACCAAGGGTAACTGAGTATGAATAAAAAGCTGTTACTTTGTCTCGCCGCTTCTCTTCTCTTGACCTTTGCCTTGTCTTTTGTATTGGTGGGCTGCTCCGATGAGCTCCCTCCCGCCGAAAGCACAGGCAACGGCTCCAAGGAAGAAAGCGTCAATACCTCCTCTCAGGCTGCTTCCTCCGAAGAGGAAGTATCTTCTGAAGAGCCTTCTGTTGAGCCTTCCGAGGAACCCTCCGTTGAGCCCTCCGAAGAACCTTCCGAAGCGCCTTCCGAGGAACCCTCCGTTGAGCCTTCCGAAGCGCCTTCCGAGGAGCCCTCTGTTGAGCCTTCCGAAGAACCTTCCGAGGAGCCCTCTGTTGAGCCCTCCGAAGAACCTTCCGAGGAACCCTCCGTTGAGCCCTCCGAAGAACCTTCCGAGGAGCCTTCCGAGCCCGACGAGTCCTCCGAGGAGCCCGTAGAGCCCTCCGAGCCGGATGAACCCTCTGAGGATCCCTCCGAGCCCGAAGAGATCGTTCCCGACGGCTCCGGTACCGAAGAGGATCCCTATCTGTATATCCCCAAAGAAAACACGCCCGTTACCACTCTTAAGATCCAACCCGGCACCTCTGCCTTTTTCGGAATCTACCGTGTTGGCGGTATGGATCTTACCATCCTGGCAGACGACGTTTATGTGGTCTACGAAGGTATAACCTATACCCCCGTGGATGGTGTCCTTACCCTTCGCGTAGAGAGAGTTTTGGCGAGTGCCTCCGTTCTCTTCGAGATTGGGAATACGGGTAACGAGGAACGCTCCTACGACCTCTGTTTTACCACTCCCTTGGGCTCCATGGGCAACGCCGAGGTTAAGGAGACTATGTCAGAGGATACCGTCGTATCCCTGGAAGCGGGAAACGAAATGGGCTACTTCTATCGCTATATTGCAACCGGCGATGGAACCATCCGCTTCTATCTTTCCGCAACGGTAGATAGCTTTATCCGCGTCACCAATAACCGCAGCTACGCCCAGATGACCTCCGACGGTGTTGATACCGTGGACGAGCAGGGCAGAACCTACTTTGACGTTCCTGTTCAAGCGGGTGATGAACTTTCCATCAATATGGGTGCGATTCCCAATAGAAGAGGGAAGTATCCCGCAACCGTGATCACCTGGAGCGCAGAATACCTTGCATAAAAAATAAACATACAGGAGGCACCCCATGAACACGAAGAAGCTTATCAGCCTGGTTTTGGCATTCATTCTGGCTGTCACCCCCATGGTAGCTTTTGCGGAAGAGTCCCCCTTGGGCTCTTACGAAAATCCTTACCAATTGTACGCAAACAGCCTGACCCCTCTGATCATCACCGTTGCCCCCGGCACCGATGCGTACGTTCAGGCGGATCTTTGCGACAACTCCGTCGTTACCGTCGGCCACGCTACTCACGGCGGTTATTTCCTGCAATACGGCAGACAGACCGTATATCCCGCAGGGGATAACACCGCAGAGTTCACCATGAACACCTTCTCCGATATGTTCAGCGTTTACAACAGCGGAGAAACCGACGTTGTGGTGTATATCAAGCTTGCAGAGGGCGCCCCCGCCGCCGCAGGCACCATGGACAATCCCGAGGAGATCGTTCTCGCAAAGAATTTCTTCGGTAACCTGGGCGCAAACCTGACCGCCGATCTGGAGGCAGGGAACGAAGGCCATTATTACGTATATTACGCCACCGCAGACGGTTATTTTACCGTGAATATTTCTGCATTTGACGCCGAGTATAATTCTGTCGGCTGGATGTATAACGTTCAAAACGTTACGGCGGGCATTTACGGCGACAACCATTGGAGCGACGAAGACGAGCCCGTATATTACGAGTCCGTTAAGGTTTCCGCAGGGGATAAGGTGATGGTATTCGCCAGCACCTACGATCCCGCAAATATGTGGAACAATCCCGTGGGTACCGTAGCGATCAACGCTTCCTTCGATCCCATCGGCTCCATGAATTTCCCCGCAGAGATCACCGAAGGGGAGCAGTCTGTTGTTTTGGAGGAAGGCAACCAGGGCTATCACTGCACCTGGACCGCCCCCGAGAACGGCACCGTGACTGTTGCCATCAACGGAGAGTCCTGGCAGTATAACGTGATGATTACCCGCCCGGACGGCTCCGCCTATTACGGTGACAACCATTACAGCGACGACGAAGAGGTCGTTCCCTCTGAGGAGCACACCGTTTCCGCAGGGGACGTTGTCAGCGTTTTCGTCGCTACCTACGATCCCGCGAATATGTGGGCAAATCCCGCAGGCACCGTAGAATGGAGCCTGACCTTCCTTTCCGGCGAAGGGGAGACCCCCGACACGCCTCCCGAAGAGCCCGTGACGCCTCCCACCGGTGACGGCAAGGAAGACGGTTATTTTGAATCCGGCGTAAGCCTTTTGCCGGGCACAAACGAATACGAGCTCAGTGCCGATAACAAGTACACCGTGTTCTATTTCGAGCCCGCCGAGATCGGCAAGTATATCTTCACCGCAGCCAACGGTTACGTTGCATTGGTCAGCTATAACGGCATGTGGGTTACCATCGAACCCTCTGCAGAAACCGTTACCGGCCCCACCTTTGAATGGGAGTGTCAGGACGTCGGCCAGTCCATTCTGGTGGCGGCGATTTCCGACGATGCATCCGTTACGATCTCTGTGGAGAAGGAAGAGCTGATTATCGTGGAGATTCCTGTGATCAAGTATGAAAACAAGGTTACTCCCCAGTCCTTCGTGCTGGAAGGCAGCTTTGACGATATGCTTTACGTGGATACCTTCGACGACGTCTTGGACGTTGCGGTTTTGGGCAACGACGGTTTTTACCATCTCGGCTCTGAAAACGGCCCCATTCTGTACGTTTGCCTCAGCGATCCTTGGATGAACCTTACCGAAGCAATGAATAACGGACAGCTGAAGGACGTGATCTACGACGGCGACGAGGTTATTGGGAAGATCGACTATAACGAAGCGTTCGCACAGTACGTAGAGTGCGCCGATGCCGATTCCTCTTTGTATCCCCTCACCGAGGATCTGATCGTGATCTTTAAGGGTGCGGGTTCCTTCCATAACTGGTACGGCGAAGACGGTTGGGTCGGCGGCGACCTTGAGGACGCCTGGATGTTCGCCTGCTATTATTTCGAGCAGGTAGAGCCCGTGTACGAATACGGCGACGTGAACGCCGACGGCAATGTAAACGTCCTTGACTACGCCATGGTGAAGTCCCATTGCATGCATCTCAAAGAGCTTTCTGCGGAGCAGCAGGCAAGAGCGGACATGAACGGCGACGGAAGGATCAACGTGTTGGACTACGGCATTCTGAAGAAGCTCGTTATGAGCAAATAATCAAAAAATATCAGAAGCAAAAAGGAGAGCGTCGAAAGATGCTCTCTTTTCTTGTGAATTTTGCTTCGAAAGTCTTGTATTTCTCGCAATCATGTGATATACTGACCACATAAACAGACGGTAATTCCGTCATAAAAAGGAGGCAACTTATGAGAAACGTTACCATTTTACGCAGCAAGACCGGCATCGCGTGCCTTGCGACCATGAAGGTTTACATCGAAGATCCCCTGTCCGAGGAGATCAAGATCGGCGGCGTTCCCTGCCGTAAGCTGGGTGAGCTGAAAAACGGGGAAGAGCGTAACTTCGTGGTGGGGGACGAGGAGGCAAAGATCTACGTCATTGCCGATACCCTCAGCAAGAATATGTCCAATGAGTTCTACCAGCTTCCCGCAGGCACGGAGGATATCGTCCTTTCCGGCAAATGCGTCTATAATCCTGCCGCAGGCAACCCCTTCCGCTTTGATAACAACTCCAACGAAGCGGTCAAGAAAAACCGCAAGAAGAACACCGTCAAGGGCGTTGTGATCCTGGTGGTTGCCCTCCTTGTGGGTGTTGCTATCGGCCTTTTGAGAAACCTGGATTTCGCATCCGCTAAGACCTTCTCCGGCGACGGTATGTCCATCACTCTGACGGACAATTTCTATGAGGACTCCGCCATTGGCTTTACCCAGTGCTACTCCTCCAACGATGCGGTGGTTATGATCATGAAGGAGAAATTCTCCGCTTACGAAGGCTTGGAAGAATTCACCCTTGAAGAATACGCCGAGGCGCTCATCGGAAATATGAACACGGAAATCGTCGAGAGCGATTTCGAGATCAAAACCGAAGGTGATCTTGTTTATTTCGAATACGTGGTCGAAGATCCTTCGGATGACTCCGTCTATAAGTATTTTGCCTTCGTTTACAAGAGCGACGACGCTTTCTGGTTTGTAGACTTTGCCGTGATGGAGGAAGACGCTTCCAAGATGAAGGACGACGTCTTTGAATGGGCCTCCAGCGTGAAGTTTGATTGATCGGATAACACTATGTTCTACACAAACGATCCTTATTTCCAGGTAACGGAGCGGGTCATCCCCCTTCCGGGCTTGGAAAGCGAAGTGCAGCTCTTCCATATGTCCGACCTGCACCTTATCGTCACCGATGAGAACAGCACCGAGGAATGGAAAGCCTTCGCCGATAAACAGCGGGCCGCTTGGCAGGGCGTCCGCCTTTCCTTCGCCAAGCTTTACGGCGACGCCTGCGACGAGCCCCACCTGATCCGGCCCGAGGAGGCATGGCCCAAGTATATTTCCCTGGTGAATGAAAAAAAGCCCCACGGCCTTTTGATGACGGGGGATATGCTCAACGATTTCAGCACCGAGACCATCCACTTCCTGGGAGAGGGCGTCAAAAACGTCAACGTCCCCTGGATGTGGGTCCGCGGCAACCATGAGGTGGGCAACGACGAAGCCTATCTGCCCTATACCGGGGAAGAGCCTGTGCAGGTGCTCCGTTTTGGGAACCTGACCCTGCTGGGCATCAACAATTCCCGCAAAAAGATCTCACGGGAGCTTGGTGAAGTCGTCAAAGCCCTGGCAACAAAGGAAAGTGCGGCAGGCAACATTCCCGTCCTTGCCATGCATATTCCTATAAAAACGGCTTACAACACCGCAGAGACCGCCATCTTCGATCCTTACTTCCTGTTGGGGGGAGACGACGTGGACGAGGAGAGTGCAGAATTCCTCGCCTATCTTCAGGAGGAGACCTGTCCCATCGCCGCCATCCTTTGCGGCCACGTCCACGGACATCACGTCTCCGAATACGCCCCGGGCAAAAAGCAGATCTGCTGCTCCAGCGCTATGGTGGGCGCCTGCGCCTTGCTGAGATTTATTCCCGCATAAACGCATCAAAAAAAGACTTCCTTTTTCGGGAAGTCTTTTTTACGTTCAAACGTATTCGATATAGACCCGTTTCTTCAAGGAACAGATCACCTCGTAATTGATGGTGCCCAGCTTTTCCGCCATTTCCTCGATCTTTTCCGGGGTATCGAAGATCACGGCCTCATCTCCCGCCTTGCAGGGAGTGTCTCCCAGATCTGCCATGCAAAGATCCATGCAGATCCGTCCGATCAAAGGCACCTCTCTTCCGTTGATTCCCACGGTGAGATTTCCCGAAAGCGCCCGGGATAACCCGTCGGCGTATCCGATGGAGAGCACCGCAACACGCATCTCCTTCTCCGCCTTGAAAACACCGCCGTAGGAGACTGCGTCTCCGGGCTTCAGGGTATTCACAGCGGAAACCCTTGCGATCAGCTTCATGGCAGGCTGTAAAGCGGGATCATTCACGTAGGGAGAGGGCATCAATCCGTAAAGCACCAACCCCGCACGCACCATGTCCAGATGCATCTCAGGGAACCGCAGGATCCCGGCGCTGTTACAGCAATGACGGATCCCCACGTCCACGCCCATGGCGTTCAGCCTATCCAAAAGGGAAGAGAACAACCCGAACTGCTTCCGTGTGAAATCTTCCGTCTCTCCGTCGCTGTCTGCAAAGTGGGTGAAGATCCCTTCCACCGTAAGACCTTCCAAAGCGGCAATCCCTTCAATGGCCCTTGCCGTGGGCTCCAGATCCTCTTCACGGTGGCAGTAAAGCCCCAAGCGGGACATCCCCGTATCCACCTTGATATGGACGCGCACCTTTCCACGGGCGGCCAATGCGGAAGCGTATTCCGCGTTATCCACCGTCTGGATCAGCTCCTGCTCCTCCAACTGCTTTGCGTAGGAGGGATCCGTGTTTCCCAAAATCAAAATATTTCCTTCGATCCCGTTTTCCCGCAGATGCAACGCTTCTTCAATACAGGCCACCGCAAAATAGCGGCATCCCGTGCGGTAAAGCATTTTGCAGACTTCCACGGCACCGTGGCCGTAAGCATCCGCCTTCACCACCGCAAGCACGTTGCACTCCCGGGGCACGAGACTTTTCAGATGGAGATAATTCTCTTGTATCTTACGGGTCTGGATCTGTACCCGTACTCTCTGTGTCGTCATTCGTTTCTATGTAGGAAAGCACGTCATAGCACAACGTGCCGTCTGCTCCTTTCACTTCCAACCGAGTGATCTTCTCACTCTCGGAATCATAATACAACAAAAATTCCCGTTCGTCAAGGGTAATCTTACGGATATTTTCTCCTCCTTGCGCCGCCGTCTCCTCACGGAACGCCTTCAGCAGATGGTATGCAGGAAGGATCTTTCCCAAAAAGGAACCGGGAACCCTGGTCTCCAACGTTCCGTAGGTGGCGGTCAACTCCTTTCCGTCGTAGCAAACCCTCAGCCGTTTCAACGTTTCGGGAGCGGTAAAGCGGAATACACAGCCCTTCTCCGTAAAGGTGATGACCGTGGTCACGTCTTCGGTAGATAGGGTGATCTCACCGGCGGAGCGCAAGGCTTCCTCGGGCGACCATGCTTTTCCCGCGCATCCGCAAAGCAAAATGCACAGCAACGGGAACAACCAGAGCTTTTTCAATGGGCTTCACTCGTTTTCCTAAAGATACCGAACTTATCCCAAGATCCTCCCGATCACAGGCGGCAGATCGGAGGGCAATACCCCTCGCATTCCGTATTGTTTCCCTAAGATCTCACCCGCAAGACCGTGGGCGTAGACCCCGATACAGGCGGCATCCTTGCAGGAATGTCCCTGGGCAAGCAGGGAAGCGATCACCCCGGCAAGCACGTCCCCGCTCCCGCCCTTGGCAAGAGCGTTGCACCCGCTGGTGTTCACAAGTATCTCTCCCTCGGGAGTCGCCACCACCGTTTTGTGTCCCTTCAAGACCAAAACACAGCGGTGCTTTTTGGCAAAGTCCGACGCAAGCGCTTCTCTGTTCCCTTGGATCTCATCCACAGGGATCCCCGTCAAGCGCGAAAACTCCATGGGATGAGGCGTCAGAACGTAAGGCGAGACAAGTTCGTCCAACACATCCATATGCAAGGCGAAGAAATTTATGCAATCCGCATCGTAAACGGCCGGAACTGTGATTTTGGGTAAAAGTGTGTGTAACTCTTCGTCACGGGTCCTTCCCAAACCGCAACCGCACAAAAACGCTGTAGCGGAAGGAGAGGGAAGATCGTCAAGATCCTTCCAAACGGGCTCCCCGAGACGGCATTGCAGAACGGTACGCAACTGTCCTTCTGCAGCCACCTCCAAAAGCCCCACCCCGCTTCGCAAGGCGCCCACGGCCGCAAGATACGCCGCACCGGGCATATCGTCACATCCGCAAAGCATGGCAAGCCTGCCGAAACTGCCCTTGTGGCTATCTTCCCTGCGGGGCAAAAGCGTCTTCAAAATGTCCCCGTCGATGACCTTGTGCATGATTATCACCTCTTAGAAACTATTTTAACACATCTTTCTCTTCATTTCAAGAACAGGGCGGAATATTTTGCAGAAAATCCAAAAGCGCCGTTTCCTCGGGGAGACACAACCTGCCGTCCTTATAAACAGGCAGAAGATAATTATACTGATACCGGTATCCGAACAGCCCGTAAAATCCGTCCTCTCCCCAGGGAAGCAGATCTCTCAGCGCCAAACGGCAGGAGAGGATCCCCGTAACGCTTTCGCCTTCCCGGGAGACCGTCACTCCGTCGCCCCATTCCAAACGACGGTGCAGGGCGGTAAGAGCGCCGTTTCTTGCCACGTTATACAGAAATCGTAAGGATCTGTCTTTTTCGCAGCTTGTTTGATTCCCGGCGCTGTCAAAGCTTCTCAGCCCGTACCGAAAAGCGCCTAAGATCTCTCCCTCTTCCGTATAAAAGAGATCCATCAGAGTTTCGCAGTCACCTTCCTCAAGTACCTGCAGATCGAGACAACCCACTTCCTCAAAGGCACAGTTCAATACGTACACCCGATAAGAAAAACGCCTGCAAACGCAACGGGGAAGGGCAAGATACCCTGTATTTCCCATTTTCACGATGGTCTCGTAGGCGCGTACCGTCGGGAACCCCTCCAACAGCTTTCCCTGCGCCGAATATAAATAGACTGCCTTTTCCCGCCCATCCACGGCGGCAAAGGAATCTCCGTTTACAACCACCGCCGAGAGAGCGGGATTTCCGCCGGGCAACCGAAAGGCAACGGCTCTGCCGTCAAACATATGCAACACCTCCGGTTTCAGTATATGGAAAAAATTTTTCGTCGGTACTTGCATTTTCATCCGAAATGTCTTATACTGAAAAAAACACGTAAAGGAGACCGCCTTATGTACAAAAAGAATTTGGTCATCTCCCTGCTTCTCATCTGCCTGCTGTTACCCCTGACCGGCAGTGCAAAGGCAGAGAATTCCAATTTGGTGGCGGGGATGGCGTATACCGTGGAAAACAGCGTTCCCACCGACCATTCTTATTCCAATTTCTCCGAAAGCGGGGTCACCTACGACAGCGAAGACGGTTTGGGAATTGCAGGAAAACTCACCGACGGCGCCCGTGCCAAGGGCGGCGTCAACGATCCCGCCTGGTACACCACCTTCCGCTCCCGTTCCCGTTACGTCACCTTTGCTTTCGACGAACCCGTGGCGGTAAGCGGCCTTTCCGCCGGCTTCTATCACAACCCCGGCGCCGCCTTTTACGCACCCCGCTACGTGAAGCTGTATCTTTCCGATAACGGCGAGGATTGGTTTTTGGCAGGCACCTGTACCCCTTCCTTCCCGCTGAACGCCTCTGCTCGCCGCTATGACGCTGCGCTTTCCATCGAGCTCACCGCCGCAAACTATGTGCGGGTGGAGTATTGCTGTGACATTTTCGGTGTCTGCGACGAGATCGAGATCTACGGCAGTAAGACGTTGAACGGCTCCGAACGGAAGATCACCCCCGATGCGGTTCCCGAGAGCGGCTATTGCTCCTCTTTGGAGGGCATCACCGACATCATCAAGATGTATAACGGGTATTACCCCTCCAACCAAGGCATCGCACAGAATACTGCAGAGGAGCTGTTGCCCTACGTGGCGTACCTTTCTGCGGAAGGGGAGATCAAGGACACCATGTTTGACGCCGTGGCCTTCGTGCCCTGCGTCTCCACCAACTTTGCTTACCCCTCGGGAGGCACCTTGGTGAAGACCTCCAAGTATCCTTCTGCCGTTATGAGCGACTGGATCTACTACACCGATTTCCTGTTCGAAAAAGGCTACGACCTGGACGCACTGAACACCGCCGTGAAGCAGGTCTACGAATCTCTGGGGATAGAAGGCAAATTCCCCGTGCTTCTGACCATGCCCTACGCAGGAATCCCCTCCAAGCCCTTCGGCGACCTGGACGGGGACGGCAAGGCAGACTATACCCGCACCCCCGAGGAGCGTGCCGCCGCCGTAAAATGGTACGACGAATACGTCACAGAGCGATTTGAAGATGCAAGCTTTTCCCACCTGAAGCTGGTAGGCTACTATTGGTACGGGGAGGAGGTCAACTATTCCTGGTCCGAGGACGAGGCGAAGTTTACCTCCCTTGCCACAAAAGCCATCGAAGACGGGGGAAAATCCGTCCTCTTCGATCCCTTCTACCTTTCCACGGGCTTCGACCATTGGGAAGAGCTTGGCTTCGACGGTGCCGTGATGCAGCCCAACGTGGCGTTCACCGACAGCCGTCCCTATTTCGATACGGAGATGCTGTGGGAATTTGCAGAAGCCGCCAAGAAATACCATTTGGGCGTTGAGATGGAGACCAACGAGCCCTCCTTCTTCACCAATTCCGCCACCATGCTTGAAGCGGCCCATAACTACGAGCGTTACCTCTACGTAGGTGCCGAGACGGGGTATATGGATGCGCTCCACACCTTCTACCAGGGGGCAGGCCCCGGATCCCTGTACACCTTCTGTCATTCCACAGGGGGAGGGGGAGCGGAACGCCGTTTGCGCCGTCTTTACGACGTTACGTATCAGTTTATCAAGGGCACCTACCAAAACCTGCCTCCCGTTTGTCAGATCCCGGAAGAAACGTACGGACCTGCCGATACCCGTTGGGAGATCGCTATTTCCGCCTCGGATGCTGATTCCTTCCCCGGAGATTTCACCGTGGAGGTGGCCTCCTGCAAGAACGGCAGAGCCCAGGTCTCCGCTACGAAGCAAAGCGTGATCTTCATCCCCGACGACGGCTTTACGGGAGACGCAGAGCTGATCGTCACCGTGTCCGACGGGCAAAACAAGCCTATGGAATACACCATGATCCTCCACGTAGGAGAAGAGCCTCCCGCCGTCTCCGAAGAGCCCTCCGGGGAACCCTCGGAGCCTTCCGAACCCACCCCGCAGGAGGGAAGCTTCCCTTGGTTGTACGTGATCTCGGGCGCCGTGCTTGTCCTTGCGATTTGCGTAATTCTTCTCGCTTTCAAAAAACGTAACCGTTGACGAAAAAGACCCTTTGAGTCTCTTCTCAAAGGGTCTTCTGCTGTCTACAGGGCTACGCCGTGGTACCGCCGTTTCCCAATCCGAAGCTGACGGAAATGGCCTCGTCCACCTTGTGCATGGTTCCGTCGTCCAAATGCCCCATCTTCTCCTTCAACCGCTTCTTGTCGATGGTACGGATCTGCTCTAAGAGAATGATGGAATCCTTTGCCAGCCCGTTGCTTTTTCCTTCACCGGAGGATTGCCCGCCCACTGCAATATGGGTGGGAAGCTTGTTTTTTCCCACCTGGCTGGTAATGGCGGCGGCAATCACCGTGGGGCTGTAACGATTCCCCACGTTGTTCTGAACGATCAGAACGGGGCGCACCCCGCCCTGCTCGGAGCCCACCACAGGGCTGAGATCGGCGTAAAAAATGTCACCTCGGCGAACGGCACCCCGTTCACCGTTGTTCGGTTGTCCTTTCAAGATAAACACTCCTCGTTGTCCCATGGGGAAGAACACTCCCCCGAGAACAGAATATGTGGAGGGTATGCCGTCTGTCACACCCTGCTCCAAGGGTATTTTTGCCCGCCCTTTCCCACAGTATTCAAAAAAGCGAGCCGCCTTGCAAAAGACAGCTCGCAGAATGGTTATTCTTCTTCGGTTGTAAGCGCCCCTATCCGCTTGATCAGGTTCCAATCCTCGTATTGCCGCAGATAAAAATGATTTTCCGGGTGGGCAACCGTATGGATGGCGATCCTTTCGGGGGTGACGTAGAACCCGTAGGAGACCTGGGGCTGAATGGCCACGCGGAAGTGAAGCCCCGTCCCGCAAAGATAAGTCACGGAAGCAAATTCCGTTCCCTTCATGGCGAAGGTCCTTGCATAGCCCTGTACCCCGTGGTAATACTTTTCGAAAACGGGCTTCCCGGAAAGCTCCACGTAAAAATGCATGTCCTTGGGATCTGCCTTGGTCCGGTATGCGTCGAACGTTTCCCCGTCATGCAGGAACCCGTCGATCTTCACCCCGGTAACGGTGAAGGAATCCCCGGGGAAGGCTTCTCTCAGCACCTTGGTCAGCACCAAAGCCTGCTCTCTGAGAGTCTGCTCCTCCACAAGCTCCTTGTAATGATCCACAACACGGTCTCCCATCAGGAAGATCTCTGCCGTCTCGGAGGGGAAGCGTTGATTGTAAGCGGTGACGGTGTAGCACCCGGAGGTGGTGTCGTACCGCACGTTCTCAAAATGGTTTCCTTCGCCGTAATGGGTCTCGATGTATTCGTTCAAAGCGGCGCTCTTGCCGAAAGCCGTAAAAGGATTTCCCATGTAGAGGAAGGAAAATACCAGATAGCACACCAACAATCCGCCGCCAAGCAATCCGCTCTTCAGCTTCTTTTGCTTAAGCAGCGCCATACCGCCGGATACCAGAGCAAAGCATCCCGCCGCCACCAGCAGATAGGGAATGCTTTCCATAGGCGTGCTTTCCGCAAGGTTCAGGATCAACGTGATCCCGCCGAAAAACAGAAACCGATGCCACGCCTTGACGGGCAGGAAGCAAGCCGCCGCCACGCAAACGGGATACAAGGGCAGGGTGCTCCAGATCCCTGCGGAAGCCCGCATGGTCAGAGAGGCGGCACAGGCAAGTAAGCCCAGCAGAAGCATGGATGCGGCAGAAAGGATGGGGGAGAGTTCTTTCGTCTTTTTCAATTTCATCACCTGTTATAAGGATTTGTGAGACGGATCAGAAGATCCATATCGTCGTCTTGCTGGGAGCGGTTGTTTTTTTCTTCCCCGCACACCGTACACTTATGGGTGATCACGAACCCCTTCTTGGGATGGGAGACCACTGCGTAAGGCTTCATCTGCCCGCGGCAGGTGCAGGCCCGATCCCCCGGGAGCTGGTCCACGTGGAGGGACCACAAGCAGAACGGGCAGTGATTGCGGGAGGAATAGACCAACGGCGGCACCTCTTTTTTGCAGTGCTCGCAGATAAAACCGCTGTCGTTTTTGGTAAATCTCTTGGTTTCCACAAAAAATCCTCACAAAAATTTACAAATAGTCTTTACTTTTTGGTGCTTGTGAGAGTATAATAGGCAAAGACGACCCTGTCGTCCGCTATCAGTATAATACATCTTTATAAAAAAAGCAAGAATGGAAGGTGAATTTTTGAAAAAGAATGCAGAAAAAAACTGCCCCGCCAATCCCCGCTTGGGAAAAGTTGGCGGCCAGGCGGTTATGGAAGGCGTTATGATGCGCTCTCCCAAGCAAATGGCAACGGCAGTCCGCCGTACCGACGATAAGACCATCGTGGTCCGTACCCAGCCCTCCACCACCGTCCGCAGTAAGTATAAGATCCTGGATCTTCCTCTGATCCGCGGCGTGGTGAATCTGGTGGAAATGTTTATCCTTTCCTTCTCCACGCTCACCGCATCCACCGAGATGATGGGGCTGGAGGAAGAGCTTCAGGCAGAAGAACCCTCCAAGTTCGAAAAATGGCTGGAAAAACATTTCGGCAAAAGCCTTCTGAATTTCGTATCCGCCATCGCCATGGTGCTGGGCATCCTGCTGGCCATGGGGTTGTTTATTGCCCTGCCCGCCTTCGTCACCAATCTGATCTTTCCGGACGATCTGGACGGCGATTTTTGGATGAACCGTCTGAAGTGCCTGGTGGAAGGTGTTATGAAGGTTTTGATCTTCGTGGGCTACCTGTATTTCACCTCCTTGATGAAGGAGATCCGCCGGGTGTACATGTATCACGGCGCCGAGCATAAGACCATTTTCTGCTACGAAGCGGGCCTGGAGCTGAACGTGGAAAACGTCCGCAAGCAGAGCCGCTTCCATCCCAGATGCGGTACCTCCTTTATGTTCGTGATGGTGTTCCTGTCCATTATCGTTTCCATCGCCTTCATCCCCAACGTGTGGGGCTGGCTGCGTGTGCTTTTGAAGCTGTTGCTCCTTCCCGTCTGCGTGGGCTTGGGCTATGAGTTCATCCGCTATGCGGGCAAGCACGATAACGCCCTGGTGCGCATCCTGGCCGCTCCCGGCCTTTGGATGCAGCGCATCACCACCCGTGAGCCCGACGACGATATGATCGAAGTAGCCATCGTTGCCACCAAATCCGCCCTCCACGAGGAATTTGCGGAGTTTGAGATCCCCTACGAGGAAGAATACCTCAAAAAGAAAGAAGAATCCAAGAAAGCCGAGGAAGAGCCCCATGCTGGTGAGGGAATACAGAACGAGACTCCGTGATATCTTAGCGGAAATGAACCCCGATGAAGCCAACGCCATCGCAGATCTTTTGCTTTGCGCCGCTTTGGAAACGGATATGGGCACCATGCTCTCCGTCCTGGACGAGGAAATGTCCGAGGAGTCCGAGGAATTTTGCGGCAAGGCCATCAAGGAGCTTTCTTACGGCAAGCCCATTCAGTACATTTTGGGAAGCTGCTGCTTCTACGGCCAGGAAATCTTCGTGGGGGACGGTGTGTTTATCCCCCGCAGCGATACGGAGCTTTTGGTAGAAACCGCACTGAAGCTGTTACAGCCCGGGGATCTGTTTGCCGATCTTTGCAGCGGAAGCGGCTGTATCTCCCGCGCCATCGGCGCCAACCTGCCGGATTGCAGAGGCTACGCCCTGGAGCTGTCCCAAAAGGCTTTGCCCTATACCATCCGCAACCTGGATCCTTGCTCCAACGTGGAGGTCCTTCGCTTCGACGTACTGGATGCGGAGGATTACGCCGCCCTTTCCATCAAGGCAGGGAGACAGTTCGATCTGCTCATCTCCAATCCGCCCTACATCCCCACGGACGTCATCGACTTCCTGTCTACCGAGGTACAATACGAGCCCCACAACGCCCTGGACGGCGGGGAAGATGGCCTGCGGTACTACCGCGCCATCGTGGCGTACGCACCTCTGATCTTAAAGCCGGACGGCATCCTTCTCTTTGAGATCGGCTACGATCAAGGGGAGGACGTCTCCCGCATTTTGGAGGATGCGGGCTACAGCGTAGCAGTTTTAAAAGATTATTCAAAAAATGATCGCGTCGTTTTAGCAAAAAGAGGTTGACAATTCAAAAAATCTGTACTATTATTATATATAATTATGGTATGGATTTTTTGTTTTGCCGTGGAAAGGAGTGGCTCTGTGAAGCGTATCGAATCCCGTAACAACCCATTAGTGGTTCGTATCGGAAAGCTTTCGTCCCGTAAGCATCGGGAAGAGGAAAAACTGTTCTTTTTCGAAGGGGCTCACCTGTTGGAGGAGTACCTCCGCTTCGGCAATACCCCTCATATCGTTTTTGCCACCGACGGCGCCCTTTCCAAATACAAAGACCTGCTGTCCGATCTGCCGGAGGACGTTCTTTGCTCCGTTCCCGACCACGTTTTTCAAAAGCTTTCCACCGAGCAGGCTCCCCAGGGCATCTTAACGGTGTCACCTTATCTGGAGCGGGTACGGGAGGTGACCGACGCTTCTCAGGTTCCCGGGCAGGTGCTTCTCTTGGAATCCGTACGGGATAACGGCAACGTAGGAACCGTCCTGCGTACCGCCGCCGCTTTGGGGTGGTCTGTGGTGTTGTCCTCCGACTGCGCCGACGTGTACGCCTCCAAGACCGTACGCGCCACCATGGGCGCTTTGTTCTCTCGCAACACCTACCTTTGCAAGGACCCCGTTTCCTTCGTCAGATCCTTTGAGGGCACGGGCAGATATACCTACGCCGCCGCGTTGAGTGAAAAAAGCCGTCTCTTGGGGCAGTTCCCCGTGGGAAGGGAAGACCTCTTCGTGGTGGGCAACGAAGGGCAAGGCGTATCGGAAGCTTTGCTTTCCGCCTGCCAAAGCGGGGTGCTGATCCCCATGACCGACGCTGCGGAAAGTCTGAACGCTTCCATTGCCGCCGCAGTCATTATGTGGGAAGGAGTGCGAAGCCGTGCATAATCCCGACCTTTTATACGCATTATGGTTACAGCTGGCCTGCGGTATCTCCAATACTGTCTATCTGAAGCTGTTTACCAGATTCTCCTCCTGCAGGGAGATCTACGAGTGCGAGGATTTTTCTTTCCTGAACGGAAAACATCTTTGCGAGAAGAACCTCAAGCGCAAGGACCTGGACGAAGCCTACGAGCTGATGAAAGCTCTGAAGGAAAAGCAGATCCACGTTCTCACCTATTACGAGGATCGCTACCCCGATTCTCTCCGCCTGATCCAGGCACCTCCCGCTGTTTTATACGCCATCGGCGACCTGCGGGATCTGAACGACTTGGTGGGTGTCGCCGTGGTGGGCACCCGCTCCATGACAGCCTACGGCGCCAAGGTTGCCGAGGATTTTGCCATGCGTCTTTCCGTCTGCGGCGCCACGGTTATCAGCGGACTGGCCAAGGGCATCGATACCTGTGCCCACAGAGGCGCCTTCCGCGCGGGAGGCTATACCATCGCCGTCCTGGGAACGCCCATCGACGAGATCTACCCCAAAGAGAATTACAAAGCTTTTCACGCTCTGTATAAAAGCGGCCTGGTCATCAGCGAGATGTACCCGGGCTGTAAGCGTACCAGAGGAGACTTCCCCAATCGCAACCGTATCATCAGCGGCCTTTCCAAGGCTACCTTGGTGGTGGAAGCGGGTGAGCACAGCGGCGCCTTGATCACCGCACGGCACGCCGTGTATCAGAACAAGCCCGTATTTGCCGTTCCGGGCGCCTTGGGGGATGCCCACGCAGGCACCAACGAGCTGATCAAGCAGGGCGCTCATACCGCCACCTCCGCATCGGATATTTTAAACGAGCTGGCTCTGTCCTATCCCACCAAGATCCATCCGGAGTATCTGCTCACCTCCAAGAAGATCTACGCCTACGGCAACGCATCCGCCGCTCCCGCGGAAGAAGAGCCCTTTGAGCTTCCCGCCGCAGCGCCCGTACCCACACCGCCTCCGCCTCCGCCCAAAAAGGAGCCGGAGCTGCCCATCCCCAAAAAGATCTGCTCCGCCTTAAAGGGCAGATCTCTCACCGCCGACGAGCTTGCCGCTCTTACGGGAATCAGCATCGGCGACCTGCTGGCAGAGCTTACCGAGCTGGAAATAGACGGTAAGATCCATTCTTTGCCCGGCAACCGTTTCACTTGTATATAATTCACACCAAGGAGATAGAAGCAACACTATGAACACATTGGTTATCGTGGAGTCCCCAACAAAAGCCAATTCCATCAAAAGCTTTTTGGGAAAAGGCTATAAGGTCAAGGCCTCCAAGGGCCACGTCCGCGACCTGCCCAAAAGTAAACTGGGTATCGATATCGAAAACGACTTTGAGCCTCAATATATCAACATCCGCGGCAAGGGCGATCTGATCAACGAGCTTCGCAAGGAAGCGAAGGCTGCAGACCGCGTCCTGCTGGCGGCGGACCCCGACCGCGAAGGAGAAGCCATCAGCTGGCATCTCGCCGCGGTTCTGAAGCTGGATCCGGAAAAGACTAAGCGCATCACCTTTAACGAGATCACAAAAAACGTTGTGAAGGAAGCCATCAAGTCTCCCCGAGACATTGATATGGACATGGTCAACTCCCAGCAGACCCGCCGTATCCTGGACCGTCTGGTAGGCTATCAGATCAGCCCCTTCCTGTGGAAGAAGATCAAAAACGGTCTTTCGGCAGGCCGCGTCCAGTCTGTTGCCACCCGCATCATCGTGGAGCGCGAGGAGGAGATCCGTGCATTCGTTCCCGAGGAGTATTGGCACATCAACGCTCTTTTGAAAAACGACGCAGGCGAGACCTTTACCGCTCATTATCACGGTGACGAAAACGGCAAGAGAGATCTGCACTGCAAGGCCGACGTGGATGCCGTGCTGGCTTCCATGAACGGGGACTTCACCGTTCTTTCCGTCAAGAAATCCGTCAAGCACCGTAAGCCCCAGCCTCCCTTCGTTACCTCCACCTTACAGCAGGAGGCAAACCGCCGTCTCGGCTTCCAATCCTCCCGCACCATGATGATCGCCCAGGAGCTTTACGAGGGCGTGAATCTGGGGGAAAAGAGCACTCACGGTCTGATCACCTATATGCGTACCGACTCTCTCCGTATCTCCGAGGAAGCGAGAGAAACCGCCAAGAGCGTGATCCTGTCCCGTTACGGCGAAGCGTACTATCCCGAAACCCCCAACCAGTATAAAATGCGCAAGAACGCCCAGGACGCCCACGAAGCTATCCGTCCCTCCGATCCCGCATTGCTTCCCGACGACATCAAGGGCAAGCTGTCTGCGGATCAGTATAAGCTGTATAAGCTGATCTGGGAGCGCTTTATGGCAAGCCAGATGGCGGCGGCCGCCTTCGATACCGTTTCCGCCGATCTTCTTTCCGGCTCCGCCGTGTTCCGTGCCAGCGGCAACACCGTCCGCTTCCGCGGCTATATGGCGCTGTATGACGACGCCGACGAGGAGGAAGCAGAAGGCAGACTTCCCGAGCTGAACGAAGGCTCCCGCCTGTCTCCTCTTTCCGTTACTCCCGAGCAGAAGTTCACCCAGCCCCCTCCCAGATACACCGAGGGCTCCCTGATCCGTATCCTGGAAGAGAAGGGCATCGGACGTCCTTCCACCTATACCGCCACCATCACCACCATCGTAAACCGCGGCTACGTGAAGAGAGAGGGCAAGACCCTCATCCCCACGGATCTGGGCTTTGTCACCACCGATCTGATGAAGAACGCCTTCTCCAACATCGTGGACTATAACTTCACTGCGGAGATGGAGTTGGATCTTGACCGCATCGAAAGCGGTGACGAGGATTATATCGCCGTTCTCCGCCGCTTCTATACGGATTTCGAGGCACAGCTGAAGCACGCCTCCGAGACCCTCGGCGATGAGCGTATCGCTCTTCAGAAGGTGGAGCTGGATATGATCTGCGAGAAATGCGGTGCCCGTATGATCCAGCGTGAGGGCAGATACGGCAAATTTGCCGCTTGTCCCAACTATCCCAAATGCAAGAACACCAAGCGCTTGGAAACCAAGGAAGAAACGGCCGAAACCGAAGAAGACCGCCAGCCCGAGATCGTGGCAGACGATCCCTGTCCCATCTGCGGCGGGGAAATGATCGCCCGTAAAGGCGCCTACGGCACCTTCTTTGCCTGCCGTAAATATCCCGACTGCAAGGGAAGCATGCCCTTCTACAGAGACAGCGGCATCCCCTGTCCCGATTGCGGCAAGCGTATCCTGATCAAGCAGACCCGCAAGCATAAGACCTACTATTGCTGTGAAAAATACCCCGAATGCTCCTTCTCCTCCTGGGATGCACCCACGGGAGATAAGTGCCCCGGGTGCGGAAGCGCCCTTCTGAGAAAGAAAGGAAAGGGCACCGTATACTGTAAATCCGGTTGCGGCTGGACCGAAGGGAAATAACCCCTTCGGGAAAGGAAGTGTACCAGTTGAATCAGAACGAATATCCAAAATCACTGTTGCAGGAGCGGATCGGGTACCGATTCCGTAACACGGCTCTCCTGGAGGAGGCCTTGACTCATTCCTCTTACTGCAACGAAAACAAACGCCGCAAGATCGAAAGCAACGAACGCCTGGAGTTCCTGGGGGATTCCATCCTTTCCGTCATCACTGCGGAATATCTTTTCGCCACCTTCCCCGGGGAGGACGAAGGCTTCCTGACAAAGACCCGCGCGGCCTTGGTGTGCGAAGCTACTCTTGCCGTGTTGGCAACGGAGATCGGCCTTGGTGACTTCATGTCCTTCGGCCACGGTGAGATCATCTCCGGCGGCGGCAAAAAACGGAAGAGCATCATTGCCGACGCGTTCGAAGCCCTCCTTGCCGCCATCTATTTGGACAGCGGCATGGAGCAGGTGAAGACCTTCCTGCTGCCCCGCCTCATCCGTATGCTGGAAGCGGTTTCCAAAAAAGGCACCGAGGATTATAAATCCATGCTCCAGCGGATCGTTCAGCAGACCCCCGAGGAAAAGCTTTCCTACGTGGAAAAGGGCGAAGAAGGCCCTCCTCACGACCGTATCTTCCATTTTGAGGTCTACCTGAACTCCAACCTTTTGGGCGCAGGCAAGGGGAGAACCAAGCGGGAGGCGGAACAGCAAGCCGCCAAGCACGCCTTGGTCCTTTTGGGCGAGCTGAATGAAGAAACACCGTAACCTGCCCTTTTTCGTCCCTTTTGCGGGATGTCCCCACCGCTGTGCCTTTTGCTCCCAGGAAAAGATCACGGGGCACCGGGAAACGGCGGAGGATCTTACGGCGGAGCTTGCCGCCTTTGACGCCATGATGGCAAACGCAGGCGATCTCAGCGCCACCGAGAACCGGATCGCCTTCTTCGGCGGAAGCTTTACCGGGATCCCAAAGGAGCGTATGACCGCCCTGCTGGAACGGGCACAGCTTTACCTGGAGAGGGGAGACGCCGTAGGCATCCGCATCTCCACCCGCCCCGACCTTATTGACGGGGAGATCCTGGGCTTGCTGAAAACCTACCGTGTCACGGACGTGGAGCTGGGCGTGCAAAGCATGGACGACGGCGTCCTTTCCCTGTCGGGGAGAGGGCATGCCGCGGCGGATTCCCGCCGTGCCGCCGAACTGCTGATTGCGCACAGTTTTCGCTTTACCGGGCAGATGATGATCGGCTTGCCGGGCTCCGATGAGGAAAAGGAGCTTGCCACCGCAAAAGCCATCTGCGACATGGGTGCAAAGGAAGCCCGTATCTATCCCACCGTGGTGTTTGCGGGAACCCCGCTGCACCAAATGACGTTGTCGGGAGTCTACCGCCCCTTGACCGTAACGGAAGCCGCCAAGCGTTGCGCTTCCTGCCTGGAGATCTTTCTCTCCCGGGGCGTGAAGGTTTTGAAGATCGGGCTGCAATCCTCTCCCGAGCTCACCGCCGCTCCCTTCGGTCCCAAGGACGGCTCCATTGCGGAGCTTGCCTACGGCTATCTCTATGCAAAGGAGATCATCAGCCGGGCGGGAAAGGCCGCCGCGGGAAAACACCTCACGGTGTACTTACCCAAGGGGGAGCTGTCCAAGCTGACAGGCCATCGCCGTTTGATCTTGCAGGAGCTGCAAGATACCCTGTTACCCCGTACCATAGATCTGCGGGAGGACGATACCCTTTCCGTCCCCCGTGTGAAACTCTCAATAGAAGGATAACACTGCCATGCGATTAAAAGCTGTGGAAATGCAGGGGTTCAAATCGTTCCCCGATAAAACCAAGATCACCTTCGAGCAAGGTGTTACCGCCATCATCGGTCCTAACGGAAGCGGTAAATCCAACATCTCCGACGCCGTGCGTTGGGTATTGGGCGAAATGAGCATGAAGAGCTTGCGCGGCTCCAAGATGGACGACGTTATTTTCAACGGTACGCCCACTCGTCCCGCCTCCAATTGCGCTTCCGTTTCTCTGTACATTGATTCCGAGGAGGAGTACCGCTCCACCCACCAGCTGACCCTGGACATGGAGGAGGAAGTCTCCGCCGACGAAAAGCCCCGCCTTTCCGATTCTCCCGAAACGGTGATCACCCGTAAATATTACCGTAGCGGCGAGAGTGAATACTACATCAACCGCAAGCTGTCCCGCTTGAAGGACATCTACGAGATGTTTTACGATACCGGTATCGGCAGAGAAGGCTATTCCGTCATCAGCCAGGGCAAGATCGCCGAGGTGCTTTCTCAAAAGGGCGATGAACGCCGCAGTATTTTTGAGGAAGCCGCAGGCATCTCCCGTTTCCGCTACCGCAAGACCGAGGCGGAACGGAAGCTTGCCGATACGGAAAACAACCTGTTGCGCGTTACCGATATCCTCCAGGAGGTGGCTTCCCGCGTAAAGCCTCTGGAAAAGGAAGCGGAAAACGCCAAGCAGTATCTTGTTCTCAGCGAAGAAAAGAAGGGTTTGGAGATCACCCTCTGGCTCAACCGCCTGGACGACTTGCGGGAAAAACGCAACCTGGGTGAGGAGGGCTTGACCCATGCCCAAAACGCCCTGGAGCAGGCTCAGCTTGCCGAGACAACGCTGGAAAAAGAGCTGGACGACCAGCTGAACGAAAGCTACGAATTTGCCCGCCTTATGTCCTTGACGGAGCAGGAAAAATCCGTCTCCGAACGCATCAAGGCAGAGGCGGAAGGAGAAAAAGCGGTTTGCCTCAACGACCTCCAGCACTACGAGCAGATCGTTTCCGACAGCAATTGCGAGATTGCGGAATCGGAACAGCGCTCCGCCGTGATTGCCAAGCAGATCACCGCAACCGAGCAAGAGATCACCGCCTCCAAGGAGGCTGTACTGGAAGCCGAGACGGATTCCGCCGCCAAGGAGACCGCATGGCAGGCCGCCAGAGAAAAGGTGGCCGCTTTGACCAAGGAAGCCGAGGACGCCGAGCAGACCCTCACCCTTGCAAGACAGGCTCTTTCCGACCTGAATATGGCGGAGGCCGCCCTGTCCGCAGAATTGGAAGCCGCCAAAAAGAGCGATTCCGAAAGCGAGGAGCGTATTTCCGCGGGGAAAGAGCGTATCGCCTCCCTGGAGGCCGTCTGCAAAGAGAAGGAAGCCGTCCGTGACATTCTGGAAGCGGAGTATATGGAAACCCTTACCGCCATCAAAGAAAAGCGGGAGCAGATCCGTACCGATTCCGCCGAGGAAGCCAAACTTCGGGAGGAAGCCGTTTCACTCCGTCTGAAGCTTACCGCAGCCGAACAGCGCCGTGAGTCCCTGCAGAGAATGGAACAGCTATTCGAGGGCTATTCCGAAAGCGTGCGCAGCATCTTAAAGGATGGCGCCGCAGGCAAGATCCGCAGAAACGGCGGGGCTAACGTGGTGCTCCACGGTCCCGTTTCCAATATCCTTTCCGCAGAGAACGAGTATGTCGTCGCTTTGGAGACCGCTCTGGCCGCCTCTGTTCAGTTCGTGGTGGTGGAAAGTGCCGAGGATGCCAAGGCCTGTATCCGTTATCTGAAGGATCACCACATCGGTCGAGCTACCTTCCTGCCCTTGGACACCGTCAAAGGCTCTCTCTGCGACGTTTCCAAGATCAAGAACATGGAAGGTTACGTGGGCATTGCTTCCCAGCTTGCCCGCTTTGAAGAGAAATTCCGCGGCGTCGCCAACGATCTGCTTGGCAGAACGGTGATCGCCGATCATATCGACAACGCTACCAAGATCGCATCTGCTACCGGCTATAAGGTGAAGATCGTCACCCTGGACGGCCAGGTGATCCATCCCGGCGGAAGCTTTACCGGCGGTGCCGCCGCCAAAAAGGTGGGCGTGTTCACCCGTGCCATGGATATTGAGCGCCTTTCCGGGGAGATCCGCGAGCTGAACATGGCTCTGCTGGAGCTTGACCGCAAGGCCTCCCGCAGAAAACGCTCCGTGGAAGAAAACGAAGCCGCCGCCAACGAACTTGAACTGCTCTCCGCAGAGCAGAAGGCCCGTTACGACGAAGCGGAAAACGAGATCAACGGCTACTTGGTTCGTATGGAAGAGGAGCTTTCCCATATCCGCTCCATCGAAAACGGCAAAAACGCCGATTCCGACGGCAGACGCTCTCTGGAAGAGAGATTGCAGGCCGTTCAGAAGGGACTTGATGTCCGCAACCAGGCAGTGCTTACCGCAGAGGAAAAGAACCGCACCTGCAAAAAACAGGTGGAGGATGCCCGTCTTGCTGAATCCGCCTCCTACGAGGCTCTTTCCCAGGCACGGATCATTGTAGTCTCCAAACGCTCCTATACCGACAGCCTGTCTGCCAGCCTTACCCAGCAGACCGCTCAGCTGACAGGGATCATGGACCGCATCGCTACCTTGCGGGTAGCCGTGGCATCTGCCCAAAACAGCATCACCGAGCGTGGCAACCGCATCGCCGTGGTGGAGGAAAAGATCGCCGCCGCCTGCAAGGGTATCGCCGCAGGAGACGCCAAGCTTGCCGAGCTGGTGGGAAGCAGGGAAGCACAGGAAAATAAGCTTTCCGAGATCCGCCGTCTCCATAAGGAGGCTCAGCAAAAGCGGGAGGACGCCTTTGTCCGCGTCACCAACGAGGAGAACAATTTCCGCCGTCTCAACGAGGATTTCGATACCGTTACCGCCAAGCTGTGGGATGAATACGAGCTGACTTACTCCGATGCGGAGGCCTTCCGCCTCCCCGAGGAGCAAATGGAAAAGGCTCCTTCCCGTTTGGCATCTCTGAAGGCTAAGATCCGCTCCATGGGCGTCATCAACGTAAACGCCGTGGAGGAGTACCGTCAAACCAAGGAACGCTACGACTTCCTTTCCGCCCAGGTGGAGGATCTCCAAAAGACCCGCCGCAGTCTGGACGGTACCATTTCCAAGCTGGAGACCGAGATGAAGGAAAGCTTCGTCTCCACCTTCAAGCAGATCAACGAAAGCTTTGCCCGGGTGTTCGTGGAGCTCTTCGGCGGCGGTAGCGCCAGAATCGAATTGCAAGACCCGGAGAATCCCCTGGAATGCGGCATCGACATCATCCTGAAGCCGCCGGGAAAGAGCGTAAAGAGCATTTCCTTGCTCTCCGGCGGTGAGCAGTCCTTTGCCGCCATCGCCTTGTACCTGGCATTGCAAAGCGTCAACCCCGCACCCTTCTGTATTTTCGACGAGATCGAAAGCGCCCTTGACGATATCAACCTGAACAAATTCGCCGATTACATCCGTTCTCACAGCGAAAAGACTCAGTACATCGTCATTACCCACCGTCGCGGCACCATGGAACGTGCAGACACCCTGTACGGCGTGACCATGCATCAAAAGGGCATCTCGGATTATATCCGCCTCAGCCTTTCCGGCTTGGAAGAGAATTTTAAGGAGTATACCAACTAATGGGATTTTTTGATAAACTGAAATCCGGTCTGAAGAAGACCAAGGACGCCCTTTTGAAACCGGTGGATATGTTGTTTGCCTCCGGTGATAAAGTGGACGACGACTTTTTCGAGGAGCTTACCGACCTGCTGATCATGGCGGACGTTGGGGTAGACACCTCCGAGTATATCGCAGACACCCTGAGAGAGCGTCTGAAGGAAAAGAAGATCAAGGAGACCGAGCCTGCCAGAGAAGAATTCCGCGCCATCCTGCGGGAGCTGGTAGGTGAGGGCGCCCCCCTGACTCTTGGGGAGAGCGGCGTTTCGGTGATCTTGGTCATCGGCGTCAACGGCGTGGGTAAGACCACATCCATCGGCAAGATCGCCAACTGCCTCAAACAGCAGGGCAAGAAGGTCATGCTTTGCGCCGCAGATACCTTCCGTGCAGCCGCCATCGAACAGCTGGAGGTTTGGGCGAACAGAAGCGGCGTCCCCCTCATCAAGCAGAAAGAGGGGGCAGACCCTGCAGCCGTTGTGTTTGACGCCGCAGGCGCCGCAAGAAAGCAGGGTGTGGACGTCCTCATCGTAGATACCGCAGGCAGACTGCACAACAAGAAAAACCTCATCGACGAGCTTGCCAAGATCAACCGCGTCATCTCCCGGGAGCTTCCCGAGGCCACCAGAGATACCTTGCTGGTGCTGGATGCTTCCACCGGTCAGAACGCATTGGTACAGGCTAAGGAATTCCGCAAGGCCGCCGATATTACCGGTTTGGTGCTCACCAAGCTGGACGGCACCGCCAAGGGCGGCATCGTCCTGGCTATCAAGCGTGAGCTGGGCATCCCCGTGAAGTTCATCGGCGTGGGCGAAGGCATTGACGACTTGCAGACCTTCAATGGCACCGAGTTCATCGAAGCGTTTTTCGAAGGTTAAAGCTATGAAAAAAGTGATCCTGGCATCTGACAACGCCCATAAATTGGAGGAGTTCCGCCGCTATTTCAGAGAGGCGGAGATCCCTCTGGAGATCATTCCCTTAAGAGAGTCCGGCTTTTCCGGCGACATCGTGGAGGACGGCGCTACCTTTGAGGAAAACGCTTTGATCAAGGCCCGCACCGTCTCTCTTGCCACGGGCTGTATGGCCATTGCCGACGACAGCGGTTTGGAGGTAGACGCTCTGAACGGCGCTCCCGGGGTGCATTCTGCCAGATACGCAGGCATCCACGGAGACGACGCCGCCAACAACGCCAAGCTCCTTGCAGAGCTGGAGGGCGTCCCCGAGGAAGGGCGCACCGCCCGTTTTGTCAGCGCCGTATGCGTGTTCCGGGAGGACGGAGAGCATCTCACCGTCCGCGGTACCGCAGAGGGCCGCATCCTGAAAGAAAAGCAGGGAAGCGGTACCTTTGGCTATGATCCGCTGTTCTATTATCCGCCCTTCGGCAAGACCTTTGCGGAGCTGAGCGGAACGGAAAAGAATTCCGTCAGCCATCGGGGCAACGCACTGACTCTTTTGATGAAAAAACGTGATTTCTTTTTGAAATAACACAAAAATCCGGCTGAAATTCTTGACAACGTTTTTTGTATATGATATTATGAGAAACGGATAACTTTTGTTACAAGGTGGGAAGAAAGTGTCTGCGATCTTAGATTATTTCCGCTACGTGGGAGAACAATTGAAATCGATTCGTGCCGTGGATGTCCTGGACATCCTTTTGGTGGCGTTTGTTTTCTATTACATCTTCCAGTTTATGCGCAAGCGCCGCGCCGGCAAGCTGCTGGTGGGCGTGGTCCTTTTGATCGTCCTTTTGCTGATCAGCGAGGTCGCAAAGATGAAGGCCCTGAACTTCATCCTCACCAACGTCTTCTCCGTGGGGATCCTTTCCCTCATCGTCGTTTTCCAGCCCGAGCTGAGAAGCTTCCTGGAAAAAGTGGGCGGTACCACCTTCCACAACTTCAAAGGCAAGCTGGATAAGAACCAGGATGCCGCTCTCCGTTCCGTGGTGAACGAGGTGTGCATCGCCGCAGACTATTTTTCCAAGACCAGAACCGGCGCCTTGATCGTCTTCGAACGGGAGACCAAGCTTGGCGACCAGGCCAAGACCGGTACGGTGGTAAACGCAGACGTTTCCTCTTACCTCTTGGAAAACATCTTCTTCAACAAATCCCCTCTGCACGACGGCGCCGTGATCATCAGCGACGGACGCCTTCACGCCGCAGGGTGTCTCCTGCCCCTTTCCTCCAATGAGAATCTTATCCGCGAGCTTGGTACCCGCCACCGTGCAGGGATCGGCATGAGTGAAAACAGCGACGCCGTGGTGCTCATCGTTTCCGAGGAAACAGGCATCATTTCCGTAGCTGTGGAAGGGGAATTGAAGCGGGGCTTTGACCGCAGTACCCTGGAGGATTATCTCAATCTCCGTCTCTCCCGTGAGGACGCCATTGCGGATAAGATGGTGAACCGCTTCAAGGGCACCATCCTTCGGAAGGGAGGCAAAAAGAACGATGAATAACGAAGTGATCGGCAGAAAACGCAAGATCTTTACCTTCGCCGTCGCTCTCTTCGGTGCGTTGGTGCTTTGGATGTACGCCATCGGTTACGATACCGAGATGGATACCGCCACCTATAACGGAGTGGTGGTGGAGATCATGGGCGTGAACACCAACGGCTATACAGTTGCCGACGGAGACAGCTTTTCCCTCTCTGTGGACGTTCGCTTGGCGGGCACCCGCCAGGTGCTTTCCGATGTTGATGCGGGGGACCTTTCCGCATACGTGGATATTTCCGGTGTGACCGGACCGGGCTTGACCACCCTCCCCGTGACCGTGGTGGCACCCAACGGCTCCACCGTGGAGTCCGTGTCCGTTCCCAACGTCACTCTGTACGTGGACGTGTTCACCTCCCGTACCATTAAGGTGAATATCGAAAAGACCTTTACCTCCTCCTACACCGTAGGGCAGGTGAAGCAGGATGCATACGTGGTCACCGTGTACGGTCCCGAAAGCATTATCAACAAAGCGGAGGCCTACGCCCATTTCGACTTGGGCAATATCGTCACCGGCTCCTTCAACGTCAGCGGTACCGTTTTACTCCGTGACGTGGAGACCAAAGCGGCCATCTCAAACCCTTACGTTACTTTAAGCCGCAGCACGGTGAACGTCACCATTACCATGCACGGAAAGAAAACGGTCCCCGTCAAGCTTTCCGTCCCGGATTCTCTTTACGATATCAACGAGCTGACCTTCAACTCCAGTCTTGCTACCGTAACGCTGGAAGGACCCGTTTACGATCTGAACAAGATAGACGCCCTCTACGTTTCCTGCGACGGCAGTATTTCCGACAGTGTCTATTCCCGCACCTTGACCGTTTCGGAGCTTCTGACCGAGAATGAAGTCCCTGCCACGATCACGGCGGAATACGGGGAGGCTGAGCTGACTTATACCGTTTCCTTGCCTACCGTAAAGTTTGCTGAAGTGCACATTGATGCGGACCGTATTTTCATCTACGGTATGCCCGAGGACGGCTCTGCATACGCCGAGGCATCCTCCGGATTGGTGGTACGTATCCTGGGCACCTACCAGGACGTAACGTCTTACAACAGCGAGCTGATGACCGTTATGGTCAATTACAATACCCTCAAAAAAGATCCCGTGTCCGGCGAATATCTGGGCATCGCGGAGATCTCCACGGGAGATAATAACATCTGCGTGGTGGGGAACGGTTATTACGTTCCCGTTGCGGTGACTCTGCAGGTCATCGAAAACATTTTATTCTGATGATAAATTAGAAAGGAGGCGGAGTCAAATGACAGAAAGAAAATGGGTCCTTCGGGAAGTTGACGAAGCAGTCTGCAATCGCTTGCAGGCAGAATTGGGCGTCTTCCCCCTGACCGCAAAATTGCTCTCCAACAGAGGGCTTGACTCAGCCGATAAAGTCAAAGCGTTTTTAAACAAAGATGAGATCCCTCTCCATGATCCTTACCTGCTGAAGGATATGGAGCCCGCCGTTGCCAGGATCCGTCGTGCCATCGAGAACAAGGAGCGTGTCTGCATCTACGGCGATTACGACGTAGACGGCGTTACCTCCACCATGATGCTGTACGATTACCTGACGGCAAGAGGCGTGAAGTGTGAGTATTTCATCCCCGACCGTATCTCCGAGGGCTACGGCCTCAGCCTGCCCGTTATCAAGCGGATGGTCGGCAGGGTGGATATGATCATTACCGTGGATACGGGTATTACCGCCATCGACGAGGCCCTGTACGCAAAAGAGCAGGGGATCGACATGGTCATCACCGATCACCACAACTGCAGAGAGATCATCCCCGATGCGGTGGCCGTGGTAAACCCTCACCGTGAGGATTGCCCCTACCCCTTCAAGAACCTTGCAGGCGTAGGCGTGGTGTTCAAGGTGCTGTGTGCCGTTGACGGAGACACCAAGCGTATCTGCGACCGTTATGCGGATATCGTTGCCATCGGTACCATTGCGGACGTCATGCCGATTATCGACGAAAACCGTCGCATCGCCGCCATGGGTCTGAAAAAGCTGGAATCCGTCCGTTCTCCCGGTATTCTCGCTCTGATGCGCCATGCGGGCATCATCAAGCACGGCAGACAGGTGAAGAAGGTCACCTCCTCCACTGTGGGCTACGTGCTGGCGCCCCGTATCAACGCCGCAGGCAGAATCGCTTCCGCATCCCGTGCGGTGGAACTGCTGGTCACCAAGGACGAGCAGGTGGCCGACCGCATTGCAGGGGAGCTTTGCGAGACCAATAAGCTCCGCCAGGCAATGGAGCAGGAGATTTACGAGCAGGCCCTTGAGCAGATCAGCCGCTCCTGTAAGGACGATTGCTTCTTCGTTTTAGGCTCCGAGGGCTGGCACCAGGGTGTTATCGGTGTGGTCGCTTCCAAGATCGCCGAGAAGTTCTCTCTGCCCTGCATCCTCTTCTCCTACGACGGGGAAGTGGCAAAGGGCTCCGGCAGAAGCATCAAGGGCTTCTCTCTGATGGATGCCCTGGGTTCCTGTGCGGACCTGCTATCCGAGTACGGCGGCCACGAGCTTGCCGCAGGACTTTCCGTTTCCAAGGACCGTATCGACGACTTCCGCAAGCGGATCAACGAGTACGCCAAGCAGTATCTGGTCAAGACCGATTCCTCCTTGCCTTTGGAGATCGAGTGCAAGGTTGATTTCTCCGATATCACGCTGGAAGGCATCCGTGAGATGCAGACCATGGAGCCCTTCGGCTTGCAGAATCTCCAGCCTGTGCTGATGATGAAGCGTGTTGCCGTCACGGATCTGGTATACCTTTCCGGCGGCAAGCATCTGAAGTTCAAGCTCCGTCCCCACGATCATAAGTTCGGCGGCAGCGAAGTGGGCGCCATCTGGTTCTCCGTACCCGCCGACCTCAAGCTCAGCGAGGGCAATATCTGCGACGTGGTCTTCACCGCCGACATCAACGAGTACATGGGTCAGTGCACTCCTCAGGTCACCATCAAGGCCCTTCGCCTTTCCGATATCGAAAGCGAAGACACCGCCGAGGGTGAGCAGACCTACCGCCGTCTCATCGATCCTGCCGATCACAGCGACGTCTCCCGTAACGACGTTCCCACCCTGGCAGGCTTCAGAGACGCATACAAGTTCTTAAAGCGCGACGTTCTGGAAAGCAGCAAGCATATGGCCATCGCCGCCACCTGCCGTGCCTTGGAGCAGGAGAATATCCATATCTCCTACTGCAGCTTCAAGATCATTCTGGACGTCCTTGCCGACGAAGGCTTGATCAGCCGCACCTACAGCGACGGCGGCAAGGTAGCCGAGGTCAGCATCCTTCCCGTGGGCAAAAAGGTCAACCTGGACCAGTCTCCTATCCTGCAAATGATCCGGGGGAACCACCGCCAAGTATAAAGGACCGTTTCTATGGAATACGATGTAAACGAGCTGCTTGCCCGTTGTGATGCAAGCGGTTGTTACGACATAGACAAAATAAAACGCGCGTATTATCTGGCCGAGGAATTGCACCGCGGCCAGAAGCGTATTTCCGGGGAAGATTACATCATCCACCCCATTGCCGTCGCCACCATCGTGTACGACTGCCAGCTGGATACCGATTCCATCTGCGCCGCCTTCCTGCACGATACCGTGGAGGATTGCTCCGACCGCGTGACCCTGGAGGACGTGCGGAAGCAGTTCGGCAACGACGTTGCGGATATCGTGGACGGCGTTACCAAGCTGAACATCCCCTTCGAGACCAAGCAGGAGGCCAGCATCCGCAATTTGCGAAAGATGTTCCTTGCCATGTCCAAGGATCTTCGCGTCATTTTCGTCAAGCTTGCCGACCGTCTCCACAATATGCGCACCCTGGACGTCCGTTCTCCCGAAAAACAGCGTTCCATCGCTTTGGAGACCATGCACGTTTACGCACCATTGGCACACCGTATCGGTATGCAGCGTATCAAGCTGGAGCTGGAGACCCTTGCTCTTTCCTACTTAGATCCCATCGGCTTTGCCGAGATCGAAAAGGATACGGAAAAGCGTTACGGCGAAAGCAAGGATTTCCTGACCCAAGCTACCAAAATGGTCGCTCAGAGCCTGGATTCCTACGGCGTTCATTACCGCCTGGAGGGGCGCGTCAAGAGCATCTACAGCATCTACAAAAAGATGTATAACCAAAGCAAATCCTTCGATGAGATCTACGACTTTTACGCTCTCCGCGTGCTGGTAGATACCGAGCTGGATTGCTATACCGTGCTGGGTATCATCCACGAGAAGTTCAATTCCGTCCCCGGCAGATTCAAGGATTATATCTCCACCCCCAAGCAGAACCTGTACCGTTCTCTCCATACCACCGTCATCGGCTCGGGAGGAATCCCCTTCGAGGTGCAGATCCGTACCTGGGAAATGCACGCCGTGGCGGAATACGGTCTTGCTGCCCACTGGAAATACAAATCCGGTGAACAGGCCACCCAGGGCCTGGACGAAAAGCTTCGCTGGATCCGCTCTTTGGTGGAATCCGAAAGCGACGGTGGAGATCCCGACGAGTTCTTCAACTCCTTGAAGATCGACCTGTTCGAGGATGAGATCTTCGTGTTCACCCCCAAGGGCGACGTGATCAACCTTCCCGCCCGCAGTACCCCCGTGGACTTCGCTTACGCCATCCACTCCGGGGTGGGTAATAAGATGGTTGGCGCCAAGGTCAACGGCAACATCGTTCCCATTGATACCGAGCTCCAAACCGGTCAGATCGTGGAGGTTCTCACCAACCCCAACTCCAAAGGTCCCAGCCGTGACTGGCTCACCTACGTCCGCTCCAGCGAGGCGCGGAACAAGATCCGCATGTTCTTCAAAAAGGAAATGCGGGAGGAGAACATCCTGCTGGGCAAGCAGGAGATCGACCGTGAGTTCAAGCGCTACGGCGTCCGCTACACCGACGCCCAGCGTGATAAGATCATGCAGAACCTGGCTTCCCGTATGGGCTTTGCCGAAGGAAACGACCTGTATAACAGCATCGGCTTCGGCGGCATGGACGTGGTGAAGCTTGGTACCAAGCTGAAGGAAGAATTCAACCGCCTGGTTGTTCCGGAGCAGGAGCCCGCTCCCGTCAAGCCGGATATCTCCGAGCGTCCCGCCAGAGAGGACCGTAAGAACAAGCGCTCCTCCGAAAGCGTGATCGTGGATAACGTGGAAGGCTGTGCGGTGAAGTTTGCCAAATGCTGTTCCCCCCTGCCGGGCGACAACATCATCGGCTTCATCACCAAGGGCTACGGCATTTCCATCCACAAATACGATTGTATCAACGTCCAGAACGGCTTGAAGCGTGCCGAAGACCGTGACCGTTGGGTCACCGCCTCCTGGACCGCCCGTGCGGAAAGAAAGTCTCTTGGCGGCTTTGAGATCCATCTCAATATTTTCGCCAACTATACCCCCAGCATCATCGCTGACGTTTCCATTCTCCTGCGTGACATGAAGGTGGAGATCACCTCCGTTGCCACCAAGGAAAACGGCGACAACATCGTTTTGAATTTCGGCATCCGTTGCAGCAATACGGACCATGCCAATACCATCATCGGCGCCCTGCGGAAGATCAAGGGTGTCTACGAGATCACAAGAGGAAATCAGTAAGCATGAAGATCGTAGTTCAGCGCGTTAACAGCGCCTCCTGCGTGGTGGAGGGCAAGGAGGTCTCCCGCATCGGGAAAGGCCTTTTGGCCTTCGTAGGTGTTGCGGAGGGAGATACGGAAGAGGATCTGAAAAAAGGCAGTACCAAGCTGGCAGGCCTTCGGATCTTTGAGAACGAGGAAGGGAAGATGTCCCTTTCCGCCTCCGATATCGGCGGTGAGATCATGATCATTTCCAACTTCACCCTTTTGGGCAGAGTCCAAAGAGGGTTCCGTCCCGATTGCACCCGTGCCGCCCATCCCGCCGTGGCAGAGCCTATGTACAACGCCTTCTGCGACGCCGTCGCCCAAACCGTCCCCGTTTCCCGCGGGATCTTTGGCGCAGATATGCAAATTTTCGCCCATCTTGACGGCCCTGTGAACCTCATCATCGACACGGCGGAGCTTTTGAAGAAATGAAACTCACCATTCAAAACAAAACCGAATATCTCAACGATTACTATTTCCAAACCCTGTGCCTCCTGTATTTTCCCGGGGAGAAGTTTCACGAAGGTTACGAAAGCCCTGCAGAAGCCTCTTTCCTGCTGGAAAAGCGGGAAGGCGGCTTCTATTGCGAGACCCTGTTGACCTTGGGCGACCGTACCGCGAAAGGTGTTTTTGATACCAACGGCTACGTCCCCCAAGTTGAGATGACAGAAAGCGATTTCGCCGCCCTTGCATTGGGAAAAGCCTACCTCCAAGCAGGAGAGACTTTGCTGGGATTCCCCCTGCCTTGGGGTTATCTCCTGGGGCTTCGTCCTGTAAAACGTGCAAAATTTTACCTGGATCGGGGTTATTCTCCCGAAACGGTGGAAAAACTCTTTACCGTGGATTACAATGTCCTTCCCTCCAAGGCACGCCTTGCCGTGGAAACGGCGATGACCGAAAACGTTATGCTCTCCGACGTGGGAGAATTTGACTGCGGATTGTACCTTTCCATCCCGTTCTGCCCCACGAAATGCGACTATTGCTCCTTTATTTCCTGTGCAACGCCCCGCCTGTTCTCCTTGATCCCCGCCTACCTGGAACGGTTAAAGCGTGATCTGATCAGCACCTGTGCTGTCATCCGTGAGCTGGGTCTGCGGCTGAGGAGCGTATATATCGGAGGCGGCACCCCCTCCTTCCTGACGGAAGAACAGCTTGCCGACCTGCTGTCCTGCATGAACGGGCACCTCCCCAAGGAGCATCTTCTGGAATTCTCCTTCGAGGCTGGCAGACCGGACACCATCACCGAAGAGAAGCTACATATCCTGAAAGCAAACGGCGTGGACCGTATCAGCGTCAACCCCCAAACCACCAACGACGAGGTGCTGAAGTCCATCGGCAGAAAGCATACCGTTTCCGATTTCTTTGACGTGGCGGAAAAGGCTCTCGCCATGGGCTTCGATACCGTCAATGCAGACCTTATTGCAGGCCTTCCGGGAGACACGCGGGAGAGCTTCGCCAAGAGCCTTTCCGACGTGATGGAGCTGGGCTTTGAGAACATCACCGTTCACACTCTTTCCGTCAAGAAATCCGCCGCCTTGCGCTTCCGCGACGGGGAAGTTTACGACCCCGCAGGCGTTTTGGCAAGGGATTGCGTGGAATACGCCTGCAAGACCCTTTCCGATGCAGGCTGGAAGCCCTATTATCTCTATCGCCAGAAGAACATCGTCGGCAACGCAGAGAACGTGGGCTACGCCAAGGAAGGCACGGAAAACCTTTACAACGTTTTGATGATGGAGGAATACTCCACCGTCTTCGCCTGCGGTGCAGGTGCCATCACCAAGCTGGTCTCTCCCGCAAGAGACGAGATCTGCCGCATCGCATTCCCCAAATACCCCTATGAATATCTGGATACCGACAACGGCATCCGTGAGTCGGAGATCCGTGAATTCTTTTCACACTATCCAAGAAAGGATCGATAATCAATGAAAGAGGAACTGTACGAACAGCGTCTGCGTGACTGTGCCGACGAGATCTGCAAAAATGAGAAGTTAAAATTGGTTCTCATTGCAGGCGGTTCCTGCGCAGGGAAGACCACCACCACGAAAAAGCTTGCCCGTCTTATTGAAAAAGGCGGCAGACACGTGGACAGCATCTCCCTGGATGATTACTACCGCAACCCCGAAAATGCGATCTACCTCCCCAACGGCAAGCCCGATATCGAGGGCTTGGGCAGTCTCCGCCTGGACCTGCTGCAGGAGACCATGCATCTTCTCTCCCTGGGCGAGCCTGCGCCCATCCCGTTTTACGATTTCACCTGTAAGCGCCGTACGGATGCTTACCGTACCTTGACGCCTGTGCCTGGCGGCATCACCATCGTGGAAGGTCTCCACGCCCTGAACCCTGCCATCTGTGCAAAAGGAACTGCCGAGGAGACCCTTTACCGCATCTATTTGTATTCCGAAGCGGAAGACGGCATTGACGGCCGTTTGTTGCGTCGTCTGGTCAGAGATTCCCGCTACCGTGCTGCGGACGCCGCACAGACCTTCGATCAGTGGGATACCGTCCGCAGCTCCGAAAAGGAGACCATCGAGCCCTTCGTGTATCTTGCGGATGCAAAGATCAACACCTTTTTTGATTACGAGCGCAGTATTTTGGCGGACGACGCCATCGAATTGCTGGAGAAGCTTCCCCCGGAGCATCCCCATACACCCCAGGCAAAGGAGCTTATCGAGATCCTGAAGCCCATCCCTCTGTTGCCGGACAGCGCCGTGCCTGAGGATTCCTTATTGAGAGAGTTTATTTGATTTTTTATGTCGGAATTGGAAAAAGCACAAGGACAAAAAAAGAATAAAAGTTTTTTGGTGGAAGCGGGGATCATCTCCGTTTCCAGCTTTGTTGTGAAGATCATCGGCGTGCTGTTCAAGATCCCCCTGGCGAACATCCTCGGGGAGCATATGGGCATCTTCAGCGCGGCGTATTCCCTGTACGCCATGCTGTACATGGTCTCCACCAGCGGATTGCCCGTTGCCATCAGCCGTATGATCTCCGCCTCCGCCAAGCAGGGCAGGGAAAAGGAGGTTCAGCGCACCTTCCGCGTGGCGCTGACAGTCTTTACCTTGCTGGGGTTTGCGGCTACTCTGGCAATGATCCTGCTGGCAAAGCCCTTCTTTGGCGCAACCGGACATAACGAAAGCGTTCTGGCGGCGTATATTATCGCCCCCACCTTGCTGTTCGTCTGCGTCTGCTCCGCCTTCCGCGGGTATTACCAGGGGCTTCACAATATGTACCCCACCGCCATCGGCCAGCTGATCGAGGCCGCTTTGAAAATGGGCTTGGGCCTTGGCGCCACCGTGTGGGCGGCCAACGCAGGCTATACGCCTCACGTCCAGGCGGCTTGTGCCGTCAGCGGCATCACCGTGGGTATGTTTTTGGAGATGGTGCTCCTGTTCGTCTACCGCTTCTTTACCAAGAAGAAGCGTCCCGCGGGCACGGACCTTCGTTCCGAGCGCACTTGTGCCTTGACCAAAAAGATTCTGATCATCGCCTTGCCCGCCACCATCACCTCCTCTGCGCTGTATCTTTCCACCTTTATTGATACGGTGCTCATCAAGAAATGTCTGATGATCGGCGGCGCAACCGAAGAGGTGGCCCAGGATCTTTATACCGCCTACACCTCTTATTCCACCGCCATTGCGGATCTGTTGCCCTCCACGCTGATCTATCCCATTGCCATCAGCGTGTTACCCTTGGTTTCCGCCGCCTTGTCTGTAAAAGACGTGAAGAACGCCAACAACAGCATCGTGCAATCCATTCGTATCAGCGCCATCATCGGCTTGCCCAGTGCGGCCTTTCTGATCGCAACGGCGCCCTCCTGCCTTTCCATCCTGTATCAGGGTGCTTTGGATCAATATACCCGTATCGACGCTCTCACCGTGTCCTCCGGCACCTTGATGATCCTGGCTATAGGCATCATCTTTATGGCCATCGTCTCCACCACCAACGCATTACTGCAAGCGGTGGGGAAGATCTGGCTCCCCATGGTCTCCGTGGGCGTAGGCGTGGTCTGTATGGCGTTGATCGAGTACTTCGGCGTTTCCGGCTTCCTTGGTATTTACGGAGCTCCCGTCAGCTCCATCAGCTGTTATTTTGTGGCGGCCTGTTTGAACCTCTACTTCCTTGGGAAGCATACCACTGCCAGTCTTTCTCCCGGTAAGCTGTTTGCGCGTCCCGCTCTCTGTGCCCTGCTCACCTGCGGCGGCGCTACCCTGGTATACCGTCTGTTATCCGGGGTGCTGAATGGCGGTGGCAGATTGAACGCCCTTGTTCTTTTGCTGATCACGGGAATCGTTGCCGTTGGAATCTACGTGGTCACTATGCTTTTGTTCAAAGGCATCACCGCCGACGAGGTGCGCCTGCTCCCCATGGGCGGCAGATTGGCAGCCTTCCTTGTCAGAAAGGGCTTGTTACATGAATCGGATTGAAACGCTTTGCAGTAAAGAACGATATACCTTCGAAGATCTTCGCACCGTGGTGGAGATCCTTCGCTCTCCCCAGGGCTGTCCCTGGGACAAGGAGCAGACCCACGAGAGCATCCGCATGAACTTCCTGGAGGAGGTCTACGAAACGGTGGAGACCATCGACAACAAGGACCTTGCGGGTATGCGGGAGGAGCTTGGCGACGTTCTGTTCCAGGTGGTGTTCCATTCCCGTATTGCGGAAGAGGACGGCTGGTTTGACCTGGCGGACGTTTGCGACGAGATCTGCCGCAAAATGATCATCCGCCATCCCCACGTTTTCGGTGACCGTGTTTTCGACAGCGAGGGAAAGCCCTTGAAGGACTGGGAAGCCATCAAAGCCAACTCCCACAGCTTTACCACCGCTACCGAGACCCTGCAGGCCATTCCCCGTACTTTGCCCGCCTTGATGCGTGCCGACAAGCTGGGAAAGAAATCCCGCAAATTCGGTTTCGACTGGGAAGCTCCCGAATCTATTGCTAAAGTGGACGACGAGCTTGCAGAGGTGAAGGAAGCCATCGCGGAAGGGGACTTCGACCATATCGAAGAGGAGTTCGGCGACCTGCTTCTCTCCACCGTCAATGCCGCCCGCCTTCACGGCGTGGATCCCGAGCTGGCGCTGACCAAGGCTTGCGAAAAGTATCTGAAGCGGTTTGCCTCCGTGGAAGCCCAAAGCCTTTCCGCAGGTATGAAGATCAGCGAAAACAGCAGAGAGAATCTGTTAGCCTATTGGAAGATTGCCAAAATGGATGTTACATAGTGACAAAAATTCCATATTTTTGTGGAAATATTCCAAAATCCTATTGCAAATCCCAAATTTGTGTGATATAATACCCTCAAGACTTATGATTATTGAAAAGGAGTAATCAATCATGACGAAAACCACTTTGATCGAGATCGTAGCATCCAATACCGGCCTCAAGAAGAAGGACGCTGAGGCAGCTGTAAACGCTGTATTCAACGCAATCGAAGACGAGCTG
Organism: Oscillospiraceae bacterium; assembly: GCA_015063885.1. Taxonomy (GTDB): domain Bacteria; phylum Bacillota; class Clostridia; order Oscillospirales; family CAG-382; genus Coliplasma. Next base: position 31,374 of record SVTH01000008.1, on the reverse strand, counting down.
GCTACCGGCGGCAAGGTTCAGGTTGCAGGCTTCGGCACCTTTAAGATCAAGGAGCGCGCAGAGCGTAGCGGCCGTAACCCCAGAACCAACCAGGCCATCACCATCAAGGCGACCAAGCTTCCCACCTTCATCCCCGGCAAGTGCTTGAAGGAAGCTGTTGCTAAAGACTGATTCTGTTTTGCAACGTATTACCGGGTGAGCGATCACCCGGTAATCTGTCTTTCAATTGAAGTATGAGATTAGATAAATTCCTGAAAGTTTCCCGTATCATCAAGCGCCGTACCGTCGCCAACGAGGCCTGTGACGAATCTCTCGTCCTTGCCAACGGCAGGCGTGCCAAGGCGTCCTACGACGTGAAGGTGGGGGATATCCTGGAGATCACCTTCGGGAACCGTACCACCCGTCTGAAGGTCCTTTCCGTCAGCGATCACGTTGCCAAGGCGGAAGCGGCTGAGATGTACGAGATCCTGTCATAAAAATTTCATAGCCTTCATATGCTTTCACCGTAGGATCAATTGCAAGAGGCAGGTATCGCATATGAATTCACAGACACCCATCCACGGCTTGACCTTAACGGATCGCCGGGTTTTGAAGATCACAGCCGTTACGGAAGTGATCAGCTTCGATGAGAACAACGTGAGCATGTCTCTCGGGGATTCTGTTTTGAACGTCAGCGGGACGGAGCTTTCCGTCAGCAGTCTTTCCCTGGAAAACGGGGAAGTCACCCTCTTGGGGAACGTGGACGCCATCGTTTATCTGGACGATCTCAAGCCTCGCAAGAGGGGCTTGGGCAGATTCTTCGGTGCATGAGTGTCGATTATCTTCTTCATACCCTGTTGGCGTTGTGGTCTGTGATCCTGGGTGCGTTTTTTGGGTTTGTATATGAGTTTTTCCGCCTTTCCCACCGTATGCACCCCCGGGCGACCTGGCTGATCTGCATCGAGGATCTCCTCTTTGCCTTGATCTGTTCGGCAGGCATGATGCTTTTGTTTTTCAATCTTTCCTTCGGGCGGATGCGTTTTTACGCCTTCCCCGGAGTTGTTTTGGGGTTCGTCATTTGGTATTATACCTTGGGCAGATTGTTCCGCAGAGTGTGCGCAGCCATCGCTCGCAGGCTTTCTCCGCCCATCCGTTATTTAAAAAGGGTGGTTTGCACCCAAGTGCAGACCGTCGTCATTGTCCGCCGTGCCCAAAGGGGCTTCGGCACCCGTCGTTTGATCAAAAGGAGATCTGAAAATGTCACGTCAAAGAACCGGTCTGGCGGTTAAGTTCGCCTTGGGCGGGATCCTTGTGGTCCTGTTCATTTCCGTGATCAATATGCAGATCAGTCTCAATACCCTCCGTCGTGAGCGTGCTCAGTTGGAAAGCGATATTGCCGATTTGCAGGATGATATTGAGGAGACCAACTACCGTTTATCCGAAGAAACCAATGCGGCGTATATCGAGCGTTACGCAAGAGAGAAGCTGGATTACCGTTATCCCAACGAGATCCTGTTCTATAACGATGTCGCCGAATAAATTATAACGGAACCGCAAGGGGGCAGTCCATGCAGGCAGAAGCAGGCAGGACGTGCAAAGGCAAGGTCACCGGCATCACCAAGTTCGGCGCCTTTGTCAGACTGGAGGATGGATCCAACGGCTTGATCCACATCTCCCAGGTCTCGGACGTTTACGTTTCCGACGTGGAGGATTTTCTCACCGTCGGCCAGGAAGTGGAACCCCGTATTCTTTCCGTGGATGAAAAAGGAAGAATTTCGCTGACGCTGAAGAAATCGAAAAGTGCCCAGCCCATGCTGTTCACCTCTCCCGGCAGACCCGTGGAGTTTGAGGAGATGCTGGAGCGCTTCAAGACCGTCAGTGACGAAAAGCTGGGGGAGCTTCGCCGTGTGCGCTCCCGGGGGAAATAAACGAACATATTGAAACGAACGGGCAAGTCCCGTTTTTTTCAAGCAACGAAAGGACTTTGGATCCTATGAGAACCATAGACGTTTCAGCCGTTACCCAAGGGGTAAAGGAGCTGTTTATAAAAGCCAACTATCACCTTCCCGAAGACGTGTATGGGCGTCTTTGCCGTGCAAGAGACGGAGAATGCGAAGAGCCTGCCGCCACCATGCTGGGGATCATCTGCGATAATGCAGAGGCAGCAAAAAACGGCGTTCCCATCTGCCAGGACACGGGCATGGCAGTTGTCTTTGCAGAGGTCGGCCAGGACGTGCATCTTATAGGCGGCTCCTTTCGGGAAGCCGTCAATGAAGGCGTTCGCTTGGCATACCAAGAAGGATGCCTCCGCAAATCCGTGGTCTCCGATCCTCTTTTGCGGGTCAATTCCGAAGACAATACCCCCGCAGTGCTCTACACCGAGCTGGTTCCCGGGGACAAGATCCGTCTCTTCGCGCTCCCCAAAGGCTTCGGAAGCGAAAATATGAGCCGCATCAGAATGTTCAATCCCACGGCCTCCCGTGAGGAGATCATCTCCTTTATCACAGAAACCGTGAAAATTTCCGGCGGCAATCCCTGCCCGCCGTTGGTCATCGGTATCGGCATCGGCGGCACCTTTGATTACTCCGCCGTTCTTGCCAAGAAAGCCCTTCTCCGCACCGTAGGGGAGCATCATCCCGTTCACGGCGACCTGGAGGAAGCGATCCTTTCCGCTGTCAACCAAAGCGGCGTGGGTGTTCAAGGCCTGGGCAAGGGCGTTACTGCCCTGTGGGCATCCGTGGAGACCTATGCCACCCATATTGCAGGCCTTCCCGTGGCAGTGAACATTTCCTGTCACGCTACCCGCCACGCAGATATCACCATTTAAAAACCGAGGAACCGTTTATGATACAACTTGTTGCAACCTGCCTGTTCGGGCTGGAAAAAGTTTTGGGCGAAGAGATCGACGCCCTGGGATATCAGCGGGTAGAGACCATCGACGGAAGAGTGATCTTTTCCGCTCCCGAATCCGCCATCGCCGTGTGTAACATCCGCTTGCGCTATGCGGAGCGGGTGATGATCCTGCTGTCCCGGTTCCGTGCCACCACCTTTGAGGAGCTCTACCAGGGCACGAAAGCCATCCCCTGGGAGGACTACGTGGGCAAGGAAGGCGCCTTCCCTGTGAAAGGACACTCCGTCCGCTCCGCCTTGTATTCCATTCCCGATTGCCAGAAGATCACCAAGAAAGCGGTGGTGGACAGGCTTGCCTCCGTTTATCACATCGCCCGTCTGCCGGAAAGCGGCCCCTTGTATCAGATCGAGTTCTTCATCCTCAAGGACGAGGTCCACTTGATGATCGACACCACGGGAACCACTCTCCACAAACGGGGCTACCGTCCTGTCTCCAATGCGGCGCCTCTTCGTGAGACCCTGGCCGCAGGTATGGTGAAGATGTCCCGCCCCAGAGAAAACGTTTTGTTGGTAGACCCTCTTTGCGGTTCAGGCACCATCGCCATCGAAGCAGCTCTGCTCACCGGGAATATCGCCCCGGGCTTGAGACGTTCCTTTGCCGCCGAAAGCTTTTCAATGCTTTCTTCTACCATTTGGAAGGAAGAACGAGCCAAGGCCGCAAGTGAGATCCGTTCCTGGGCATCCAAGATCTACGCATACGACATCGATCCCATGTGCGTCGCTATGGCAAAAGAAAACGCCCGCCGTGCAGGGGTGGAGGATCGTATTGTCTTCCGTGTTGCGGACGTGCGTAATTTCCGTTCTCCGGAATCGGAGGCAAGAGGCACCATCGTCACCAATCCGCCCTATGGGGAGCGCCTCCTGGATCTTCAGCAGGCCAGGGACTTAACTGCCGCCATGGGGAAGGCCTTCCAAAAGGAAGTCCCCTCCTGGCAGCTCTACATCATCTCCTCCGACGAAAAATTCGAGCAATTCTTCGGAAGACGGGCCAACAAGGTGCGTAAGCTGTATAACGGTATGATCCGTTGCGGCTTCTACCAGTTCTTCAAATGATCTTTTGGCACACCGAAAAAGGAAGTGCCAAACGAAAAGCCCGTCGAAAATAGGATTTTTCCGATAAATCCCAGGAAGCTCCCAAGTATGTTTTTAGCACTCGACAACCAAGAGTGCTAACAGTTTACAATTTGTTCACAATTATCCCTTTTCTTGTTCACGAAGGTGGGCTACAATATACCGTGCAAAGTAAGTTTCCTTATTTTGCCAAACAAGACATCAATCTTTTTCATACCTATGAGGAGGTTCTATTATGAAACTGAAACCCTTGGCAGACCGTGTGGTCATCAAGATGCTGGAGGCGGAAGAGACCACCCGCGGTGGCATCATTCTTACCGGCGCCGCAAAAGAGAAGCCCCAGGTAGCCGAAGTTCTGGAAGTCGGCCCCGGCGGTAACGTAGACGGCAAGGAGATCACCATGCTGGTGAAGAAGGGTGACAAGGTCATCTGCAGCAAGTATTCCGGCACGGAGATCAAGCTGGACGGGGAAGAGCTCATCGTCGTCCGTCAGAGCGATATCCTGGCCATCGTCGAGTAATTTTTGGAGGTAATCTACCATGGCAAAAGAAATCAGAAACGGCAACGAAGCACGTGAAGCGCTGATGCGCGGTGTGGATAAGCTTGCCAACACCGTAAAGATCACCCTTGGCCCCAAGGGCAGAAACGTAGTTCTGGATAAGAAATTCGGCTCTCCGCTGATCACCAACGACGGCGTTACCATCGCCAAGGAGATCGAGCTGGACGACGCTTTCGAGAATATGGGCGCCGCACTGGTACGTGAGGTCGCAAGCAAGACCAACGACGCCGCAGGCGACGGTACCACCACCGCAACTCTGTTGGCACAGGCCTTCATCCGCGAGGGTATGAAGAACGTTGCCGCAGGCGCAAACCCCATGATCATCAAGAAGGGCATCTCCAAGGCCGTAGACGCCGCTGTAGAGGCTCTCATCGCTTCCTCCAAGCCCGTCAACGGCACCGACGATATCGCACGCGTAGGTACCGTCTCTTCCGCTGACGAGAAGGTTGGTAAGCTCATTGCGGACGCAATGGAAAAGGTTACCGCCGACGGCGTCATCACCGTGGAGGAATCCAAGACCGCAGAGACCTACTGCGAGGTCGTAGAGGGTATGCAGTTCGACCGTGGCTATATCACCCCCTACATGGTCACCGATACCGACAAGATGGAAGCTGTCATCGACGACGCTACCATCCTCATCACCGATAAGAAGATCTCCAACATCCAGGAGCTTCTCCCCGTGCTGGAGCAGGTAGTTCAGAGCGGCAGAAAGCTGGTCATCATCGCCGAGGATATCGAAGGCGAGGCCCTTTCCACCCTCATCGTCAACAAGCTCCGCGGCACCTTCACCTGCGTTGCTGTGAAGGCTCCCGGCTTTGGCGACAGACGTAAGGATATGCTGAAGGATATCGCCATCCTCACCGGCGGCCAGGTCATCTCCTCCGAGCTGGGCTTCGAGCTGAAGGAAGCTACCATCGATATGCTTGGTAACGCCCGTCAGGTCAAGGTCACCAAGGAGAACACCATCATCGTCGGCGGTGCAGGCAACCCCGAGGAGATCAAGGGCAGAATCGGCCAGATCAAGGCTTCCATCGAAGTCTCCACCTCCGATTTCGACAAGGAAAAGCTCCACGAGCGTCTTGCCAAGCTTTCCGGCGGCGTAGCCGTCATCAAGGTTGGCGCCGCTACCGAGACCGAGATGAAGGAGAAGAAGCTCCGCATCGAGGACGCCCTCAACGCTACCCGTGCCGCTGTTGAAGAAGGCATCGTAGCAGGCGGCGGTACCGCTCTCATCGACTGCATCCCCGCAGTGAAGAAGCTGGTTTCCGCTACCACCGGCGACGAGCAGACCGGCGTGAAGATCGTTCTCCGCGCTCTGGAGGAGCCCGTTCGTCAGATCGCAGAGAATGCAGGCTTTGAAGGCAGCGTCATCGTAGACGGCGTGAAGAACCGCAAGGCAGGCATCGGCTTCGACGCATACAACGAGAAGTACGTCGACATGATCGAAGCAGGCATCGTGGACCCCACCAAGGTGACCAGAAGCGCACTGCAGAACGCCGCTTCCGTCTCCGCCATGGTGCTCACCACCGAGGCACTTGTTGCCGACAAGAAGGACCCCGCAGCCGAGGCTGCAGCAAACGCTGCAATGAGCCAGGGCATGGGCGGCGGCATGTATTGATCGAATCCGCAAAACAACGGCGGGGGAGTCCATCCCTCGCCGTTTTCTTTTCCCCCCCTTGACAAATCCGTCTATGTATGCTAAAATACGTTTGAAATAATCGCACGATCGTCAAGGAGAGACCGATGAAACGTTCCATCACCGAGCAATTGACCGATTATATCCTCCAAACAGGCACCCCCGACGAAAAGATCCTTACAGTGGAGAAAAAGCAAAAGAGAGCATCCGACTATGTTGGCTCAATCATTCTCGTTGTTACATTGGCTCTGGTTTTCTTTATGCTGTACTGGGTAATGCCCATGTTTATATATTTGCCCATGGTTGCCATTATTGCAATTGTTGTACCCGGGTTTTATTTGCCCATGTTGCTTTTGAATCGCCGTTATCTGGTCATAACAGACCGTGCCGTTTATTTGTGCGTGGGTGCTCTTGCCGCCGACGTTTTCTCCTGGACTTATTCCGAGATCTCCCACGTGGAGTTCAACGGAAGCGCTGTGACAGTGACCTCCACTCATCAGCAAAATGAGGTTGGCTTCTCCACGGAAAAGATCACGAAGCACGACTGGAAGAATATGTTTTCCTACATGAAAGGGAATCCCATCAAATTTCAACATTTTTCCTTGACGAGATATTTTGTCAGACCTGCAACCGAAGAGGCATACGTTTACAGTCAGCTTTCCGACGGTACGCGCTATTTGTTTATTCGTTTTACTTGTCAGCCCGAAACCAAGATCCGTGATGCTTTTGCACAGGTGACGAAGCGTCACAAACGCGTCAAGATCGGTACCGAAAGAAATCCCTTGGAATAATGGAGTATTACATGGAAGAACAACTTACAAAGATCGAAACCGAGCTGAAGCAATTCATCGAAGAAAAAGGCGAAAAAGGGGAAAAAGTTCTGGGAATGTCCCGTTTGTCCACCAGCTCAAAGGTTGGTGGCACCCTGAAACTCTTTTTCGGCCTTCTGGTCACCTGCCTCTTCAGCTTTCTTGCCTTGCTGGGCTTGCGGAGATATTATATCTTCCAGCAGTTCTTTCCGGCACTTGTGGTGGTGGACGTCGTTATCCATATCATCCTGTTTTTCTATATTCTGAACAGCGGTATGATCTACGGGGATTACCCCGCTACTTATTTTGTGGTCAGCACCAACGCCATATATCTTTGCGACGGCTATTATTGCTGTTTCCTCTATTCCTGGACCTTTGATGAGATCACCATGCTGGAATACGGCAAAGGCATCGTCCGCGCCACCTCCAGGTATTGGATGTCCGACGCCCGCAAAAGCCTTGTCAACAAGAGTATCGACGAGACCTACAAGCGCAACCGCAGGCTTGTCCGCAACAAACAGCCTATGGAGCGCAGGATCCTTTCCTTCTCCGATACCATTGTGCGTCCCTCGGAGTCTATGCCCGGCGGTAACCGTAATTACGTAGACGGCAGAGTCTATCGCTATAACAACGCTCCCACTCTGCAGACCAAGACCCTGCATTTCGCCTCCGATTCCGAAATGCCCGAGCTTTGCAGAAAGGCCGCATCCGCACACCGTAAGGTAAAGATCGAAAAAATATAACATAAACGGCTGTCCTCCGCTTTGGAAGACAGCCGCAATTTATTTTGTAAGTATTTCAATCAGTTCCCAGAGATTTCCGATCTCATAGTCAACGGTGACGTCTCCGCGAAGGGGAGCTCCCTTGGGATTGTACCAGCAGGTCTTGATCCCGGCGTTGTTGCCGCCCTTGATGTCGGAGGACAGAGAATCCCCGATGATCAAGGTCTCCTCCTTGACGTATCCCGTGGCCTCCTGCACCCGGTCAAAGAAGGCCTTTTCCGGCTTTTGGATCCCCACCAGTTCGGAAATGAAGACCCCGTCGCAAAGCTGATCAATGCCGCTCTTTGCCAGCTTCAGCTCCTGAGCAAGCTTGCTTCCGTTGGTGACCATGTACTGCTTGCAGGTCTTTCCAAGCTCTTTCAGTAGCTTCAAAGAATCGTCAACGGGGAAGACCGCCTCCCCCAATGCGATCTGATACTGACGGTTAAAATGATCGTAATCGGTATATGCGATACCGTATTCCCCGAAGAAGTCCTTCAACCGCCCAATAAAGATCTCTTCTCTGGTGCAAAGCCCCTTTTCGTGCTTTTCCCACCAGGAGCGGTTGATGCGGGAATAAACGGTAAGCATCTCCTCCGTCAGCTCCACCCCGATCTCGCCGAGACAGGTTTCCATCCCGTATTTTTCCGCCGCCAGAAAATCCAACAGCGTTCCGTCAACGTCCCAAAGTAAGGTTTTGATCATGCCCGGCTCTCCAAAGAAATGACGACCTTCACCATCCAGGTATAGGGCGTGATGGTGCCGTTTTGTTGCCATTCATATCCCAGATTGTTCAAAATGTTGGATATGGAACCGCCCTCCCGCACCTCGGTAAAGTCGTAGACGTCCTTCAAAACGAAAATAGCCGTATTACCCTCTATACGAAGGGTGTACCCTGCGGCACCGATGGAATACTCCAGATCACTGCCGTCGTAAAAAGAAGCAACTCCCTCCGCCTCGGTCAATCCTTGCTCCAAAGCATCCTCCAGGATCTCCCGCAGCTGCTTGGAGTCCGAAAGCTTACGGGCCAACACGCTGGTCTCCCCGTAGGTCACGTGGGAGACGTCCTCAAATGCGTAGGACAAAAACCGCACAGACTCGCTGTAAAAGCCCGCATAGCGCAACAAAAAGACGCCGCTCCGTACCCAGGATCTGGGAATGCGGATCCCTTCATCCTCTTCGGCAGAAACGAAGGAGGTGCCGACCCGGGCAGTGCAGATCCCGCAAACCAAGAGCATGGAAAGCAGAAAAACCAAGAATCGTTTCATAAATCCCCCTCATTTGTCGTATGATATGTAACAGTATACCACGGATGAACCCTGTTGTCAATGAAAAACAACTTTTAAAAAACAATTTTCGACACCGTCTTTACAAATGAAGAACTTTGTGATATGATAAAGCCAACAACCATAAAGGAGGATTTCTGAATGGAATTCGGAATTATTGCAATCGTCATTGTAGCCATCGTTGCTATCTGGGCGATCTCTACCACCAACGGCTTCAAGGTCTCCAAGATCAAGATCGACGAAGCCCGCTCCGGCATCGAAGTTGCCCTTACCAAGCGTTACGACCTGTTGACCAAGCTTTTGGACGTTGCCAAGGGCTACGCCAAGCACGAGAAGGAAATGTTTGCGGAAGTCATCAATCTTCGCAAGGGTATGTCCGTGGGTGAAATGAACCAGGCTGTCAAGAAAATGGACGAGATGGCCAAGCAGATCAACTTCACCGCAGAGGCTTATCCCGAGCTGCGCTCCAGCGAGGTATTTGCTCAGTTGCAGAAGGGTATCTTTGACGCAGAGGAGCATCTCCAGGCGGCAAGACGTGTGTACAACAGCAACGTTTCCCGTTTCAATATGTCTATCGTAAAATTCCCCGCTTCTCTCCTGGCAAAGGGCTATATGCCCGAGGAGTTCTTTGAGGCTGAGCCCTCCAAGCGGGAAGACGTGAAAATGTCCTTTTAACGTACTATGAACGATCAAAACGCATTTCTTTACGAAGAATTAAGACGCTTGCAGAAAAACAAGCGCATCTATCAGCTCCTCGTGGGCGTGGGCTTTGCCGCCTTTTTCGTAGGCGTTATCTCCGGGATGATCCTGCTTTGCCTCCTTTCCTTCCCGCTGATCATGATCGCTACTTTTTTGCTTTCCGGCCTCCACAAAAAACTGAAGGCCAATTTCGGTGCGCCCTTGATGCGAAACGCTCTTTCCATGGTGTTCGACCGTGTGGAATACGAGCCCTTCCGCCGTCTTCCCGATCACGTTATGCGCCTTGATGAAATGAAGCTTCCCTTTGATGTAGACCGTATCGAAGGAAGTGACCACGTCCGCGCCATGTATAAGGGTATGGAGCTGGAGTTCTCGGATATCAAGCTGGTGGACCGCCGCTCCAACGGAAAGAGCACTTCCTACGTGACCGTGTTTGAAGGCCTGTGGTTGGTTTGCGATTTCGGTAAGCCCATCTCCTCCGGGATCCTGTTGCGTGAGCGGAATGGCGCCTCCATCCGCTTCTTGGAAAAGATCGGCCACGGCGGCAACGTGATCGAAACGGAAAACGCCGCCTTCAACGAAAAGTTCCTCATCGTTTGCGAGGATCAGCACGACGCCTTCTACGTCCTGACGCCCCATATGATGGAATACATCCTGGAAATGGATGCCATGGGGATGGGTGTTTCCTACCTGCGCTTCACGAGAGACGGCAAAGTTCATATTGCCATCCATACCGGCAAGGATCTCTTTGAGGTGGATACCAAGACCCAGCCGGATATGATGATCGAGAAGTTCCTCCAGGAGATCCATTACGTCACGGGCCTTATTGACGCCCTTCATCTTTCGGATACCGTCTCCGACCGTTAACCGGCTCTTTTAAAAGCTCCCGCTACGGGAGCTTTTTCTGTAGGCGTTCCCCATGACGTCAACGTGTAGGAGAGCCCCATTCCCAAAAGGAACCACAAGGGTGCGGACAAGGATCCTCCGGGAACCGCCATGACAGCCGTTGCGGCAACCGTACCCAACACTCCGTGGGAAAGAACCTCCCGATGTTTTTGAAAGCCAAGCTCGCAGAGCTTCCCCAACAGCAATAACGTAAACACCAGCCCCGCACCCAAGGGGAGGAGAACCTTCGGGTCAAGTCCTCCGATGCCTGCAAGCATGGGCTCGTAAAGCCCCAAAAACAAAAGCAAGGAAGAAGCACTTAACCCCGGCACCAAAAAGCTGAGCCCCCAAAACACTCCGCAAAGCACAAAGCCCCATCCGTCGGCGGAAACGAAAAGACCGGGAAGGCTTTTCACCGCCCACAGAATACAGACCATCCCAAAGAAGCCCGTTATCAACGACAGATACCCCTTCTTGCTTCTCCCTCCTGTCCCCGCATCCCTCCAAAGAGAAGGAAAGGTCCCTGCCAGCATCCCCAAAAAGCACCAGGTGACCTCCAGGGGAAAGGCATCCAGAAGCCTCGCACTGATTCCAGCCAATCCCACAAAGCCCGCGACGCCGCCTGCAAGAAACCACCCCAGCATCCATCCGTGCTTTTTCATACCGTTTACAGGATGCGAAATACATTCCACCATCGGGCGGTACATACCAAAGGCGGCGCATAACGTTCCTCCGCTCACCCCCGGCAGGATCCCTCCAAGGCCTACCGCAATTCCCTCCAATGCCCAAAGAACAAACCTCCACGGCGAAACCCCTCTGCTTTTCATACGCTTATCGTCCCTTCAAAATAGCTTTTGCTCTACTATATTCAAAAGGACGGGAGGAGATTTCCTCTTTTTCTATTGACGAACGACTTTCTTTCTGTTAAAATAGCAATAGATTCCAATATCAATGGGAGATTACTCTATGAATACGAAAAACGCATTCGCCTACCTGACGGGCGAAAAGAAATTGGATTATAACGCCGCTGCCAACGCATCTCTCCGCGGCGCAGAGGAAGGCATCGTCCTTCTGAAAAACAGAGAAGATACTCTGCCTCTTACAAAAAACAGCTCCGTAGCCTTCTTCGGCAGAATGCAAAAGGATTACCTCCATTTGGGCACAGGCTCCGGCGGCAGAGTACATCCCACGGAGAAGACGGATATCTTTTCCTCCCTGGTTTCCCTGGACTTGAGCCTTGATAAAGCAACGGAAGCCTTCTACGATGCTTTCGTAGCGGAGCATCCCTACGTTGGCCACGGCCAGTGGTCCCATCCCGCATCCCAGGAGGAGCCTCTGCTGGAGGAAGCCTTCGTTACCTCCGCCGCTTCCCGCAACGAGATCGCTCTGTGCGTCATCACCCGTACCGCAGGGGAAAGCCGCGATCTGGGAGAGGGAAGAGGAGAGTTCTGTCTTACAGAAACGGAGCTTGCCAATCTTCGTCTTTTGAGAAAGTCCTTCTCCCGCCTGGTGATCTTGCTGAACGTTTGCGGTGTTGTGGAATTTGCCGAGCTGAACGAGATCGACCCGGACGCCATCCTGCTTCTCTGGCAGGGCGGCATGATGGGCGGTTTGGCGGCGGCCAAGGCCTTGATGGGCGAGGTCAACCCCTCGGGCAAGCTTCCCGATACCATCGCCTATACCCGCAAGGACTATCCCGCCCATGACAATTTCGGCGCCTTCGATCACAACGTCTACAAGGAAGATATTTACGTAGGCTACCGTTATTTCGATACCTTCGCCCCCGAAAAGATCCTGTATCCCTTCGGCTACGGCTTGTCTTATACCACCTTCCAAAAGGAAGTCACCTCCTTCTCTCTGGCCGACGGCGCTTTTGCCCTGGAGGTCTCCGTTACCAACACGGGCAAGGTTCCCGGCAAGGAGGTCGCCCAGTGCTACGTTTCCCTGCCTTGCGGCAAGCTTGGTAAGCCTTCCAAGGTGCTGGTTGCCTTTGCCAAGACCAACCTTTTGAACCCCGGGGAAACTGAAGAGCTTATGCTCACCTTCTCCTACGAGACCTTTGCCTCCTATGACGACCGTACCTACAAATGGCTTTTGGAGCAGGGTGTTTATAACGTTCTCTTGGGAGATGTATCCGTCCGCTCCTTCTATCTTGAGGAAGATCTGATCCTTTCCGAGCACGAAAGCGCCATGGCGCCCGTTACCCCCTTCGACCGCTTGGAGAACCAAGAGGGCAAGCCCGTGTACAACCCGGTTCCCACTCGTGTGCTCAGAGAAGAGCCCATTCCCGCAGAGCTTCCCCACGTGGAAAAGGACGGCATGACCCTCGCTGACGTTGCGGAAGGGAAGATCACCGTGGAAGAGCTGGTCGCCCGCCTTTCCGACGAGGATCTCATCCACATCGTCCGCGCAGAGGGCATGAGCAGTCCCAAGGTCACTCCCGGTACTGCCGCCGCCTTCGTAGGCGTGACTCCCTCCTTGAAGGCCATGGGGCTTCCCACACTTTGCTGTACCGACGGTCCTTCCGGCATCCGTATGGTCAGCGATACCAAGTGCGTCTGCTATCCCGCTGCCACCTGTCTTGCCGCTACCTGGAACACCGAGCTTGTTCGTGAAATGTATGAGCTTTGCGGCTGTGAGCTTGCGTCTTACCACGTTGACATCCTTCTCGGTCCCGGCACCAATATCCACCGTGACCCCCTTTGCGGCAGAAACTTCGAGTATTTCTCCGAGGATCCTCTGCTGGCAGGTAAAATGTCCGCCGCTGTTTGCAACGGCTTGGACGACGCAGGCGTCAGCGGTGCGGTGAAGCACTTTTTGGCCAACAGCCAGGAGCATAACCGCGACGGAGAGGATTCCATCCTCAGCGAACGTGCCGTCCGCGAGATCTACGCCAAGCCCTTTGAGATCTGTGTCAAGGAAAGCGGCATCCGTTCCGTGATGACCTCCTACAACCGTGTCAACGGCAGATGGGCGGCCTCCAATTACGATCTCACCGTTCGCTTACTGAGAAACGATTACGGCTTTGACGGCTTCGTCATGACCGACTGGTGGGCAAAGGTGAGCAACACCGACGGTTCCGCCTGTGATACCAACCTTGCCGCCATGGTTCACGCCATGAACGATATCTATATGGTCACGCCCGACGCCACCGCCCGCAAGGACAACCTTCCCGAGGCACTGGCGGATGGCACCCTTACCCGGGGTGAGCTGCAGCGTTGCGCCGTCAATCTGATCAACTTCGCCCTGGACAGCCTTTCCTTTATGGCACAGCAGGAGGGCTACGGCAAGCGCGATCTGAAGGCGGCTTGCGAGAACGCATCTCCCATCCACACAGCCGCCGTTGAGAACGGTAAGGCTGTTATCGCCTCCCCGAAAGCATGTAAGGTTATTCTGCGTGTCACCTTCTCTTCCGATACTTCTGCATTGGTGCAGACCAACGTTGCTCTGAACGTAAATACCAAGAACGTGGACGCCTTTATCGTAGGCGGTACCGAGGGCGGCACCGTGTCCGATTACCGTGAGATCGCTTTGGTGGAGGGCAACAACGAATTCCTCTTCACCTCCGACGATCCTCTTGCAAAAGCCGTGACCGTAGAGCTGTTTGCCTGAGTCTCAAAAGCTTGCAGCTCCTCCAGTATGTTTTCCTCGTAATGCGCCTGTATGGACGTGTACTTGCCCTTTTCTCCGATCTCCAGCACGGTCCCCACGTGGGAATAGCCGAGGAGTGCCGGGGGCACGTGGGTAACGATATCGTTGAGATTCCGTATCACCGTAAACCGTTCCCATCTTCGAGTGCTTTTGCCGCAGGGGATCCCCCAAAAAACTCTGGGGCACCCAAAGCCGTAACCATCCAGGGCTTCCCGCAGATCGGGACGGTGGAACCATACGTACTCATGGCAAAATACTGCCATAGCCGCCCCGTGGGAATATCCCGTGATGATGATCCGCTTCACGGAGAGATCCATAACGTAAGGCGCGAGATGCCCCTCCAGCTCCTTCCAGGTCCGCAAGAATCCCCGATGGGCAAGCCAAAGCGTCTTTCCCATCCGTTTGTAGGGCTTGGCAGGGAAGTCCAGGTTGCGGTACCAGTCGTTTTTCCCTGCTGATTTTTCAAAGAAGATGTAAAGCGTTTCTTTCTCCCGCCGCAGAGCGTAATCTGCCGAGACTCCCGTTCTGCGGTATGGGATCTTTAAGCATTTCAAAAACAATTCGTAAAGCATTTTCCCTTCTCCCTTCCTTGCATAGTATGCGGAAAGAAAGGAAAATGTGGGAAAGGAGCCCTATGAAGATCCACGAAACCCTTGAACAGATCTACGCTCCCCTGGAGGAAAAGCGTGCAGAACTGATGCGCCTGCTGGCCAAGAAATACCCCGCCCTGTCCTGGGGCTGGTATAGCGGCCATTATCACCGCACCTCCGACGGGTGGGCAAAGGAATCCTATCCCATCCCCGTCCTTACGGTGGAAGGTCTTTGCGATATCGAGCTTTCCTTACGGGAGATGAACGTTACTGCCAAGCTTTCTGCCCGGGAGCTGGATCACTATGCTTACGACCTGTTGCAGACCTATCCCTTCGAGGCCTTCGGCACAGAGGATTTCCTCAAGGATTACGCCCGCCGCGGGGACAGCATCCACAACCTGAAGAAGAACCTTTTGGGCACCAAGGAGACTTTTATTACCTTCTCCTTCCCCCTTTCCTATAACGAGCCTACGGATCTTCTTCTCTCTCTTTTGTCTCTTTTGGAAAGCGAGGGCTTCTCCAACTGAAAAAAGCCATCCTTCGCCGCCGCTTGTCGGGGGAGGATGGCTTATTCTCTTTTACGTCTCTTCCAAAAGACGATCCAACGCTTCTCCGATGGTATCGAAGGAAAGATCCGCCTTTCCCGCCACACCGTTACCGATGCCAATGGAAAGATCGGCGTATTCAAACATGGGCAGATCGTTCACCCCGTCGCCTATTGCGGCAACGTCTACCGGGGATACTCCCAGCAGGGAAGCCAAATACGCAACACCTTCCGCCTTGCTGATGGTTTTGGGCAGGATGTCAAAGCAATCGATCTGTCTGTACACAGCAAGCTCGGTGAGATCCTCGGGATGGGAATCCAAAATAGTCTGAATGCCTTCAAAGCAGGCTTCATTGTAAGGAAACGGCGTCAAAGCGACCTCGTTGGGTTGGTACCACAGGGAAGCCTTCCATGCATCGTCGATGCGCTTCCGAAGTGTTTTCAACTGCTTCTCTGCAACCTCTCCATAGGGAAAGATCTCAAACCTCTTTGGCGGCAGATCAACGCCGAACTGAAATACCCCGCCGTTTTCGCCGATCATAATGGGAGAATTCAGCTCCCATTGGCGTAAAATACCGCAAAGGTAATAGGTGGGCTTCCCGGAGCAAAGGGCAATTTGGTGCCCCTTCCGTTCCAGCTTCTTCAGCTTGTCCACGGTCTCGGGCAAAGCGCCTTTGCCAATGGGCGCAAGTGTACCGTCCAGATCGAAAACCAACAGCTTGTGCATGATACACGCCTCCTTTGCAAGCAGTATATCACACCATC
Source organism: Oscillospiraceae bacterium (assembly GCA_015063885.1). GTDB lineage: Bacteria > Bacillota > Clostridia > Oscillospirales > CAG-382 > Coliplasma. The sequence goes on along the minus strand of SVTH01000008.1, from coordinate 15,229 downwards.
TCCTTCCTGTCAAGGGAGAAGTTTTCGGCAAAAATTGTGCCCGAACTTTAAAAAAACTGTTGATTCTTTCGACATTTTGTGCTAAAATGAATCGGTTAGTTATAGCGTGACCCCGCTTTGCAGAAAGGAGCAAGATATGCTTGACTTACAAAAAGCGAATCTTTGGAAGCGGATCTCCGCAGCAACGCTGGATCTGATCCTGCTGTTCACCCTGGCGGTGGGTGCCGCCCTCCTGATGTCCGTGCTCTTCAGATACGATACCCATTCCGAAGCTCTTGCGGGGCGTTACGAAGCCGTCGAAAAGGAATTCGGCGTCTCCTTCGATCTTACGGAGGAGGACTACAACGCCTTATCGGAAGAAGAGAAGGCCGTCTACGACGACGCTCTCCTCGCCTTGAATGAGGATGCCGACGCCCGTTACGCCTACGGTATGATGATCAATCTTACCTTTTTGATGGTCACCTTTTCCTTACTGATCGCATTTCTTCTCTTGGAATTCCTGGTGCCGCTCCTGTTCGGAAACGGCCAGACCCTGGGCAAAAAGATCTTTGGCATCGCCGTGATGCAGGAGGGGGGCGTCAAGGTCACCTCCGTGTTGATGTTTGCCCGTACGGTTCTCGGGAAATTCGCTTTGGAGACCATGGTGCCCGTGTACGTTGCTTTGATGATCTTCCTGGGCTTCCTTGGCTTCGGAGGCACGTTGCTCATCGGCATCCTGCTTGCGGTACAGCTGTTTCTCCTGGCGTTTACCAAGGGACGTACCCTTATCCATGATAAGCTTGCCCACACCGTGACGGTGGATCTGGCAAGCCAAATGATCTTCGATACCCCCGAAGACCTCCTGGCGTATAAGACCAAGCTCCACGCAGAGCAGGTCAATCAAATCGAAACTGAAAATCCACATAAAAGGAACGACGAAACGGTATGAAAATTCTTTTGCAGAACCTGACAAAAATTTTCCCCGGGCGCGGCAAGAAATCCAACCAGGAAGTAATTGCCGTCAACGACTTCACCTTCGAGATCCCCGACGGTAAGCTGGTGGGGCTTTTGGGTCCCTCCGGTTGCGGCAAAAGTACTACGCTGTACATGATCAGCGGCTTGCAGAAGCCCTCCGGCGGTAAGATCTTCTTCGGTGACGACGACGTGACCGAGCTGTCTGCGGAAAACCGCGGCGTTGGTCTCGTGTTCCAGAACTACGCTCTGTATCCCCACATGACGGTAAAGCAGAACATCCTGTTCCCCTTGCAGAATTTGAAAGGGGAGGACAGACTGCCCAAGGAGAAGATGATCGAGCGTGCCTACGAGGCCGCAAAGCTGGTGCAGATCGACGACCTGATGGACAGAAAACCCAGCGAGCTTTCCGGCGGCCAGCAGCAGAGAGTTGCCATCGCCCGTGCTCTTGTAAAGATGCCCAAGGTGCTTCTCTTGGACGAGCCTCTTTCCAACCTGGATGCCCGTCTCCGTCTTCAGACCCGCGAGGAGATCCGCCGTATTCAGAAGGATACCGGCATCACCACTATCTTCGTTACCCACGACCAGGAAGAGGCTATGAGCATCTCCGACCTCATCGTTGTGATGAAGCTGGGCGTTGTCCAGCAGATCGGCAAGCCCCAGGAGGTCTACGACGATCCTACCAACCTGTTCGTCGCCAAATTCCTCGGCACGCCTCCCATCAACGTCTTCTCCGGCAAAGTTTCGGGCGGGAAGCTGTACATCGGCGATTCTCCCGTACTGGACGTTCCCGGCGTAGAGGACAGGGACGTAACGGTGGGCATCCGCCCCGAGGGCTTCATCCTGGATGAAAACGGTCCTCTGGTCTGCGGCTTGAACAGCGTGGAGGTCATGGGCCGCGACGTCAGCGTCGTCTGCCGCCATGAAAACGCCGTTTCTCCCGTGATTCGCGCCATCATTGATGCGGATAACAAGGTTTCCGCAGGGGAGACCGTCCGCTATTCCCTCAAGCCTCATAAGGTCTTCCTGTTCTCCGCCGAGGACGAGACCCGCATCCGCTTTTGAGAGGTGAGGCTTTATGGTTGAAAGCAAACATAAATGGAAGGCGTGGCTTTACCTTTCGCCTGCCATCATTCTACTTCTGATCTTCACCGTTTGGCCCATTATCAACACCGTCCGCATGGCGTTTTTGGAAAACTACAACAGCATGGCCGTTGTGGGCGGTAAGGTATACAACTTCGGCATCGGAAATTTTAAGCAGGTGCTGGAATACAACGCCTTTTTGGATTGCTTGGGCAACACCATGCTGCTGACGGTGCTTACAGTACCGCTGTCTACGTTCCTTGCCCTTTTGATCGCAGTCTGTCTGAACGCGATCAAGCCTTTGCAGCGTTTTTTGCAGACCGTTTTCTTCCTGCCCTACGTAACCAACTCCATCGCCATCGGCATGGTGTTTGCCGCCATGTTCAACATGGTTGGCTCCGCCTTCGGAGGAGAGAACGAGATCGTCGTTACGGCGGGCATCATCAACAACGTCATCGAGTTTTTCGGCGGCTCCGCCGTGAACTGGATCAACGCAGGCTCCACCTACGCCGCCAATATCACCGTTATGGTGGTGTACATCGTGTGGAACGCCCTGCCCTTTAAGATCCTGATCCTTCTGGGCGGCTTGCAGAGCATCAACAAGCAGTATTACGATGCCGCCCGCGTTGACGGCACCAGCCGCAGAAGAGTCTTCACCAAGATCACGGTTCCTCTCTTGTCTCCCATGCTGGCTTACGTGGTCATCACGGGCTTCATCGGCGGCTTCAAGGAGTATTCCTCCATCGTCGGTATCTTCGGCGAGCACATGGGCCCCGCAGGGGATGCCGGCCGTCTGAATACCATGGTGGGCTTTATCTACGATTCTCTTTCCACCCAGCAGGGAAGAGCGAGTGCGGCAGCGTTGATCCTCTTCGGCATCATTTTCGTGGTGACCATGATCAACCTGTACGTCAGCAAAAAGAAGACCCATTATTAAGGAGGATGCGACATGTCAGAAAACAAAACCATGCACGCCAAAGACCTGCAAAAGGTCTCCTCCCATCAGACGGTTGCAAAGTTTTTTGCTAAATTTTGGGTCTACCTGTTCCTGATCGTCATGGCGTTGATCGTGCTGTTCCCCTTCTATTGGATGCTGATCTCCTCCGTGAAGTCCATTGACGAATACCGTCTGTCCGTTCCCACTCTGTTCCCCAAGGAGATCCTCTGGAGCAACTACGTAGACGCCTTTAACCAGGCAAACTTAGGCAGGCTGTTTATGAACACCCTGTACGTGGGCTTGGTCTCCACCTTGCTTTCTCTGGTGATTACCGTTCTTTCCGCCTTTGCTTTTGCGAGATTGGAATTCCGCGGTAAAAACGCTCTGTTCGCCGCTTTGTTGGCGACTATGATGATCCCCGGTGAGCTGTTCACCATCACTAACTACTCCACGGTCAACAGCTTCGGCTGGATGGATTCTTATACGGTACTGATCGTACCTTTCCTGGTGAGCGTGTTCTACATTTATCTGCTGAGGCAGAACTTCCTGCAGATCCCCAACGAGCTGTACCTGGCCGCCAAGGTGGACGGGACCGGTGATTTGAAGTATCTGTGGAAGGTGATGATCCCTCTGGCGCTTCCCACCCTCATCTCCATCACCATCCTGAAAATGATGGGCGCCTGGAACTCCTACGTGTGGCCCCGCTTGGTCGCCAACGACGAGAAGTACCAGCTGATCACCAACGGTCTGCGTAACGCCTTTACGGATTCCACCGGAGACGTCAACATCCCCGTGCAGATGGCGGCGGTAGCCATCGTCTCTCTGCCTTTGTTCCTGGTGTTCATCTTCCTGCGGAAGTACATCATGAAGGGCGTTTCCCGCAGCGGTATCAAGGGTTAAAAAAGAAAAATTTATATACGAAAGGAATTTTCAAACGTGAAAACACAGAGAATCCTCGTTTCCCTCCTTTTGGCAGTGACCATGCTTCTTGGCGTGTTTGCTTTCGCAGGATGCGGTTCCAACGGCGGAGTTGCCGCTGATTTCGTCATCTCCGAGGGCGGCTTTGACACCTCCAAGCCCGTCACCATCACCTTTTACCACACCATGGGTGCAAACCTGCGCGACGTTCTGGATCGCTACATCGTAAAGTTCAACGAGCTTTATCCTAACATCACCGTCCAGCACGAGCAGGTTGGCGGCTACGACGACGTTCGGGATCAGATCAAGACCGAGATCACCGTCGGCAACCAGCCCAACATCGCATACTGCTATCCCGACCACGTTGCTCTTTACAACCTGGCGCAGGCAGTAACCACTCTGGATACCCTCATTGCCAGTGACCTGGAGATCACCAGAGCCGACGGCTCCAAGGACATCCTGGGTCTCACCGACGAGCAGATCGCAGACTTCATCAAGGGCTACTACGAGGAAGGCAAGCAGTTTGGCGACGGTAAGATGTACACCATGCCTCTTTCCAAGTCCACCGAGGTTCTGTACTACAACAAGACCTTCTTCGATAAGCACGGCATCAAGGTTCCCACCACCTGGGACGAGCTGGAAGCCGTTTGCAAGCAGATCAAGGAGATCGATCCCGACTCCATCCCCTTGGGCTACGACTCCGAGTCCAACTGGTTCATCACCATGTGCGAGCAGTCCGGCTCCGCCTATACCTCCGCCACCGGTGACGACCTCTTCCTCTTCGATAACGAGACCAACCGTGCCTTCGTTGCCCGCTTCAGAGATTGGTATCAGAAGGGTTACGTAACCACCCAGGAGCTTTCCGGCGGTTATACCTCCGAGCTGTTCACCAAGGCAGAGTCCGAGGCAGGTAACAGCTACATGTCCATCGGTTCCTCCGCAGGTGCAACCCACCAGCGTCCCGATAAGGTCAACGAATCCTATCCCTTCGAGGTTGGCATTGCCACCATTCCTCAGCTGAATGCCGATGCTCCCAAGGTAATCTCTCAGGGTCCCTCTCTCTGTATCTTCAAGAAGAACGATCCTCAGGAGGTCATGGCATCCTGGCTGTTCGTGAAGTACCTTTGCACCACCGTAGAATTCCAGGCTGAATTCTCCATGGCGTCCGGCTACGTTCCCGTTATCAAGTCCGTAGGCGACAATGAGATCTACAAGGGCAGCTTCCTGGATCTGGCAGACGGCGGCGACTATATCTCCGCTCTCAGCGCCAAGATCTGCCTTGAGCAGGAGAAGGCTTACTATACCTCTCCCGCCTTCAACGGCTCTTCCACCGCTCGCGACCAGGTCGGTCTGCTGATGCAGAAGTGCCTGTCCTCCGATTGGGGTGCAGACGCAGAAGCTCAGATCAAGAAGGCCTTCGAGGACGCAGTTGCCGAGTGTAAGTATCAGGCAGGTAACTGATCCGGATGAAACACAGATTTAAGAAGCTTTCCTGCTGTCTGACGGCGCTTCTTCTCCTGCTTTCCGTGCTGGTTTCCTGCACTCCCGCAGAAGAGACACCGGAAAACAACCACGTGGACTACGCCGCATCCGTTACCCTTGACAACGGCGCTCCCACGTTGAAGCAGGAGGTCACCGTAAAATCCTATATCGACGGCGATACTACCCATTTCCACGTTCCTGCTTCCGTTATGCCCGGCGGTGTCTTGAAGGCGAGATACCTTGCCATCAATACCCCCGAGTCTACCGGTAAGATCGAAGAGTGGGGCAAAGCCGCCTCCAATTATACCAAATTCAAGCTTCAAAACGCCACCTCCATCATCGTGGAATCCGACGACGGAAAATGGAACGCCGATTCTACGGGAGACCGTTACCTGGTTTGGGTGTGGTATCGCGAGGCCGGTTCCGAGACCTATCGGAATCTGAACATCGAGATCCTCCAGGAGGGGCTGGCCATTGCCTCCAATTCCGCCAACAACCGCTACGGCGAGACCTGTATGGCGGCCATTAACCAGGCCAAGTCGGAAAAGCTCCACGTCCATTCCGGGGCAAAGGATCCCAACTTCCCCTACGGCGAAGCCCAGGAGCTGACTCTGAAGGAGCTCCGCCTCAACGTCACCTCCTACGACAATACCAAGGTGGCCTTTGAAGGCGTGATTACTAAAAATAACAGTAATACCGTCTATATCGAGGAATACGATCCCGAAACGGATCTCTACTACGGCATGCAGGTCTATTACGGCTACAGCCTCAACGGCGCAGGCCTGGAGATCCTTTCCGTGGGCAACCGTGTCCGCATCGTGGGCACCGTTCAGTATTACGAAACGGGAAATACCTACCAGGTCTCCGGCTTGGAGTATTCCCTGATGAATCCTGACGATCCCTCCAATATCCAAAAGATCAGCGATGGACACCAACCCGCATACGTTGCCATCACTCCCGCACAGCTGTTGACGGAATCCGTTTCCGTTACGGTAGGGGAGGAGGTCAAGTCCTTCCGTTTTGCGGAGCTTGCCATCTATACCTCCGTTTCCATGGAGGGTCTGCAGGTGGTGGACGTGTATACCACCTCCAACGAAGAAAGCGCCTCCAAGGGCGCCATGTCCTTGACCTGTAAGGTTGGGGACCGGACCTTCACTGTCCGCACCATCGTTTTGTACGACGGAGAAGGAAATCTGATCACCGAGTCCTATTTCCGGGGCAAGACCATTTCCGTCAAGGGACTGATCGATTATTTCAACGGAGAATACCAAGTCAAACTGTTCTCCGTCAACGACGTAACCGTTTCCTAACGGTCAAGAAACAAGAATTAAGGAGACTATTTTGCTATGAAAAAGATCCTTGCACTTCTTTTGGGGCTGATCCTCTGCATGGGCTGCTTTGCGGCATGCTCCGATGACGCTCCCGCAGAAGAAGGCGCCACCCTTGCCCAGGCTGTCACCTATCTGCACAACCTGTATAAGGATGCCGCCAACTCCACTCCCACCGACTACGACGTAGTTGGAAAGCTGTTGATCGGTACCACCGAGTTTACCGTAACCTGGGAAACCGATAACGAGCTGATTACCATTAAGGAAAGCGCCAAGGCCGGCTTCTGGACGGTTGACGTCCCCTCCAAGACCGAGGAGGAGATCCCCTACAAGCTGACCGCAACCGTTAAGAATGCGGCAGGGGAGACCCAGACCAAGACCTACGAGCGCATCGTTCCCATCGTGGATAACTCCAACATCGTTGCCCAGCCCGAAGAAGGCGTGGCATACAAGTTCTACCTGGTCCAGGCCAACCTGGCACAGACTCTGTACGCTACTCACGAGCTCCAGGACAATAAGTTTATCAAGTCTACCAACGATCCTGCAGAAGCCCCCGACTTCTTCGCAGAGAAGGCTGAGGACGGCTACAAGTTCTACACCATGGTAGGCGATATCAAGAACTACGTTACCGCTTCTACCGTTACCTCCGATGACGGCAAGGTAAGCAAGTACCTGAACTACAGCGCAGACGCAGGCTCCGTTTGGTATTATAAGACCGCCGAGAACGCTTGGTGCACCGTCGTGGAAGGCGGCGAATACGTAGTGGGCACCTACTCCTCCTACAACACCTTCTGCATCTCCGAGTCTTCTTATATCAACGCAGAAAACAGCGGCGTTTCCCAGTTCCCCGCAGGCCTGATCCTGAAGGAAACTGCCGAGACTAACAAGCCCTCCGTGGACGACGTTGTGATCTATGAAACTCCCGAAGAGATCGTCAATGCCGTTTACGAGCTGGAAAGCGGCATGGTCCTCTCCGCCGCTCACGTTTATACCTTGACCGGTCAGATCATCTCTATCGATTCCGCATACAGCGAGCAGTACGGCAACGTTACCGTTACCATCGTTGTGGGCGACATGACCGACAAGCCCATCCAGTGTTACCGTCTGAAGGGCGATGGCGCCGACGCTATCAAGGCGGGCGATACCATCACCGTTTCCGGTATTTTGAAGAACTACAACGGCACCGTGGAGTTCGATGCGGGCTGTACCCTTGATTCCTACGAAGCGGGAGAAGGCTTCGACGTTGAGATCTACGATACGCCCGAAGCGATCCTGAACGCAGCATACGCTCTGGAAAGCGGCGCTACCCTTTCCGCAGGAAACCCCTACACCCTCACCGGCCTGATCACCGTCGTGGACACCGCGTACAGCGAGCAGTACGGCAACGTTACCGTTACCATCGTTGTGGGCGACATGACCGATAAGCCCATCCAGTGCTTCCGTTTGAAGGGCGAGGGCGCAGATGCCATCAAGGCGGGCGATACCATCACCGTTACCGGTGTGATCAAGAACTACAACGGTAAGATCGAGTTTGACGCAGGCTGTACTTTGGATTCCTACACCCCCGGCGATGACTTCGAGGTAGTGATCTACGAGACTCCTGCAGAGATCCTCAAGGCCGCCTATGAGCTGGCGTCCGGCGAGACCCTTTCCGCAGGCCATCGCTATACCCTGACCGGCGTGATCTCTTCCGTAGATTCCGCTTTCAGCTCCGATTATGGTAACGTTACCGTTACCATCGTAGTGGACGGCATGACCGATAAGCCCATCCAGTGCTTCCGCCTGAAGGGCGATGGCGCCGATCTCATCGGCGTTGGCGATACCGTTACCGTTACCGGTGTGATTAAGAATTATAACGAGAAGGTTGAGTTTGACAGCGGTTGCACCCTGGATTCCTACACCTTGACCGAAAAGCCTCCCGTGGAGGAGCCCGACGATCCTTCCGAGCCTCCCGTGGATGAACCCGACGAACCCTCCGAGCCTCCTGTGGATGAACCCGATGAACCCTCCGAGCCTCCCGTAGAGGAGCCCGATGAGCCTGTGATCTACGAGACCGCTCAGGAGATCATGGACGCTGCTTACGCCTTGAAGAGCAGCGAAAAGCTTTCCGACGGCCACAAGTACACCCTTTCCGGCGTGGTGGTCTCCGTGGATACCGCTTACAGCGAGCAGTACAAGAACGTTACCGTCACCATTACGGTGGACGGCACCGATAAGACCATCCAGCTCTTCCGCTTGAAGGGCGAAGGTGCCGACTTGATCAAGGCCGGCGATGCCGTTACCGTCGAAGGCGTCATCCTCAATTACGACGGCAAGGTGCAGATGAACGCAGGCTGTGAGATCAAAGCTCTTGTTCCCACCACTCCCGACGAGCCCGATGAGCCCGACACTCCCGAAGAACCCGTTTTGGATACTCCCGAGAAGATCGTGAATGCCGCATATGCCTTGGAAAAAGATACCTTCCTTGCAGATGGCGCTGAGTTCACTCTCACCGGCGTGATCTCCTCCGTGCAGACCCCCTATGACTCCAATTTCAAGAACGTCTCCGTGTTCATCATCATTGAAGGCCTGGAGGATAAACCCATCCTGTGCTACCGCTTGAAGGGTGACGGCGCCGATACCATCAAGATCGGCGATACCATCACCGTTACCGGTAAGATCAAGAACTACAACGGTACTGTTGAGTTCGACGCAGGTTGTTCCTTGGATTCTTTCGAGGTTGGTGACGTTGAAGTAGAGATCTACGAGTCTCCCGAGGCGATCGTGAATGCGGCTTACGCTCTTGGCAACCAGGAGACCCTTTCCGCAGGACACACCTATACCCTCACCGGCAAGATCACCGAGATCGGCACTCCCTACAGCGAGCAGTACAAGAACATCACCGTAACCATCACCATCGAAGGCTGCGAGGATAAACCCATCGTCTGCTACCGTTTGAAAGGCAATGGCGCCGATGCTTTGCAGGTCGGCGATACCATCACCGTTTCCGGCATTCTTACCAACTACAACGGCACCATTGAATTCACCAGCGGCTGTACTTTCACGAAGTAAACAGTACAAAATGCCTTCTCCCGATAAGGGGGAAGGCATTTTTCTCTTGACTCTGTTGCTTCGATGTGTTAAAATATCCTAAAATTCAGAAAGAAGGTGCTCTGATGTCCAATATCTTCCGCAGATGTGGAATTCTGCTTCTGACGTTGCTCGTTCTCCTTTCAAGCTGGGGATGCGATTCGCCTCAGCCTCTTACGTCCCTGGAGATCACCAATTGCGACAGAACGGAGCTCCTCGTCGGTGCCACCTTCCAATTGCAGACCAACGCCCCTGAAGACGTAAGACCGCTCCTGTCCTGGGATTCCAGCGGAAGCTGTCTCACTGTGGATCCCAACGGTTTGGTAACAGCCCTTTCTCTCGGCTCCTCGGCCGTCACGGTGCGGTACGGAGATCTCAGCGCCACCGTGCTCATCAAGGTGGTGGAAGAGCTGTCCATAGATCATTCCGGGGTGGACGAGGCCGCAAGAGACGCCTTCTATGGAGAGAGCGACCCTGCAGACAGCTACGAGGAGGCTCTTCGGCGCTCAGCAAAAGGGGAGCTTTCGGGCGCGGAGACCGTTCCCGACCAGGCTCCTGAGCTGTCCACCTACCGTCCCATGAAAGACGGTGCCTATATCCGCAACAATACGCCCTATTACGCCGACAGCAACACTTACGTGGTGGTGAACGCCTTCGGCCTGGAGGTCTTCCGCGTCTACCGCGGCGGAGGATATATCACCCTGGAAGAGGTTGCCGCCTACGTCTACGCTTTTGGTGACGTCCCGGCCAATTATACCGAGAGCAAGCGTACGGAGCCGGAAGACAGCATTTGGGGAGAAAATCTCCGTCTCAATCATACCAAATTCAGCGGCAACACGGAGAAATATCCCTACGAGCCGGAGCTTCCCGATATCAGCGGATGCGGGGGTAACCTGTACTATTACGAGCTGGATATCGGCACAACAGGAACCGATTGTGATCCTGCATATCCCGTCAAGCTCTATAACGACGGTAAGACCATCACCCGAGGTGCCGCAAGGATCGTTTACACCCGTTACGACGCCAATAAAAACGAGATCATCGATCCCAACGAAAAATACCTTTTCTACACCTATAACCATTACAACGATTTTACGGAGTACCTCAACTATTTCGGCGGTTGGGGAGAGACCTTCGGCAATATCACCGGCGGCGGAACACTTTCCAGCAAAACGGATTTTGCGCCCACGCCTTACGTACCCGTGGTTATGATGTCCCTGCTGACCAAAACCCAAGTCGTCTTTTATTTGGATCCCCGCAAAAGCCTTTTCTTTCTATAAAACACAAGGAGCCTTCCGTGATGGAAAGCTCCTGTTTTTTATGCCTGCAAATGCTTCAGCCGCTCAAAGGCGGGAAAGTCCGTCTTTTCCGCAGTCAAAGGCGTGATGGAAATATACCCGTTCAATACCGCGTCGATATCCACCGAAAGGTCGTTGAATTCCCGCTCCAAGGGCGCACCCACCTGCAGGTATAGGTCATTCCCTTGGGGGACAAACTCGTCGTGATAGTAGATCCCGCCCTGCTTGGTGATACGGATCCCTTTGATCTCCGGCGGAAAGTTCACGTTGTAAAGCATATTCTTTTCCGGAAGAGCATGTTCAAAGATCCACTCCAGCGTCTTTGGCAAATGAGCGAGCCCAACCTCCAAGGCGCGGTATTCGGCGGAGAATGCCATTCCCTTAACGCCAAGGCGTGCGCCCTCCAGAACAGCTCCCGCCGTACCGGAATAGGCAATGTCGTCTCCCAAATTGTATCCGATATTCATGCCGGAAACCACCAGGTCGAATTCCTCCTTCAATCCCACGATACCGTAACGGACGCAGTCTGCGGGGGTGGAATCCACAGCGTAGCCCATTTTTCCGGGGGCATATTCCACCTGCCTGATCTCAATGGGATTACGGAATTCAATGGTCTGGCTTTTCCCGCTTTGCTCTTTTTTAGGCGCAATAACCGTCACCTCTCCGTATTTTCCAAAGATCTCTGCCATTTTGGGAATGGCGGGGGAGAAGATGCCGTCGTCGTTGGTCAGTAAGATCTTCATAACCAGCCCTCGTTGTTTTCTTTATAGTCCTTCAGCAGGGCGTCTGCCTTCCCGATCAGCTCCCGCATCTGTTTTCTGTCGTTTACGTTGCATCCGCTGGCGCAGGCGTGCCCTCCGCCTCCGTAGCTTTCCGCCAATTCGTTGATCGTTACGAATCTGGAACGCAACCGCACGCGGATCACGCCGTCTGTCCCTTCAATAAACGCCAACCAGATGAGACTTCCCTTGATAGAATCCATATATCCCACACAAGCGCAAGCTTCTTCGAAGGAGAGCCCAAAACGCAACCGGGTCTTTTGGTCCACGTACACGTAAGCCACGCCGTTTTCGGAGATCTCCATGGTCTGATACACGTAGGACTGGAACTTCAAGGTATCAAATTCTTTCATGTAAAGATTGGCGTAAAGCTGTTCCGTGTCAACCCCTTGATCCAAAAGCATCCCCGCCAATCGTAGGGTGTCACCGCTGACGGAACGGAAACGGAATCTCCCGGAATCCGTCACCATACCGGTATACAGATAGGTGGCCGCTTCTTTTGTCATCACAAGCTCGTCGGAACAAGCCTGATAAAACGACGCTATCAACTCACAGCAGGAGGACCGTTCCTCCTCCACCAATTCCAAAGCCCCGTAGGCATCCGTGGGAATATGATGATCGATCTTGATAAGCTCCTTGCAGAGGCCGAATTTGGGATTGGAGATTCTCTGAGAGGTAGCGGTATCAACGACGATACCCAAGGCATCCTCATACAGCTTTTCATCGATCTCCTCATCCTCACCGCCGAGAAACGCAACGTAGTCGGAATAATCGGAGTTCAACAGATAGATCTCCTTCTCGGGGAAACTGCTCCTCAGGATCTCCCGCAAGCCCTTGGATGCCCCCACAGCGTCGCCGTCGGGACGTAAATGCCTGAAGATGATGACCCTGTGATAGGAGCGGATCTTTTCCAAAATGTTTCTCATAACCTGTCGATTCATCTCAATCCTCCCCGAGAGCGCACAGATCCTGTAACAAAGCCATGGCTTCTTCACGATCCTTCAAGGTAGCGCCGCTTGCCTTCTGATGTCCCCCACCGCCGTATTTCACCGCGATGGGGTTTATGTTATAACAGTTGGAGCGGATCTCGCAAAGTACACCCGCATCCGTCTCCGTAAAGTTCACCCAGCTGTGGATCCCGCGGATCTCCGACATCACGTTGACCATCCCCCGGGATAAGGTAAAGGAATCCGCACCGTACCCGGCTGCTTCCTCAAAATCGGTATAAATGTATGCAACACCGTTTTCCAAGGCGTTGATCTTCAAGGCAAACTTCGCCCGCAGCTGAATAAAAAACAGATCGTCCGCATACAAATTGCGATAGATATCCCCGGTGTCGAACTTACGCTCCATCAGAAAGGATGCCAAACGGAAGGTCTGTGCCGATGTGGAATCGTAGCGGAACCGTCCGGAATCCGTGATCATGCCTGTGTAAAGCGCCTTTGCAGCTGCAGGGGAGACCTCCCAGGAGCACTCCATAGCCAACGCCGCGATCATGCCGCAACAGCTTTCAAAGGAGGTATCCGTCACCTCGCAAGAAGCGATCTGTTCCACGAAAATGTGATGGTCGATCCTTGCTGTGACCTTCGCCAAGGTATACCGTTCGTCACTGATCAAGCTCTTCGCCGAAGTATCCAGAACGATTGCCAAAGCATCCTCGTACACCGCATCCTCGATCACGTCCATCTCGCGAAAAGCGATAAAGCTATATCGGGGCGTCATATCGCCAACGATGTAAACCTCTTTGTCGGGATAGTTCTCTTTCAGAATGCTCCAAAGTCCCAGCTGGCTTCCCAACGCATCTCCGTCGGGATTTTTGTGTCTGTGGATCACGATGCGGGGGTATTGCTCAATGAGAGCTTTGATCTGCTCAAACATGGACTTCCTCCTTTTGTGCCTTGATCTTTCTCTTCCAGCACTTGTGGCACAACGCAACATAGCTTTCGTTGCCGCCCAGCATCACCTGCTCGCCGTCGGTAACCACGCGAAGATTCCCGTCCAATCGGGCGTTGACGATGGCCTTGGCACCGCAAGCACAAACGGTCTTGATCTCCGCGATGGAATCCGCAACCTCGAAAAGACGCCTGCTGCCTTCAAATAAATGGCACATAAAATCCGCCCGGAGCCCAAAGCACATCACGGGAATGTTCTTTTCGTCAACGATCCTTCTCAGCTGATCAATGTGCGCCTCCGTAAAAAATTGGCATTCATCCGCAATGATCACGTCTGCGTGAGAATGTTCTTTTTCAAAGAGCGAAAAAATATCTTCTTCGGCTTTTATCGCATGGCAGGGCGCAAACAGCCCGATGCGTGAACGCACCGTCTGCTCTCCATCGCGGGTATCCACGGCGGGCTTGATCAACCACACCTTCATGCTCCGCTCTTCGTAATTGAACTTTGTAATCAGCGCCTGAGCCGTCTTCGAGGAACCCATGGCACCGTATTTGAAATATAATTTCGCCATATGCTTTCCATAGCCTTTTCTACATTATTAAAGACAGTATAGCATATTTTCACAAAAAAAGAAAGAGAAAATTTAAATTTTTAATGTTTTGTTTTGCCTCTTTTATCGGCACTTTGAACACGGGAAAGAAACTGTTCCTGGCGTTCACCGCGGGCGCTACCGCCCTGTTCGGCTTCTCCTGGCACATCTGGGCTTGCTCCGCTACCGGTCTGATCGTTGGCGTGATCATCGGTCTTGCAACCGACTACTTGGACCACAACCTATAAGGAGAAGGGCTTCTTTTATCACCCTTTCCGTGGTAAAAACGCCACCTCCTGCGGGGATCGTTCTCCTTTCACTTTTTGCATCAAAAAAATAATAAAAAAAGTGCAAAAAAGCCTTGACATTTCCAAAACTTCGTGCTATAATAACGCCGTTGTCCGAACGAGGCAACACGATCCCCCGTTTGGTATCTGGGTGTGGCGCAGATGGTAGCGCGCTACCTTGGGGTGGTAGAGGCCGCAAGTTCAAATCTTGTCACTCAGACCAAATAAACCCGTAGGGCTTTAGCCCTGCGGGTTTATTTCTTTTTGCGCGACAGGGTTACCCAAATTGTGGAACAGAAGAATCGCTTGCGATTCTTCAGAACGAAAATTCTATCGGGATTTTCGTTTGAGCAACGTTCAAATCTTGTCACTTAGACCAAATAAACCCGTAGGGCTTTCTGTTAGTGTTCATAGGGACATTTTCTGACAGTATGTAGGTGCGGTAACGGCGGATGGCGGTTAGTCATCCGCCGTTACTGCGTTTATCCCGCATTGTGCGGTGTTTATGCGGGGAGCAGTTCCGGTTGTGCTACGGTCACTGCTACGATCTGCGGTTGTTGCTGTTCGGCTTCTGCCGCATCGTCGTAATCCCATTCACCGATGTCACGGTAAATG
>SVTH01000007.1 GCA_015063885.1 Oscillospiraceae bacterium | reverse complement strand
TTTTTGGAAAGGGGGGGGGGGGGGGGGACGCTTAAGAAACTTTCTTGAAAGAAAGTTTCTTAAGAATCTTCAAAGAACTTTTAATGCCGAAAACTTTCGTTTTCGGAAATGATTTCACAATACCGGGTTCTTAGGGAGCGGGCTCCCTAAGCGGAGATTTTTAAGAGGCAGAGCCTCTTAAAGAATACGGAGGTAACTTATGCATTACGATCTGCACGTGCACACCCACCTTTCCGACTGTGCGTCCAAGGACGCCTTGTTCCACCGTTATATCGCCGCGGCGGAAGAGGCAAACCAGAGCATCTTAGGCTTTACAGACCACAGCTGGGCGGCGGGCGTTCCCGGGGCGTCCTCCTGGTACCAAAAGCAGCCCTATGAGCGGCTGGCGGCACAGAAAAAGGAGATCGAGGCTTATCTGGCGGAGCATCCTTCAACCGTGAAGGTGTTCCAGGGCGCTGAGGGGGAATACGCCAACTTTTTGCTGGGCTTGGACGAAGAAGCGGCACAGTACGCCGACTATATCATCATCCCCCACGACCACGTCCACATGAAGGGCTTTGTGATCCCCGCAGACAAAACAAGCGCCAAGGACGTGGCGGCGTTTTTGCTGGAAAGCTTTGAAGCCCTTTGCATGCACCCGAAAAGAGGGCTGTTCGTAGGGCTTTGCCACCCCATGATCCCCTGCTGTATGCCCTGGGAATTCAAAAACGAAGCCTACAAGTACATCACCGACGCTCAACTGAAGGACGCCTTGATCGGCGCCAAGGAGGCGGGGCTTTGGATGGAGCTGAACCTTTCCGAATTCGGCTCCGTGCCGGATGATGAGTTGGAGCGCTTTGAATATCTGCGCTTCTTCCGCATTGCGAAAGAGGTGGGGAATATTCTGTATTGGGGCAGTGACTCCCACACCGTGGAGTCTTACGAAAAACGGATCCCCTATTCCGAAAAGATCCTTGCCCTCACGGGGCTGACGGAAGAGGATTTCTCTTTGGCGGAACAAAGGATGCTGAAACGTTAAAGAGCGCCGTATACCGCAATGGTGAAGGTCTCCAAGGCCTTCTTACGGTCCCGATAGAGGGCAGAGCGTTCCTTGCAATGGGTCTCCGAAAGCTCCTCCACGCAATCCTTGGTGCGGTGGACGATGAATTTTTCCAGGAGGTCCCGTTGGTATTCCGTGAGCACGGCGTATCCCCTGTCCATCCGTTCCATTTCCTCGTAGAGAGCACGGAGACGGTGGCGGGTGTCCTCGATCTTCAATTGCAATTTGGCACGGCGGCCTCCCGACATCTCCCCCGTTTCCGCAAGCTCCCCTTCCAGGAAGGAGATCTGGTCCTCCAGGGTCTCTCTGGCAACTGCCATCAGGTCGCTTCTTGCCAGCATTTTTTCGGCAATTTTGGTGTAGCTGTCCATTTTGTTTCCTTTCTTCTCAAAAACCAAGCTTGCATCTCATCGCCGTGACGGATGGAGCGTAACCGTCACGGCGTCCTTCTTTTTCGAACACCGAACACTTGTTCTTGTTCGGTAAATGGAGTATAGCACAAAAATTCTCCCTTGTCAAGGGGTTTTTGTCTTTTGTTAAATTTGCACAAAAAAACAGTCGCCGTGTGTCGAAAATGCAGAAATTTGCCCATGGGACATTTTTTCATTCTTTGTTTCTTGTTTCTTCATATTTTCTATGATATAATTAAGAAAAAAAGACTTGAAAGGAGTGTCTTTCGTGAAGAAGACGTTATGTTTGGTTCTCTGTTTTGCTTTACTTTCGGTGGTGAATCCCGTCTTTTTCACCGAAGAAGCCGCGGCCTGCGGAACATACCCGGGGGACTCGTATTTCGAGCAAGGGTATGAATTTTACGAAGAAGGCAGATATTCCTGTGCCGTTAAGGGAGACGAGGCGGTTCTGCTGCATTACAATGCACACGGTCAGGACGAAGTGATTCTCGATTCCAACATCGGTCCTTATAAGCTGGTAGAGATCGCCGTCAATGCCTTTGAAACCTCCCCCGCCAGGCGGGTGGTGATTCCCGAGGGCGTGCGATCCATCGGCGAAGCGGCATTTGAGCAGAGCGCAGTGGAAGAGATCGTTCTCCCCGGCAGCTTGAAATACATTCACGGTGCCTTTACCAATATGCGCAAGCTGGAGAGGGTCGTGTTTGCCGAAGGCTTGGAGGAGACCTGCGAAACGCTGTTCTACAACTGCAAGAAGCTGAAGGAAGTGACCCTGCCCTCCACGTTGAAAAAGGTGCATAATTTGTTTTATATGTGCCCCGAGCTGGAGAAGGTGACGTTGCCGAAGAATTTGGAAACGGTGACGGGATATCTCTTTAAGGAATGTGATAAGATCACCTCGGTGGTCTTGCCCGCTTCCCTTCGTTCCGTAACGAGTTCCCTTGTAGCAAACTCCGGAAAGGTCACCATCACCGTAGAGGAAGGCAATGAATATCTGCGTTCGGAAACCGGTTGCCTGTATACCGCAGACGGTTATCTGTTGCAAGCCTCCGAGGGCTTCACCATTCCCGAAACGGGCGTCACCGCCATCGCCGACCACGCTTTTTCCGGCGCTTCGTGGCTGAAGGAGATCACTCTGCCCGCCAGCGTCACCCATATCGGTGATCAAGCCTTCTACGGCTGCCGTTACCTGGAGACGGTCAATCTTTCCGACGGGTTGCTTTCCATAGGAGAATTTACCTTTGCGCTTTGCTCCGATCTGAAAAATCTGACGCTGCCCGACACGGTGAAGCATATCGGTACCTACGCATTCCAAGCCTGTGAGCAGTTGGATCTGACCGTGCCTGCTTCCCTGGAGACCATTGGGGAAGGGGCGTACTACCATACCGCCACCACCTCCGCTATCTTCCCCGACACCGTCACTTCCATGGGCGAGGGTGTCTTGCAGGGATGCAAGACGCTGGAGACCGTTCGTCTTCCCGCAGGGTTGACTTCCCTGCCGGAGCTGACGCTTTCCGGTTGTTCCAACCTGAAGGAGCTGGAGCTTCCCCAAAACATCACCGCGTTGGAACGTTATTCCGCAAGCGGATTGGATTCACTGGAGCGGTTGGTGCTTCCCGCAGAGCTGGAGACCTATGCCTCCGGTGCGCTGGGTTTTATGCCCAACCTGAAGGAGGTCGTGTTTGCCGAGAACAATCCCAACTTCTATTTGGACGACTTCTTTTTGATGGACAGAAACGGCACGCTGTTGGCGGCGCTTTCCCCGGGAGACTTCCCGGAAGGGGTGAAGGTCATCGGTGAGCGGGCGTTCTACCGCTATACGAGCGAAGACCCCTTGGTCATCCCCGAAGGCGTAGAGAGTTTTTCCAAGTACGCCTTCTACTATGCCGACGTTCCCGAAATCGTTCTTCCTTCTACGTTGAAACGGATCGGCGAGCGTGCTTTCGTAGGCACGACCATCGAGAGTATCTATCTCCCTGCTACGGTGGAGGGTTTGGGGAGCAGCTTATTTGAGTTGTGCCTGCATCTGCGAGACATTTACGCAGAGCCGAAGAAAGCGCCCGACGGTTGGTGGCCGCTGATTGACAGCTACGCTATCTACGGCCGCATTCATTGGGGCGTGAAAGAACGTCCTACGGATATCTATAAGATCAGCGAGGGGTTCCGCTATCAAGTGGTGAACGGCGAAGCGCACATCGCAGGATACGTGGGCACCGATACAGAAATCGCCATTCCCTCCAAGCTGGACGGATATCCCGTGACTACCTTGGGCATGAGCGCTTTGGCGGACCATACGGAGCTAACCTCTATCCGACTGCCCAACACACTGACGCTGATCGACAGATATGCGCTTTCGGATTGCAAGGGCCTAACGGAATTGATTCTGCCGAAAAGCTTGAAGACCATCAGAGAAACTGCGATTTGGGGCTGTGATAGTCTGGAATATCTGTATATACCTAACGCTGAAACCGTAGAGGAACGGATTGTAGACTACGATCCCAACCTTGCGAAGATCGAATGCGAACCAACAGAACTACCTGCTTATTGGGACGATCGCTGGCACGGTTACGCTTCCGAGGACGACATCGAGATCGTTTGGGGTGTTCCCCATCCCTATGGCGAGGATCCTGTGGATCCGCCCGTTGAGCCTCCCGTGGCGCCGGTTGATCCGCCGGAGGTAAGCGAAGAAGTGAGCGAGGAGGTCTCGGAAGAGGTTTCCGAAGAGGTTTCCGAGGAAGTGAGCGAGGAGGTTTCCGAAGAGGAATCCGTAGAGATTTCCGAGGAAGAATCCGAAGCGGTCTCCGAGGAAGAAAGCACTGCGGCAAGCGCGGAGGAACAGGCGTCCTCTGTTGCCGGTGAAGCCGAAAGCGTGACGGAAGAGCCCGAAGAGGGCGGCTTCCCCTGGGTTCCCGTGGTGATCGCGGCGGCATTGGTTGCCTCTGTGGCGGTGGTTTTGGTGATCCGAAAAAAGGAATAAAGGAACTTTATTCAGATAGAAAGGGGTGTCTTTCGTGAAGAAGACGTTATGTTTGGTTCTTTGCCTTGCTTTACTTTCGGTGGTGTGTCCCGTCTTTTTCACCGAAGAAGCCGTGGCCTGCGAGGGGGACGATTGGGGCGACAGATACCGTGAAGACGGATACGCAATAGAAGAGTTTGGCGACTACCGCCTTGCCATCAAGGACGGCGAGGCTACCCTGCTGGGATATGACGGATTGGAAAAAGACATCGTTATAGAGGCAGAGGTGGGCGGCTATCCCATCGTGGAAATCGATTCCATGGCTTTTGCCTACACCGTCCCGGAGACCCTCGTGATCCCGGAGGGCGTAAAAGAGATCGGCGGGTTCTATTTCTACAACGGATTTGATTTAAGAGAGATCACCCTGCCCTCCACTCTGCGGGTCATCCACGGCGGGTTTGACGGCTGTGATGCCGTAGAGAAGATGGTGATCCCCGAGGGCGTGGAGGAAATGCACGGAACGGCTTTCGCTTATTGCGAAAAGCTGAAGGAAGTGGTTCTGCCCTCTACCCTGAAAAAAGTGGGAGGCTTGTTCATTGAATGTCCCTACGTGGAAACCGTACTTCTCCCCGAGGGGCTGGAAGAGATCACAGGGATCATCTTCTACGACTGCGCCAACGCAAAATCGGTGGAGATCCCCTCCACGGTGAAGCACATGACCCACGCCCCTGTGGTGGGCTGTGAAAAGTTTGAAGAGCTGACTTTTGCCCCCGGGAATGAGTACCTGCGGATGGAAAACAACTGTCTCATCACCGCCGACGGCGTACTGTTGCAAGGCTACGAGGGCAGTTCCGTCCCCGCCGAGGGGATCACCGCCATCGGTGCTTACGCCTTCTGCTACGCCGACTGGCTGACGGAAGCCATTTTGGGGGATGAGGTCACCTCCGTGGGAACCTGGGCGTTTTTGGGTTGTGAGAACCTGACCAAGGTCAGCCTGCCGGAAGGGATCACTGCAATTGAATCCCAGACCTTTCAAAGCTGCACGTCTCTGGCGGAATTCCGGATGCCTTCCACCGTTACGAAGATCGGTTCCTTTGCTTTCTGCAAGTGCAAGGAGCTGTCCCACGTAGACTTTCCTCCCGCTTTGGAGGAGCTGGGAAGAAGTGCGTTCAACAATTCCGGCATCACCTCCGCCATCCTGCCGGATACCGTCACAAGCTTGGGTACGGAAGTTTTTTACGGCTGTAAGAATCTGGAAACGCTGCGGCTCCCCGCCGGTCTGCCCGATCTGGGGGAAAGCTTGCTTTCCGGTTGCTCCAATTTGAAGGAGCTGGCGCTTCCCGAAGGAATTACCTCCATCGATCGCTTTGCTTTAAGCAATTTGGAGAAGCTGGAGAAGCTGCATTTGCCCTCCACCCTGGTAAACGTGGAAGGCGACTCCTTCGGAGCCATTCCCAATCTGAAGGAGCTGACGGTTGCGGAAGGCAATCCCGTTTTGTATACAGAAGGTCCCTTCCTGATGAACAAAGACGGTACCTTGGTGCGTGCCTTTGCTTATGGGGAGCTGCCCGAGGGGATCACCACCATTGGCGGATACGCCTTCTACAACTGCTCCGGCTGGGACGTGTTTACCGTTCCCGAGGGTGTGGTCACCATTGAGGAGCACGCTTTCTACGGCGCCGCCGTGAACAGGATCGACCTACCCCGAAGCTTGAAGGAAATCGGGCGGTGCGCCTTCTCCCGTGCGGAGATCAAAAGCATCTTCCTGCCTGCTACCATCCGATCGCTGGACTATGACGTATTTGAGCTTTGTCCTTGTTTGGCCACGATCTACGCAGAGCCTGCGGAACGCCCCTCCTTCTGGGCCAGTTGGGACGGTGACTTCAAGGGAACCGTGGTATGGGGAGCGACGGGAATTCCCGATGACAACTTCCTGCGTAGCGGCGACTACCTCTACGATATCGTAGGAGACGGCGTCAGCATCCGTGCGTATCTGGGAGAGGAAACGGAGATCGAGGTTCCCGCAGAGCTGGGCGGATTGCCTGTGATCCAATTGGGAAACGGCGCATTCACGGAACAGCAGGCTTTGGTTTCCATCAAGCTGCCGGACACCTTGAAGCGCGTGGGCGACCAAGCATTCCAATACTGCTCCTCCCTTAAGGAGCTGGTCTTCCCGGACGGCGTGGAATACATCGGCAGAAACGCATTGTTCAGCTGTCACAGCCTGGAATACGTTTATTTGCCCGATGCGGACGTGGTCGGCACCGATGCAATCTCCTATTGCAGTGCATTGAAGGTGGTGGAATGTGCGCCTAAAGCAAGGCCTGCCGGATGGTCTTTGCGTTGGTATGAGGCGATCCCTGCCGCCCAAATCCTTTGGGGCGTGAACGAGGAAGAACCCGTTGAGCCTCCCGTGGAGCCGGTTGATCCGCCGGAGGTAAGCGAAGAAGTGAGCGAGGAGGTTTCCGAAGAGGTTTCCGAGGAAGTGAGCGAGGAGAGCTCCGAAGAGGAATCCGTAGAGATTTCCGAGGAAGAATCCGAAGCGGTCTCCGAGGAAGAAAGCACTGCGGCAAGCTCGGAGGAACAGGCGTCCTCTGTTGCCGGTGAAGCCGAAAGCGAGACGGAAGAGCCCGAAGAGGGCGGCTTCCCCAAGATCTGGATCGTTGTCATCGCAGTTTTGGTTGCCATGGCGGTGGCCATCGTTGTTTTGAGAAAGAGGTAATACACAGAAGGAGCCGGGTCTTCCCTCGGCTCCTTTTCCTTTGGAAAAAAGCGGTTTTCTCTTGCATTTGGGGGATTTGTGTGCTATACTTGGGTGAATGAAACGCGGAGGTTTATTCTGTATGTTATTGTTTTACGTTCGCCACGGCGACCCCATCTACAATCCCGATTCCCTGACCCCCTTGGGGCACAAGCAGGCGGAGGCCCTTGCCAAGCGTCTTTGCCGCCACGGCATTGACAAGATCTATTCTTCCTCCTCCAACCGCGCGGTGCTGACGGGCACTCCCACGGCGGAGCTTCTGAAAAAAGAGATCGTCAAAATGGATTGGTGCCACGAGGGACAGGCCTGGAAGCATTTTGCCTTCCCGGACAAGGACAACAACTACCATTGGCCTGCGGCACGGATCGAGACCAAGGAGCTGTTCCTGCGCCCCGACGTGGTGGCCTTGGGCAAGGAATGGTACACCCATCCCGACATCGCCTCCCGCCACGATTACAAAACGGAGATCGCCGCCTTTGACAAAGAGGTGGACGCGTTCATCGCTTCCCTGGGCTACGAGCACGACCGTGAGAAGGGCGTTTACAACGCGGTGAACCCCAACAGCGACCGTGTGGCCTTGTTTGCCCATTACGGCGCCGGAACGGGCTTTCTGAGCAGTCTGCTGGACATCCCCTACAACCTGTACTGCACCCATTTCAACCTTTCCACCAGCGGCATGACGGTGATCAAGTTCAGCTCCCGCGAGGGTGTGACCATCCCCGAGGTGCTGACCCTTTCCAACGATTCCCACGTCTTTGCGGAAGGTCTGCCCACCAAATACAATAACGAGATCTATTTCTGATATGAAAAAGCTGTTTTTGCTGATTTTGGCGGTGTGCCTGCTGGCGGGATGTGAACAGCCTCCCTCCCCCGGTGTGTCTGCGGAAGATTCTTCCGTCGAGGTGAGCGAGACCTCCGAGGAATCCTCCGAGGAAGAAAGCCTGCCGGAAAAGCAGGTTCTGGTGCTACTGTACGATCATTACATCACCGCCAACGCAAAGTCCGACGGGATCTATTACGAATACACCTATTGCTTTGACGAGGAAGGCAGGGTGTTCAACGCCCTGGCCAAGCTGATCTACCCCACCGCAGAGAAGGCGGAAACGGAGTATTACCAGCTGATCAAGGCGGAATACCCCAACGTAGAGCTGAAGGGCAACGAGCTTTCCTTCTCTTTCCCCAAAAAGAAGTGCCCTTATTTCGGCATCACCTACACCGCACTCCCCTACCTTTTGGAGGAATCGGTGTATACCGTGACGGATTTCTGCCTGCCGGAGTCGGAAGAAAGCGCGGAGAACGATTGATTTCTTTCAAAAATCAAAGAAAACGAAAGAAAAACGAAGGAAATCGAAAAAAATTCAAAAAAAGTTTTGAAAACCCCTTGACAAATCCGTTTTCTGTGCTATAATTGCAAAGGCTTAAGAAAATATGGATTTATGAAAGGACTATGCATATGTCTACTACGATGCTCAAAAAAGAGACCGTTGAGCGCAAGTGGTATGTAATCGACGCCGCAGGGAAACCCCTGGGTAAGGTTGCTGTCGCTGCTGCAACGATCCTGAACGGTAAGCACCGCCCCGAATACACTCCTCACGTGGATTGCGGCGAATGCGTGATCGTGATCAACGCCGGTAAGGTCGTTCTCACCGGTAAGAAGCTGGATCAGAAGATCCACTACCACCACACCGGTTATATCGGTGGCATGAAGGCTGTCAAGTATCGCACTCTGATGGCTACCAAGCCCGAAATGGCAGTTGAACTGGCTGTTAAGGGTATGCTTCCCAAGAACACCATCGGTGACAACAGCTTTGGCCGTCTGAAGGTCTATGCCGGCGCTGAACATCAGCAGGCTGCCCAGATGCCCATCCCTGTTGAACTCTAAGAAATAAGGAGGTAAATGAACATGACTTACACACCCGCAGTTCCTTATTTTTACGGCACCGGCAGAAGAAAGACTTCCGTAGCTCGCGTTCGCGTTATGGTTGGTACCGGTTCCATCACCGTTAACGGCAAGGCCGCAAAGGAATATTTCGGTCTTGACACTCTGATGCTCATCGTCAACCAGCCCTTCACCACCACCGGTACCGAAGGCAAGTTCGACGTGATCTGCACCGTTAAGGGCGGCGGCCTCTCCGGTCAGGCAGGCGCTGTTCGCCACGGTATCGCAAGAGCTCTTCTCCAGGCTGACGATGCCTATCGTCCCGTCCTCAAGAAGGCAGGCCTCTTGACCCGTGACCCTCGTATGAAGGAAAGAAAGAAGTACGGCTTGAAGGCTGCTCGTCGCGCTTCTCAGTTCTCCAAGAGATAAGCGGTTTATATTGGAAAATTCAGCACTCACGAAAGTGGGTGCTGTTTTTTCGTTTTGACGTGTCGATAAGTGGCCGGCACGCATGGGATATGGTGTAAAGTCGTTTTGCCCTTCAACGCAAACGGGCTGCCGAAGGACGTCAGCCCCTACGAATCCGAACAGAGCGCATTGGAAAAGCAAGCCGTATTTTTTTCGCAACGAGAACGGAGGGGACTTTGGTTTGCGGGCGATTCGTGAATCGCCCCTACGGGCACGACTCGGGGGAAGGCGAAGCTCCCTGTGGGAGATGCTCCCTGCGGGAGCGGAAAGCGATTTCGGTCTTTTGCCGCCATGACTTTATCGAGGAGCAAAGGGTTCCCCTTTTTGTAGGGGCGATTCACGAATCGCCCGCATGGACACGCTTGAGAGAGGCGGGACAAATTGCACAAATCCGCCGTACTATTTACTTTTTGGGTTTTTTATGGTATGATGTAACTAATCGATAAACTTGAATTTGACGAGGTAAATAAGATGTATATTGAAACTGATAGAATGGTCATTCGAGACTTCACGATGGATGACTTGAATGATTTGCACGATATATTTGGAGATATTGAAACTATGAAAAATTGTGAGCCTGCATATACCATTGATAAAACGGCTGATTTTTTACAAAAGTTTTGTATAGATAGAAAAGGTGCAGTTGCTGCGGTGCATAAAGAAACATCCAAAGTAATTGGCTACATTCTATTTAATGACTTCGATGATGGTGTGTATGAAATCGGATGGATTTATAATAAGACTTACTGGAGAAAAGGATATGCCTTTGAATCTTGCAAGGCCGTTGTTGATTATGCTTTCGACAGTATGAATGCACATAAACTATTTGCTGAAGCGATTGATGGAATTAAATCTGTTAACCTTATGAAGAAACTTGGGATGAAACTGGAAGGAATACAGAGAAGCCAAGTGAAGGATAATTTTGGAAACTGGGCAGACTTATATTTCTATGGTATCCTTGCAGAAGATAGACAGTAATGCCAATTCCAATTTATCGAGCAGAACAGCGTTGAATGTTGGTGTAATTTTGGTGCAAATTTGGTGCAACATTTTTGCGACGATACTCACGCTATTCACGATATCAAACGGTGTTCTTAAAACTCCAAGAGATAAGCGGTTTTTATTGGAAAATTCAGCACTCACGTTTGTGGGTGCTGTTTTTTTCGTTTTGACGTGCCGATAAGCGGCCGGCACGCATGGGATATGGTGTAAAGTCGTTTTGCCCTTCAACGCAAACGGGCTGCCGAAGGACGTCAGCCCCTACGAAGCCGAACAGAGGGAGGGTAAAAAACAGGCCTGGATTTCCCGCATGGAGGACGGTAAAAAACACATTTTATGCCTACCTCGTTGCGCGAAAATGCGGTTTCATTTTAGCCCATACATCTTGCGTTTTCGTAGGGGTTGACGTCCACGGCAACCCGAAGCCGAAGGTAACGAGTTTTGACGACGCAAGGATATTTTTCGCTGTAAAAAGGGCATGGAATTGTAAACAACTCCGCCTTGCTCTTTACTTTTAGCAAAATGTGTGGTATGATGATACAAATTCGTATCGACCAACTTGAGAGCAAACGAGGGTATAAGAAATGAAAATAGATGGCTACGTAACAGACGGAAGCGGTGCGCCCATAGCAAATGCGCTGGTTGAAATAAAAGGAGAATCCTTCGATACGCTTTTCAGCACGGAAAGCAACGAAGACGGCTATTACATGCTGGACATCCCGGCAGGTCGATACCCTTTTTTGACAGCAGTGAAGGACTACGGAATCAACTATTTGGAATACTGGTGCCAGAATATTTCCCTGCAAGCTGACATGTCGTTGAACGTGAGCTTCGACAAATTGGAGATCTACGGCTTGCACGTATTTTCTGTCAAAGGCGCCGGTAATAGCCTGATGGCATATTTCAGACCCATGAGTTTGCCTAAATTCCGGCAAGGGTTGCAAGATATTGCGCCGGAGAACATTGTGATCAAAGCAAGCATCGACGGGCAGGAAAGACCCGTTATCCATACGAATCCGGTTAAAGAGCTTACGGAAGGTCTTGAATTGTCCGCATACCTGATCCAAGTTGAAACAAGTGGGTGCGATATTCCTTGGCACAAGTTTGATCTGCAAATCACAGACGCCGATCGTCATTACGGTGCGGCAACAATTTTTAATCAAGACGTTCAGCAGTGTGGAAATGTGTAATCGTTAGAGGAATTTGAAGTTGACGGAGGTGTCGCAGATGACAATCGGAGAAGTAAGTTTATATACGAATGACGTGGTAACCCTGGCAAATTTCTATAAGCAACTGTTCGATATTGATAATCAAAGCAACGATACCGTGCATCAGGTTATCATATCCGAGGGAACGTCGTTTACAATTTACAATGATGGTTCCCGCAAGAATAACAATAATCAGAATATCAGATTAGCATTTACTGTAGACGATATCCACGCAGAATACCAAAAGCTCCTGACACTCGGCGTTGAGATCATTGAAAAACCCACTAAGCGACCTTGGGGAGCGACGAATATGAGTTTTTACGATCCCGATAGAAATATAATCTATTTCAGAAGTTTCGCTACCTAATAAAGTCCAGTTTGACAAACGGCACTCACTTTTGTGGGTGCTGTTTTTTGTAGGGGCGATTCACGAATCGCCCGCAAGAGGCCGGACGTTTTCCCTCTTTACATTCAAGGAGAAATATGGTACAATAGACTTGTCAGATAGCCTTACAAACTGCAAACGGCGGTGCATATGCGGTGCATACTATGAAAAAAGATATTTTTAATGGAAATATAAAAAAAGAGCATATCGGAATGGTAAAGTTTACTTTGATTTTTACCTCTGCGATTTTCTTTGCTTTCTTTGTTTTCTTTTTATTGTTTGCTTTATTTTACGAGAAAATGGAATACGCCGCAAGAATACTCATGTTTGTTTTCTCTGTCGCTTGTTTTTTGGCATCTGTCTTATATCCCGCAATCTCTTTCTATGCAATTAAGAATTATTCAAAGCACCCCAAGTTAGCCAAATCGTTACTCAAGCCCTACGTTTTTCAAGATTTTGATGCAGAGCTGCTGCGATACATCATCGAAAGAGAGGCCAAGCATGGTCAGAGAGATCAGAGAAAATGAATTGCAGGCCCTGTTGGAATTGTATTTGTTTTTGCACGAGACGGAGGTGCCGGAGATGACGGACCGTCTGCGGGAGACCTGGACGGCTGTTTTGGCAGACCCCAACCATCATATCATCGTGAAGGAAGCGGATGGAAAGCTCGTTTCCTCCTGCGTTTGCGTGGTGATCCCCAATCTGACCAGAGGTGTGCTCCCTTACGCCTTTGTGGAAAACGTGGTGACCCACAAAGACTTCCGCGGCAAGGGCTACGCCACGGAGTGTTTGGCCTACGCAAAAAAGGTCGCAGAGGCGGCGGGTTGCTACAAAATGATGTTACTCACCGGCTCCAAGGAGGACTCCACGCTGGAGTTCTATCGCCGTGCAGGGTACAATTCCCGGGATAAGACGGCCTTCGTGCAGTGGCTTTGAAAAAACTTTGACAGCATCCGTGAAAAGCGGGTGCTGTTTTTTGTAGGGGCGATTCACGAATCGCCCGCGAAAGGCAAAACGTTTTTTCTCTTTACATTTCAGGAGAAATATGGTATTATATTACTACAGAGATAAAACAAGGAGGAGAAAACGTGAAAAAGACATTGTCAATTCTGTGCTGTTGCCTTATTCTGTTGAGTCTGGTCAGTTGCGATCCCGCAATGTACACCATTTCCAGAGGAAGCTTGTCAAACATTGTAAAGATCGAGCTTTACAACTACGAGAACAATGCCCCGGAGCTCCTCGACGTCGACGGAGAGAAAAAGCCGAAATTCGATTTCAACAAGGCAACGCTCATTGCAACTTTGGATGAATCCCGCTTTGATGAGATCTTGAACGAGATATCATCATATCATTACACGAACTATGGGAATGCTTTGAATGAACCAATGGGTAAAACGCTGGTTTTACATCGAAGCAACGGAAATTTCATCGTTTTGTTCGGTTGCATTTATACAAACGAAAATGGCAACACCTTTTACTATGGAGACTGTTACGAATTCCATAAAGACGGATCGTTCTATACTCACACAGGCGATGTAGATTACCTTTTCCCCGACCGGATAGAAGCCAAATATTTCAAGACGGATTCGGGAACGGCCGACTGAATCAAGAAAGTAACGGAAAGAGAGTGCAGACCAATGACAGAGACGCCCATCATCAGAAAAATGGAAGAACAAGACAGGCAAAGCGTGCTGGAGATGATGCGTATGTTTTACGCCTCCCCTGCCGTTTCCACAAACGGCTCGGAGGAGATCTTTCGTGCGGACATCGACTGCTGTGTGCAGGGCTCTCCTTATCTGGAGGGGTACGTGTTCCTGCAGGCGGGCGAGGTGGCAGGCTACGGGATGCTGGCAAAAAGCTTTTCCACCGAGTTCGGAAAGAGATGTATCTGGATCGAGGATCTGTACGTGAAGGAAGCCTTTCGGGGTCTGGGCTTGGGCAGTGCGTTTTTGCGGTTTGTAGAAACGGCTTACCCCGACGCTTTGTTGCGTTTGGAGGTAGAAGAAGACAACGAGAGGGCTTTGCACGTCTACAAAAAGGGCGGTTTTACCCTTTTGCCCTACATGGAAATGAAGAAATAAGACTCCACCTGCGGTTGAGTTCTCCCCTATTCAACCGGCGGTGTGTAGACTTTGGTGAAAAAGACGGGTATACTGCATAGCGAAAGGAGGCCGAGACAATGGATCAATTGAAGATCGGTAAATTCATTGCAGAGCAAAGAAAGAAAAACAACTTGACCCAGATGCAATTGGCGGAAAAGCTGAACATCACGGACAGAGCGGTTTCCAAATGGGAAAACGGGAAGGCGATGCCCGACGTTGCCACCATTCCCGCGCTGTGCGATATTCTGGGCGTCACCATCAACGATCTATTTACAGGGGAGGTAGTATTTGTGGAGAACTACAACAAGAAAATGGAAAACAATTTAATGGAAATGGCACAGGAGCTGGAGCGGAAAAACAAAACGGTCTGGAGATCCATGTGGATCATTATGTGGCTCAGCATGATGGCATTTCTGGCGGGCTGCCTGGCTGTGTGGTATTTTGTGCCCGAGGAAATCTGGCAGGTCGTGGCGGTTTTAGGGCTCTGCGTGGTATTCCTGATCCCTTGCTTCTACGCGTTGAAGCTGGAGATCAGCGTGGGGGCCTACAAGTGCAAGAAATGCGGCCACGAGATCGTGCCTACCTATGCCCAGGCGTTGAACGCCATGCATATGGGCACCACCCGTTATCTGAAGTGCCCTTCCTGCGGGAAACGCAGATGGTGCAAAAAGGTTTTGAAAAAGAACTGAGCCAAAGCGGCGGGAGGGTAACTCCTCCCGCTTTTTTGCTTTTCTCAAAAAACTTGTCCGAAAATACCCTTTTGGATCGACTCATAGGTGAACCTTCGAAGGCCCACAAAAAACGAAAGGAAACACACCTATGAAACTAAAAGCATTGACCGCGCTGTTCCTCTGCGGCGCATTGGCATTGGCAGGCGGATTGTTGGCCTTTGCGGGAGAACAGGAGGCTCCGGCGGGAGAACTGCCTGCGGCATCCGTCCCGGAAGTCCCTTCCCTGCCCGCAGAAGCACCCGAGGAAACGCCCGCAGAAGCACCCGAAGAGGCACCCATTCCGGAGGACGAGTCCAAAACTCCCACCGAGGCGTACACCCCCGACCCGGTGCTCCTGTCCTCCACTGCCTGGGACGACGTTCTGGGCGAGTGCGTCACAGGAGAATTTTCCTCCATCGGAGACGCTCTGCGGGCATTGAACGCCCCCTATCCTCTGTACTACCCTGCCGCCGACGGCGGACATGCCCAGACCTACGGCGGAGGCGTTCTGATCCTTTTGAACAACCCCGTTATGGTCATGGATCCCGCCAAGGGGTGCAGTACCACCTATCAATCCATTCAGATGAACTACGCCACCTCTTCCATTCAAAATGTAAAGATCACCCTGGGGTATGCCCCCGATCTTTCTGCGGAAGCCTATGATGAGGTCTACCTGTCCCACGGAAACACCTTCTACCTGCGGGGCTGTACCAATTTGGTCAACGGCAATTCCTTCTGCACCCTTACGGGGGTGGTAGACGGCTGTCTGTACTCCGTGGTGGCCTACAGCCCGGAGGCGGCAAAGCAAATGATCGACAGCTTGATCCAAGCGTAAAATAAGGAGGCCCTTCCCATGCTCCCGTCCCCTGCGGTAAACCTGCTGTGTGAAAAAGCAATAAAAGCCATTGCGGCGGGGAAGCCCGAGGAGATCGGAGTGATCTACGATCATACCTACCGTCTGATCTACTCCGTGGCCTACGGCGTTCTGCAAAACCACGGGGATGCGGAGGATGCCGCCCAGGAGACTCTGTGCGAGATCCTGCGGTGTGCTTCCTCCTATCAAGGAGGCAGTGCCAAGGGGTGGATCCTTTCCATTGCCCGCCACAAGGCGCTGGACGCGGTGAAAAAGAAAAGCCGTTTGCTTCCCGGGGTGATGGAGGAGTTCCCCGCCGAGGGGACGCCCAAGGACATGGTGGAGGAGGCGGTGATCTGCCTGGATGCGCTGAACTCGCTTGGAGAAACGGAGCGGGAGGTGGTGATCCTGCGGGTCTACTGCAAATGCCGCCACAAGGAGATCGCCTCCCTTTTGGGCATCACTGCGGCGAGTGCGGAAAAGCACTATCAACGAGGGCTGGAAAAGCTCCGAAGCTACTACGGAGAAGGGAGAAAGCCGTGATGAAAAAGAAAATACGAGACACCTTTGACGCCGTTCCCCACGTGGGCAAGGAGGAGACCCTCTCCCGCCTGGGGATCTCCGCGGAAAAACGGGAGGTGCGGATCCGTCCCCGCCGTTTGGTGGTGGCGGCGGTGTGCCTGGTGCTGGTAGGCACCTTGGGCACGGCGTTTGCCCTGGCATCCTCCGACGGCGGATTGCTTTCCTTTTTCCTTCCTGCGGAAGGGGCCTCCCGGGCGCCCTCTCTGCCGGAGGAATCCGAAGAGATCCCCTACTTTGCGGGACGGGTGATCCTCTCCTCCACAGGCTGGAGAGAGGAGGCGGGGAATCTTGTGACCGGGGAATTCCAAAGCCTGGCAGAGGCCTTTGCCGCCGTAGAAGAAGGCTTGCCCACGGAGCATCCCCTTTACCACCCCGCCTGGGATGGGGACGGCAAGGGCACCTACGGCACGGGGAGCCTGATCGTTTTGCTGAACGATCGGGTCGTCGTGGATCCCGCCACCCTGGCGGAACGGCATTACCCCTGTTTGCAGATCAACTACCAGACCAAGTCCGTGGTCTCTCTGCAGATCCATATCGGGCGCAGACTGGGCGTTCCCGAAGGCGACAGCCGACGCTACGAAACGGAAGCGGGTGTTTTCTACCTGAAGGAATGGGTCCACCCCGTCACGGGAGAGGTAACGTACTTCGCTACCGCAGATATCGCAGGCTGCGGCTACGAGATCCGGGCCCGCTCCGAAGAGGCGGCAAAAAGGATGGCGGACAGCCTGGTAGTGACCGAGGAATAAGTTTTTTGAAAAAAGGCTGAGAGATCGGCCTTTTTTGTTTACAATTGGGATTCTTGACAGAATGGAAAATGCGTGGTATACTGACAGGGAGAAAAACCACGGGAGGAACGGCGCATGAGAAACAGATCGCCCTACGAGCTCTTTAGAACGGGACAGTGGTCCTTATTGGGGGTGTTGGCGGTAACGGCCATCAACATCGTTTTGGCGTCCTTTTCCGTGTCGCTATACTTCCCCTTTTCCGCCTGTATTCCCAGGGAGCTGATCCTGTGGGGGCAAAAGGCGGGGGGAAGCTGGGTGGCCGCAGCCATCACCATGGCCTGCGTATTCTTCTTTTTCTTCCTTGCCTGTGAGATCATGGTATTGCGCCAGGAAAAGCTCCCCGCCTTCCGCTTAGCGTTGGGGATCTACGCTTTGGACAGCTTGGTATACCTGATCACTGCGCTGCCGGAGATCACCGAGCACGGCTTCGGCATCATGTCCATCACGGAGGTATTGCTGCGGTGGTTCATTCTGGCCTCCCTTTACCGTGCGGACCAGGTTTGGCTGGATCCCCGTCGGAAGAATCCCTCCTTCCAAGCTGAGGCTCCCCGTAAGAAAGAAAAGCCCGCTCCCCGCCCTCAAGACGATGAGGACGACGAGGACGAGGGCATTCAATGGTAATACCTGAAAGCGATCCGCTTTCAGGCAGGATTTTGGGGCTTCGCCCGCAAAATCAGCTCCAAAAAGAAAAAACGGCAAATGCCAAAACAGAAAGGATAAAACTATGAAGCGTATTCTTCTTTTACTCCTTGCCACCGTTCTTTTGCTTGCTTCCTGCGGGGAAGCGGCACCCGCACCCAACGAAAGCTCTGCGGAAAACTCTTTGGAAAGCTCCGTGGCAGAATCCTCCACCGAGGAGAGCACAGGCGGGGATACCATTCCTCCCGCTTTTGTGAACGCCAAGAACGGCAAGCTTCCTTCCGTCTCCCACGATGCGGGAAGTGCTGTAGATCTGCTGGAAGGCGTGGAGGCGATGGATAACGTCACCGCCGCCGAGGACTTGCAGATCGCCATCACGAACGAGGGCGGGTATGATCCCGATATTCCCGGCACTTATACCGTCGCCGTTGCCGTCACCGACGAAGCGGGCAACAAGGCAGAGGCCACTGTTGAGGTCACCGTGCGCCCCGTATACGAAAAGATCACTCTCACCCTGGGCGGGGAGATCCCCTATCGTCTCAACGATACCTCCGCTTTGGTGTACACCTCCTCCGGCACCTCCTTCCGCACGGCGGACGTGATCCAGGTGATGGACAAGGACTTCTTCCTGGAAGAATACAACGCTCACAAGGCAGAGCATACCAACAACGGCACCGTTCCCTTCTTCCCCAACGGCGTCATCGTCATCACCGACGAAAACGGACTGATCGTACAGGTACGCATTGCCTGCGGTGAGGCCATTCAAATCAATGCAGACAACTCCGTGAAGACCTCCGGTCTTTCCTGGACCAACTCCATCGACGCCACCTCCGGCGGCGGTATGTTCAAAGGGCTTGCAGCAGAGCTGGACAGCATCATCCCCAACGGCGGGCAGCTGGCCTTCGTGGGCAACCCCGGGGCAGTCCTCTGCCGCACCTTCCTGATCCAATCCCTCTTCTCCTCCGACTACGTCAGCGGTGCGTTGGCTTTGAACCAACAAAACATTTACCCCATCGGCGGAACGCTGGTGCTGGAATAAAGGAGTGTCCTTATGAAAAAATGGATGATGCTTTTCCTTGCCGCTGCTTGCTTGATGACAGCCTGCGGCGAAGCGGCACAGCCTGCCGAAAGCTCTTCTGAGACGCCTTCTATCCCTGAGGAAAGCAAGGAGCCCGATACCGAGCCCCCTACCCTGCGGATTACCAAAAGCAACAGAGAGGTGACCATCAAGAAGGGCGCGGAGTTTGATCTGTTGCAGGGCGTTTCCGCTAAGGACAACGTGGACGGCAAGATCACCGATAAGATTCAGATCAACGACGGCGGGTTTGATCCCAACGTCCCCGGGGTATACACCATCGGCTATTTCGTCGTCGATGCCGCAGGCAACGCGGCGGAGGCAGTTTTCCGCACCGTTACCGTGGTGGAGACGGACGTCCTGGCGGCGCCTCCCCTTTGGGAGCAGGTGATTGAAGGGGAAAAGAAGAACCCCGCCAAGCCCGCTTTGTTCGGCGGTGCCTGGTACTACAAGGTGGTCTCCTCCAAGGACAAGTGGGTGGGCATTGAAGCCACCGTGACCCTGCCGGAGATCGACATCAACCGCTACAACGGCAGTTACGACGAAAGCCTTGCCGCAGATCCGGGCGCCAAGAACCTGGACAACCCCTCCGTGTATCTGGGCGGGCACGCACAGACGGAATCCGACGTGGGTCTTTCCTTCTCCCGGGCGCTTACGGACGTGAAGTCCGGCACTCTCAGCACCGGGTGCATCGCCTTCCGCCCCTTCTGGCGGTACATCACCGATGAGGATCAGGACGTGGGCGGTTACGATGCCCACGGCGGTGAATACGCTGTTTCCGCCAACGGAAACAACTGTATTGCCAATTATCACTGGAAGTACACCGAGTATTATTACCTCCCCGGGGATCAGTTGAGGATCATTGTGTTCTCTCCCGAGCCCGGGAAGATGCAGCTGCAGATCGAGGTATTGGCGGTCTCTACCCTGCCCTCCTCCGTGGAGATCCGCGAGAAGTACGGCTGGAACGCCCCTGCGGATTTCTTGAGCCCCATCTTCACCTCTCCCGGACAGGGAACGGGGATGGATGCGGAGTTTAAGCGGGTATGTGCCATCGACCAATCCGGCAACGAGGGCGGCACGGCCATTGATACCACCACCCGGGTATCGAATGTGATCTGGCACGAGACTTATCTTTACCGCGAGATCGACGGCACCCTGTACCGCGTTCCCATGAGTGAGGACAGACGGGCCGCCATCGGGGCGCCCTATGAGGATCGGTTCACCGTCACCCACGAGGGGGTGGATTCCTCCAAGGGCGGCGAGGTGGTCACCATCCATCCGGGGTATAAGGAGTAAGAAGGTACGAGATGACGTTAAGGGGTTTTCTTTGGAAAAAGAAAACCCCTTAACAATCCAAAAGAAACCTTATTGCCGAAAACTGTCGTTTTCGGGCTCTTATCTATTTCGGGAGACTTTTTGTAAAAAGCATCGTTAAAATGACCATATAGCTCAAGCTTCAAAACCTCGAAAAACTAAATTTTTCAAAAAAATTGTCCAAACCTATTGACATTTAGTAGCGTTTGCGCTACAATATAAGTAGCGATAGCGCTACTTTATTTTATGTTATTCAAGAGGGTTTACGAGGTACAAAAGATGAAGACGACGATGCAAATGGATTCGATTCTTGAAATGGTGCGTGGACTGAGCGAGAGCGAACAGTCCTCCATTGCAGAGAGTATCATGGCAATGTTGGCAGAGCAGCACCCTGTCGCCAAAGCGACGCGCCGGGAGCTGATTCCGGAAAGCATCAATGAAAAACCCGACTGCCCCCATTGCGGCGCCAAGGCATCCATGGGACTGGTCATTAAAAAAGGCTCCCACAAGGGAGCGCAGAGATACTACTGCAAAAAATGCGAAAAGTATTTCGTTTCTACGACGAACACGGTGTTTTCCGGCAGCCGTAAAAGCGCGGCAACCTGGCGTGAGTTCATCCATCTGACCATCGCCGGTAAGAGCCTGCCTTATTGCGCATCCAAGTGTGAGCTTTCGTATCAAACCGCATTCACCTGGCGGCACAAGATTCTCAACGCTTTCGTGGTCAACCAGAAAACCACAATGATGACTGGAAAGGTTGAGCTGGACGAAATGCTTATTCCTATTAGTTACAAAGGAAACCACATCAAGGGCGAAGGCTTCTTCGGCCGCAAATTGAACGCCGACGGAAGCAACAGCGGCATGCCCCGCCCCTCTTTCGAGCGCGGCAGCGACAACCGCCCCAAATCCTCCAATGATAAAGCTTGTGTATTCTGCATGGTCGAAGATGGCGACAAATCCTTTTACGCTTCCGTTCCGGGCGTTGGATTTATGAGGCCTGCCATGCTTGATAAGACCGTCCGCGAGCATATTAACAAGGATACTGCGATGATGCTTGCGGATAATTACCAGGCCACCAAGAATTATCTTGAAACCAACGGCTACCACTACCAGACCTTCTATTCCAACGTTTCCAACAACCAAAACAAACACATTCCGGAAGTTCGCGGAGAACTTCATCTTCAGCACGTAAACGCTATGCACATGCACATCCGCAAATTCCTCGGCCGCTATTACGGAGTCAGCTCCAAATACTTGGAACACTACGTTTCCCTTTACATATGGCTCAAAGCATTCTGCAAGAGCAACCAAAAATACATTGAGAAGTCCTCTGTGATGCGCACGGCCGCACAGGATTGTTATATTACCCGAAACGCTCTGGAAGCCCGCCCTGCGGTGCCTTGCTGTGCGTAAGGAGGATAGTTATGCCTAAAATCAAATCCACCAGACAGCGTATTATGATAATGCTGTGGGCGTTATACAAACATACGGATGCTAAGCATCCCATGAATCTTGTTCGGTTGAACTCCTTCCTCGAGCCCTATGGGTTATGCTACAACAAGGCGGTGATGAAGGACACTCTGCGGGATATGCAAGAGATTGGAATCGACGTGCGTACCCGCCACAAGTGGGATAAGCACGGCGCGTGGGTAGAGGAACGCGCACTCGACGACGAAAAGTTGAGCAAATTGATTTTTGCCGTGGACAGCAATCCCTACTTATCAAAGGAACAGGTTACCGAGGTTTTGCAGTTCTTAATGCCTTTGGTGACGGTATACCAGGAAGAAAGGCTTTCTATCGTCACGGAGAGAACAAACGAAACACAGCTCCCTGAGGCTGTCAGGCGCGCTCATATGGTGATGAGCGAGGCTATCGGCACGCATCAAAGCGTTATGTTCAAGAAGTCTTTCCATCGTGCCGGGGCACAGTCGGCCAAAGCTGTCCACTTTATGCCCAAGCGTCTTCTGTTCGAAGGCGGGAAGTTTTTTGCCGTTGGATACCATCACGCCAGGGAACGCATCGAGACTGTCGATTTGCACGAAATCGCCGAGATACAGCTCATACAACTCCATAGCCCGAAAACGGCGAAGAAAGCAGAACAAGTTTTGAATGAGCAGGAATCGCAAAAGGAGTAGAAACGCCAAACAGAAGCCTCGCACAGTTTGTGCGGGGCTTTTTGCGCAACCATTTTCGTGCAAATAAGCACATTTTGAAAGAGAATTCACAATATTGTGTGGTGCTGGTTTCTTGGAGTGGCACAAAAGTGATAAAAAAGCGAGAACCGGGCAGTTAAGCCCGGTTCTTTAGCATTTACGATTCCATCTTTGCGTTAACTCTTTCGGATGGTTGGATAATATTAATATGCACATCGCCCAAGAAGGTACTCCTCGAAAAAGCAACAGCAGTTTTTTGAGCTACCGCAACATCAGAATTGATAGTACTGCATGTTAGCACATTGTGACCGTTAATCACATCGTTGGTGATGGAAACTTCCATTGCAGTCTCGCCTAACATAAGCGTGTGGAATCCCCAAGCATCTTTATTCGCAAAAGAATCATCGACAAAACAAGTAATTCGCAAATAATCAAGACTGGTAGTGAGTACGTCCTCGGCTGTCAAAATGATGTTGCCGTCGGCATCCAATATCTGTGCCTCGCAAGGTTCTGTTATAGCTGAGATTGTATCGTCAGTAAATGGAAAGTGAGACAAAAGAACATATGTGGCGGTTTCGTTTGAAATGACTATGCCGCTGACTTCAACACCCAGCAATTTCAGAATAGTTTTAAAGACTGGGATATCCGAATCATCTTCAAATGTTACGGAGAGCGTTGTTTGAAAAACCGTATGATTCTCAAAAAAACCTATCAGTGCATCAATTTCAGATAGCTCAGACGATTGAACATCAGTTGAGGGTTTCGAATCGGAACAAGCACAAGTTAGAATAGCTAATATGCAAATACATAATATTGAGAGTGATTTCTTCATACATATATCCTTTCTGGGGTATGTGTCTCGTGGCCATTTTCGAATCGATGTATTTCGACGAAAACAAGCTCATATTTATATCCCTTCTCGCCTTCGTAGATTTGCATGCGGTAATTCTCCTCTTCTCTAAGTTTATGCACAATAGGACTTAAGACACCAACAACGGTCATAAAAAGGTTAATTGTTGGGTGACCAAAATCACCAGCATCTGAATAACTCATGTAATATGCAAGTTTCGAGTATTTCATAAACTGCTTTTCATGGTGCTTAAATTTCTCCTCACAATCAACCAGTTCAAAAAAATACTCGGCGACTGTCCAAACCGAAGCAGTCCAAGAAAAAAGGAACCACTTCTTCTTTTTTACGATTGGGCTACTAAAAACGTGAACTTGGTAATTACCTTCCATACGACTACCGGAATAGTGATAAGTAGTTGCAGACACCCCCGAACGTCGAATTTCATTCATAATGTCCTCGGGAGCTTCTGCAGGAGCAGATATTTTTTGCTGAGGGCCAAAAATCATGTGCGGATTACAGCCAGATGCATCAAAATTCATTATTGGATTATCGTTGCAATATGCGAACATGTTATATCCAGATAACCCTTGCCCAGTGGAAACGTATGTGTCCGCATTGAGGAATCTTCCCACTTGCGGGTCATAATACCGACTGTTCAGGTAATACCATCCGGATTCGGTGTCGTAGTAATAGCCGCGGTATCGGAAGGGGTTGGTCGCTCCCAAGGTGGAAGCCATAGAACCGGTGGTGGACAGGATATTGCCCCAGGCGTCGTACTTGTACTCCACTACGGTTGCGCCATAAGAATCAATAATCCGGATAACGTCGCCTTGAAGGTTCTTAACGTAGGCATACTTAGTACCATTGTATTCCAAACCGGAAATGCCGGATTCGTCGTAGTAATAGTACAGTGTAGATGTGCCACTACCGCTCGTGATAGTCTCTTTAAGTATTGTACTACCATCGAGAATATAGTTGTGCGTTATAGTGGACCCATCGTAATCGTAGAGAGTTTTTTTCGTACGGATGCCGTCCGAGTTGTACGCAAATGCGATGCCGTGGTCGAGTGCATCCTCGGAAAAATACGTTAATTTTCGCTCGTCCCACAACATACTCGCAGCATTGTGCCAATTCAACGGGTTGCCGATGGCGTCGTATTCGATTTCGGTACCGTTGTAACCGGTGAGCAGGTCGCCCCATGCAGAGGAGCCATAGGTATAGGTAGAGGAGATTTCGCTGCCGTTGTAGGGGTGAATGCTCAGCAGTTGGGATGCCGGAACGCCGGTCATGCCGTAGAAGGTGTACTTCTGCTGCAGATTGCCTGCATTATCGTAGGTATACACCCAGGAGATGCTGTTGGTACAATCGTCCTCGCGAATCAAACGTCCTAACTTGTCGTATTCGTAGTTGGAAATGGCCGTGCCATTCTTCTTGACAGACGTGATGTTCCCTAAGGCATCGTAGGTATAGGAATAGGTGATGTTGGTAGCATCTGCTTGGGAGACGTTGTAGGTAGCGACTCGCTGGGTTCCTGCAACGTACGTATACGCAATGGCGTGTCTGCTGCCCGACTTGTTGCTCAGACGGTCAAATGCGTCGTAGGTATAGGTGAAGGAATTTTGCGGGGTGGTGTACGTCTTCACCAAACCGGTGATATCTTCGTAGGTGATGCCATAGGTCTGGGTGGTGTCTCCGATGACGTAGGTAGAGCCTTTGGCTCTGCCAAGTTCGTCGTAGGCATTCTGCACTTCCAGAACGATATCCCCGGAAGAGTTCTTTTGCCATGCGAAGATGAGACGGTTCAGGGAGTCATACTCGTAGAGATGGGTTAAGCCTGCCTGGTAGTCTACGGTCTTGTACAATCTTCCGTTGGCGTCGTAGAACAGCTCGTAACCGCTAGAAGCGTTTCCATTATACACCACTTTGACCAATCTGTCAAGATGGTCATAGGTGTACTGTTCGTAATCGCCGTTGCCGTAGGCCAATTTGGTAAGCTTGCCGTTCCCTGCGGTGTATTCGTAGGTGGCAAGGGTGTTGTCGCCGGCCTTAATAGACAGCAGGTTGCCGAACACGTCGTATGTCAAGGTATATGCCGTTTTGGCGGTGGTGATGCCGGAAAGACGGTTCTGGGCGTAAAGGTACTCTACGCTCGCCTCAGTGGTGTCGAGAACGCCGTCTTCGTCTGCGTCCAAGTATATGGTCTCTATCTGCTGGCGGTCGTTGTACGTGTATGCCGTGCGGTTGCTGTTGGCGTCCTCGATGAACTTCAGGAGCTTGGTGACGGAGTCATAGCTGTATGTCGTAGTGTTGTTCAGAGAGTCCTTCACCGTTTCAAGATAGTTCCCGTATTCAATATAGGTTGCCGTAGAGGAGAACGTCTCCGTAGTGTCTGCTGCAGTCAGCGTGGAGGAAAGGGCATTCCCGTAAGCATCGTATGTATAAGTAAGTGTCTGGGTGACAGTATCATTCACGATGCGGGCCACGGTTTTCACGTCGTGGGTGTTCACACTGCCTACGTTGTGGTAAGTGTAGGTGTAATTGTCGCCTGTTGGGGTAGTGTATGTCTGCGGGTCAACACCGTCCACGTATGTCATCAAACTGCTATTGCCTTCTGCATCGGTGGCGGTGGTCAGGTTACCGTTTTCGTCATAGCGATAAGTCTGCGCCGGCTCCACGGTGAGGCAGAGGTCGTCGAAATACATGGTGTTGGCGTTGTAGTCGTAGACAGCTGCCACGGTGATGGATGCAATGGTGAGGTTTTCGCCTTCCTTCTCAGGCACGATTGCCAATGCGGCGTACTGCCAGTCGGTAATGTCCGGGTTGAAGGAAACGTAGTGTTCCTCAGTAGTGCCGTCACTGTAGGTCAACGTTGCCATCATGCCGAACTTGCGGTTGGATTTGGCGTTGGGTTCCGTTTCTTCATCGTCGGGAACCAAGTCAACGGAATTTGCCTTTGCCCAGCCGGAGAGCA
Organism: Oscillospiraceae bacterium; assembly: GCA_015063885.1. Taxonomy (GTDB): domain Bacteria; phylum Bacillota; class Clostridia; order Oscillospirales; family CAG-382; genus Coliplasma. Next base: position 108,177 of record SVTH01000007.1, on the reverse strand, counting down.
TGAAGGTGGTGTTCAAGGGTGCGTTTACGGGGATGGTTTGGGTAACACGCTTCTGTGCCGTGGGAGTGCCCGCGATAATACCCACGTGGCCACGCTCAATTTCCGACGGTATTGTGGCGAAGGTTCCGGACCAGTTGGAAGCGCTGCGAATGCTTCCGTTCTGAATCAGGTTGTAATCGGAGGGCGTGTCGGATTTTTCCAGATGGATGCAATCAAAATAGACCGTTCCTACCGCACCTTCCAGCACCAGTTCGATAATCGAACTCCCGGCGGACAAGGTCTTGGTGACGCTGATGCGCCGCCAGCCATCCTGTACGGTGGTGTTGGTGACAGTCTTCACCCGTTCGCTTGCCGTGCCTGCCAAAGAAACGTATGCACCGCCCGAAGAGGCCGTAAGGCTCTCCGCTTTGACGTATGCGGACAAGGTGTACGTGCCGGACGTGGGAATCGTAACGGTGGATGTCAAACGGGCGGAACCGCTGCCGCCGGAGGTGGATGCCAGCTTAAAGGACTTGCTGCCCATAAAGCTTACGCTCTGAGAGGTGGCGGTGTACCCGGTGCCGGAGGAATTATTGGTCCAGCCGGTAAGGGATTCCGCATTGCCATTGGTCACCAGGTTCTCGTTGGTGATGCCTTTGACGGAATCTACCGTCACCGTGTTGTTCTTCTTGGAACCCAAACTGAATGACGTGTATTCCGCATAGGAGGTTCCGTAGAGGGTGGCGCTGTTTGCGTCACTGCTGTAAGAGCAGACCGCTTTGCCGAAGTTGTCGAACAGTACGGTGGTGAGGATGTCATCGGAGCTGCTAACATCTTCGGAGTCGAGGACATCATCCCGTCCCGCGGTTCGGACGGTGAACTTCTTGTTATCGTAAGCGAAGCTGACTTTCTGCCCGGTAGACCCGCCTACGGACTCTGTGACGGCCGCCACTCGCTGTTGACCCAGGTAGTCGGCGTAGGAGTAGGAAACCTTGTAATTTGTGTCTCCGTTGACTACGGAAGCCAGGGTACCGTCCTCGTTGTAGTTGAACAACGTATAGCCGCCCAGGGAGTAGGTGATTCTGCGGAGATAGCCGCTGTTCGTCTTGGAATATGAGCCGTTGTATGTAGTCGAGTATTCGTATTCCACGTAATCGGCGGTGTTGTAGGAATTCACAATGCTCGATAGAGCGCCATATGCGTTGAAGTAGATAGTAAGTTGAACAATATTCGACGTTTCGCCTACCGGACGGTACAAAACGGAGGACGGCAGGCTGTTAGAATAGTTGATTTGTTTTTGGTTGCCGTAAACATCGGTAATAGTGCTCAGCAGTCCGTCGGCATTAAACAGTTTGGTGTTACCGTATTCGTCTGCAAGGGTAATTGTACCATTGTCGTTTACAGTTACAATCAATCCGTAGCCATCTTCGCTGACGTATTGATTGCTGTCACTTGCGACTCGATAGAAGTACAGCTCGGTACCGTCTGCATCGTTGTAGACGTACCATTCTTTGTCACTGTTTTCTAATTCATAGGGCACCAGGGTTTCCTGGATACTTAGTTTCCAACCCTTACCCATCGTATAGCCGATTGAAGAAGTGATGGGCGCATTGATATCGCCATCCACGGCAGTAAAGTCCTTGCATGCCAGGAAGCTGTTGTATACGTGGCTGACGGCAACGGGAATAATGGAGCCTTCGGTTGCCATATCGCTGTGTACAAACACCAGGTTGCCGTTGAAACCGTTGACATATCCCGCACCGGCGACACCTGCACTATGAGATGCGTAGGTCCAGATGCTTTCAAGCCCCTTGGTATCGCGGTAGGAGATGGTGAACATGGGAGAAATCGAGCTATACGCGTTGGGATTCTCTACGGAATAGAATCCTGCCTTTCCGTATGTTCCCGTGCCGGTATATTCTGTGATGGGATAAAGTGCGATACCGTTGTTATCTGCTCCGTTATACCATTCTTGCGCAGCAGAAGTGATATCCCATTTGAAATTACTGCCGGCAGTTGCCGCTGTGATGACATTGTAGTCCAGCACAATGGGGTCCACGCTGGGCTGTGTGCTCCACGTCAACGTGCTTTCCGTCCAAGAGGAGGTCACTTTTCGTGCGGCAAAAATGATTTCGCTTGCGCTTCCGGAATAGTCCTTCCACCCATTACCTGTTCCCAGCTGGTGGAGATTCAATGTTGCGTTAACGATAACGGCGGACTTGGGAATCGCAGGCAGCGAGTTCAGCTTGAAGAAGGCTCGCATTCGTCGAAGGGAGGAATCGGAACTATACCCTCCAAGAACGAACTGATGAGAACCTGTGGAGCCGGTTGGGTTCCCTTCATAAACATAACCGTCGTCAACCTCGGAGGTCAAATAACTTCCTTTGTCAAGGGTGGGGTCAACGGTAACGGGGAATGCACGGTCATCGGCGTTAATCCAGTCGGCGTCTGCGGTGACGGTGAGGGTGTACTTTTTGCCGTTCTTGTGAGCAATGCTGTAGGTAACGGCATCGGAATACGCACCGTCTGCGTCGTACATGTAGCCTGCGGGGATAACCAACTGGGTGATGTTCGTGGTTTCATCCTTCAGAAGGATATTACCATCCGAGTCTACCTCGGGGATAAGTCCTTGCAGTTTCAGCTCGAAGGTATACGTATAGCTGTCGGCGGTATCCTTGATGATGATGTTTTCCTTAACGGTGCCACCGGAAATAATGTATTCCAGGTCCACGTCGGGCAGGATATCCTCATAGATAGCACCAGAAGAGAATTTATGAAGGGTAGCCGCGGAGTCAATGTCGTTGCCCTCCGGGTCTTCCATAGCGGGATAAACTTCCAACGCCTTGCTCTTGTCTGCGCCTACCAGGTGCAGGCTGATTTTGTAGTTGCCCATGGTGAGCTTCACAAGGTTGTTGGAGTTGGAGTTGTTCGCCAGCTTGATGCGAAGGTCGGAACCGGTATTGCCGTACCCCGCCATATCGTCGACATCTCTGGCAGACGCTTCGGAGAAGGTCAGGGTGTTGTCGTAATCGGTCCATGTGCCGTCTTCTCCAGCGTAATGGATGACCTGTCCGTAATCGGCGGCAATGAAGCTGCCGTCTGACATGCGGAAGGTCTTGCTGGTTTCGGTTCGGTTGTCGATGACCTCGCCGAGGACGTAAACGTCCTGGGCAACCGTTTCGGTTGCTTCGGCATCAGTGGTGTCGTTCAGTGTTTCGGAAATCTGCGCCAGGATTGAATGAGGAATAGTCACGAAAATCATGGCAAGGCAGAGAAGCACTGACAAAAGTCTGGTTGTCGTGGTTTTCATAGCGTAAATCTCCTTATTTTATTTTTTGTTTTTCTATGTCAAATAGGGCAAGGTGACAAGCCTGACCTATCCTGTTGTTTGCGGACAACGAAAAAGCACGAGATGACCCCTTGGGGCAACCTCGTGCTAAAAATTTGTTTGATTCGATTGATTGGCTTATACGGTGCGGAGCTTAAACACCTTTCCTTCATGCTTCGTACCTACTTTATTTGGATTACAGGGGTATATTACCATATTCGGGATGCTTTGTCAATATTTTGAAAGATAGTTTTACTTGTCATTCGGCAATTGCAGAAGTTGTCTCTTCAGATTCGTCTTCCGGCTGCGACAACTCTTCTTGAATGGATGTTACTACATCCGTTTCAGAATCCGTTTCAAAACCCGTTTCAGAATCCGTTTTAGATTCTTGTGCAAAAAGAGATTGATTCCTTGCCTCTACTAAGCCTACTTCCCACGAGTAAAGAACGATAAGAAGCATTATTATCAATATCACTAATGTAATCAAAAAAGGCAAAAGCAGTTTTAATATTCTAACGCCGCTTTCGGCTTTATCTACAACATATATCATTTCACTTGAGGATTGCTTCTCTTTTTTGTTCTTAAGAAACTCGAATTTGTCGGAAGGGCGAATTCTATCAAGATAGAAAAACAGCCCCATCATTGCGCCAACAAAAATCACGCCGATAATCAAGAGAATCGTCAGTATTTTATATATACTGGCGTTGCTGAATGCACCAAATGCAGACGTAAAAAAACTAACTGCTGCATTAAAAACTAAGACAATTGCGGAGAAAACACCAAGAATAGTAATGCTATGGTCATGCGCATCTTTTTCCCGAGCCGCCAGTTCGCTTTCCAAAACATCGACTGCTTGTTGTGTGTCTTTAAAACGAGTGTCAATTTGTTTCAGCAACTCGTTCTGGCGAGATTCAACAATACGAGTCATAGAGGCAACATGCGCCCTAGACTGCTTATTAGCCACATTTTGAGAGTAAAGAACCATATTCTTGAAAGAGCGAAACCGCTGAAGAATCAATGAACAAATGTCCTCTAAAATGGTTTTGGGAAAATCGCAAATTTGATTGGCTTTGCAGTATTCCTCCATGAACAAAGTCATGTCGTACAAACTATCGGTATCAAATCTTAAAGTAGAAACATTTTTGTCACGAATATCTGTGTTTATTTGCTTGTTGAATAATTCATCTATGTAAAGAGATAGCGACAAGTACGCTGCGGCATCAAAGCGCTGGTTGATTTCTCCGAACGAAACGTAGCATGTGTCAATAAAATCTTTGCAACACTTTGGCAATTCACTAATTGAAGAACAGGTATCCATAACTTCAAAGACGCAATTGCAAAATTTCAAGAGAGAATCGTTGGCGGAACAAGTAGCCATAATTTAAAGTTCCTTAATGTTTTTTGCGAAGATATAAATTTCATTATTCTCGAGTTTTGAGACTGGAATAGTATCAAAGCCGGTTTTGATTATACTTCTGTCGATGCTTTTGTTTTGGGTCAACGGGTCTAAGGTTCTGATTATGTAAGGCTTAAGTTCATCGATTTGACTACCCAATGTTCTCGCTTTATAATTCCCAAAATATCTGAATACATCAACCAACAAACGTTCAACAGACGGTTCAAACGAAATATCCGCGCCAATTTGAAACAAATCCGGAACAGAATTTCCGCAAAATGTAACATCTCCAATGGGGATATCCGTTTCGCCTGTGTCATTGTCTTGGTTTTGTTCCCGAATATTTAAAATTTCGTTTGGCAACTCGAGCTCCAACCCGTCAATCCCGACACCACAATTCTTGTCTAAAATATCTTCGGAAAATAGACTGGCATCATTCTTTAAACATACCAATTCTGCAATAAACATCAGCTTCTCAATTTTTGTCAATGTGCAATGATATCGAATACTCGACTGAAAATACAAACGTATAAGGTATTTCGCGACTTCAATAGCAGGTAAATTCATTCTCTCCTCACAATCTTGCTCATGGCTGCACAAATGCAGAGATGTTGTTTTAGAAAGACACCGGTTAGACAGGAACTTTCGTTTGGACAACATCTTCGACCCCATATTGTCGAAGCCTGTGCTAAAGTGTAATTTTATGTATATTTGAGTTGCTTCACGATATAACACCAGATGTACTATTTTATCATAATACTTTTTCGTTTTCAATAGGCGCTGACCATTTTTTTCATTTTTGTGTTTTTTTGACAAAAAATCACCTGTTTTAAGAAACTTTATCGAAACGTATTTTGCTATATTATACGAATGCTGGATTATACCATAAGTTTGTTGCGAAATATATCAGACCTTGCGACAATGGCAATTTTCTTATGCCCCGGCTCTTAATAGACAGCACGAGCAGATGGTCGAAAGAGTTCTGTAGAAATCCCTCCACTTATAAAAAGCCGATGGTTGTTTTTTGAAAGATTGCCATCCGATAAAAAGCAACAGAAGTCGAGCGAGTATGAGGTGCGCATGAAGTGTGACGAAGAAAAAACGCCAATCGGGCTGGTGGGGGGGCGACTCCCCCCGTCCTCCCGCAACACCGTGCGTACGGAACCGTACGCGGTGCTTCGATAAGTCGTCGCTTGCGACTCCTCTTTTGATGATTGCTAAACACTCTTGACTTCGACTCTCGGTTCCCAACCTACCCTCAGTCATTCAATCTCTGCAGAGCAACTGTTTTCAAGCACAATCTTTCGACTTTAATTTCACACAACTTCTTCCCTCCCTTCGTGGTGGCTAGTCACTCCTTTGGTACTACGAGTGGAGCTGACTTCTGCGAGCTCAACCGCTGCCTTTCGACACGGCTTCCTTCGGATTCCACCTTGCGATGTACACCCTTGCTTCGGCTAACACTTCCTGCTACTGAGCGTATAGTGGACTTTCTCCACCAAGTTATCGCCCATGCTGGGCGCACAGTCAATCCTTTCGGGGCATTTTTTGGATTTTCAGAGAGAACGTTTGACATAAAAATCCCATTTTCAATCAAGCTGGCGCTATTTTTTACAGGAAAATGAAGCAAAATGGGTTTTTATGTCAAAACGGGAGTGGGAAAGTAGAGTTGCAATCGGCCCTGTTTTTGCTTGCAATATCTTTAGGGGTGGTTCGTTTCGCCGACTAACAAGTATCCGTGTTACACTGTCGTACGCTTCACGTATTCAACCACCTTCCGTACCCGGTGGGCTGTCGCGGGATGGGAATCCGAAAGCGCAGCAAAGAGGTCGGAGCCCTTTTTCACGCTATACGTCGGTTCGTCATTATATATCCTCTGGAAGAATGAAAGCAAACCGTCGGCGTAGCCAAGGCGACAGGAAAAGGCGTCTGCTTCAAATTCTGCATTACGGGAGGTTTTCATTACCATCCAAATGCCGATTTTCGTCCAAACGAACATCACGAAGTTAACCAGAACCAGCGAGAGGAAGCTCGCAACTTTCGTGAAGACGTTAACTATCGCTCCCTCGTCTCCGCAGAAAGCGATTGCGATAGTAACTATCAGCTGGAAAAGCATAACGAACAGTTTGAAAACTGTCACGATGGCAGAAACGATAAAGTTACCTGCCGAGACAAGGAGCACCAAGTCCGTATCGTGCGTAGTCAGATGCCCCAGCTCATGCCCGAAGATGGCTTTGATTTCATCATCAGGAAGTTCTAAAAGTGCGCTCGTTACGCAAATGGTTTTGCGACCAATCGCAAAGGCGTTCAGGTCATCGCCCTCGTGAATAAAAAGAGAGATTTTCTCCTTCTCACGTACAGAAATGCCGCTTTTATCAGCCGAAGAACAAACCTCGCCAAAAAGCGCAGAAAGCCGTTTCCCAGCGCTTCGGTCCTCATAACGCTCTATGGGAATGCATTTGTGTGAACGCCGTAAGAACCATTCCCCCACGGGAGACAGACCAATCAATGCCGAAATCAGATATATAACCAATCCTATTATAACGCCGGCAAAGGATTCGCCGAATAACACGAAAAACAACCCGCAAACCACGAAGAGATTCAAAAACAGATACGTCAACGCAAAGAGATTCTTGTTGTGTACCAGATTCTTGACCAGGTCAACTATGTAAAATTCTTTCATATACGTGCTCCATTTTATTGTGTGCTCTTAAGACTATTGCTTTTGCGTCATGGTGAGCAGAAGCTGGAAATTCACGCCAGACTCACAGTGCCATCAGAGCAAACCACTTCGGCGGCGGGAACGTTGTCGTTCCAGAAATTGCCCTTGGTGATGACGTCCCACTGGGTTACCGTTCCTTCAAAGGTTACACGCTCTAAGTTGCGGCAACCCTGGAATGCTCCAGCTGCAATCTGTGTCACGTTGCCGGGCACGTGCACGCTTTCTAATCTTTCGCAGTCTTCGAACATACGGCGTCCAATACGAGTTATGCCATTCGGAAGCTCGATGCTCACCATATTAAAGCAGCCGCCGAACGTGTTGTCGGCAATACACTTAGTATCTTCGTGAACCTTAAACGAAACGACAGAACCCGTGTCATCAGAGGCAATCCCCACCAATGCATGGTATGGATTGGTGCTGGTTCCTAAATATAGCCCTTGCTCGTATTGCGTAAAAACCAAATTTGGGCAACGTGCAAAGGGATAATAAGAGATAGTGGTCACGCTATCCGGAATGGTGATGCTTGTTATGTTTGCGCAGTTTGCAAAGGCATCTTCGCCAATTTCAGTAACGATATATCCGTCGATTGTCGGCGGGATGCTTATGTCAGCGTCGGTGCACGTTCCGATACTGACCGAGCAGGTTTTTCCATCTTCATTTACTTGATAGGCCAAACCTTGCGAATATGTAATCGGTTCTTGGTAGTCAGGGTCCCTTTCACCGCATGTTTCACATACGCCGTCGAGATATTGATGACCGTTCGCGTTGCCGGTTGTTTGTTGACAGGTCTTGCACGTTTTTGCGATTGTGCAGGTGGCCCCTTGCCAATCGTGTCCGTTGGCTTCCCCTTCGGTTGCCCCACAGACCTGGCAGGTCTTAGCACAGACGCAGGTGGCGGCTTTCCAATTATGGCCCTTGGCAGAGCCTTCGGTCTTTCCGCAGGTCGCACAGGTCTTAGCAGACGTGCACGTAGCAATCTGCCAATCATGTCCTGCGACAGTGCCGGTCGTCTCGCCGCACGTCACGCAGGTTTTTGGGTTTTCGCAATCGGCTTCTTCCCATTCGTGCACGTGTACAGGAGGCTCTGAGATGTCTTCTGAGTTCTCCTGTTCGCCGGGTTCGCTGGAGGGTTCCGGTGAATTGTCTTGTGAAGATGTGACATCGGATTCTTCCGGAGAAGCCGATGGCTCTGTTGAAATGTCATCGGAAGGCTCAGAAGATTCCTCGTCGGAAGCATCTGAGGAGGAGCCGGATTCGGTTTCGGAGGATGATGGCGAAAAACTTTCGTCAGAGATAGTGCTTTCGTGTTTGGATAACTCGGAATTTTCGTTGTTCGAGCTTTCCGCAGAAGAGGAGGCGGGAGTGTTATCCGGAGCACAGCTTGCCAACAGGGTAACGAAGGCGAATAGCAAGCAAGCTGTAGCGGCAAAACACAGTTTCTTCATTTTTTTGGTGTTCATACTTAGGTGTCCCTTTCTTGAGAATAAAAAAAGTGTGCTCCAACGAGGGAGCACACCGAAAAAGTGCTCTCCTCATTGTTGCTACACAATTCGTACCAGTTGCCGGGTATGACGAAAAGAGAACGCACCTTTTACCAAAGTGGTTCCCGACAACTGTAGATTAGAATTGTGTAGCGTACGCAGTATACAACTAACGTCATATTTTTTCAATCGTTGTCGTGCTTAAGTTTGGTTGTTTGGGGAAATTGATGGCTGATGTGTGCTTCTCCTCCTAAGTTTTGTAGCATTATATAGTGCTGCTCTTTTCTTTTTTATTGGATATGTAATGTTTCCTTGCAGTATCGATGGCTTCCGCCAACACCTTTGGTACGTCTGCGTGCTGTCTCTCCGTCCGGCAGAACGCCGAGTAATAATGATTAAAAATGGCGTACTTGAAATGGTCTTTGGAGGTCGCCCACATCCGGTTTTTCGATACACGCGACAGAGGAGCTTCCTCCTCTTGGTGCTTCAAACTGTCCTCCGCCTTGGAGATGATTTTCAAAAGGTAGTCCTCGCAGACGATGTCAAAGGGAGACTTACCGGCTTTAGAACTATCCGGTTTCTCCGTGGCGCCAGCGAGCCTGCATAGGTTGACCATGCTCCTGTCCTCCGGGCGAACCTCCTCCGCCATGTAGCGACACGCTGTTTGCAGGAAGTAATAGAGTAATGGCTCGGCAGACACGTCTTCCAAGGACGCCTTTGCGCATATATCATCGCAAAGTCGATTGATGGAGTCTTCATCCCGGAGTTTGTCCTTGATGGAGAAATCCCCATCAAAGCAGGCTCGTTCCGTGAACATCGGGAAGGAAAGACGCTCCCCCTCCTGATACACTGTTTGGAGTTCTCCAAGTTCGTCTGTTTGAAGAATGACTCTGCCGTGGGTTGGGGTATCGTCTACGGCGCTGTAAGCCTCAGAAAGCTTCTCGAAGAGAATGGCGTTGATAGAGCGAGCCCCCACGTTTCTCTCAACACACAGTTCGGCAATCCTTTGAACCGCCTCGGGAGCGATATCCAGTGCGACACCCCGCATGGCGAACTGATTGCGAAAACGATTCAACGCAGATGTCTTAGCGGTGTCGATAAGTAACCGCTGATACCCTGCCTCGTCAATTTTGGGAATCGCAATGACTGTGTTGATACGAGAGGCAAGCTCGGGCATCATGCCGTAAGCAATCAGGTCATCAAGGGTGACGTACGGGCCGTAGTTCTCAATGTCAATCTCAGACCCGGGGCTTTGCGACGAAAAGCCAATGACGGGGCGCGGATTGTACCGCCTTTTTAGAATATGTACGATGTTGGCGCAAGCGCCCGCCAATAGGATGAGGGTCTTATCCAGATTGACGGTTCCACTTATGCCATCCGACCGGAAGGAGTACTCCCCGCCCTCCATCAGCTTCAAAAATTCCTGCATCGGCGAGTAGGCATCGTAGTGCGGGTCGCCTTTGTAGAACGCCTTGTCTGCTTCATCCAAGAGAAGAATTCCACCCTCGAAAAAGGCAGGGTTCTCGCTTTTGATGGCGGCCAGATTGTCTCCCAGATTTTTCCCACGGACACCTGCCTGGGTGATGGACGTGCAGTCAATGGCAGCGAAATGCAGACCGCAGGCCTCTGCCAGACATTTGATGATGTAGGTCTTCCCGTTGCCGGTGGGACCAACCAAGAACGCCGAGCAGCTGACCAGCTCCCCCGGGTCTGCGCCTTTATCAAGGGCTTGCAGCTTGCTCAAGTGCATGGCAATTAGGGACGCAATCCTCTTCTGTGCCGCCCATTGGTTCGGCAACGGAACCATCTTTTGGCGCGCCTTTTCCAAAAGCTCCGTTGCGGAATGGTAACGAATTCTCTTCATTTTTGCACCTCTTTGTAGTAAATAAGATATAAATGTACGAATGAGTGATTGCGTCCCTGACAAATAACGTATTATCGGTCAGTCAGCAATCGTTCTTTTTGCTCCTGCTCTCTCCTTTCTAAAGATTTTTGCACGCGGTTGCATTCTACGGATAAGCTACCTGCCACAGACTTCTTCTGCGAGTTCTGGATACAAGCCACGAAAAATATTGAGCGTTTGTATCCGGATTCCTTAACCAACCTGTTTATGAGAGAAAACTCGTCTTCATAGACAGTAAAGGTGATTTTCCGTTTGGTAAGGTGCGGCGGAGTATCTTCGGGGTCTCGCGGTGTCCGCAAACAATCCGGCGTTTGGGGCCCACGGGGTTTCGGGGTCGTAGGAGGCAAAATCTTAGGCTTCGTAGCCGGGTCAACGGCTCCTTCCACCACCATAAAATCCTCCGGTGCTATGTCTTCTCCGTCGTTCAGAAGAAGCTGTACGTTGCTTGCCTTTACCACGTAAGTCACGTTGTCGTTGTCGGCAGGATGTAAAAACGTCCTGTCTTGCCTTACTTCCGCAGATTTGAGGTCCAATGAGAATTGGTTTCCGCCTACGGAAAAGAAGGCTTTGATTTTGCTTATAATGCTCATGCTTCCTTATTCCTCATCCTTTTTGTGGGGCGCATACATATTTGCGCTGCGATGCATCGTGCCTCCTTTCCCTGCATACGAACGACAAAAAGCCCGACAGCATAGATGCCATCGGGCTTGAAACCATAAATATGTTTTTGAGATTGGAAACAAGCACACCAAAAAAACGTCAACCGTATAAGACGTTTCATGGCATCTATGTTTCCGAGCGCACAGCCAAATACTCAGAGTTGTAAACTCAATCCTAAATCAGCGCTGTTACTATTTCAGTAGGTTGGCTCACATGTAAGCTACGCCCCATTCAAGGGAGCCGATTGATAGCGTCTTACCCTGGCCAACGTCTGGCGTATATTTACAAGCCGTTCGCTTGCAGTGACTGTATTTTACCACGCAACGCAGTAAAAATCAAGAGGGAAAACGAAAAAACACGAAATCTATAATTTAACCTCTTGGCAGAGAGGTTAATTTTTGTTCTCTGCCTCAACCGTCGCTGTAGTCTCGGATTGCGCATCAAGTTCTCTTTGCCGGCTTAAATAAGCTCTGGCGGTTGAAACCTGAGCTTTAACAGTATGAGCAGACACATTATATCGCTCCCCAATAGTGGCAGTCATGCTCTCCACACGAGGCAATGGTTCGCCTTTTTCCTGATAACTCGCTCTCAGTTCCTCATAAGCGCGAAGCAATTCAAACGCTAAGTCGCGTGGCTCTTCCTTGTTACGCTTTTCGAATGGCTGCCTCAACCCGCTGTTTTGTATGTACTTGAATTTCGCCATCATGTTGGTTCGTTTGTAATTGGTGTTAAGCTCCTTGTTTTTCTCTGCCAAGAATTGCTCGAAGGTTGGCCGTTTCCACTGGGGGATTTTACATACCTCGGCATACGCATCGTAAATAGCAAGGACCGTTGGATTGATAGTGGTCGGCGCAGGCGCCTTTTTCTTTCCTTGTTTCTCCGTCTCCTTCTTTTTCTTCGAAGGAGAGAAGTACTGAATAATCAAGTCTCGGTATCCGGCGTCATTGAGCTCTCGATATATTTTGCGAATTGTTGGAGCCGTATATTGGGTTTCCTCCTCGATTTGCGCCATGGTAACCTTTTCATCCGGATACAGGTCCGGATGCTTCATGATATCCATCATGTAAAACGCAAGCATTTTGTTGTGCGGTAGTTTCTTCAGAGGATGCTCGCTATGCAACCACTCCACGAGGTAGTTGGGAACCGTAAACATGTTTTTGAAAAATGAAGGCGGTTTTCCTAAGCCGGGGCAGGCAATAATCCGAAACAATTCGGCGATTGCTTCCTGAGAGGCTCGCGTGTTTTCTACAAACTCAAACAGCGTTAAAAAACCAGGAAGGTATTTAGAAGACATGTATCCATGCATCCGAAGAAAGGTTTTCAAACGGCGATGCAGGGCGTTAACGTGTTGGATGCCCAAAGCATCCTTGGACAATCGGCGCTGGATGCCGTCCTTTCGATATACGTGAGACTCGAATTCAACGTCGAGCGTTTGGGCGTAACGCTGGATAGCCCCCTCTTTGTCCGCAATTATCCTGGACTTTTGCAACGGCTTTGTCTCGGGCTCTTTTTTATCCTTGCGTTGCTTTTTAGCCAGTGCAAACGGGTCTGTTTGAGGCACCTGAGAAAGGAAGAGCTCTGACGGGATGTAATGCTTCAACGAAAGATAGCTGATGTTTCCCACGCCCACAAACCGAGCCAAAACGTGCCCCCGGTCATCGATACCGGTGAAAATGCAGATGTGATTAGCATTTTTTACGCTCGATGGCACCGCGCTGCCTCGGTCCCTAGCAGCTCGCGGCTTAAAAGTATCGTCAAAAAAGATGCTGTCCTCCGGAAATTCGCTTTCTTGCAAATTGACTCCCTTGTAACTGACTCGGACAAAGGTGTTATCTACTTCGATGTTCCCGTACAGCCTCAATTCCTTTAGCAAAATAGACATTGCGTAAAACAATCTGTTCCGAATGTTGTAATAAGTGTTTTCCGATATTCCGCAGTATTCGCAGGTTTGGGTGATACTGACATTATTTAAAAGGCTCTGCAAAATCTTCATCCAGGTTAACGCATCGCATTTTGTTCCAGAAGCGATACTTTCATGGGTAGCAGAAAAGGTTTTCTCGCAATGCTTGCAACGGAACATGAACCCTGTTTTTCTACCTACCGTATCAGTTTGGTGACAAAACGGACAAGGGGGAGTGGGCGGTTTCTGCGGATTGTAAGCAATGTCTAGCCGCTTAGCCAGATACCGCAAAGCGATTTCTTCGAACGATTCGGCGTGGATATTTAACACTGCGTTAAAAGCCGGCAAATCCTTAACCAGGCTATCCCTTATCAAGGGTGATTCGTCGGCAAATCGTCTCATTAGGTCTTGTTTCCGAGCTTCCAGTTCTGTTGTGAACGTTTCTTTCTTTTTTCGTCCCATAGAAACTATTTCTTTCTTTTAGCGCGAGGATTCAAATACGGAATTTTTTCAAACCTTCCGGCCTTATCGTACTCTTCGATATAGGTCTGCCAAAATTGCTTGCGGTCACCGGCAAAGACGGTATCATGCAAATTTTTATCGTGAGACCCCTGATGAAAAATAGAGGAAAAACCGGAGCCGTTGTGGTCGTAATCCGGAATACAAGCGAAGGGAGAAGCGGCGTTTCTGCCTACGTGATGGAGGTCAAAGCTGCGGTCCTCTTTGTTTTTTTGAGGCACTCTGGGCGCTTCTCCTGCCATCATTCGCTCCCGATTGGTTTTGTTATCGATGGTACACCGATAATCCGGATTGACATCGATAATTAAGCAAGGGCGTCCGTTCCACCTAACCTCGTGATAGCTTCGTTTGGTATAGTAATCCAGCTCCTGGAAAGTATGTATAAACGGAGCAATCGCGTGTGTGAACAGCCGTTGCTTGATAATGTGCGCCTCCACATCTGCGGCACTGCCGTTTGCCGGACGTCTATAAGCCTTTTCTTCGTTTTTTTGTTTCCTTGTTCTGCCGATAAGCATATTGGGAGATTCCGGTTGTACGTTCCTTGGAATCAACCAACGTCCCCGTTCGTTTCGTTTAGCACCGGCTATATGTCCGGCTTTCAAATGGCTTCGTACGGCATTCTCAGATAAATTATGTATTTGCGCATACTGAAGAACGGTTACATACTCTTCGTCGGGAACCATTTCCTTTTTCAAAAGAGATGCCTGCTGTATGTTTTCAATACGTTTCGAAATGTCATCTGACGATTTGGGCTCGGGAAGCTCCTCGTCAAAAAAGGCGTTGAGAATTTCTCGAATGATTGCGAACTGAACCTCGTCCCTCAGCTGAATATTCTTTTTGATGGTCAAAGGAGCCCGCACGCTTCCTGCAAGTTCAAGGTAGTGCCTCAGTAAGAAAGATTTCTCGTCGGACAAAACCTCTTCAAATGCAAAATCCGTCATATTCAAATGGGCATTTTTCGTTTCAGCAGAGGAACATGCAATATTGATATATCGGAAGAGTTCGGGGAAATGACAAACGATTTGCTTGTCGTTGGTAACGGCTGCTAAGGTTAAACCCAACATATCCCGCAACTCAAATTCTTTGCGGTTGGCAATGAAAGTGGAATCTTCGTATGAGAGATATCCGGTTTCGACAAACTCGTTGGGGTCGGCGAACAAAGCAAGAATATTCTCCGCAGTAGCGAAAATAGTTCTCTTGCTTCGGAAACCAATATGTACGCTTCCGTCGGAACGCAGGATAACTCTGGCTTGGTCGTAAATCAAACTCATACGTGCTCCTCCTTACCAGAGTTCTCCGCTATGGGATTCTTCAATGCTCCTAAAAAGACAGATACAGCGCCCAACACAGCATCAGCAAAGGCGGATGTATAGAATGCTGCATCGTACGATTCCGTGAAGTAGAACAAATCTCCGATTCTATCCGGGGGCATCAGTTCCTTAATCACGGTTTCAAAAACATCTTTAGAAAAAGATAGGCATCCGGCAAGCTCAATTATGTCGTCAACAGATTCGTCACGCAAATGTTCGTAGGTAAGGGAATGAATAACTATGTCGTAAAAATGATGGCAAAACTCCTCGGCGTTTTTGTTTCTGTATATCCAAAACAGAAGCGTGTATCCGGAGAGGACGTCGCACATTTTCTCGATTAGAGCCTCGTTTACTCCATTGTTATCGCAGACGAACGAACGTAAAGAAATGTGAGAACCCAAAAGATGCTTTCGCTGTTTTCGAAGCTCAAGTTTCAAGGATGATAAGGTAGGAAAACAAGTTCCTTTTCTAAGGGGAGGATTACAGAGTGGATGAAAATCGATGGCGCGGTTAAAACGTGAGCATTCTTCCATGTTGAAACCTCATTGAGACTTATATTAAGACTTTATATCTGTCGGGTACGGACTTGTTGCAGGGATGAGCCACGTTTTGCCTTTTTGGATGGCTCCCTCAATTCTTCCGTTTTGACACATGCGGCGAACAATAGCAATTTGTCTACCGTGGCGTTCCGCAAATTCCGGAACCGTTAAATATCTGCACTCTTTATCCGAAAGAAGTTCCTTATACTTTTCTGCGTGCACAATGTGCAAAAAGCCTTCGTCGCAAACGTAGGCAACCGTATCTCCGGGATAGGACTCCATCGCAAGCTCTTCGGGACCCAACTTGTTGGGGACGTTTGAATAGTCGGGATTGTTAAAATCAATTAGATAGGCGCGCGCTTCTGCGATATTGACAAGTAATATCTTCCCGTTTTGCAGTAAAAGGGAAAGAGCACCCTTGTATTCAACCAGTCGAGATTTCATAAATACCTCCAAATAGTTTTTTACGAATACATTATACCACAAAAATATCGAATTTCAATATTCTGGCACAAAAAAGTAGCGTTAACAATACATTTCTGTATCGCTAACGCTATTGACAAGTATCGGTTTCGCTACGCCCCTTCGAAAGTTCAAGTATATAATAATTTTTCGACGTTTGCATACAAACAAACTTACACAATTGTGTTGTTGCGGCGCACTTTTGCATACAAATCGTTTTTGAAAAACGGGCAGAGAAAATTTTAGCCAGTTTTGTATTTGAAGATTGACAAAAAGATAAACAATCAAATGCTAATTTTCTTTGCAAACGGCGGTTTTGTATCTTTTTGCAATAGGTCTCCCGAAATAGATAAGAGCCCGTTTTCGGGAGTGAAAATAAAAAACGTCTCCCGGCAAGGAGGCGTTTTCTCGTTCCCCAAAGCAAAAATTCTTTGGGGATTCTTAAGGGGCCTTTCTTATAAGAAAGACCCCTTAAGCGTTCTTTTAATTGCTTGCGTATTTCTGTTTGGTTTGGTTGATCTTGGACTGCTCCACGTTCTGGGTGGGGTACCAGCCCTTTTCTTTCATTTTGTCGTAGATCTCCTTCTGCATCTGCAGGGTACGGGTGAGGGAAGAATCGAAGACCCCTCTCACCTTGGCGGTGGAGGATTCGATGGAGCCGTGGAGGTAGAGGTCCCCTACCCCTTTGGTGGTCAGGAGAAGGCTCTCCATGAGATTTTTGTCGTCCATGTGTGGTTCCTTTCGATGAAATGTTACAGTACGTTGTAGAGGGCGTTAAACAGCTCTCCGTGGCCTGCGGCCAGGCCGCTGACGAAGTTTTTCAGCCCGGGGTCGGTCAGCTTGGCGGCGCACTCGGTGCATTGGGTCATGAGAAATTGCTCGTGCCCCAGGGCGTCCTCCAGATACAGCAGTTCTTTTTCGCTCATGAAGTGTCCTCCTTTGAAAAATTTACAAAAACCTCTTTACATCCCCGCTCCCTTTGTGGTAAACTAAGGAAGTAAAGCGTCCTGCTTTTATCTTTGCCTTATTTTGGGCAGGCTATACAGGAACGGGAAAGGAAAGTCTTTTATGAGCGGATACGAGATCGGCAGAGTGGCGGTGGGTGATTTGAGCACCAACTGCTACGTGGTGAAAAACAAGGAGACGGGGGACGCCTGCGTCATCGACCCGGGGGACAACCTGACGCTGATCCAGGATCTGCTTCACCGTATGGACACCCAATGCCGTCTCATTCTGCTGACCCACGGGCATTTCGACCACATTTTGGCGGTGGGAGATCTCCGCAGTGAGCGTGCTCCCGTTTGCATCCACAAATCGGACGCCCATATGCTCACACAGCGGGATATGTTTTCCACGCTGATCCCTTACGATCCCCGTCCCTTTGAGGCGGCGGATTACGTGTTCGATAAAGAGGGCAGCTACACCGTGGCGGGGTTTACCTTCTACGTGATCCCTTCCCCCGGGCACACCAAGGGGAGCGTTTGCTACCTTTTTGACGACAATCTGTTCACCGGAGACACCCTGTTCAAGGGAGGGATCGGCACCTTGAATTTCGGAGGCGACGCCGGGGATATGCGGTCCACCCTGCGGATGCTTTGCAACCTGCCGGGGGATTACGCCGTTTATCCCGGTCACGACGAAAGAACCACCCTCTCCGACGAGATCGCTCACAATCCCTTCCTGCAGGAGTTCAAAAGAAAATGAAAAGATTCCTTTCTGCGGCACTTCTTGCCCTATTCGCCCTGCTTTTGCTTTGCGGGTGCGCCCCCGGTCCCATCAACGAGGGAGAGACCTATCTGGACGGCGCCTGGTACCATTCCAACCCCGTTTTGGGTTTGAACGTAGGGTACAACTTCTTCCCCGACGGCGGCGGGTATCAGTTCATCGGCAGTACGGTGAACCCCATCCGCTACGGCGTTTACGAGGGGAATATCTACATCGCCGTGGGGGACGGCAAGGCCGACGTGTTCCCCTTTGAGCAAAACGGTGAAAACATCGTCATCAGCGGGCTGGAATACCTGTACGCCGAAGAGGACGAGGAAACGGCCGGCTCCATTGCGGACATGGTCTCCAAGGAGGAGCAGGACGGGACGCAGGATCCCGTACAGGGGGCGGCCTTCTACGTCATCGCCTTCCTCTCCTTTGCCATTGCGGTGACCTTGGTGCTTTTGATGATGCGTGCCCTGCGCAAAAAGAATTGACTTTTACTCTGAGGAAAGGATGAGCTCCTTGAAGAAATTTGCCTGCCTGACGCTGGCGAGCCTCCTGCTGTTGGCGGGATGCGCTCCCCACGAGCATTCCTATACCGATACGGTGATCCTCCCCACCTGCACGGAAATGGGCTACACCGCCCACACCTGTGCATGCGGAGACACCTATTTTTCCGATTACCGCGCCACGGTGCCCCACACCTACGGGGACTGGGTGGCAGGGGTGGAGGCCACGTTGACCTCCGGAGGAGAATCCTACCGCATCTGCAAGACCTGCGGGAACCTCCAGACCAAGGACACGGAAAGCACCTCCGCACTCCCCAAGGTGTATCTCGGTGCCGAGGGCGTTCTTTCCTATTCCCACGGCGACCTGCAGTTCACCTGCGAAAGCGGTGCGGCCGCCGAGCAGGGCACGGACAAGCCTGCAATCACCCTTTCCCTCTCTAAAAACGGCGCCCCCTTCCCGGTGGATCTGGGCTGGGGCGAGCAAAGCGTTTACCGCTTGGATCCCTGTATTCCCGACCTGACCTACGCCCGTGCCGCCGCTGCAGAGGTGGTTTTGAACGCCTGCAAGCAGCTGCGTGAAAGCGCCTCTGATGCGCCGGAGTGGTACGCCGCGCCCTTGCAGGGCGGTTTCCCCGTACAGGTCTACAGCGGGGAGGTCTACCTGGGTCTTTACCGCTTGACCCCGCCTCCGGGAGATTGGGCCTGCGCCTTCAGCGGCTTCCACGGCAGTCCCACGGCGGTGCTTTCCGCCGTCGTGCAGAACGAAGGAACCCTGTTCCTGGCAAACCCCGCCTATGGCGAAGGGGACAGCGGCTTTGCGGTGCTCCATTGCTCCACGGAAAGCGCAGATTGGGCCAAGGAGAGCTTCGGCGGCTTCTCCCGCTTTATCCGCCAGGCCTCCGACGATGAAATGAAGAAACAGCTTTCCCAATATACCGACGTCACCGCCTTGATGGATCATTTCCTTTTGACGGTATACTTCGGCTCCGGCAACGGAGATACCACGGGTACCCTTTGGTCCACGGCGGACGGGGTCCATTGGATCCCCTCCTTCTCCCCCCTCCACACCGCCTACGGGCTGACGGAGAAGGGCGTGCAGACCTCTGCCACCCTGGGCGTGCCCGCTCCCGATGGGGAGGGCGGCGTGTCCTACCAAGGGGACAGCCTGCTGTGGCAACGGCTTTGCAAGGTGTTCGGGGAGGAATTGAAGACCCGTTACGCCCAGCTCCGTGCCACCGTTCTCCGCTCCCCCGCCATCCTTTACGAAAGCTTCCTGCAGCAGCAAAAGGGGATCGAAGCGGGGCTTTTGGAGACGGAAAGCACCTTGCAGCCGGAGATCGCGGAAAACGCCGTCACGGCGGAGACCCTCTCCCGCTATATCCAGACCCGCCTTTCCGCCATGGATCAATGGATGGGCTACGTTCGATAAGAAAAAAATGATAGAAAACTCACGAAAACCTATTGACAAATAAAAAAAGCCGTGCTATAATCTCCACAACTTCATAAAAGCTATGACGAGGACAAGGGCGTTCGCCTTCTTCGGTTTTCAGAGACCTGCCGTTTGGTGCGAGGCAGGAGCCGACGTGGATGCTTATCACCTCCGAGCCGCAACGCCGAGCCTGTTTTTGGTCAGGTGTTGACGGAGTTTCCGCCGTAGAAAGGGAAAAACGTTGGTTGACGTGTCAAATGAGTGGTTGTAAAGTACCTTTGGTTTCAAAGACTTTATCTCGTTGCAGATAAAGTCTTTCTTTTTTCCTCTCACAGGCAACGCCAAGCACAGGAAAACTCTCCAAGGAACAGAAAGGAACAAAAGACATGGAACAGCAGACCAAACTCATCGCCGAACGATTGAAGTGGGCGCGTATCAACGCCGACGTCTCCCCCGAGGCCCTGGCCTCCGCCTGCGGGATCACCGCAGAGGAGTATCTGGAGCTGGAAAAAGGGGAAAAGGATTTTTACTTTAACTTTTTGTACAACTGCGCTTTGACGCTGCAGATGGACCTTTCCGAGCTGGTCTCCGGCACGGATCCCAAGCTGGGCTTCTTTACACTTACCCGTGCGGGAGGCGGCATGCCCATCCGTAAGGGGGACGGCTTCCATTACCGCCACGTGGCGCCCTTCTTGAAGAACCGTCTTTCCGAGCCCTTCGTGGTCACCGCGGTATACGACGCCGCCAAGGAAAACGCACCCATCGAGCTGGCCACCCACCCCGGGCAGGAGTTCGATATGGTGCTGGAGGGTCAGCTCCGCATCCAGCTGGACGATCACGTATTCATCCTCAACGAGGGAGACAGCATCTTCTACGAGTCCGAGCACGCCCACGGTATGGTTGCCATGGGGGGGAGAGACTGTAAGTTCCTGGCCATCGTCCACAAGGAGGGGGAGACCCCCGAAAACCAGCCCGTTTTGCAGGAGACTCCCTTCCTTGCAAAAGAGGTGGATTCCTTTGCGGATCCCGTAGCCTACAACAAGAGATACGAGAACTGCATCTACAAGAGATTCGTGGAGGAGGAGATCGACGAAAACGGCAGGCTGAAGAACATCCGCTTCACCCCGCCCGAAAACTTCAACTTCGCCTACGACGTCATGGACGCCCTGGCGGAAAAATGCCCCTCCAAGCGTGCCATGGTCTGGGTGGACAACGACCTTTCCCGGAGAGATTTCACCTTCAAGGAGCTCCAGGACGAGGTGAACCGCACCGCCAACTATTTTGCGTCCCTGGGCATCAAGAAGGGCGACCGTGTGATGCTGGTGCTGAAGCGCCACTATCAGTTCTGGTTTGCAATTCTGGCCCTTCACAAGCTGGGGGCGGTTGCCATCCCCGCCACCAATCAGCTGGTGGAAAAGGACTTCGTTTACCGCTTTGATGCGGCGGGCGTCTCCGCCATCTGCTGTACCGCCGACGGCAAGGTTGCCGAAGAGGCGGAAAACGCAGCCGCCAAGTGCGAGACGGTGAAGACCCTGGTGCTGGTCAACGGCAGCCGTGAGGGCTGGCACGATTACGACACCGAGGTACGCCGCTTCTCCAAGCATTTCGACAGAGTGGACACCAAGCTGGAGGAGCCTATGATCCAGCTGTTCACCTCCGGTACCACGGGCTACCCCCGCATCGCCACCCACGACCACGGCTACGCCCTGGGGCATCTCATCACCGCCCGCTGGTGGCATTGCGTGGATCCCGAGGGATTGCATTTCACCGCCTCCGATACCGGCTGGGGTAAGGCGCTGTGGGGCAAGCTTTACGGCTGTTGGTTCTGCGAGTGCGCTGTGTTCGTTTACAACTACGATCGGTTTGATCCCGAGAAGATGCTCCCCCTGTTTGCACAGTGCGGCGTGACCACCTTCTGCGCACCTCCCACCATCTACCGCTTCCTGATCAAGTGCGATCTGACCAAATACGATCTTTCCACCATCCGTTACGCCTGCACCGCCGGCGAGGCTCTGAACCCCGAGGTTTGGAACAAGTTCCACGAGGCTACGGGCTTGAAGATCATGGAGGCCTTCGGACAGACGGAGACCACCCTCACCATCGGTAATCTTTACGGTGAGACACCCCGTCCCGGCTCCATGGGCGTTCCCTCCCCTGCTTACGACGTGGACATCTTCCACGAGGACGGCACTCCCTGCGCCGTGGGCGAAGTGGGCGAGATCTGCATCCGCTACGAGGAAGGCAACAAGCCCTACGGTCTGTTCATGGGCTATTACAGAGATCTTGAAAAGACCCGGGCCGCTATGCACGACGGATTCTACCACACCGGCGACACCGCCTGGAAGGACGAGGACGGCTTCTACTGGTACGTGGGCAGAACCGACGACCTCATCAAGTCCTCCGGCTACCGTATCGGGCCCTTCGAGATCGAAAGCGTCCTTATGGAGCTCCCCTACGTGCTGGAATGTGCCGTTACCGGCGTTCCCGATCCCGTCCGCGGCCAGGTGGTCAAGGCCACCATCGTCCTTACCAAGGGGACCCAAGAAAGCGACGCTCTGGTGAAGGAGATCCAGACTTACGTGAAGACCCATACCGCACCCTACAAGTATCCCAGAGTGGTGGAATTCGTCTCCGAATTGCCCAAGACCATCTCCGGCAAGATCCGCCGCGTGGAGCTGAAAGGGAAATAAAACAGGGGTTTTCCGTCAAATCCGACAATTTTTTGACATCTGTTTCTACAAAATAACGGTTGACATCCTGCGGGAAATGTGGTAACATATAGGAAACGATCATAAGGAGTTATTTTGCCATGAAGAATAAAAACGTCGCTGCCGAGGAAGTTCTGGAACAGAATGAAGCCGTTGCTCCCGTAGTGGAGAAGAAAAAGAAGGCAGGCAAGGATAAAAGAGAACTCCACAGCATTCTGTTTGCCGCCGCTTGGATCATCGCCGTGGTTGCACTGCTGTTCGCTCTGCTGGGACAGAATGCCATGAACAATAAAGAAGGCTACGCTTCCCTGAGCTACCATTGGTTTGAAGAGGTTACCAACAGAAAGACCGGCGAGGTCACCACCGAGTGGACCGAGCAGGCTTGGGATCTCCCCTTCCTGACCACCTCCCTCTGCTCTATCGTGGCTTTGGCACTGGGCTTTATCAGCACCGCCGTGGGTTTGGTGCGTAACTACATCAAAAAGGACAAGAAGCTTCTCAGCTACCTGCCCGGCGTGATTACCCTGGTTCTGGCATTGATGTGCTATCTTTCCACGGTATTCACCAACACGTAAAAGTTTTCAAAAAAATGCGACCTGCGTTTGCAGGTCGCTTTTGTTTTGCATATTTTTCAGATCTCTTCGATGTGGTTGACGTACTCCAAAGAGCCCAGGGCACGGATGATCTCGATGTGGGTCTTGTACTTCCGCAGCTCCTTGCCGGTGATGGTCAGTGCCAGGGAGTACACCGCCAGCCCCGAATTCAGGTACGCGGTATTGGCCTCGATCTCGTCGATGGTCAGCCCCAGCTCACGGATGGTGGCCACGAAGTTTTGCAGGTACGCCACGTTCTTCAGCTCCAGGTGCACCTCAAAGTGGTTGGAACGGTTTTTCAGATACCCTTCCACGTGGGGGAACAGGGAGAGACTGCAAAGCAAGGCCAAAAACGCCACGATGGTGACGGTATACAGCCCTGCGCCGATGGCCAGCCCCAGGATCCCGCAGGCCCAAAGTCCCACGGAGGTGGTGAGCCCCTTGATCTGATTGCGGGAGGTGAACAGCACGGAGTTCACGGTGATGATGGCGATGCCGATGACGGAAGCGGCGGACAGCAGGAACAGGTCCCGCCCTAAGTACAGATCCATCAGAATGGCCACGGTACTGGCCAGGGACACCAGCATAAAGGTGCGAAGCCCCGCGGCGTGACGCTTGCTGGAGCGCTCACAGCCGATGAGCATGCCCAGGATCACCGAGACTGCCACACGGAGCAGTACGGAACAGAGATTGATCTCCGTGGACCAAGTGCCCAAGAGATCGGCGATGGGATCTACGATCATAAATGAATTCCTCCTTTTGTCAGCGAAGTCTGCCGAAGTTTCTGCGGCGAATACGGTAAGCCTCCCAATGCTCCTCGGCGGCTTCCGTGAAGGCCTGCTCCTCCTCGTGGGGGGGCGGCAGGGTCTCCTGGATCTTGCGGATGCGGCGGATGAGAAGCTCTGCGTCGGAAAGCTGTTCTCCCCCGTTCACTTCCTCTGCGGGGACCAGATCCTCCAGCTTTTCGGAATAGGAGCCGGAAAGGAACAGGGCAAGCTTTGCCAGGGCAGGGCCCGTTAGCTCGTAAAGAATGCCTGCCGCCAGGATCACGGTGTGCAAAGCACTCCCCACCTCCCCGCCGATGGCACGGGCGCCGATGGCGGCAAGACCGATGGCCACCCCCGCCTGGGGGATCAGGGCAAGGCCTAAGTAATTGCGGGTCTTTTTTGAGCTGTGCACCAATTGACAGCCCAGGAAGGCGCCCAGGTATTTCCCAAGGATGCGCACGGCGAAATACAGGATGCCCACCGTCAACAGGGAAACGCTTCCCACGGCTCCCACGGGGGACAGCAAGGCCCCCAGGTCAAAGCGCAGGCCGCTCCCCACGAAGAAGATCAGCAGGATGGGCGGGCTGAAATACCCCAGCTGCTTGAACAACTTGCCGTCGTCGGTGGTGTTGATATACACCGTACCCATGGACATACACCCCAAAAGCGGTGAGATGTTCAGAACGGCGCACACCCCGCAGAAGGCCGCCAAAAGAGACACGGAGATGATGAGGCGGTTATCCGTGGAGCGCTTTGTGGGCATAAGCCATTTCATCAGGATCCCGAACACCCCGCCCAACAGCAAGGCGCCCAGGTTGGCAAGCAAGGGGTACAGCACGTCCCAAAGGGCTACGTCTCCCCCGGGAGACAGCAGGGACAGCGCCAGGGAGACCGCCACGCTGTAGCCTGCCAATCCGATGATGTCGTCCAGCGCCATCGTCTGAAGCAGAGTGTTCACGAACTCCCCCTTTGCCCCCGTCTGACGGATGGTCACCGCCGTGGAGGTGGGTGCCGTCACCGCCGCCAGGGCGGCAAGGACCACGGAGAAGGCTAAGTGCAGCTTCAAAACGAAATACAATAAGACGAACACCAAGGCGGACGCCAGGGTGGCCTCCAGCAAAGCGATGACCAGCACCCTTCCCCCGTTTTTCTTCAAAACGGAAAGGCGGAAGAATTCCCCGATGGAAAAGGCCACGAAGGACAAGGCCACGTCGGATAAAAAGTCCATCCCCTCCGCCACGGGAGCGGGGATGAGCGCCAGGCAATAAGGACCCAGCAGGATCCCCGTCAGGATGTAGGCGGTGACGTTGGGCAGGCGGCAAAGCTTGGTGAGCCTGGTCATGGCAAAGCCGCAGAACAGAATGGCGGCGATGGAGACCACCACACCCGCCGAGGGGGAAGCAGCATATAGCCCTTCCGCAAAGGTTTTAAACAATGGCAACACTCCCCTTTCATTGAGGAAAAAATGCGGAGCACCCCCAAAGATGCCCCGCACGGTAAAACAAGATTACGTTCCCGGGGCAGAACTTATTCTTCTGCCACTTCGAACTTATACCCCACGCCCCAAATGGTCTTCAGCGTCCATTTTTCGGAGGCGCCCTCCAGCTTCTCGCGGAGACGCTTGATGTGTACGTCCACGGTACGGCTGTCGCCCAGGTAATCAAAGCCCCAGACCTTATCCAACAGCTGGTCTCTGGTGAAGACGCGGTTGTAATTGAAGGCCAGGAAGTAGATCAGCTCCAGCTCCTTGGGGGGAAGGTCGATGGCCTTGCCCTTGATCTTCAGCTCGTACTTCTGGAGAGAGATCTCCAGGTTGTCGAACTTGATGACCTCGCCGTCGGCGTTGTCGTGCTTGGCGTAGCGGCGCAAAACCGCCTTGATGCGGGCGCAGACCTCCTTCATATCAAAGGGCTTGACGATGAAATCGTCGGCACCCAGCTCCAGACCCAGAACCTTGTCGATGGTCTCCCCTTTTGCGGTGACCATAATGATGGGCTTGGAGGATTGCTTGCGGATCTCCTGGCAGACCTGCCAGCCGTCCATACGGGGCATCATAATGTCCAAAAGCACCAGATCGGGCTCGTAGGTGCGGAACAGGCTGACGCCCTCCATACCGTCCTGCGCGGTGCGGACCTCGTAGCCCTCCTTCTGAAGATACATACAGAGAAGATCGCAAATATTGCTGTCGTCGTCGATACAAAGAATACGGGTTGCCATAGAGAAGCCTCCTATTCAAACTTTTGTTATTTTCAGATCTCTTTTCGATAACAATATACCATACAATTCGCCTATTGTCAATAGGTTTTTCAAAAATATGATAAATTTTATTCAAAAAGTTTTGTGAAATAAAATTGTATATTGCAATTACGGCGGAAATGGTGTATAGTATAAGATAGAGATTTTTAAGCACACAGAGGAAAAAGAGGTATCTTTTTGTTATGAAACTTGGCATTGTCGGTCTTCCCAACGTGGGAAAAAGCACCCTGTTCAACGCCCTGACCAAGGCGGGTGCGGAAAGCGCAAACTATCCTTTTTGTACCATCGACCCCAACGTGGGCATCGTTGCCGTTCCCGACGAGCGGCTGGATAAGCTGGCGGAGATGTATCACCCCAAGAAGGTGACCCCCGCCGTCATTGAGTTCGTAGACATCGCAGGCCTGGTGAAGGGCGCCTCCCAGGGCGAGGGCTTGGGGAACAAGTTCCTTTCCCACATCCGTGAGGTGGACGCCATCGTGCACGTGGTACGTTGCTTCGGCGGATCCGAGGTCATCCACGTGGAGGACAGCGTGGATCCCGCAAGAGACGTGGACATCATCAACACCGAGCTGATCCTTTCCGACATGGAGCTGCTTGAGCGCCGTGTGGACCGTGTGAAGAAGGCGGGAAAGGGAGACAAGTCTGCCCTGGCCATTCTTCCCGCATTGGAGCGCATCGGGGAGGCTTTGCAGAACGGCAAGCCTGCCAGAAGCGTGGAGCTGACCGACGACGAGAAGGCGGAGCTGTTCGACCTGCCCTTGCTTTCCTGGAAGCCCGTGATCTACTGCGCCAACGTGGCCGAGGGCGATCTGGCAAAGGATCCCACGGAGAACCCCTACTACAACGCCCTGTGCAAGGCAGTTGAGGGTGAACGCGCGGAGATCATCACCGTTTGCGCCGGTATCGAGGCGGAATTGGCAGAGCTGGACGAGGAGGAGCAGCAGGCGTTCCTGGAGGATCTGGGCGTTACCGAAGCAGGCTTGGCCAAGCTGATCCGTGCTTCCTATCATCTGCTGGGCTACATCAGCTACCTCACCGCGGGAGAGCCGGAGGTACGTGCCTGGACCATCGTGAAGGGCACCAAGGCGCCCCAGGCGGCAGGTAAGATCCACTCCGATTTTGAGCGGGGCTTCATCCGCGCAGAGGTGGTGGCCTTCGACGCCTTGATGGAAAAGGGCTCCTACGTGGCCTGCAAGGAGGCGGGGCTGGTCCGCTCCGAGGGCAAGGAATACGTTATGCAGGACGGCGACATCGTTCTTTTTAGATTTAACGTTTGACGCAGGAACCTTCTTTTCCGGAAAAAGAAGGTTCCCGCACCCTCCAAGAAACCCTATTTCGAGAAATCATAAAGGGTTTCCCGAAAACGGCAGTTTTCGGCAATGAAGTTTCTTTTGAGATTCTTAAGAACTTTTCTTTCCAAAGAAAAGTTCTTAAGCGTCCCTCCAATCCAAATAAAAACAAGGAGACAGACACTATGCATTTGAAAAGACTTCTCCCTGCGCTGTTGGCGGTGATCCTGCTGGCAGTTTCCCTGCCCACTGCGGTATCCGCCGAGGTGGTGACGGTGAAGATCAACGGCTTCGACTGCTTCCGCAACAGCGGCAACCTGATCGTCTACACCGAAGCCTACGGTCCCAAGACCAACACCAACGAATGGGGCGTAGAGGCAGTGGTAGGCCCCGACAACAAGGTCGTTTCCGTGGGCGGGAACGATAACGCCATCCCCGCAGGCGGGTTTGTGGTCTCCGGTCACGAATCCGACACCGACGGCAAGATGCGCACCTGGATCCAGCAAAACGTACACGTAGGCGATTACGTTTACTACAACGACCGCACCATGCTGTTGACCGTTTCCACCGAGCCCATCGACATGAGCGCAGAGGTGTTCTACGATGCGGAAAGAGCCTTCAACGGCGTTAACGTTACCCGCGGTGAGAACTTTTTGGTGGTCTACACCCCTTCCAAAGGGAAAACCACCGGCACCAACGAATTCGGCTACGAGGCGACGGTTGAGGACGGCCTGGTGGTCTCCCTGGGGGGCAACGATACCGCTATCCCCAAGAACGGTTTCGTGGTCTCTGCCCACGGTTCTTCCATCGACTGGCTGAAGACCTACGTACAGCTGGGCATGACCGCTTCCTACGACGCTTCCGCAAAGACCGTCAAGTTCAGCTACAACGCCGAAAGCCTGGAGCGGGGTATGGCGGCGATTCTGGAATCCCTGTCCCCTGCCCTGGAGGATGCCAAGGAAAACTTCATGTATCTGCAGTATGACGTTCTGGAGCAGCAGATCGCCGAAGCGAAAAAGCTGTTTGCAGACGCTCTGGCGGCACACCAAAACGACGGCTCCGACCGGGAGTTTGCCACGGTGTGCGACGTGGTCACCGACAAGGTGGCCGTTATCCGCAGCTCCATCTCCGAAAGCTACACCGTACAGTACCGTGCGGTTTGGGTACGCCCCTCTCAGAAGAGCGCAAAAGAGGTGGACGCCTACGTGAAGGAGCTTCACGATGCGGGGATCAACACCATCTGCGTGGAGGGCAACTTCAACAACGGCGTGATCATGAACACCCCCAAGGATTGCCTGTTCCAGCGGATCAAGACCTTCAACTACGACGTGCTCCAGGCATACGTGGACGCCTGCCACAAGTACGGTATGGAATGCCATCTTTGGATGGCCATCATGGAGGTGGGCCACAGCAAGGGGCAGTATTACTCCGACAACATCGCTTACAAGAAGCCTGAGTGGCTCTCTTTGAATCAGAACGGCACCCCTCACAACCCCGACGACTTCATGATGATCGATCCTGCCAACGACGAGGCACGGGAATATCTGGTGAATTTCTACGAATACATCATCCGCAACTACGACATCGACTGCTTTGAGCTGGACTACATCCGTTACTATTCCCGCTCCGACCTGGACTTCGGCTACACCGAAGCGGCCTTCAAGAAGTTTGAGGAGCAGTACCACTACGGCGTGACCCCCACTTACGACACCAAGGCGGCCTACTGGGAGGATTGGAAGAAGTTCCGTATGTCCCAGGTCACCGAGATGGTGAAGGCCGTCCGCGAGATGATCGACCGCGTCCGTCCCGAGGTGCTTCTCTCCGCAGACGTGGTTGCCACCGTGAACGGTGCTACCGAATACAACTACCAGGACTTCGTGACCTGGCTGGAAAAGGATTGGCTGGATATCCTCCATCCCATGGCCTACGGCGACGGCTACGGTGACGATATCCGTCAGCAGGTGAAGCTGGCCGGGGATCAGTGCATGATCGTCACCGGTCTGGGCGTGTTCATGGCAGAGCTGGGCGCTACCGAGATGGTACGCCAGGCGGCGGAGGACAACCAAAACGGCGCTTACGGCGATTGCTTCTTCGAGGGCTCCGCTTATCTGAAGGATATGGCAGGCCCTGCGCTGATGGAAACCGTTTACCGCAACCGGGCCATCTCTCCCTTCCTGGATCCCGACGCTTCCATCAAGGCCTGTCTGGACTACATGAAGGGCAGGATCAAGGACGTTTTGGTTCCCTGCGAGGGCATTACCGCAGACGAGGGAGAGAAGATCTCCGCACTCATCGACGGCTTGAAGGAAACCGTTTCTCAGGGTAAAATGGACGGTGAGAAGCTGAAGGAGCTCCATATGGCGCTGAAGGCCATTTCCGGCAAGAAGGCCAAGGCGGCTTTGGAAAGCGACCTTTACAGAGCGGAGCAGATCACCTGCGTGACCTACAGAGTGGATCAGAACAAGCTTTACGGGGAGCTGGAGCTGCCCGAGGGCGAGCCCTTTGACCCTCATCCCGCGCCCGGCCCGGGCGAGACGAGCAAGGACGAGGACGACGAGGAAAGCAGCAAGCCTTCCGAGGAATCCTCCCAAGAGGAATCCACCGCCGAAAGCACGCTGATCGATCCCGTCGATGACGGCGGCTCTTCCACCACGATCATCATCGTGATCTGCGTGGCAGTGGTTTTGGCAGGTGCCGTGGTGGTCATCCTGGTCCTGCGCAAGAAATGATAGGCAGACTTTTTTGGGAACCGTCGGTTATGGCGGTTCCCTATTCCCTGTCCGTAAAAGGGTTACAGTCCCCCGTGAGGCTGGCGTTTCTCTCCGACCTTCACGGAGAAGGGCACGAAAAATGCCTGGAATTGACGGAGGCGTTTCAGCCCCATCTGGTGATCTTCGGCGGAGATACCTTCGACGAACGGATCCCTCTGACGGGAGGCCTGGAGGCGCTGACA
Source organism: Oscillospiraceae bacterium (assembly GCA_015063885.1). GTDB lineage: Bacteria > Bacillota > Clostridia > Oscillospirales > CAG-382 > Coliplasma. Next base: position 77,767 of record SVTH01000007.1, on the reverse strand, counting down.
GCCTTTTCAGGGCGCTACCCCACCTTTTACGTGCCGGGAAATCACGAGATCAAGACCGGGCGCTACGGCCTGGTGAAGCGGGCGGCCGCCTCCACGGGGGCATACCTTTTGGCGGGAGAGAACGCCTTGTTCTCCGCAGAGGGTAACACCCTGCTCCTTTGCGGCGTGGAGGATCCTTTGCATCAGGAGGAGATCCACCGCAAGCAGTTGGCAAGCGCCTGCAAGGCGGCAGAAAAGGGCGGCTGTTCCCTGTTGATCACCCACCGTCCCGAGCGGGTGGAGGAGTATACGGGTACACCCTTCGACGCAGTGCTCACCGGGCACGCCCACGGCGGACAATGGCGGTTCCCCTTCCTGAAGGACGGCTTTTTGGCTCCCGACGTGGGATTCTTCCCCAAGTACACCGGCGGGGTCTACGACCTGGAGGGTACCAAGCTTCTGGTCAGCCGGGGGCTGGCTGTGAAGAACACCCGCGTTCCCCGCATCGGCAACCCGCCGGAGCTGTGTTTGGTTACGCTGGTACCGAGGGGATAGAGAAGGAACGATAGACGGGGAACCCCTTTTTGAAAAAAGGGGTTCCCCGTACCCTTCCCCAAAAACTTTTCCTGTGAAAAGAACCTTCCGCAAAAAGCAGAAGGTTCTTTGTGTTTCTCTTCCCAAAAACGACAGTTTTTGGCATTGGATTTTCTTTGGAGATTCTTAAGAACCTTTCTTCTAAAAAGAAAGGTTCTTAAGTGCCCCCATAAATCACCAACCAAAGCCCCAGCAAAGCGGCGGCCATGGAGCAGAGGGACACGGGGGCACAGTAGCGGATAAATTTGCCGAAGGACATCTTCACCCCGTAGCGGGAAAGGAGGCTCATCCACAGGATCCCCGCAAGGGCGCCGATTGGCGTGAGATAGGCGCCTAAGTTGGACCCTGCCACGGCGGCGTAAAGGGCACCTGCGGTCTGTGAGGAGGGCACAGCCTCCACCACGGCGGAATAGAACACGCTCATGGGAATGTTGTTCACCAGATTGGCGGCAAAGAAGGAGGAGACCCCGAAGGTGAGGATGCTTTCCCCTTTGGAAAGGAGGGCGGCCAGGGCTTCCGTCGCCCCTGCCTTTTCCAGCGCCAGCACCACCACGAACATGGAAAGCACGAAGGGGACGATCTCCCAGGGCGCTCTTCGGAAGGAATCGGTGATCATCCGTAAGCCCTTCTTACGGGCAAGGAGGTACAACGTCATGGAAACGTACAGGCTGATAAAGCACACCAGGGTGATCAGCCACATGGGCATCGCCAGGAAGTTGGAGAATACCAGCAGCACAATACACACCGCCAAGTGAAGGATGGCGACCACCACCGCAGGCACGTCGGAAAGGCGGGCTTCCTCTTCGCAGGGCTCCATGGGCTTTTGCAAGCTCTTACGAAACATCAGCCGCAGGACGAAGAAGGAGACCGTCCCCGCAAGGAGGGTTGGGAACCACATCACCCGTAGGTAGGCAAGGAACTCCACGTTCCCCGCGGTGCAAAGGCAGATGTTGGTGGGGTTGCCGATGAGGAGCCCCATGCTCCAGGTATTGGCCGCCACGAACTCCGCCACTAAGAAGGGCAGAGGGTCGATCTTGGCCCCTTTGGAAAAGAAGCACAGGAAGGGGGTGAAGGTGAGGATCACCACGTCGTTGGAGGTGAAGACGGTGAGCACCGAGACCATCAGGTACAGGCTGATAAACAGCTTTTTCTGACTGCTCCCCGCACGGCGCAATACCTTGGAGGCCAGCCAGCTGAAGAAGCCTGCCTGGTCCAGAAATACGGAAAGCAAGGTCATGGAAAGGAACAGCACCAAAAGCTGTATGGGATTGATCCCGCCGCTTTGGGTAAGGCCCTCCAGGATCTCTCCCCCGCTGATCCTGCCCAGGAGCCACAAAAGCACCCCGCCGACGAGGGGGGCGAACCAATAGGTACTGATAAAATGACGGCGGATCGACACCGAGGGGAAGAAGAATACCAGCACCAGCATGGCGATACACGCCGCGGCGGCAATGAGAACGGTAAGGAGCATACTGCCACCTCCAAAAGGATTCTCTCATTTATACGCCTTTTTTCGCCGTTCGTCAAGGGGTTTTTCCGATTTTCTGTTGACAAATTGCCTGTTTCTGTGGTATACTGCTTTGGTATAAACAGTAACACACAAGGAATGGTAATTGTTATGACAGTCTATGAAGATCTTCAGTGGCGCGGCTTGATCGAGAGCATCTCCGATCCCGCCCTGATCGACAAATTGAACGAAGGCGGTCTCACCTTCTATATCGGTACCGACCCCACGGCAGACAGCCTGCATTTGGGGCATTATTCCTCCTTCCTCATCACCCGCCGTCTGGCAGAGGCAGGCCATCACCCCCTGATCCTGGTGGGCGGTGCCACCGGCCTGGTGGGCGACCCCAGAGGTACCGTGGAGCGTGCTCTTTCCCAGAAGGAAGTGGTGTTCCGCAACTTTGAGGCGCTGAAGGCACAGGTACAGAAGCTGTTCCCCTACCCCGTGGTAAACAACTACGACTGGATCAAGGATATGAACGTTCTGGACTTCTTCCGTGACATCGGTAAGTTCATCAACGTGGGCTATATGCTCAGCAAGGATCACGTAAAGCGTCAGATGGAGACGGGCATCTCCTACGCCGAGTTCTCCTATATGCTCATCCAGGGCTACGACTTCAAGTATCTCCACGAGCATATGAACGTGGATCTTCAGGTGGCAGGCTCCGACCAGTGGGGCAACATCACCACCGGCATCGAGCTGATCCGCAAGACCACCGGCGAGACGGTCTACGCCATGACCATGCCTCTGATCACCGACTCCCAGGGCAACAAGTTCGGCAAGTCCGAGGGCAACGCCGTTTGGCTGGATAAGAGCAAGACCTCCTCTTACGAGCTGTATCAGTTCCTGTTGAACGCAGAGGACGTGATGGCGGTTCCCTATCTGAAGCGTCTGACCTTCCTCTCCCGTGAGGAGATCGAGGAGATCGAGCGTCAGCACAACGAGCAGCCCCATCTCCGTTTGGCACAGAAGGCTCTGGCCAAGGAGATCATCACCGACCTCCACGGCGATGGCGCATACGAGGAAGCCGTCCGCATCAGCGAGCAGCTGTTCTCCGGGGACATCAAGTCCATCCCTCCCCAGGATCTGCTGGCAGGGCTGAAGAACGTTCCCCACTTTGAGATTCCCGAGGGCACCCGTCTGCTGGACGCTTTGAAGCTGGGCGGTGCCGCATCCTCTAACCGCGAGGGCAACGATTTCCTGAAGGCAGGCGCTGTCTCTCTCAACGGCGACATCGAGAAGGACGGCAACGTATTGCTCACCAAGGAAAACGCCATTGACGGTAAGTTCATCGTCATCCGCAGAGGTAAGAAGAAGTACTACGTAGCGACCTTCTGCTAACAAGTTCTCCCCCGTGTTTAAAAAAAGCACGGGGGAGTTTTTCATTTTCAAATAGACATTTTGCCAATTTACGACATATATATTTGGGAGAGGATGGCCTTCTTTGTCTCGCACATTTTTCGTATAGCTTGTACAAAACAAGATCACATTTTTTATATAACTAATTATTGACAAGCCCATTATTTACTTGTTATACTGTAATTACAAGGATGCAAAAAGGGAGAAAGGAAAACAATATGAAGAAGAACTTAGCACGCTCACTAATACTGTTAATCATTGGTGTATTACCGGCTTTTTCCTTCGTTGGCTGTTCTCAACATGCTTACGCTTGCGAAGTTATCGAAAGCGAATCGATAGACGTTGCTTCCGAAAAAGGCAACACGCAAAATTACGTCCTGCAAATCGGGCAATCAAAATACAACACAATATATCTTTCTAGCAAAAAATCAAAATTGACAAACGATACATTTGACATTTACGGAATCGCTGAGGAATCATCCACTCTCACATGGAAACGCATCAAAGTAAATGCCAAAACGGGGGAAATCATTGGTTTTTCCAACATAAGCCCACTCCCGGCAATTAAAAATATAAATAAGCTGTCTGATGAAGAGTTAAAACAAGCCGCTGAGTTAACCCTCGCTGAGTTGGTCAATTTTGAACAATACAATCACTTCGAAATGACACGCCCCGATTCTTCAACATCTAATTATTATATGGTATGGCAGGTCAAGCGAGAATTGATGTGCAACATCAAAGTAGAAATATCTATCAACTCCGAAGGATCGATAACGAGTTTCTCCAAAACAGAAGCGTGCCCAAGCACAGCTATAAAATCCTTTATAAGTTCTCACCAACGAGATGAATTGCTGGAAGAAAAGATCCGCGAACATTTAGGAGTCGATACGCTTGACGGCATAGAATATACAATTCAGTCAGAGATATTATCATATTGTAATAATTTGCCGGCGATTTTGTATTCTGTAAAAATTGTTGAAGATGGATTTTCGCAGCTGATCGTTTTAGCAATCTATCAAACGTAATAATATGTAGCTGTGGCTATATTTTTCAAAAAAGAAATATTACGTAGCAACCTTCTACTAACAAATTCTCCCCCGTGCAAAAAAACGCGGGGGATTTTTCTGTAAAAATGAACCTTTCTCCCCCTTTTTTCGTCTTAATAGGTGAAAACGTTTTCAAAGAAAAAAACAACGGAGGCGTGCCAAAATGGAATTCGAAGATTTGCTGAAACAGCACATGGGCGTTTTGGAACGCTTTGTGAAGTACAAAATCGGCAACCCCGCAGACGGCGAGGACGTTTTGCAAGAGGTGTGCTTATCGGCTTACAGGCATTTTCCCGACTTGAAGGATCCTGCCGCCTTTAAGAGTTGGCTGCTTGCCATTGTGCGGAACAAATGCAACGATCACTACCGCAAAAAGGGTGAGCCCGGGAAGGTATCTTTAGACGAGGTAGGCGAAGGCGTCCTCGCCGCGGGCGCAAGAGGGCTGACCCACGGCAATCCCGTGAGGGACACCCTGGAACGGCTTCCCGAAAGGGATCGGCAGATCTTGTACCTCGCCTATTTCGGAGAGCTTTCCCAAAAGGAGATCGCCGCAAGGCTTCATATCCCGGTAGGAACGGTGAAAAGCCGCCTCCATCACGCAAAAGAAGCGTTCAAAGAACGCTTCACGGAGAAAGGAACGAATTGTATGAAGGAATTTCCCAAGACGATGCCCGCATACACCATCGAAAAGGGAGAAGGCGCCCCCTTCCCCCTGCGCCACGAGGAGCTCCCCGGGATGTTTATCATCCCCTGCATGGGAGAAAAGCTCAGCTTTGCCATGTACGACTTCCCCGAGAGGGTCCAAAACGGCAAGTACGCCATGGAAGCGGTGGGCAAGGTCAGCATTCACGGCGTGGAGGGCGTTGCCATCAAAAAGCGCTATGAAAACGGCAAGGAATACGCCTGCGAAACGGTTTACGCCGCCCTGTCGGACACCCATTGCAAGTACCTGGGCGGGATGTATACCGACAGCCAAGGGGTAACCAAGCTCACCACCTTCCTGGACGGGGGTTTTGAGGAAAGCTACGGCATCGGGGAGAACAACTGCGGTTTCCCCGTAGAACGGATCCCCCGCGGGCTGATCACCGAAAGTTCGGCGGGAGAGATCGCCATGGGAACGGGAGATCTTTCCGACGTGGTGGGACGCTATACGGTGGCGCTGGACGGCAAACGCTACGACACGGTGAAGCTTGTGGACTTCCAGGTAGGAAGCGGCGGCGGGATGCTGTGTGAGTACTACCTGGACGTTCACGGAAGAACGGTGTTGTGGCGCCGGTTCAACAAGGACGATTGGCAGTTTGACCGCTACGGGAAGCTTTGGACGGAAATACTTCCCGATAATCAGCGGCTCACCGTGAACGGCGAGACCTACGTGCATTGGTACGATTGCATCACGGACTACGTGCTGTGAGGATATGAAACGACCCCTGATGGAGCACATCGGGGGTCGTTGTTTACGTTATGCTTTCTTTTTCTTGAAGATAGGCAGGAGCACCACGGCCGCGACGAGCACCACGGCGATGATGGATATCCAAAGCCACGGGGCATTGCCTTCCTCGGGCTGCGCTGCTGGGGAGGATCCTGCGGGAGCGGAGGTCTCGGGCTGAGACTCAGCGGGAGCGGATTCCTCGGGGGTAGACTCCTCGGGAGCGGACTCTTCGGGGGCGGACTCTTCGGGAGTGGATTCTTCGGGGGCGGATTCCTCGGGGGCGGAGGTCTCGGGAACGAAGCCCTCCTTCACGCCTACCAGGAATTCCGAGCAGAACACGAAGTTTCCTCCCGCCACGCCGAAGGACATCTTCACGTATCTTGCGGTAACGGGTGCGGTTTCGAACTTGATGCAGGAATCCTTGGAATCCATGATGTGCAGAGGGGTTGTCAGCTTACGGAAGCTTCTGCCGTCCTCGGAAATATAGAGGTTGATTCCCGTGGGAGAGCCGATGCCGTATTCCAGGCGGTTGTCGAAATGGGCGTAGAAGTGGGTCAGGTCCTTACGCACCTCCCCAAGGTCGATGGTGACGCTCATTTTGCCGTCGCTGTCCAGCAGGGAGTGGTGGTATGCGTGCCAATCGGTGCTGAGAGGGGTATCGGCAAGTTTACCGTCGGTGAGCTCCTTACCGTCCACCTGCTGATACTCTGCCCCGTTGCCGTCCACGTAGGATCTGCTGGCGGTATACTTCTTACCGATGGAGATCCAATCCACCTCGGGGTCCTTCAGGGCGTCTCTGCCGATGTCGTCCACCACGATATAGCTGTTTTCCGTCTGCTCCGGGCGGACGGCGTCGATATCCGATTGGGTCAGAGTCTTCTTGGCGTATTTGTAGGTGAGGTCGTAGACCAGGCGGTAACGCTGATCGGTGGAATAGCAGGCCTTGTAATACACGGCGGTCTTACCGTCCTGGTAATACATCTTCACGGCGTTCATCATGGAGGAATTCAACCCGCCCTCCAGATAGTTCAGGTATCTTGCAAAGTACTCGTCGGTGTAAACTCTGCCGTCGCACTCCATCTCCATGGAAAGGCCGTACTGCTCGGAGGCGGCGATGCTGGACTTCACACGGGTGGGGTCGTTGTAGCCGATCCACATCAGGTTGGGCTGCATACAGGCCACGTCGAAGCCGAAGCTTTCCCAACGCTCGTAGCCGTTGGCCTTGTACCAGGGGATCCAGATGAACTTCAGCCCCTTGGAATGGAGATAGTCGGCGGCATAGTTCAGGATCTCGGCGTCATCCCCTGCGGCGATATACTCCTCCAGCCAATAGAAGCCCACCAGATCCAGGTGCTTGTAGCCTGCCTGCTCAAAGCGGGCCATCTGCTCGTCGATCATCCATTTGACGGCGTATTTTCTGTCCTCTGTTTTGGAGAAGTTCAGACTTCTGCCCCCCAGGGTGCCGAAGTCGGTGGCTCTCTTGCCGGGGTACAGCAGGGTAAAGAACACACCCGCCTTACTGTCCGTGTTCCCCAAGGCCTCCTTGGTGGTGCCGTAAGCCTTTTCCAGGGCGTCCACGTTGGCACCCTTTGCAAAGGTGTCGTCCACGTAAGAGGTCCAGTCGATGGCTTTGGTGGGGTTGCTCTCGTCCAAATGCATTCTCGCCCCGGAGGGACCGTAGTCCATACAGGGGAGGAACAGGTAGCTGTCGAAGAAAAAGTCCTTGATATTGCCCTTGGTATCCAGGTAAGCGGTGTAGGGCAGCAGGTCCTTTTCGTAATGTCTGCCGTTGTCAGCCCCCGAACGGCGGAAGGTGTAGGTGAGACAGACGTTCTCGTAGCCCTCCAGGTCGTCGGCGGTGGGGACCTTGGATGCCGCCGCAGGCTGAATGCACAAAAGCATTGGCAACACCAGCAAAACCGTTAAGGTGACGGAAAGGAATCTTTTCATACAGACCTCGCAAAAAACAGTATTTTGTTTATTATAGCATAGATGCACACGCTTGTCAACGAAAAAAGCTCCGATGGAAAACACCGAAGCTTTTTGGTAAGTATTCTCTTATCTTTGGGTGCCCAGGAAGAACACGGCGATGGTGCCGGGGCCGGAGTGTGCGCCGATGACGGTACCGGTGGGAGAGATGATGACCTCGGGAACCTTCAGCTCCGCCTTCAACTTCTCTGCGATCCACTCAGCCTCCTCCGGGCAGTCGCCGTGGCAGATGGCCATGGTCTGGGTTTCGGGCTTGATGGCGTATTCTTTTACCTTATCCACCATGGTCTCCAGGGAGGCCTTTCTGCCTCTCACCTTGGACATATTGATGAGATGGCCCTCGTCGTCCACGTGGAGGATGGGCTTGATGCCCAGCATGGTGCCCGCAACGGCGGTCACGGCGGAGATTCTGCCCCCGCGCTTTAAGAACATCAGGTCGTCCACGGTGAACCAGTGCACCAGGTGGGGCAGGTTCTCGTTGACCCAATCCCGCACCTCCTCGATGGTGGCGCCTGCCTGCTGTTTTCTTGCCGCCAGCACGGTGAGAAGTCCGTGGCCGGTAGAGGCGCAACCGGTGCTGACGTGGTACAGCTTACGGTGGGGATATTTTTCTGCCAGCTCTTCCATTGCCAGCTTGCCGTTGTTGTAGGAACAGCTCAACCCCTCGGAGAAGCCAAGGTACAGAATGTCCTTGCCGCTCTCCAGCACGGGAAGCATCTTCTCGGAATATTCCTCGGGAGAGGGAGCGGAGGTGGAGGCCACATCCCCGGCGCGGAGACGCTCATAGAAGGCGTGGCTGTCCAGAGTATCGATATCTTCCTCCTTACCGCTGACGAACAGGTGCAGGTTGATGATCTGCAAGCCGTAGCGGTTGATCTCTTCTAAAGGCAGATCCACAGAGGAATCCGCAAAAATAACAAATTCAGCCATGGGAAAAACTCCTTGTCTCTTTGTTTTGCAGTCACAGTATACCACAATTTTCCGCCCTTGTCAATGGTTTCAGCACAGAGTGTGCTGATTTTTTACGGCAGAAAGCAGGTCTTCGGGGGTGTTTTGCCACTTGCCGTCGAACACGCCCTCCAGAAGAAGCTGCAGGGTCTTCCCCACCGCTTCCCCCGGGGGAACGCCCGATTCCAACAGCTCCTTGCCCCCGATGGCAAGCCGGGAAACGGACAGGCAGGGGTTGCTTTCCAGCACCGCCTCCAGGGCGGCACGGCGTTCCTTTGCGGCGGCCGGGTAGGCTTCGGGGTTGGCTTTGGCGGCGGCATCCCCTTCCATCAGGGTCAAAAGGGGCAATGCCAGCTCCGGGGTGATCCGTGAAAGCAGGCGGAGCACGCGAGGGGTGTCCCACTTCCGCAGAAGGGTATCGTGCTCACGGATCAAGGCGGTGACAGGGCGGATCAGCTTCTTTTCCATCCGCAGGCGGTGCATGGCCGCCTCCGCCATTTGGGCGCTTACGGCGGGATGCCCCGGGAAGCGGCCGCCGTCGGCCGTCTGCGGCTTGCCCAGATCGTGAAAGAAGGCGGCAAGGCGCAGCATGGGATCCGGCGGCATATTTTCCACCACCTGCAGGGTATGGGTATACACGTCGTAAAGATGGTGGGGAGACTGCTGATCGAACCCGAAGGCAGGGCGGATCTCCGGCAGGAAGAAGGCGATCAGCTCACGGTATTCCGAGAGGATCCTCTTGGCGCCCTTTCCGCAAAGGAGCTTGAGAAACTCCGAGGAGATCCGCTCCATGGAAATATGTGCCAGCAGGGGGATCCCCTCCAGCATGGCGGTCTTTGTGGCCTCCTCCACGGTAAAATCCAAGGCGGAGGCAAACCGTGCCCCCCGCAGGATCCGCAGGGCGTCCTCTTCAAAGCGGCGGGCGGGCTCTCCCACACAGCGGATGATCCCGTTTTGCAGGTCTTCCCTGCCGCCGAACAGATCCACCGGTCCCGTCTTTGGGCTCCAGGCCATGGCGCAGACGGTGAAATCCCTGCGGGAAAGGTCTTCTTCCAAGGTGGAGGCGAAGGTCACCCCGTCGGGATGGCGTCCGTCGGAATAGGTGCTTTCGGTGCGGAAGGTGGTGATCTCCAAGGGAAGGTGGTGGGAAAACACCGTGACGGTGCCGTGACGGATGCCCGTTTCCACCACGTTTTTGTCGGAGAACAGCTTTTTCACTTCCTCGGGAGTGGCGGAGGTGGTGAGGTCGTAATCCACAGGCTTCACCCCCCGCAGGATGTCCCGCACGCAGCCCCCTACCAAAAAGCCTTGGTGTCCGTGGGAATTCAGCCGTTCCAAGGCCTCCGTGACCTGAATTGGCAGGTCAGTCCACATAGGAGAACAAATCGCCGCTTTCGATGTAGCAGATCTCAAGCGCAGGGTATTTTTCCGCCAGGTCGGAAGCAAAGGTCTCCATACCCGGGGCCTCGCAGGCACAATGTCCCAGCACCAGCATGGCCTTGGGAATACCCAGCTGGGAGGCATCCCGGATGGGCTCACCGTCCCGCCATTCGCAGATCTCCCCGGTGATCATCAGCTGGTTATCGTCCCCAAGGAACTTATCCGCCGCACCGCTTCCCCCTGCCCCAAGCATCATATTGATGTGGGTCACGAGGAGATCGGGGTCCCCGATGATACGGGGATGGCGGATGCCCAGGGTGTCCTGCACGCTCTTTGCCAGGTCGTACACCGTGGCAGGAGTGTCCAGAACGAAGCTGTTTCTGCCGTCGAAGGTGCCCTGCCAGCCCGCAAGGCGCAGGAACCCCTCGTTGATGTGGTCAAAATCCACGCCCCAATGGATATAGTCGTGGAAACGGTACAGGGTGAAGGGCATTTCCGAAACGAAGGCGCGCTTTTGCAGGGTCACGGCGTCTTCTCTGGGGTTTTCGAAATGGTCGTGGAAGGTGGGCTCGTGGGTGATCACCATGTCGGCGCCCCACTTTTTGGCCTGGTTCAGCACGTCGGGGGTGGCTGTCATGCAGATGGCAACCTTGCGGACTTCCTTTTCCGGGTCGCCGTGCTTGCAGGTATCCACGGTGGGTCTGCCCAGGTCGGCACCTGCCATGAGCTGTTCCATCAATTCTCTTGCTGTCATAAGGGATTCTTCCTTTCCATAAAAAAGCGGGAGAAGCTATGGGCTTCCCCCGCAAAAATTACAAGTGTCAGTTCAAAGTGATCACGGGGATCTTGGCGTAGTCGTTTCTGCCGATGATACCGCCGCCGTTACGGGCAGTGATGTTCTTCCATACCTTCTTGGCAACGTCTTCGTCGTTGGTGGAGTTGACGGAGAAGGCCAGACCCATTTCGGTGCCCTTCTCGGGGGTAACACCCAGCTCTGCGAAGGAAACGGCAACCTCGTAAACGGTGATCTGCTCGCCGTCGTCACGGGAGCAAGCAACCTTTGCGTCGGTGACGCCGTAATAGCAGGTCTCGCCGCTGTCGTTCACGGCAAAGCCGGAGGAAATAACCACCTTCTCGTTATCGGCAGTCTTGTCGATCACGCGGTCAAAATGCTCGGAGATGTAGTCCCCGGCAGGGCTCTCGGAAGAGTACTTCACCTGGATGCACTCGTACTGCCACATATCCCCTGCCTTATCCTGGGTGATGGGGCAATAGTGATAGGGAGACTGTACCACCACGCAGAGGTACAGATAGGTATCGTCGTAGGTGACGTAGTAATCTGCGGTGGCGTAGTAGTTGTCCTTCTCGAACTGTGCGTAGGACCAAGCCTCGTTCTCGGCGTCGATGTGGTCGATGAAATACTCGTCCCATTCGCCGTCGGTAACCACGCCGTCGATGGTGGGAGCGGTGCCGGCCTTTTCTACGTCGTAGTCAACGCCGTCGTAGAGGTGGAGACCGTGGGGGAACACGGTGGTGCCGTCTGCAATGCCCTTAGCGCGGGAGATGGAGGTCTCCTGGCAGGAATGGATGGCGATGAGGAAGCCGTCCTCGTCTGCGGAGATCTCCTCGGCCTCGCCAACCTCGTAGAAGGCGGTCTTGACGTAGCCGAAATACTCGTGGTCGTAGGTGAAGACCGCTACGGCAAAGTCAGCCAGCTCTTCTGCGTCCAGCAGGCCGTATTCATCGGTGTAGAGGACCACGGCGCCGTAGGAGGGCTCCACGTCCACACCGGTCAGGGGGATGGCGTTGGTGCCGGTAGCGCGGTCGTTCACGGTAACGGTGCCGATGGAGACGAACTTGTTAATGGTCTCGGGAGGAGTCTGGTCATCGGGCTCCTCGGTAGAGGCGTCAGAGGACACGTCCTCGGAGGGGGATTCGGAAGGTGCTTCGGAAGGTGCTTCGGAGGGTTCTTCGGAGGACTCAGCCTCGGAAGACTCGGCCTCGGAGGAGGTTGCGGGGGCTTCGCTGCTTACGGGAGCGGAAGAGGAAGCGGTGTTGCTCGTTTCCTCGGTCTCACCGCAGGCCGCCAGAGCGAATACCATGACAGCCGCCAGCAGCAGGGTCAGAAATCTTTTCATTTTCATATTCTCCTTCTTGTTTTTGCTTTTTCTTTATTATATAGGAAAAGCCGGGGGATGTCAAGACTTTTTTGCACCCTTGCGGTCAAAACGCCACATAGCGATGAAGATGGAGGCGGTATTGAAGCACTCGGTGATCACCCCTGCCCAGGAGACCTTCACCAAATTGTACGCCAGCCACATCCAGGAGCCGGGAAGGGTGAGACGGCGGACGGTCTTTGGCTGATCCACCCACAGCCCGAAGCTTGTGACCACCATGGCTACCGTGGGAAGCAAGGACAGCCAATTTTCCCAGGTGGCGATACAGCACCCTGCGGAAACGATAGAGAACAGATAGGGCCAGAAGGAACGGGAAGCCCAGGGGGCAGAACCCTTCTTGGAATACACGAATCCCCTTGCCACCCCGATGGCGTTCATAGCCATGCCGGAATAGGCGCCCAAAAGCCCGAAGTGCAACGTCCACACCATGGAGGAAAGCATTTGCAGGAAGGTGATCCTTTCCCGCTTGTTTTGCTGAAAGGAGATGAACGCCAGGGTCATCCCCCCGAAGCCCACAGCCTGGGCGATATAATAGGTCATAAAATGACTCCTTTCGTGATCGGATGCCTTATCATTATACCGCATCCGCAAAAAAATGCAAGACCTTTTTCCTCTTGACAAACGGCGGAAGGTGCTTTATAATAGAAAAGAAAGAAACGAAAGGAACGGGAAGCCATGGATCGTACGTTGAAGGTGAAGATCGCGTTGGGAGTGACGCTGGTATTTTTGGCGGTGCGGATGGTTCTGGGCTTTTTCCCCGTGCCCTTGGAGTTTGCGCCCTATTCCCCCACCGGGGAAAAGACCGCTATGCAGAAGGTGACCTTTACGGAGATCACCCACGCCTTTTCCATGATCGACATGAAGGAAAATTTGGTGCACTACTACTGGGTCACCCAGGAGGACGGCTCCCGCGGGGCAGTCTGCTCCCGCGTGAAGTATTATAACGAGGTCTTTGAAAAACCCGTGACCTTCACGGGGATCATCAATTTCCTGGATCCCTTAGAGGATCCCGCAGGCTCCGGCTTACTGATCGTTCCCGAAGGGGGACGAGCAGAGGATTACGCCGAGATGCAAAAGATCGCCATTCTCAACCGTGATTTCACAGAGACCACCACCGATCACCCTGCCTGTATCTGGGTGGCGGGCGGCGCTTTCCTCTCCTTCTGCGTGATGCTTGCCCTGCTGTTGAAGGATTACGCCGGGGGCAAGCGGAAGCCTTTGCCGGAGAAGGAAGCATAAAGTCGAAAGATTTTTTCCGAAAACCCCTTGCAAATTCCCGACGGATGTGGTAAAATACCATTTGTTGGCAGAAAACCTTCGGAGGTATCCCCATGAGCTATGCAGATACCCTATTCATCAATATGTGCCGCGACATTCTGGAAAACGGCACGGATACCAAGGGGGAGAAGGTGCGTCCCGTTTGGGAGGACGGCACCCCTGCTTACACCATCAAGAAGTTCTGTGTGGTGAACCGCTACGACCTGCGGAAGGAATTCCCTGCGTTGACCTTGCGGAAGACCAACCTCAAGAACTGTGTGGATGAGCTTCTGTGGATCTGGCAGAAGAAGTCCAACAACATCCATGAGCTGAATTCCCACATCTGGGATTCCTGGGCAGACGAGGAAGGCTCCATCGGCACTGCCTACGGCTATCAGCTGGGTGTGAAGCATCAGTATAAAGAGGGCATGTTCGACCAGGTGGACCGTGTGCTTTACGATCTGAAGCACAACCCCTTTTCCCGTCGGATCATGACCAGCCTTTACAACCATCACGATCTCCATTCCATGGCGTTGTATCCCTGTGCCTACAGCATGACCTTCAACGTCACCCAGGAGGACGGACAGCTGGTGCTCAACGGGATCCTGAACCAGCGCAGTCAGGACGTCCTGACGGCTAACAACTGGAACGTTTGCCAGTACGCAGTGCTGTTGCATATGTTTGCCCAGGTCTCCGGCATGGTGGCAGGGGAATTCGTGCACGTCATTGCGGACGCACACATTTACGACCGTCACGTGGATCTTATCAAGGAGATGCTCCAAAGAGAGCCGCTCCCCGCCCCCAAGTTCCATATCAACCCCGAGGTGAAGGATTTCTACGACTTCAAGGTTGAGGACGTGTGGCTGGAGGATTACGTGACCCATCCCCAGATCAAAGGCATTCCCGTAGCAATTTAAACATACAGAAGGATTTCTATGGTAATTTTGGCAGCAGTGGACCGTAAGGGTGCCATCGGCAAGAACAACGGTCTGATCTACCGCATCCCCGAGGATATGAAGAATTTCCGCAGGCTCACCACCGGCAACGTGGTGGTGCTGGGTCGTAAGACCTTGGAAAGCTTTCCCGAGGGGAAGCCGCTCCCCAACCGCTTGAACGTGGTGCTTTCTTCCCGTTATGAGAATACCGAGGGCTACGACAATCTGTTGGTTGCCAGAGGTGCTTTGGAGCTGTTCACCCTGTTGGAGCAGCATTCCCAGGGCAAAACGGTGTATCTCTGCGGCGGCGAAAGCGTTTACAAGGCCTTCTGCGGTGCTTGCGACGGCGCCATTCTCACCGAGATCGATGCGGAAACCGAAGATGCGGACGCCTTCTTCCCCCGCCTCCTCCCCGAGGACGGCTGGCAGGTGGTAGAGACCACCGAGTGGGAGACCTCCGTTTCCGGCTTGCGGTATCGGTTCGTTACTTTGAAAAAAGAGGCGTAAAAAGCCTCTTACATACGCGGGCGTAGTTTAGTGGTAGAACTTCAGCTTCCCAAGCTGACCGTGCGGGTCCGATTCCCGTCGCCCGCTCCAAAAAGAAAAGACCCTTGGTGGGTCTTTTCTTTTTGGAATATGACAATGGAGGGAATCGGACCCTTCTGATCTCCCGTCGCCCGCTCCAAAAAGAAAAGACTCCTTGGCGAGTCTTTTCTTTTTGATTCGGAGCTTCTTTCGTCTTTTGTGCTAACATCTCTTCGCTTTTTTACCCCCCCTATTGACAAAATATACAAATCGTGGTACAATGAAGAAAAGAATACAAGGAGGGGTTTTATGAAAGCTTTACGGATAGCAATGGTTTTTCTTTTGATAGCAGGATGCTTGCTTTTGCAGGGCTGTCAAAAAGGGGAGATCCTCCACATCAAGGGGAGAAATTTTGACAAATTGGCGGCCGAAGAGTACACCGAGGAACAGATGCTGCTACGTGCTTTCTACAATACCGAACACGTCTACAAGGGGCCTATATATTACGTATGCAAAGACCACGGAGAGCTTTGGCTGAACCCCGGAGCATCCGACTCCATGTCGACTCTTTCGATATACACCGGTTATCGTCAGCTTTTCGCGGATTCTCTTGGGGAATGGGGAGGCTGGGTTGCCACTGCGAATTTCTATAGTGAGCTTTCCCAAGGGATCTTCAATCCCGAGACCGTCATCACCGGGCAAGAAGTCATCGGCCTGTATCAAAAAGCAATGGGAGACCCCGTGGCGTATATTTTGTCAGGAGTCTACATGCCTCATACGGTCTACCGTTTCACCGATCTGAAAGAAGAGGGCTGGAAGCTGGAAATCGTGGCTGAGCTTGATATCCTTCCCAAAGCCGCTCTTTTGGACAACGACAAGCTTGTAATCGCCGCGTCCGAGGGACTTATCACCGTAGACGTAAACACCGGGGAAACCACCGTTCTTTACGACAATGCGATCTGGAGCATTGCGCGCCCAAATTCCATTGTGAAGCTTGGGGACAGTTATTTTACCGGCTGTGCCGTGGGGATCTTTGAATACCGTATTTCCGAAGGAAAAATGCTGTTCTACCCCTACCCCGATTATATTCCCGAGGAATAAGATTTTTACTTTTCGCCCCTAAAATCCGCATCTCGTCCCGAAAATCTTGACGAGGTGCGGTTTTTTTGTTATACTGTCAAAAAAGGGAGAAAAAGGAGGATTCCATGAAGCTTTTCAAACGAACGATTTCCATTTGTTTGGTGCTGGCGGTACTGCTTGCTTTGTCCGCCTGCGATCCTCAGGTGGTATACAAAAAGGATCCTGCCGCCGAGGAGGCTTATGAGGCGGGGCTGTCCTATTATGCAACGGCAGACGCTTACACCATGGAGATTTCCGTTACCACGGAGAAGTGCGTGGGGATGGAATATCTCACGGAGACGTCGGAATACACCGCCAAGTACAGCGGGATGACCTCCGATGCCCCTGCGGTACTGATCACGGGGAATCACACCTCACCCGAGGAATGGACCACCGAGGAGCATTTTGCATCGGGGACCACCACCTGTCGGATCAGTGAGGAGGAGTACACCTATCAGGCTCGGGAAAGCTTTGCCCAATTTTCGGCACGGCAGATCCCTTACCGTATGCTTGACCCGGATCTTTACGGCAGGATCAAGCCGGATCCCAGGGACGACAGCCGTATTCTCTTTACGGAAGGCAGTGCCCCCGAGGCCTGGGTGCCTTATATCACCCCGGAATACGCCGCGGGGATCTTCGCCTTCTCCGCAGAAGGATGGGTACTGCTGAAGGACGGCGTGGCCGCAGAGATGGAATACACCGTCAATTTTACCCAGGGTCCTGCTGACTACGCCATGACCTATCGGGTCACCCTCTCCCCCGCCGAGCATAAGGCGGAGGAGCTGACCCTCCCGTCCCGGGGGGAGGTCATCTCCGTTTCAGACGCTTCCCTGCCCTGCAAGCTGGCCTATGCCGCGGGATATTTTGAAGCTTTCTCCGGGGGGAGGGTGCAGGTCCTGGATCAATTCGCAGGCAGCGGCGTTCGGTTTATCAGCAGAGAAGTGCTGACGGACACCTGCAAGGATGGGGACGGCAACCCCTCCATGCTTTCCATGGAAACGGTTCAGCGCCATACCGGCTTTGAAAGCGTCAGGACAGAGGTCACCCGCCGTAAGTACACAAACGGGCAGGCCTATTACGCCCAAGGGCAGGAGGACTTCTCCCCCGTACAGCAGACGGAGGACTTTGACCGCTATCTCAACGGAGAGATCTTACAGCAGATCCCTCTCCCCACCTTGGGGGATTTTGAGAGCGTCGCCGTTATGGAGGAAGGGGAATTCCTCATTCTGGAGGGAAAGCTGAAGGAGTCCTTTGCCGCCTACGGAACCGCTTTGGCAGAGGAGCTGGACGATTCCGACGGATTCTGCTACGAGACCGCCGTGGTCTCAAGCCTCACCTGCAGGCTTGCCATGGACAGGGACACAGGCTACTTCACCGCCATGGAATACGCCCTGTCCGCCGCATTCCCCGCAACCGATGCTCCCCGCGGTTTTGACCTGGTGCGGAACGTGTACATGGAAAAGGGAGACACCTCCGCCTACTACCGCATCAATAGGGAGCCTTACAGAGAGATCGACCCCTCCCAAGGCCCCAAGTCCTCCCCCTTGCTGTACCGTGTGGAGGACGGCAAGGGCAACACCGCCTATCTTTTGGGCACCATCCACGTGGGGAACGGCCTCACAAGCAATCTGCCCGATTACGTGCTGGACGCCTTCTACGCTTCCGACGCCCTGGCGGTGGAATTGGATCTGAACACCTTTGAGCAACGGCTTTTGGAGGACGAGGAGCTGGCCAAGGCCTACGACGATTCCTATTTCTTCTCCGACGGCACCCTGTTGAAGGACTACTTGGAAGATCCCGCTCTGTACAAGAAGGTCTCCAATCTGCTGTTCGCCATGGGCTACGGCGGGTACGGAGACGCCATGAAGCCCGCCGCCGTTGCCTCGGTGATAGAGGAATGGTATTTGGATTCCATCAACTGGTTCACCCCCGAAAAGGGTGTGGATCAGACCCTTTTGGATCTGGCGATGGGGAAAGATATAAAGGTCCTGGAGATCGAGGATCCCATCAAGCATTACGACGCCCTTTCCGGGTATTCCCGCGAGACGCAGATCTACCTGCTGGAATCCGCTTTGGCAGGCGGGCGGTATGAATACTACCTCTCCGCGGAATTTATGAACCAATTCTGGTGCAGCGGGATCCCGGAGTATCTGAAGCAGTCCGTGGCCATGGAGCTTCCTCCCGACGCCACCCCCGAGGAGAAGGCTTACTTCGAGGAATACCGCCAAAAGATGGTGGTAGAACGGGATAAGATCATGACGGACGGCATCTGCGGCTACCTGGAGTCCGGCGAGACGGTATTCGTGGCCGTCGGCCTTGCCCACGTCATCGGCGAAGGCGGCATCGTGGACCAATTGACGGCCTTGGGGTATACCGTTACACGGGTACAATAACTTATAGAAGGAGGAACGCTTATGCGCCTGTTCCGAAGATCACTCGCACTTTTTCTGTCTCTCTTGATGCTGTTTGCGTTGGTTTCCTGCGAAGCAAAGCCCGAGCAAGAAGACTCTTTGGGAGAAAGCAGCTTTGCGGAAAGCCTGACCTCCCGCGAAGAAAATAAACCCTCCGACACGGAAAGCTCTCTCCCTGCAGAAACAGACGAGCCCTCCGATGAAGGAAGTGACGTTTCCGAAGAGGTAAGCGATCCATTAGACGAGGAAAGCGATACCTCGGACGAGGAAAGCGATACTTCCGAAGAAGAAAGCGATACTTCCGAAGAAGAAAGCGACGTTTCCGAAGAGGAAGACGATGTTTCCCTGCCGGAAGTAAGCCACGACCCTGCGGTTCTGCAAGCATATGAAGAGGCCTTTGAAGCTTTTCGGGACGCAGACAGTTTTTCCTTGACCCTCTCCGTCTCCACAGAAAAGTACGTGGGAATCGCGTTGATCACCGAAACGACAAACGCCACCGCTAAATTTGCCGGTTTGCACACCGACACACCCACCGCACAAATCATTACAAAATACGCCAACGTTTCTGTCGAATCCGCCGGATTCACCGCCACGGAATGCCATCAAAACGGAAGCTCCCTCTATTACATCGAAGGAGAGAACTATACCTACCAAGCAGAGGAAAGCTTTGAGCAGTTTATGGAGCGGCAGATCCCCTACCGTGTCTTTGATCCAAAGCGATACGGCGTGATGGAATCCAGTGGCGGCCGCATCCTGTTTTCAGACGCCAATGCGCCCGAATTTTGGGTGCCCTATATTACAGAAGACTATTCTGAGTTCTCCTTCAGCGCCGAAGGGTGGCTGCAGATCGCCAAAAACTCTGATGTGGAGATGGAATACTCCGCCACCTTCATCCAAGGAGCCGCCAGCTATACGATGACGTACCGCATAACGCTTTCTTTGGAGTCAATAGATCCAAATACGCTCCATACCTCCATTGAGGGGGAAACGATCTCCGTAACGGACTTCTCTTTGCCATACATGCTACGGTATGCTGCGATCCATCTGGATCAATTCACCGTGGGTCGCACCGTGATGTCGGACCATTTGCACAACCACGATGGCGAGACCAGAGACGAAGAACTCGCCGTCAACACCTGTCCCGACGAAAACGGATCCCTTGCTATGTTCTGTTCCCATTATCATAATCGTTCTACCTTCAATGCTCCCACCGTCAGTTATTCGGCATATTTCAACGGGCAAGGCTTCTCCATCAGTGAAACCGGAGAGATTTCTCCGTCATTCGGAAGCATGTTCAAGCATTATCTGGAGCATAACCATGCAGCATCGATCCCCGTTCCTCAATACGGCGAATTTAAAAACCTCACCGTCAAAGACTTAGGAGATTTCCTTCTGTTGGAGGGGGATCTGGTCACTCAATATGCCGCAGCAGGCTTGGTGACACTGAGGGACAAATTTGATTTGTCCGACCATGTGATCCAAACGGCGTCCGTCAAAACCGTTAAATGCAGAGTTTCTTTGGATAAAGATACCGGATATCTTACCGCAATGTATTACGTAATGGAAGCCACTCTTGATCACTGGCTAGTCAAGGGGGATATTTCCATGGAACGTTATGTCTATACGGAAGTAGGAGATCTCTCCGCTTACCACGCCCTATTCGGCACGTTTGCTGCCGATCCTCAACTCCCCGAGGAGGAAAAACCCGCGCCTTTGTTCTATAAGGTTACTGACGGCAAAGGGAACGAAGCTTACCTCCTTGGCACCATCCACGTGGGAGACGGCTTGACAGCCGCCCTGCCGGACAGTATTTACAGTGCTTTGAAATCTGCAGATGCTATGGCAGTGGAAATGGATCTGTTAGCCTTTGAATCTGCTCTGGAAGAGAATCCGGAACTTGATAACATTTACCAAAATTCCTACTACTTCTCCGACGGCACAGATCTACGTACTTATTTAGGGAATGAGGAGCTCTATCAACGAACAGCCGATCTCATGTTTGCCATGGGCTATGGGGCGCAGACAGACACCATGAAGCCGGCCGCCATCGCTTCAATCATGGACAGCTGGTATCTGGATTCCATCAATCTGATAAGCTCCGAGCAAGGGGTAGATATGCGTCTGTTAACCTTGGCCTACGAGCAGGATAAAAAGATCTACGAGATCGAAGATATCAAAGAACATTTATCGGCAATTTCCGATTACTCCAAGGAAACTCAGATCTACCTGTTGAAATCCTCTTTAGAAGCGGGACGGTATGAAAGCTATATGTCCAACGGGTACCTTTACCAGCTTTGGTGCGGCGGGGACGAAGAGCTTTTAAAAGAGGCTGTGTCCGCTCCCCTGCCTGAGGACGCCACTCCCGAGGAAAAGGCGTACTACGAGGAATACACGGACAAAATGATCACCCGGCGTGACAAGATCATGGTGGATGGCATCAAGGCCTATCTTTCCTCCGGGGAGACGGTATTCGTTGCCGTAGGTCTTGCCCACGTCATCGGCGAGGGCGGGATCATCGACCAACTGAAGGAAGCGGGCTACACCGTTACCTTGGTACAATAACACAAAAGCAAGACGTTCCCTCCCCATGCGGGAGGGACGTTTTCGTTATGGTAAAATTGCACAAGGAGATTTTTGACGAAAATTGTATTTTTGCAAGACACTTCCGTTTTCTTGCATTTTCAGAGTGGAAAAGAGGCGGGATTTCTCATGGATCACAAGGCTCGTTTCGGAGCGCAGCCCCGGGCATTTTGCAAGAAGCGGCGTATCTCTTGCCGCCCCTCCCCCGCCAAAAAAGCGGGGATATACCTTGTTTTTTGACACAATACACAAAACCATGACTTATGTTTTGTGAAAACTTTCGGTTTTTACCATTGTTTTTGGAGGGTACAATCGATATAATAATATTAGACAGGTTTTTTGATTCAAAAAAGAAATTTTTCCATTGGAGTTATTCATTATGAGCACGGATCGCATCGTCAATACGCCCGATACCCTGCGGGAAACTCTCGCAGAGGTCCGCTCTGCCCAGCAGATCTACAGCACCTTTACCCAGAAACAGGTGGACGCCATCTTCAAGGCGGCTTCCCTGGCGGCCAACAAGGCCAGACTTCCCCTGGCAAAGATGGCAGTTGCCGAGACCGGCATGGGTGTGGTAGAAGATAAGGTGATCAAGAACAATTACGCATCCGAATATATCTACAACGCATACAAGAACACCAAGACCTGCGGTGTCATCGAGGAAGACAAGGCATACGGCGTGAAGCGGATCGCCGAGCCCGTGGGCGTTCTGGCGGCGGTCATTCCCACCACCAACCCCACCTCTACCGCCATCTTCAAGTGCCTTTTGGCGCTGAAGACCCGCAACGCCATCGTCATCAGCCCCCATCCCCGTGCAAAGGCCAGCACCATCGAGGCGGCCAAGATCGTTAATGAGGCGGCTGTGAAGGCAGGCGCTCCCGAGGGCCTCATCGCCTGGATCGACCAGCCCAGCCTGGAGCTGACCAACATGATCATGGCGGAAGCGGATCTGATCCTTGCCACCGGCGGTCCCGGCATGGTAAAGGCGGCTTACTCCTCCGGCAAGCCCGCCGTAGGCGTTGGCGCAGGTAACACTCCCGCAGTGATCGACGACAGCGCAAACATCGTGCTGGCCGTCAGCTCCATTCTCCATTCCAAGACCTTCGACAACGGTATGATCTGTGCTTCCGAGCAGTCCGTCGTGGTGCTTGACAGCATTTACGACGCCGTGAAGGCAGAGTTCGCCGCAAGAGGCGCTTACTTCATTCCCGAAAAGGATCTGGACGCTGTCCGCAACACCATCCTGCCCGGCGGCAAGCTGAACGCAGGCATCGTTGGTCAGACCGCTTACAAGATCGCCACCATGGCAGGCATTGATTGCCCCGAGGCCGCAAAGGTGCTCATCGGCGAGGTGGAAAGCGTAGAGCTGGAAGAAGCCTTCGCACACGAGAAGCTCTCCCCCGTTCTGGCCATGTACCGTGCTTCCGACTTTGAGGACGCAATGGCAAAGGCTGACCGTCTGGTTCAGGACGGCGGCTACGGCCACACCGCTTCCCTGTATATCAACGTGCTCACCCAGCAGGCAAAGCTGGACGCCTTCTCCGCAAAGATGAAGGCTTGCCGTATCGTGGTGAACACCCCCTCCTCCCACGGCGGTATCGGCGACATCTACAACTTCAAGCTTACGCCCTCCCTGACCCTGGGCTGCGGCTCTTGGGGCGGCAACTCCGTTTCCGAGAACGTCGGCGTGAAGCATTTGATCAACATCAAGACGGTTGCAGAAAGAAGGGAAAATATGCTTTGGTTCCGCGCTCCCGAAAAGGTTTATATCAAGAAGGGCTGTCTCCCCGTTGCTCTTGACGAGCTGGGCAGCGTGCTTGGCAAGAAGAGAGCCTTCATCGTAACGGACACCTTCCTGTTCCAGAACGGCTACACCAAGCCCATTACGGGTAAGCTGGACGAGATGGGCATCGTCCACACCACCTTCTACAACGTTATGCCCGACCCCACGCTGGACTGCGCCAAGGAAGGTGCGGCACAGATGGCTTCCTTCAAGCCCGACGTGATCATCGCAGTGGGCGGCGGCTCCGCTATGGACGCGGCCAAGATCATGTGGGTGCTGTACGAGCATCCCGAGGCTGATTTCCAGGATATGGCGATGCGCTTTATGGATATCCGTAAGCGTGTTTACACCTTCCCCAAGATGGGCGAGAAGGCATACTTCATTGCGGTGCCCACCTCCGCAGGTACCGGCTCCGAGGTGACCCCCTTCGCAGTCATCACCGACGGCGACACCAAGTATCCTCTGGCTGACTACGAGCTAATGCCCGACATGGCCATCGTAGACGCGGACATGATGATGAACGCCCCCAAGGGCTTGACCTCCGCTTCCGGTATCGACGCCGTTTCCCACGCTTTGGAGGCTTACGCTTCCATCATGGCGACGGATTACACCGACGGTCTGGCCATCCGCTCTTTGCAGATGATCTTTGAGTATCTGCCCAAGGCCTACGACAACGGTCCCAACGATCCCGTTGCCCGTGAGAAGATGGCCAACGCCGCCACCATGGCAGGTATGGCCTTTGCAAACGCATTCCTGGGCATCTGCCACTCCATGGCACACAAGCTGGGCTCCTTCCATCACCTGCCCCACGGTGTTGCCAACGCCTTGATGCTGCCCCATATCATGCGGTACAACGCCGCAGAGGTTCCCGTCAAGATGGGTACCTTCCCCCAGTACGATCACCCTCACACCCTGGCTCGTTACGCTGAGGTTGCCACCGCTTTGGGCATCACCGGCGCAGACGACGGCGAAAAGCTGGAGAAGCTGATTGCCAAGCTGGAGGAGCTGAAGGAGAGGGTAGGCATCAAGAAGACCATCAAGGACTACGGCGTCGACGAGGCCGACTTCCTTGCCCGCCTGGACGACATGGTGGAGCAGGCCTTCGACGACCAGTGCACCGGCGCTAACCCCCGCTATCCCTTGATGAGCGAGCTGAAGCAGATGTATCTGGACGCTTACTACGGCAACTAAGCTTTATGGGCACCTCCGATTCCCTCGGGGGTGCTTTCCCTTTTAGAGAGAAGGAACGATTTAACCGCTTAGGGGGATGATCCCCCTAAGAACCCTGCATTTTGTAAAAAAAAGAGGGGTTTGCGTGACACCCATCTGTTGCAGAAACCGCAGTTTTACAAGACGGTTACAAATGTGAATTTTTTGAAAAGGCTGACAGGATTCTCTTTCTTTTTTCCTGTCTCTGTGCTATACTGAGTCGAAAGGATGTGAAAACGGTATGAAGATCCGATTGAACGAAAACGAAGAGATCGTCCGTACCATCAAGGAAGGGCTTGAGAAGAAGGACGGCTACTGCCCCTGCCGCATGGGCAAGGCAGAGGAATACAAGTGTATGTGCAAGGAGTTCCGCGAGCAGATCAA
Source organism: Oscillospiraceae bacterium (assembly GCA_015063885.1). GTDB lineage: Bacteria > Bacillota > Clostridia > Oscillospirales > CAG-382 > Coliplasma. The sequence continues at coordinate 53,159 of SVTH01000007.1, read as the reverse complement.
GGATCCCGATTTTGAGGGGTACTGCCACTGCTTGCTGTATTACAAAGAGAAATAAAGAAAAGGAGAAAATGAAAATGGCAGAAGTAAAACTGACGGCAGAGGCCTTCTCTTCGGAGGTGCTTTGCAGTGACAGACCCGTGATCATCGATTTTTGGGCCACCTGGTGCGGACCCTGCAAGATGATCGCCCCCGTGATCGCAGAGATCGCAGAAGAGCATCCCGAGTGGAAGGTGTGCAAGGTGGACGTGGACGAGGAGGGCACCCTGGCGGCCCGCTTCGGCATCAACAGCATTCCTACGGTGTTGCTCATCAAGGAGGGGCGCACCGTTGCCACCTCCGTGGGGTACTTACCCAAGGCAGACCTTTTGAAGGCTTTGGGGTTGGAATAAGAGAATAAGAGAACGTTTAAGGGGTGTTTCTTTCGGAAAAAGAAACACCCCTTAAAAATCCCCAAAGAAACCGATTGCCGAAAACTGTCGTTTTCGGGAGAGGAAGGAAAAGCATTTGGAAAAGGTACATCATCTACGTAAAGAACAAAGCAAACCCCACGCAGGTCGGCCGGCAAAAAGTCGTTTGATCCCTCAACGCAAGCGGGGCGCCGATACCGCCTGCGGCGGTGAGACGTCGCCCCCTACAAGCCCGAATCAAGGAAAGGGATCCAATCACACCCTTCTCTGCTTGTTGACATTTTGCTTCAAATGTGGTACACTGCCTTCAGAAAAATTGCGAGGTCATTATGAAGAACGTTATTTTGGTGGGGATGCCCGGCTCGGGAAAGAGCACCTTGGGCATTCTGTTGGCAAAAAAGATCCATTACGGCTACATCGACAGCGACAGCGTCATCGTGGCGGGGGCGGGAAAGTTATTGCCCGATCTGATCGCGGAGCTGGGGAACGAGGGGTTTCTTGCCTTGGAGGCCCGTGTAAACGCTTCCCTGGACGTGCGGAGCTGTGTGATCTCCACGGGGGGCAGTGCCATCTACCGGGGGGACGTGATCGAGAAGATGAAGAAAAACGGCGTGGTGGTGTATCTTAAGATCTCCTACGAGGAGATGGCAAAACGCTTGGGAGACTACAAGCGCCGGGGCGTGGTGTTGCAGGAGGGCTTTACCCTGCGGGATCTGTACGAGGAACGGGCGCCCTTGTATGAACGCCACGCAGACTATATTTTGCCCTTGGACGGTGAAACCGTGGAGGAAAGCACGGACAAGCTGGTGGAGCTGTTGGGAGATGCCATCCGCGCAGAGGACTACGCAGGTATTCTTTAACTCCCAAAAACGTCAGTTTTTGGCACGAAAAGTTCTTTGGAGATTCTTAAGAACCTTTCTTTCAAGAAAGGTTCTTAAGCGTCTTTTTTTATCAAAAAATCAAAACGGAAACAAAATCTTAACATTTGCCTGCTATGATAAAGGCAACGATACCATGGGAGGGTGCAGTATGTTCCATATACTCATCGTTGAAGACGACAAGGACCTGAACAAAACGGTCTGTTCCTTTCTGAACCACAGCGGCTACCGTGCCGTGGGCTGTCTTTCCGCCGCAGAGGCTTACGACGCCCTTTACGAGACGGTGTTCGACTGCATTATTTCCGATATTATGATGCCCGGTGTGGACGGCTTTGAGTTTGCAAGAAACGTGCGGGAGCTGAACAGCGACATCCCCATTCTGTTTATGACCGCCAGAGACGACATCGCCTCCAAGCAGAGGGGCTTCCGCATCGGTGTGGACGATTATATGGTGAAGCCCATCGACCTGGACGAGCTGTTCTTGCGTATCGGGGCGTTGCTGCGCCGTGCCAAGATCGCCTCCAGACGCAAGCTGGAGATCGGAAGCTTCGTGATGGACGCCGACGAGCATACGGCTTACCTGGGAGAGGAGGAGATCCCTCTCACCAACCGTGAGTTTTCCATTCTGTACAAGCTGCTCTCCTACCCCAAGAAGACCTTCACCCGCACTCAGCTCATGGACGAGTTCTGGGATGCGGATACGGATACCGCCCCCCGTGCCGTAGACGTCTATATGACCAAGCTCCGGGGGAAGCTGGCGGACTGTGACGATTTTGAGATCAAGACCGTTCACGGGCTGGGCTACAAGGCGGTGATCAAATGAGGGAGAGAAAAAGCAAGACCCGAACGGTGCTGAAGTATCTCAGCGGGTTCTTCGTGTTCTTTTTGCTGGTGGCCTTCGTGATCACCTGCTGTACCATGCTGTTCGTTTCCCTGCTGAGAGATTCCCTGGGGATCGTCTTCACCGACGAGATGATCGGCACGGCGGCAAAGCTGACCTTCTGGAACGTGGTGCTGTTGAGCTTTGTGTTCTTCGGGGCGGATCTGATCCGCAGAAGGCTCACGGTGGAGCGCCCTGTGAAGCGGATCACCGAGGCGGCGGAAAAGATCATCAGCGGAGATTTCTCCGTACGGATCCCCCGCCCTGCCCACGTGGGCTCCGACGACGCTTTCGGGCAGGTGACGGATTGCTTCAACCGCATGGCGGAGGAGCTAAGCAGCGTGGAGACGTTGCGCACGGATTTCATCGCCAACGTGTCCCACGAGATGAAGACCCCCTTGGCGGTGATGCAGAATTACGGCACCCTGTTGCAAACGGAGGATCTTTCCGAGGAAAAGCGGAAGGAATACGCCGCAGGGGTAACGGAGGCCGCCCGCCGCATGGCGGATATGATGACCAACATTCTGAAGCTGAACCGCCTGGAGAACCAGCAGATCTTCCCGAAGACTTCGGAATTCGACCTGGGAGAACAGCTTTGCGAAAGCCTTTTGCAGTTTGAAAGCGTTTGGGAAAAGGAAAACATCCACATCGAGACGGAGATCGAAGAAAACGTCACCGTGAAGGCAGACGGCGAGCTCCTTGCCCTGGTATGGAACAATCTCCTTTCCAACGCCTTTAAGTTCACCCCTTCGGGAGGGACGGTCTCCGTGACCCTCACCGCCACGGCACATCACGCGGTGGTGAAGGTGAAGGACACGGGATGCGGTATGACCCCCGAGGTGGGCGCCCATATTTTTGAGAAATTCTACCAGGGAGATACCTCCCGCGCCACACGGGGCAACGGGCTGGGGCTTGCCCTGGTAAAACGGGTGGTGGACATTCTCCGCGGGGAGATCTCCGTGGAAAGCACTCCCGGCGCGGGCAGTACCTTCACCGTACGGATCAGGAGAGCACCCCATGAAGATGCCTGAGCTGCTGCGGAGAATTTTGTTCCCGCCTACGTGGCTTTGCCGGCTACTGCTTCCCCTCGGGGGAGGCTTGATGGGAGCTTCCATGCTCCTGGCGGGGCCCGAATCCCTCTATGCCGTCCCCTCGTACGTTCTGGCGGCCTATACCCTCACGGTTTGGTGTTTCCGTATCCCCCGTATCATCGGGTTCTGGAAGGCTTTCAAACAGGGAAATAAGTATGCTCTGCGGTGGCAAGCCGATCCGAGACTGCGGGTACGGATAAGCCTTTGGTTCTCCTTGGGGATCAACGTGGCCTACGCCGTATTGCAAGTAGGGCTGGGGTTCACCCACCGTTCCTTTTGGTTCTTTTCCCTGGCGGGGTACTATATCTCCCTTGCTGCCATGCGTCTCTTTCTGGCGCGGTACATGGGGAAGAACCGTCCCGGGGAAAATCCGCTGTTGGAATGGAAGAAATACCGCGCCTGCGGCATCGTCTTCCTGGTGATGAACCTGGCCATCTCCTTGATGATCTTCTTCATGGTGTATTGGGGCAGGACCTTCCGCCACCATGAGATCACCGCCATCACCCTGGCGGCGTACACCTTTACCGCCATGACCCTGGCCATCGTGAACCTGATCCGTTACTGCAAGCATCAAAGCCCCGTGTTCACCGCCTCCAAATGCGTCAGCCTGGCGGCGGCCTGCGTTTCCATGCTCACCCTCACCACCACCCTCCTCACCGTGTTCGACCGCGGGGAGATGGATCTGTTTGGAAAGAAGCTGCTTCTTGGACTGACGGGAGGCGCCGTTTCCTTGGTGATCCTTGCCATGGCGGTGTTTATGATCGTTCAAAGCGTTCAAAAGCTGAAAGAAGGAGGCTTAGCAAAATGAGCCGAGAAAAAGAGACCTTTTCCTATACCTATTCCGCAAAGGAACAAGCGGAGATCAGGGCCATCCGCAAGAAATACGCCCCCGCCGAGGAGGAGTCTCCCTTACAGCGGATCCGCCGTCTGGACGCCTCCGTGGGGAACAAGGCACGGGTGATCGCCCTCACCTTAGGTGTGATCGGGGCCTTGATCTTAGGCTTTGGTATGAGCCTTGCCCTGTCGGAACTGGCGGACTTCTTTGGGCTCACCCGTGAGATGGGAATGCTCATCGGGATCCCCGTGGCTCTGCCGGGGATCGCTCTGATCTGCCTGGCCTACCCTGTCTACAACCGTGTTCTGCAAAAAGAAAAAGCCCGTGTGGCCCCGGAGATCCTGCGGCTCACGGAAGAATGGATGAAATAACGAAAACGGCTTGCCCGCGGCAAGCCGTTTCTTTCTTTGGATTGGATAAAAAAAGAACGAAGCGTTTGCTTCGTTCTTTTTTACTGGTGCGGCTGATGGGACTTGAACCCATACGGAGTACTCCACACGCCCCTCAAACGTGCGCGTCTGCCAATTCCGCCACAGCCGCAGATCCATATTTTGCGCATTTTGTTTTTGCGGAAAGCGAGGTCACTCTCCAAACGCGCAAAAACTATTATACACAAATATTCCGTTTTGTCAAGGCTTTTACGGAATTTTTATGAGAAAAAGTTTTCAGCCCGTGACCGTCAGAAACAGCACGCCCATCAAGGCGGTGTGGATCAGTTTTCCCCCCAGATATGGCAAAAGGGAAAGCTTCCCCTTGGTGACGGCGGACACCTGCCCCAGGACGCAAAGTCCGGAAAAGCCCACCGCCAGGACGGCAAGCAGCTTCCCGCCCTCTCCCAGCTCCGCCGCCTTGCCGCAGCCTGCGGAAAATTCCAGCAAGGAGGTGACCAGCACCCCCGCCTTGCCCTCCAAGCCGCAAAGCCGTTCCAGGCAATCCGCCGCCGTGCCGAAGAAGATGAGCATGCCTCCCACCTCCCCTGCGGTGCGGGTGGCGGAGGTGATCCGCGAGAGGAAGGAAGCGTTCCCTCTCCCTACGGAAAGGACGCCCTGCCACCCCGGGCGGAAGACGGTATACAGGATCCCTGCCGTCAGCAGGGAGCTGACCCCCTGTAAGGCCGCAAGAAGCCATCCGAAGGCAGGATCTCCGAACAAGGAGCTCCCAACCACGCCCAGGAGAAAGGGGGTTGAGGCGAGGGACGAGAAGGCGCAGAGAAGCTCCGCCCGCCGTTTGGTGATCCTGCCCCCTTCGTACAGGCGGAAGGCGCATTTTGCCCCCACGGGGAAGCCGCAGAGCATCCCCAGCACCCAAACCGTCAGCTCCGCACCCAGGGGGAGCCTGTACAGCTTTTCCGCCCAGGGGGACTCCGCCAGCATCCCCGAAAGGCACAGGGCGGGAAACAGGGTGGGAAACACCTTGCAAAGAAAGAACACCGTGCGCTGTAAGACCGTCTCCGCCGTGAAGGCGGGCTCCGCCAGCAGGAAGGCAAAAAACGCCAAGGGCAGCCCGGGGGCAAGCCCCTTCAAAAGCCTCATAAAACCATCTCCCCTACAATATACTTGTGTTACAGGGGATGATATGATGGAAAACCAAAGAAAAAACAGCCTGGAACGGCTGGCGCAAAAGCTCCTGCCCCAAAGATCCGCGGGGATCTTCCTGGAATGGCGGGGCTTTCACCGTTTGGTGGCGGAGGGCATTGACGGGCTTCTGGAATACGGAGACACCCGCATGACCCTGGGGGGCGGGGAGCACCGCATCGGCGTGTTCGGGAAGGATCTGGAGATGCGGTTTCTTTCCGAGACCTGCATCGTGATCGAAGGAGAGATCCGCAAGGTGTGCTACCTGCCGGAGGATGCCGATCGTGTATAAGCTGTTACGCCCCATCACGGGGGAATACACCGTGAAGCTGTCCTGCGTCGATCCCCTGCCCTTTCTGCGGCGGCTGACCGCCCATCGGGTGCTGTTCTGGAGCCTCTGCGGCGGGGACGGGGTTTGGTATCTGAAGACCACCCTTTCCTGCGGGGAGCTGCTTTTGAACAACGCACGGGAGGCGGGGATCCCGGGGGAGATCGTGAAGACGCGGGGGCTCCCCTTCTTTGCGGCCAAATACAAAAAGCGTCCCGGGCTCCTGCTGGGGCTGTTTTTGGGGCTGGCCCTTTTGTTTTACAGTGAGCTGTTCGTTTGGAAGGTGACGGTGAACGGCAATACGACGGTGCCCGACGGAGTCATTCTGGACGCTCTGGAGGCCCAAGGGGTGGCCGTGGGGAGCTACATCCCCGCCATCCCCGTTTTGGAGGTGCAGAACCGTTTTCTTTTGCAGTTTCACGACCTTTCCTCCGTGGCCATCAACGTGAAGGGCACCCATATTCAAGTGGAGGTTCTGGAGCGGGTCCACGAGCCCCCGCGGCAGGACACGTCGGGGTACTGCAACGTGGCGGCCACCCGCGACGGGATCATCGTCTCCGCAAAATCTGCCGCAGGCACCGTCATCGTCTCCCCCGGGGAGGTGGTGGAGGCGGGGCAGATTTTGATCTCCGCCTTTTCCGTGGGGAAGCGGAACGTGTATCGGGTGCACCACGCACGGGGAGAGGTTCTTGCCCGGGTGTACGAGACCCATTCCGCTGTGTTCCCCGTGGAAAGGGAGGTGAAGCACTACACCGGGCGGGAAAAGGTACGGCGGGTGGTGTCCGTTTTGGGGAAGGAGTTCGCCGTCAGCTCCGAAAGCCCGTATTTGCGGTTCGATACGGTGGTGGAAGAGACCCCCGTGATGCTGTTGGGCTTTATCGAGACCCCCGTGACGGTGACCAAGGTGACCTATCGGGAATACAAAAAGGAGACCGTGCCCTTCACGGAGGCCATGCTGAAAGCCGACGCAAGGCTTGAGCGGGAGCAATGGCTGGCCTCCCTGGGAGAGGTGCTTGCCTGGGAGGAGACCTTTCTTTTTGACAAAATACAAAACGCTTACGTATTGAACGTAAGCGCTACGGTTTTGGAAAATATCGGGATGGATCTCCCCTTGGAGGTGGGCGAGCAGCCGCCTCCCCAGGTGAAGCCGCCGGATCCCATTCTTTAGCGGGCGAAGAGGTCGTTCCCCTTGCTGTCGATGGCCACGGTGAGGGGGAAGTCCTTGAAGGTGAGCTCCTTGATGGATTCGCACCCCAGGTCGTGGAAGGCGATCTCACGGCAGGAGGTGATCTTGGAGGCGCAGAAGGCGCCCGCACCGCCTACGGCGATGAGGTAGGTGCCCCCCGTTTCCTTGATGGCGTCCGCCACCGCGGGAGATCTGCCCCCTTTGCCAATGGTGCCTGCCAGCCCCCTGCGGTACAGGCGGGAAGCAAAGCCGTCCATACGGCAGGAGGTGGTGGGGCCGAAGGAGCCGCATACCTTCCCTGCGGGGGCGGGGGTGGGACCTGCGTAATACACGAAGGCGCCCTGCAGGTCAAAGGGCAATGCCTCCCCTGCGTCCAGCAGTCCGTCCAGGCGCTTGTGCGCCGCGTCCCTGGCGGTATATACTCTGCCGCTCAGCAGAATGGTCTCCCCTGCTTTCAGGGTGGGAAGCCACAGGGAGGCTTCCGCAACGTACAACGATCTCATCTCGACGGCGGTTTCCTTTCACGATTTTCTTCATGGTAGCATATTTTCCGCCCTTTGTCAACCCGAAAGGAGCTTTTTTGGATGCTGGATATGATTCGTAACGCCCTTTGGGGGATGCCCCTCATCGGGCTTCTTCTGTCCTTCGGGGGGTATTTCACCGTGAAGACCCGCTTTCTGCCCTTGCGTTTGTGCGGGGTCTTGAAGCGGACGGTTGGCAGTCTTCCCCGTGGGAAGGACGGAAAAGCCCTGCTCCGTGCCGTGGCCACCGCCCTGGGAGGCACCGTAGGCATCGGGAGCATCACGGGAGTTGCCTACGGCATTGCCGTGGGAGGAGCGGGAAGCGTGTTCTGGATGTGGGTCAGCGGATTGGGCGGTATGGCGCTGAAATACGCCGAGGTATTCTTGGCGGTGAAGCACCGCAAACAGACGAAGAACGGCTACGTGGGCGGGGCGCCCTACATCCTGCGGGACCTGGGGCACCCCAAAACGGCGGTGTTCTTTGCCCTGCTGTGCGTTCTGGCATCCTTCGGGGTGGGGAATCTCACCCAGATCGGCGCCCTTACGGAGACCGCCTCCGCTATGGGGATCTCTCCCCTGCTGTGCGGCGGGGTGTGCGGACTGCTGTTGGCGTACTGCCTGTGGGGAGGCAGGGAGCGGATCGGCAGGTGGAACGGGGTATTGGTGCCTGCGGCCTCCTTTTTGTACGTGGCCGTCACGGCGTGGGTGGTGTTGACCCACGCTTCCGCCCTGCCCGATGCCTTGGGCAGGATCCTTGCAGGCGCCTTCGGCATCCGTCCCTTAGCGGGAGGGGTCTCCGGAAGTCTCATTGCCGCCTCCATGCGGGAGGGCTTTGCCCGGGGGGTGTTCTCCAACGAAGCGGGCGTGGGCTCCTCTCCCCTTGCCCACGCCGCCTCCGGAGAGGGGGATCCCCGCCGTCAGGGGGAGTGGGGGATCTTTGAGGTGTTTGCGGATACCTTTTTGGTGTCCACCTTGACTGCGCTGGCGCTGTTGGTGACGGGAGAAAACAGCATCCACGCCCTGTTTGCGCCCATGCTTTGGGGGTGGGGAAGCGGGCTGTTTGCCCTGCTTTCTGCGGTGTTTGCCTTCGCATCCATTCTCAGCTGGTGCTATTACAGCCGCGTGTGCCTGCAGTTTCTGCGCCTCCCCGCAGGAGAGACGGTGTATTCCCTTTGCAGTGTGGTCTGCGCCTTTTTGGGGGCGCTGCTGCCCCTGGAAAGCCTGCTGACCCTGGCGGACGTTTTGGGCGGGGTGATGATCTTCCCCAATTTGTTTTTGCTGTTTAAGTTAAGGGAGCGGGTGAAGTGAGGGGAACAGAACCTCATCCACCATTGCGGGGAGATTGCCAAGACCCGTTTTTCTTACTCACTTATCCCCGCAATGGTCCCCCTTCCCCAAAGGGGAAGGTAAGAGCCCGCCTTCGGCGTGCGAAAAATTGATTTCAATCCTTCGTAGCCAATGATCTGTCGAGCGTATATGCAAATCCGATTCACGCCCCGAAGGGGCATACGATCATTCTCAACTCCCGCAGGGAGTTTCTTGCCTCCCCAAAGGGGAAAAGAAATCTCCCTTCGGTCGATTACTTTCGGGGAACCGGATGCTTGCAGACGGTGGATGAGGCTCCTCATCCACACAAAAAACCTTCCGTTTTTGACACGGAAGGTTTTCTCTGTTTATTTCTTTTTCCGAAGATCCAGCAGTCTGACGATGGCGGGGGTCAGCAAAACGTTGATGGCCACCTCCACCAGGAAGTTCACGCCTGCCAGGCCCAAAAACAGGTAGGCCATAAAATTCTCGCCGAAGTCTGCCAGCGCCCAGGTCTTGATGGTGTCCATAAAGAACACGCTGCAACCCAACAGGAACACGCCCGTGTTCACCACGGGGCAGACCAGTGCGGAAATGATCACGGATGCGTAGCGGTCGTACTTGGAGAGCCATTTGTACACCACCCCTGCCACCAATCCGCAGGCGATGCCTTTGACCATAACGGTGATGATGGTACCGGGAACGTTGATGGCCAGGAACGCCGCCGCGTCTCCGCTGATCAGCACCACGATGCCGAAGACGCCGCCAAGCCAGGCGCCCAGCTTTGCGCCCCCTACGGAAGCGCCGATGACGATGGGAACCAATACCAGGGAGATGGAAAACATCCCCAAATGGATGAAGGAGCCCATCATCTGCAGAACCACCACCAATGCGGTCAGGATGGCGCCGAAGACCATGGTCTCGGTGGACATTCTCTGCCTCTTTTGTGTTTGCATAAAAAAGTTTCCTCCTTGCTGTCGTCCGCCGCAAAAGGCGGTACAACGCTTTTTTTATGTTTCTTTTTTTGATTCAATTGTTACGCAGGTACAGAAGGTGCAAGCCCTTCAGCACCAAATGCCGATCACAGGTGATCTCGCTTTCGCAATGAGGGATCACCGTTTCTGCGGCGCCTCCCGTGGCAATGACGGGGAGGGTCTCGCCGTACTCCCTGTTCATGCGGCGGATCATGCCGTCCACCATGGCGGCGTTGCCGTACACCACCCCGGAGCGCATACAGTCCGCCGTGTTCTTGCCGATGGCGGCAGGCGGTGCCTGGAGGCTCACCTGGGGAAGCTGTGCCGTCCCCGCAGACAGGGCGTTCAGCCCCATGGAGACCCCGGGAATGATGGAAACGCCGATGAAGGCGCCCTTGTTATCCACCACCATCATCTTGGTGGCGGTACCCATATCCACGATCAAGGCGGGACAGCCGTAAAGCTGTTTTGCCGCCACACAGGCGCAGATGAGATCCGCTCCCACGGAAACGGGGTCGTCACAACGGATGCCCAGCCCCGTTTTGATCCCCGGCCCCACCGTCATGGGGGTGACGCCGTAGGCGATGGAAAGGGCTTGCTTCATCACGTCGGTGATGAGAGGGACGACGGAAGAGAGGATGGCACCCTCCACGGCGTCCTTTTCCACGCCGTGCAAAGACAGGATCTCCAAAAGCTTGCAGGCGTATTCGTCACCCGTCAGGTGAGGATTGGAGGCGATCTTTGCCACGAAGGTCAAATTGCCCTCCGAAAAGCCGCCCAGCCCGATATTGGTGTTGCCGATGTCTACGGTGAGGATCATGGTGGGATGTCCTTTCCTTTTCTTGCGGGGATATAGTAGCATATTTTCGGGAAAAAGTCAAGTGGGGGTTGAAGGATAAAAGCGCTATGGAAGACGCCGCGGGTCGCCAACCCGCAGGGTTGGTGTGCTTAGAGATGACCAAGTCGGCGTACTGATGCTACCTTTAAGTCCGCACCCAATCGCCCTTCAAACGGTACTGCGGTTGCAAAACGACGCGTTAGCGGCGTTTTGTATAGGGCGCAAGAAACGTAACCTTTATATCGGCCGCTACAGCGCCTCGCAAACAGCACCGCAGTCGCAAAACGACGCGTTAGCGGCGTTTTGTATAGGACGCAAGAAACGTAACCTTTATATCGGCCGCTACAGCGCCCGATGGTCACTCTGAGCGAGTGCGGGATAGAGCCGTCGCGGCGGTGCACAAGGAAACAACCCGCACGAGTCGAACTCTTATGAGCGGCGTGAGCCCGAATAAGAGTCAAAAAATGCCAAGCATTTTTTGAGGGTATGGTTACACATTTGCTATACCGTCTTTTCCCGTTCCGTCAGTTACTATAAACAGTTCTTACGTTACAGAAAGGTTGATCTAACTCCCAACCATATCCCTCAGCCCGCTATCGCAGGCTTCGGTTTTGCTCCGAACGGTGCTGACGCACCTTTCCTTCTCCGCAAAACTTCGACTCCGCCGCGGGATTGCCTTTTCTTTTCTATCCTTGCGCCCTTCTCCGCGGCTCCGCTCAGAATGACAGTCCTGGGGTGTGAAGGGCGAAAACGCTACGTATAGCACAGCCGCTACCCCTTGTATTGTCACCCTGAGCAAGGCAGGGAGCACAGCATTTTCCATAGGAGCACACGGCAAAACCCCTGCCGCGTCGAACTTCCGCGCATGGCGTGAGCCTAAGCGGAAGTCAAAAAATGCCAAGCATTTTTTGAGGGTATGGCTACACATTTGCACTACCGCTTTCTCCCGTTCCGTCAGTTACTATAAACAGTTCTTGCGTTACAGAAGGGTTGATCTAACTCCCAACCATATCCCTCAGCCTGCTATCGCAGGCTTCGGTTTTCTCCGCTCGGCTACGCCTCGACTACGAAAACTTCGACTCCGCCGCGGGATTGCCTTCGTTTTCCTATCCTTACACCCTTCTCCGCGGCTCCGCTCAGAATGACGTCCAGGGGCAAGAATGGCAAAGACGCTACGTATAACACAACCGTCACCCTGCAAACGGCGCCGCTCAGGATGACGTCCAGGGGTAAGGATAGCAAAAACGCTACGTATAGCACTCCCTTTACCCTGCAAACGGCGCCGCTCAACAAAAAACAAGCAACCCCCGCGAAAAGGGCGGGGGCGGCTTGCAACAAGAAAGGATATGACGGAGAGAGAGAAAGATCTCCCATACGTCCAAAAGTTATTCGGCGGAGAGGTACTTCACCAACAGAGAGTTGATGTACGCCGCCATGTCGGCATTGCCGGAGAGGCAGTAGTACTGCTGATACTCGCCGAAGCTCCAGATGTCGCTCTTATAGTCTGCGCGGTAGTGGAAATAGGTGGTATTAGCATCGTCACCGTAGATGGGAGTAGCACCGTTGAGGTAGACCACCACGGAGTAGTTGTTCACGGGGAAGTACTCTTCCACTTCTACCATCTCGTACTCGTCGGGGTCGCCCAGCAGGTATGCCATCATTTCGTCCCACAGACCTTCTGCGGTGGCAACCTCTTCGGGGTTATCCACACGGATGCGTGCAACCAGAGACTCGGTCTTGTCGTTCCATACCTCGATGACCATGGAATCACCCTCGGTAGCGTACTCATACTTACCGAAATCAAAGGTGTCGGTGGCTTTGTACAGACGGGTGAAGTCGTTCTTATCGGAGTTGCCGATATCGCTGATAAAGTGGGCTTCCTCCTTCAGCAGGCTGTTGTAGGTGGTGAGGATATAAGCACCGCCGGAGTAGCAACCCAACCAGAAATTAGACCAGTAATCGTGGTCGAAATACCAATAGCCGGCCACTTCATGACCCAGCCTGTTCAGCTCTTTCTGACCGTCCACGTATTCATCCTGATCGGGATAATCGGAAAGGCCGGTGAAGATCACCACGTTTTCGGGGCTGCAACGTTCGTCGGGAACGGTCACGGCAGAATGGACTACGCGGATGCGGTCCACGGTAGCGTGGTGCATATCGCCGCTGAGATCAAAGGTAGCGTCGGTGTCGGCGGGGTTCAGACCGAAGTACTGCAGGTAGTCGCCTTCGGAATAGAAGCTGTAGCCGTAGTACTTGGAGGTGGTGCCGTCCAGGTTGTTGATGCGGATCACGTCGTACTCGAAGAACATCTCGCGGGTATCGGTGATCAGCGCCAGAACCTCCTCGTCGGAGAGGTTGAACCACTCCCCTGCTTCTCTGCGGGCGTTGAAGTCCGCGATCTGCTCGGGGGTGTAGAGGGTGGCGACGGTCTTGCCGTCTTCTTCGGTGACGGTGAGGTACTCGTCGATCACTTCAGCGGGAGGAGCGGGGGTCTCGGGATCTTCCACGGTAGGAAGCTCTTCTTCGGTACCGCCGATGCCGCTGATGGCGGGGGTCACGGACTCAGCGTCGATGGAGGAGGTGCCTTCCACGGATGCGGCGATGAACAGCATCCCCGAGGACAGCACGGCGCAGGCCACCAACAGGCAGAGAGCCGTTTTGAGGAATAAGCTCTTTTGGGATTTCATAGGGTTTTCCTTTCTGAAAAATAGATTCCGCTTTCACGGTATCCCTATGTTACCACAGGGATATATGGAAACCGTCATGGAGTTATCATGAAGTTGTAAAATTTTCAGGTTTTCGGAAAAAATAAATAGGCGGCGGTGCCTTCCCCCAAGGCGGAGGTGAAGGAAAGGTTGGCGCCGTGGGCGTCCGCGATCCGCTGGCAGAGGGCAAGCCCCAGCCCCGTTCCCCCGTCCTTGCGGTTGCGGGAACGGTCGGTGCGGTAGAAGGGGGTAGTGATGTGGGCAAGCTGCTCCGAGGTCATCCCCCCACCGTTGTCCTTGACGAAGAAGGTCTTCCCTTTCTCGTCTGCGATTGCCCCCAGTTGGATACACCCGCCTGTGGGACAGGCCTTGCAGGCGTTTTCCGTCAGGTTGGTGAGCAACAGCTCCAGCAGAAGCTTGTCTCCCGAAAGGAGGAAATCCCCGCCTGTGACGGTAACGGTCAGCTCCTTCTCCTGGGCGCGGGTGACGAAACGGTCACGGGTGGCCAGCAAAAGCTCCCTTGCCACCAGCTCCGCGGGGGAGATACGGTTTTCCCGCACGAAGGCCATGTCCAGAAGGGTCTCGCTGATCTGCCGCAGGCGCATGGATTCCGACATGATGAACTGCGCCGCCTCGATCTTCTCCTCCTCGGAGATCCTTGCGGCGGAGATGTATTCCGCATAGCCGTGGATCCCCGTCAAGGGAGTGCGCATTTCGTGGGCTAAGTCGTCCAGCATCCGCTGGCGCTGGTCGGCGGTGTCCTGCAGGGCTTGGATCTGCCCCTGGATCTTATCCGCCATGTGGTTGAAGTGCCCCGCCAGGGCGGAGAACTCGTCGGTTCCCGAATCGTCCGCACGGACGGAAAGCTCCCCTTCCGCCAGGCTTTCCGCCGCACGGGACAAGGTGCCGATGGGGGCGTACAGTTTCCGCAGTAAAAGGTACAAAAGCAACGCCAGCATGGCGGAGGCCGCCAGGGAAACGGCGCCCAGCATCACCATCAGGGTGCGGAACTCCTCGTCCAGGTAGGTGACGTCGGAGGCGTAGGTGAACAGCAGTCCCTCTTCTCCCGCTTCCTCGGTGAACACCAGGTACCGCCTGCCGTCCAGCCGCAGGTCGGTCATATGCCCCGCCGCAGGAGGGGTCAGCCCCGGAGGCAGGCTGGTGAAGGTGACCTCCCCGTCCCGTGTGAAGGCCAGGTAGGCGTCCTTTTTGCGGTAAAAGTTCCCGTAGGACACCTGCAGCAGCAGCTCGTTCACGTCGGCCAGGGTCTCTCTGTCCCGCAGGTAGGCCTCCAGCGCCGCCGTCTCTCCCGAGCGGCAGACCTCCTTGGCGGCGTCTATATTCCCCGCGTGGGTGTAATACGCCAGGGCGAAGACGCACCCGTTCAAGAACAGCAGAAACAACAGCAGGGTCAGCAGGTAGGTGCGTTCAAAAAACTTCATTTTTGATTTCATACTTCAAATCGATAACCTACTTTATAGATTGTACGGATGCGATCCTTCAGATCCAGCTTCTGGCGGAGCTTCTGCACGTGGACGTCCACGGTGCGGGTGTCCCCTTCGTAATCGAAGGCCCACACCAGGTGGAGGATCTTCTCCCGGGACAGGGCAATGTTGCGGTTTTTGATCAACGCCTCCAGCAGGGCGAACTCCTTGGGAGCCAGGATGATCTCTTCCCCGCCGCGGAACACCTTGCGCCCGCTGAAATCCACGGTGAGGCCGTCAAAGCAGAACTCGTTCACGTCCCGTTGGGTACGGCGCAATACCACCCGCACACGGGCCAGGAGCTCCTGCATCTCGAAGGGCTTGACGATGTAATCCTCGGCGCCCAGGGTGAGCCCCTTCAGCTTGTCCGCCAGGTTGCTTTTGGCGGTGACGAAGATCACGGGGACGTTTCCCATGAGCTTCACCAGGTCGAAGCCGTCCAGCCCGGGAAGCATCACGTCCAGGATCACCAGGTCGGGGGAATCCCCACGCACCATTTCCAGCGCCTTCAACCCCTCGTAAGCGGAAAGGCAGGTATGCCCCACCAGGGTCAGGTGCTTCACGATGAGGTCGTTGATGATCTGTTCGTCCTCTACCACAAGTATTTTTGCCATGTCGATTCTTCCTTTCATTTTCCGTCTTGCAGGTATTATAACACAGGTTTGTTATGAAACTGTAATGAAACGCAAAAAAAGAGAGGAAAATTTTCCTCTCTGCAGATGATCGTGCTTTTTGAAGATACAACGCGCCGATGCCGTTCAAATCCATGCCATCGGCACACGCCCCGCGGGGCGCCGATACCGCCTGCGGCGGTGAGACGTCCCGTTCTGCGGGAAATGCAGATCGGTTTTCCCTCTGCGCTCTGTTCGCTTTTTATCCGTTCAGCACCGCTTCCAACGTTCTTGCGAAGGCTTCCAGACCCCCACGGTCTTCCTCCGTGAAGCGGTGGTATACGGGGCTGTCGATGTCCAGCACGCCGTAGAGGGTGCCGCCAACGTACAGCGGGATGACGATCTCGGCGTTGGACGCCCCGTCGCAGGCGATATGCCCGGGGAAGGTGTGGACATCGGGAACCACAAGCGTTTCCCCCTGCAAGGCGGCAGTTCCGCAGACCCCTTTCCCCATAGCGATCTTGGTGCAGGCGTGCTTCCCCTGGAAGGGACCCAACAGGAGGGCGTCGTTTTTGTACAGGTAGAACCCCGCCCAGTTCAGATCGGGGAGGGTGTAAAACAGCAAGGCGGAGGCGTTTGCCAGGTTGGAAACAGGCTCTTTTACCCCTTCCGTCAGGGCGAGAAGCTGTTGGTTTAATAATTTGTAATCGGTCATAAAGCTGCAATCATTCCTTTCGTAGCCCGCTTCCGGCGGGCTCAGTCTCCTTATCCGAAGCATTCTGCGGCGGACACCAGCAGAAGCCGTTCTTCGTCCACAAAGTCTCTGCCGTAGGCGTGGAAAAAGCGCTGTCGGTAGGCGTCGGTGTTCAAATTGAACCGCAAGGTCCAGGCACCCCAATAGAGATCCACGTGGCGGTCGCCCACGCCCCCGTTGCCCAGGTCGATGATCCCGGAGACTCGCCAATCCTTCAGCATCACGTTGGGGAGGCAGTAATCTCCGTGGAGGAGGGTGTCGTTGCGTAAGAGATGTCTGTTGGCTTGCAGGTGGGCAAAGGCCGCCTCGGGGGTGGAAAAAGCACCGTCGCAGTATGAAAGATCCCATTCCCCCTTGCGGTAGTTTTCTTCCGCGGTGGCGAAATAACGCAAACGGTGATCTTCTACGGGACAGCCCGCGGCGGGCAGGCTGTGGATGGCACGCAAAGTCTCCGCCCAAAGGTCGCAAAGGCGCTTGGGATCCGCCAGGTGATCGGGGTGGGTGCAATCCTCCCCTTCCACGGCGGAGGTCAACAGCCAATCCCGCTCTCCCGAAAGATATGCCAGCACCTTGGGGGCGGGAAACAGGGCGGACAGAAAGGAGGTGAGCTCCTTTTCTCGTTGCAGGCTCCCCTTGGGGGCGGATTTCAGAAAGCACCCCTCCGAAGGGATATAGTAGACCCGAGCCGCTTGGGAGCAGCTACTGTCGTACACCGCCTTGCCGGTGAGCAAGGGGTGGAATTCCCCGGGGATCAGATGCAGATCGGGATTGATGAGGGTGCGTTTCATAGAAGCTCCTTTTTAGGACGGTTGCTTTTATTGTACGGGATGGAAGGGATTTTGTCAAGAAAAACCGAAAAGCGGAGGGGATTTAACAATTTGTTCACAAATAGAAAAACATTTAAAAACATCCCTTCGGTATGATATAAGAGTAAGATGTGAAAGAGAGTGTTGAAATGGAGATCCTGTTATCCCTGATTTTGGGTTATTTGTTCGGTTCCCTGAACCCTGCGGCCTTGATCGGAAGGTTCAAGCAGACCAATCTGAGAAAGAGCGGCACGGGAAATCTGGGTGCCACCAACGTGCTGTTGCATTTCGGCAAGGGGTACGCCGTCTTGGTGATGGTGTTTGATATCTTCAAGGCTTTGGCGGCCTTCCATCTGGCGGCGCTGTTCTTCCCCGTGGCGGAGCTGGCGCCCTATCTGGCAGGGGCGGCGGCCGTGGTGGGGCATATCTTCCCCTTCTATCTGAAATTCAAGGGCGGGAAGGGCCTGGCGGCCTTCGGCGGATTCGTGCTGGCGGTGGATCCCCACGTGTTTTGGTTCCTGCTGGTCACCGGCGTGGTGGCTATGCTGTTGGTGAATTACAGCGTGGCTCTGCCTTATTACGGCGGGATCGCCTTCCCCGTGATCATGTGGCTTTTGAAAAAGAGCATCCCCGTTATCGGTATTTGCACCGCCGTCAGCGGGTTGATCCTGTATAAGCATGCGGGCAACGTGAAGAAGGCCATGGACGGCACGGACAACAAGATCCGTGAATACGTGGCGACGAAATTGTTTGCGAAAAAATGAGATACGAAAAAGGGGTGTTTCTTTCAAGAAGCACCCCTTCATCGTTCTCTTATTCTTCAAGCGCCTTGATGAGCTGACCCAGAACGGGCTCGAAGGCGGCGCCGTACCAGTGGTTCTCCACGGTGGCGGTGTATTTGATGCATTCCACGGCGTAGTCTGCGGCGATGCGTGCGGCGTCGTATGCAGTCTTTCCACGCATCAAGGCACCCACGAAGGCGGAGGCGTAGATATCCCCCGTGCCGTGACAGCTGTTGGGAAGCATCTCGTGCTCGTAATAGGCGTACTCACCGTTTTCGTACACCACAACGCCGTTCTTCCCGGCTCGGTAGGCCACGCCCGTGAAGATCACGTTCTTAGCCCCCAGAGCGCACAGCTTTTCCAGCAGGGTGCGGATAAAGGCCTCGTCGTAGGATTCGGTGTAGGGCGTATCGGTGAGGAAGCAGGCCTCCGTCAGGTTGGGGACCAGGTAATCCGCCTCGGCGCAGAGGGTCTTCATAGCCTCCACGAAGGGCTGATCGAAGCCGTAGTACAGCTTGCCGTGATCCGCCATGGCGGGATCCACCACCTTCACGCAGTTTTCCCCGGCTACGCCGTGGAAAATGTCCTTGACGTATTGGATCTGCTTGGTACTGCCCAGATAGCCCGTATAGATGGCGTCGAAAGCGATGCCTTCTTTTTGCCAATGGGCAAGGATGGAAGGCATATCCTCGGTGAGATCACGGAAGGTGAAGCCGGAAAAGCCCCCGGTATGGGTGGACAGGACGGCGGAGGGGAGCACGCAGGTCTCCGAACCGCAGGCGGAAAGGATGGGCAACGCCACCGTCAGGGAGCATTGTCCCACGCAGGAAATGTCCTGCACCGTTAAAACTCTTTTGTATTGGTTTGCCATGATGAAATTCTCCTTACAGATACATGGAGGTGGAAAGATAGCGGTCTCCCCCGTCGGGGAAGATGGTTGCGATGTGTTTGCCTGCGTTTTCGGGGCGTTTTGCCAGCTCGATGGCGGCGTGTGCGGCGGCGCCTGCGGAGATGCCCGTCAGGATGCCCTCGGTCTTGCCCACCAGTCTCCCTGCGGCGTAGGCCTGCTCCTCGGTGACGGTGACGATCTCGTCGAGCAGGGTTCTGTCCAGCACGGCGGGAACAAAGTTTGCGCCGATGCCCTGCAAGCCGTGGGAACCCGATCTTCCCTCCGACAGCAGGGGAGAGGAGGCGGGCTCAACGCCGATAATACGGCAATGGGGGTTTTGTTCCTTCAGATACTTCCCCACGCCCGTGATGGTGCCTCCCGTGCCGATGCCGCAGACGAAGAGGTCGATCTTGCCCTCCAGATCGGCGTACAGCTCGGGGCCCGTGGTAAGGTAATGGGCCTCGGGGTTGGCGAGATTTTCAAACTGCCCGGGGATCCAGGCGGAGGGCAGGGCTTCCGCCAGTTCCTTTGCCTTTTGGATGGCACCCTGCATGCCCAGGGCGCCGGGGGTGAGGATCACTTCCCCGCCATAGGCTTCCATCAGCAGGATCCGCTCCCTCGACATACTGTCGGGCATGACGATGACCACGCGGTAGCCCTTGGCACGCCCTACGGAGCACAGTCCGATGCCCGTGTTCCCGGAGGTGGGCTCGATGATGACGGTGTCGGGGGTGAGGAGACCCTTCGCCTCCCCGTCCTCCACCATGGCCTTGGCCACACGGTCCTTCACGGAGCCTGCGGGGTTGAGGGCTTCTATTTTTGCAAACAGGTGAGCGGAAAGGGCAAGTGCCTTTTCCGTTTTTTGAAGCTGTAATAAGGGGGTATTGCCGATGATGGCATCGGCAGAGGTATACAGTGCCATGGAGATCACGCTTTTCTTTAAAAGGATGGCGCTATTTTAGCACAACCCTTTTTGGATGTCAAGAGTTTTTTCTCACGAAAATTGGGAGTTGTACAGGGAGGCGTAGAAGCCCTTTTGGGCAAGCAATTCCTCGTGGGTGCCCTGCTCGATAACGTTGCCCTCCTTCACCACCAGGATCAGATCTGCGTGCTGTATGGTGGAAAGGCGGTGGGCGATGATGAAGCAGGTCCTGCCCTCCGTCAGCTTGTTCATGGCCTCCTGGATCTTCTGCTCCGTGCGGGAGTCCACGTTGGAGGTGGCCTCGTCCAGGATCAGCATTCTGCTGTCCGCCAGCATGGCGCGGGCGATGGTGATGAGCTGCTTCTGTCCCTTGGAGACGTTCACCCCGTCGTCGGAAAGGAGAGTATCGTACCCCTCGGGCAAACGGGAGATGAAGCCGTGGATGCGGGCGGCCTTGGCGGCGTTTTCCGCTTCTTCACGGGTGGCGCCGTCCTTGCCGTAGGTGATGTTTTCCAATACGGTGCCGTGGAACAGCCAGGTATCCTGGAGCACCATGGTATAGGCCTTCCGCAGGCTGTCACGGGTGAGGTCACGGATCTCCTTGCCGTCCACGGTGATCTCTCCCCCGTCGGGGTCGTAAAACCGCATGAGCAGGTTGATAATGGTGGTCTTTCCCGCACCCGTGGGACCCACGATGGCCACGGTCTGCCCGGGCTTGGCGGCAAAGGAAAGGTTATGCAGCACCGTCTTCCCCGGCAGGTAGCCGAAGGATACGTGGGAAAGGGAGACGTCCCCCGTGGCGTTGTCCAGCTTCTTCGCGGTCTCCTTGTCGGCGGGCTCCGCAGGCTCGTCTATGATGCGGAAGATCCGTTCCGCAGCGGTGAAGGCGGATTGGAATTCGCTCAGAATGTTGGCGAACTCGTTGATGGGGCCTGCAAACTTACGGGAATACATGACGAACTGGGAGATGCCGCCGATGGAGATGAACCACAGGGAGCCTTCCGCCACGGTACCGTTTTGGGAAAGCAGGAACAGCACGCCCCCGAAGATCATGATGAGAGACAGGGACAAATTGTTGATAAAGTTCACGGAAGGGCCGATGAGCACTCCCAAGTATTCCGCCTCGTAGTAGGCGTCGGCGGCTTCCTTGTTCTTTTGGTCGAACTTGGCGCTGACGTCCTCTTCACGGTGGTAGGCGCCGATGGTCTTGGCACCCGAGAGCATCTCCTCCGCAAAGCCGTTCAGCTCACCCAGCTTGGAGGAGCGCTTGCGGAACAGGGGCTGGATGGTGGTGGTCTTCTTTTTTGTGAACAGGATGGAGATGGGCAGGGTGACGGCGAACACCAGCAAAAGAGGCGGCGCAATGGAGCACATCATCACCAAGGAGCCCACCACGGTGACGGTACTGGAAAGTACCTGCACCAGGTCGGTGGACAGGGTGGAGTTCACCGTGTCGATATCGTAGGAAAAACGGCTGACGATATCCCCCGTGGGGTGGGAATCGAAGTAGGAAACGGGCAGTCCCGTCAAGGCGCGGAACAGCTCTCCCCGCATACGGCGGGTGACTCTCTGGCTGAGGTTCACCATCACCAGGGTCAACAGGTAGGCCAGAATGGCGGAGGCGCCGTAGCACCACAGCATACGGAAGAAATTGTACCACACCGCATCCATCTGCACCCCGCCTTCCGCGGCGATGGCGTCCACGGCTTTCCCCAGGTACTCGGGGCCCCGCAAAGCCAGGAGGTTGGAGCACACGGAGAAGGTGACGCCCAACAGCGCCAAAGGCCAGAAGTGGAGGATGTATTTCAGCAAACGGAGGAAGATCTTTCCGCCGGGGGTCTTTTTACGTTCAGTCAAGGAAAGCACCTCCCATCTGAGAGTCATGGATCTCCTTGTAGATGGGGCAGGTCGCCAACAGCTCCTCGTGGGTGCCTCTGCCGATGATCTCCCCTTCCTCCAGCACCAGGATGAGATCGGCGTGCATCACGGAGCTGACCCGCTGTGCCACCAGGATGGAGGTGCTCTCTGCGGCGCAGGTCTTCAGGTTTGCCCGCAAGGCGGCGTCGGTCTTATAGTCCAAGGCGGAGAAGGAGTCGTCCAGGATCAAAATCTCGGGCGACCCTGCCAGGGCGCGGGCGATGAGCAGGCGCTGCTTCTGGCCGCCGGAAAGGTTGGCTCCCTTGGGCGCCAGGACGGACCGATAGCCCTCCTCCATGGCGGAGATAAACTCGTGGGCGCAAGCCATACGGGCGGCGGTCTCTATTTGCTCCGCCGACAGATCTCTGCCGAAGCGGATGTTTTCATAAATGGTGTCCCCATACAGGAAATCGTTCTGCATGGCCACGCCGAACTTGCTTTTCAATTCCCCGGATGGAATGGTACGGACGTCTCTGCCTCCGATACGGACGGCGCCCGCTTCCACGTCGTACACCCGCATCAGCAGGGACGTCAGGGTGGTCTTGCCGCTGCCCGTGGCGCCGATGACCCCCAGGGTTCCTCCCTTGGGCAGGGAGAAGGAGACGTTCTGCAGGGCGTTCTTGTTGTTTTCGTAGGAGAAGGAGACGTTGTCGAATACCACGTGGCCCCCTTCCTGCACGGAGGGATATTCCCTTTCGGGATACAGCACGGGATCCTCGGGAGCGTCCACCACCTGACGGACACGCTCTGCGGAGGCCATGGACTTGGTGGACATCATAAAGATACGGGTGACGGACAGGGTGGCGTTGGAGATCATGGTGAAATACTGGGTAAAGGCCACGATGGTGCCCGGCTCCGTCTCGCCGCCCATCACCCGATGGGCGCCCAGCAACACCACGAAGGTGATGCCCAGGTTCATGAGCAGGCTCATCACGGGGTTCACGAAGCCCATGGTGAGGGAGGCCTTCTTTTCCGCCTTTACCAGCTCGTCGTTGACGGCGTCGTAGCGGGTGCGCTCCTTTTCCACGCGGGAGAGGGCTTTGATCACACGGATCCCTCGGGAATCCTCACGGACCACACGGATCATGCCGTCCACGGCCTTCTGCACGTTGGTGTAAAGCCTTGCCCCGTAGCGGGAGACGAAATACACCACCAGGAAGATGATAGGCATGATGGCCAGCATCACCAGGGAAAGGTAGAAATCCATCACCAAGCTGACGATCAGCCCGCCCAAAAGCAGTAAGGGGGCACGGACGCCCAAGCGCTGGATCCGCCCCACGAACTGCTGAATGTTGTAGGTATCTGTGGTGATACGGGTCTCCAGGGAGGGGATGGTGAAGTGATCGATCTGCTTCCCCGACAGGGTGAGAGAGCGGGAGAACAGGTCCTTACGGATGGCGTAGGCGCTGTCTCTGGCCACCTTGGAGGCCATACGGTTGGCCTTGATGTTGCAAAGCAACGCCAACAGGGCGCAAAGGACCATCCCGCCGCCCCACAGCAGGATCATGGACACTCTGCCGTCGGTGGGCACCACCACGTCCAGGATATGCTTGAGGATGTAGGGCAGTGCCAGCTCGATGAGGGTGCCGAAGCTTTTGATCCCCAATCCGATGAGCATAGCGGTATAATAGGGCTTTAAGTAACGAAAAATGAATTTCATAGAGGGTTTATCCTAACAGCACGTCCATGGCAAGCATGACGCAGAAGCCTGCCAGCAAGGTATAGGTGGCCCCCTTCTGATTGCCGTGGGCGTGGGTCTCGGGGATCATGTCCGCGCTGATGACGTAGAGCATGGTGCCTCCCGCAAAGGCCAGGGCGAAGGGCAGGATCAATTCCGCCACGCTGACGGCGAAGAAGCCTAGCAAAGCCCCTGCCACCTCCACAAGGCCCGTCATCAAGGCGCAAAGGAAGGTACGCTTGGGGGTGACCCCTGCGGCCAGCATGGGCCCGATGATCACCATACCCTCGGGAATGTTCTGCAGGGCGATACCCCCTGCCACAATGAGGGCACGGGAGGTGTCCCCCCCACCGAAGCCCACCCCTGCGGCGATGCCCTCGGGGAGGTTATGGATGGCGATGGCGGAAACGAACAGCAAGACCTTCCGCAGGTCTGCCCCTTCCCCGCCGTTTTCCCCCGCCACCAGCTTGTGGAGATGGGGAACCACCTTGTCGATGACGTTCAGGAACAAAGCCCCTGCGAAGATCCCCGCCGTGGTGATGAGAAGACCGAAGTTCCCGCCGTATTCCAGAGAGGGCAGGATCAGTCCCAGCACCGCCGCCGCAAGCATGACCCCCGCGGCGAAGGCCATGACGTAATCCGCAAATTTATGGGAGATCTTTTTGAATCCGAAGCCTATGAGGGAGCCGAACACCGTGGCGCCGCCCACCCCGAGGGCTGTTAATAAAACGAGTTCCATGGTAAACTCCTCAACCTAACGGTTCAAAGTCGGAAGCACCGTGCTTGCACAGGGGGCAAACGAAATCCTCGGGCAAAGTCTCCCCCTCGTGCACGTAGCCGCAGATCTTGCACACGTAGCCCTTGGGGGAATCCGCCTTCTTTTCAGGCTTGGGCTTCACGTTCTTGTGGTAGTAGGAGTAGGTCATGGTCTCCCCATCGGAAAGCACCTTCGCCTCCGTAACAGTGCAGATGAACATCCCATGGCTGTCCAGATCGACGTACTGCTCTACCGCAAGAGAGAAAAAGGCGTTGCAGTATTGGGGCAGCACGGCAATACCGTTGAGAGAACGCATAGGAACGCCTTGGGGAAATTTGTTGGTGTCACTGCCGCTGGCAAAGCCGAAGCGGGTAAACTCGGAAAAGGGTGTGGCCTCGGAAAGGCAATTCACGTTGCACTTCCCTGTTCTCATCAGCACCCAGTGGGAGTAGTTTTGCTTGTTCACCGTCACGGCAACCCGCAAAGGGTCGCTTGTCAGCTGGACGGCGGTGTTGATGATGCAGCCGTTGTCCTTAAGATCCTCTCGGGTGGTCAGCACGTACAAACCGTAGCCGATCTTGAACAAAGATTTGGTATCGATGGTATTGGAAGACATAAAAGCAGTTCCTTTCTTGGCATTGGGTTCTTACAAAAAACAGTATATCACACTTTTTTTCCCGCCGCAATATGTTTTTTCGTTTTTTCTTGCAATGTAAGGAAAGTTGTGATATGATGAAGTCGGCGCATGACTTCAAACCGTACATAACCGCATACCGCCGACGTCAAAAACGGCGTTGCCGTTTTCGCTTACAGAAAGGACACCCTTATGCTCTACACGTGGCGTGACGTAAAAACAGAAGATTTTCCTCTGATCGATGGCTGGCTGGACGAGGAAGCGGTAGGCTTTACCGGGCTGGACGAGGGCTTCGGCACCTATTACGGCTATTGGCTGGAGGAGCCCGAGACCATCCCCGGGGAGAATTTTTGGGTCAAGCTGTTTTGCCGCGACGGCGTCCCCGCGGGCGTGGCGGCGATCTCCCTTTGGGAAGGGGTCTTCACTCTCTCGGAGCTGGTAGTTGCCCCCGAACTGCGGGGCAAGGGCTTGGGCACCGCCGTTTTGCGGGAGCTTCTGGCAGAGGGGAAAGGGATCTTGGGCAAGCCCATCCATTCCGCCATGGCGGTGATCTTCCCCGGCAACCACGCCTCCCGCAGAGCCTTTGAAAAGGCGGGGTTTGTTTACGCATCCACTCATCCCGACGGGGATGCGGAGTATTACCGCTACGAAAGATTTACTTTCCGCCCTCTTGAAAAGGAATCGCAGGGAGAGATTTTACCCCGGCTGTTCGCCATCCTCCACGGGAATATGGACGCCATTGCCCCCACGGGGAAGGGCTACGAGGAGGACGAATCTCTTTGGTGCTCCTGCATCGGGGAAGCTCTGGAGAAGGAGCCGCGAAAGCTTTTGGTGATCCGGGACGGAGAGACCGTGGCAGGGTTCTTCATGTACTACGTAAACGGAAGCCTTTTCATGATGGAGGAGATCCAATTCTCCCACGCCTACCAAGGAAGCGGGCTGTTCCGCGACCTGTACGCCCACCTGGCGAAGATCTTGCCGCCCGAGGTGGAGTTCGTGGAGGCCTACGCCAACAAGAAGAACGAGAAATCCCAAGGCATCCTTGCCCGTTTGGGGCTGGAGCGCATCGGGGAAAACAAAAACGGCAACAGCTATCACTTCCGCGGGAGGTATGAAGAGCTGAAAAAAGCGGTTTTGTGAGAGTTTTTTCTCTAAAAAAGCAATTTTGATCAATCATTCCCCAAAAAGAAATGGTATACTCTCCTTGTGAAGGAGGTGCGTTCCCATGGAATTACAGGTTTTACAGCGGGTGATCGCCCACATTGAAGAGCATTGCACCCGTGCCTTCAAAAAGGAGCACGGCGTTCTCCCCTCGGCCTACAAGAAGGCGGGCTGCAGAAAAACGAGTGGAAGTTCGAAGAGGGCTGGGAAGACAGGCTGTTTGCTCTGGAGTCCGCTGCCGGAGAGATATCCCCCTATCGGGATGCGGCGTTTTTCCACCACGTGGTGCTAAAGAAGAAATGATGCGTGCGCAAGAGAGAGGAGACTTTCTCTTGCGTTTTTTGTTGTGCGTCGGGTGCAAAAAAGGGCTTCCTTTTTTTCAAGAAAGCCCCTATGTACGTTTTTTACTCGGTGAACGCCTTGCAGGCCTTCACGGCCTTTTTCCAGCCGGCGAGGTTGGCTTCCCGGGTGGCTTGGTCCATGGACGGGGTGAAGCGCTTGCCCACGGCCGCAAGGGTCTTCAGTTCCTCACGGTCCTTGTAGTACCCCACGGCAAGCCCCGCAAGGTAGGCCGCACCTGCGGCGGTGGCCTCGGGATTGGCGGAACGCAAAACCTCAATACCGGAAAGGTCGCTTTGCATCTCCATGAGCAGGTCGTTTGCGGAAGCGCCGCCGTCCACACGCAGGGAGGAGATCTCTCCGCCCATATCCGCCTGCATGGCGGAAAGCACGTCTCCCGTTTGATAAGCGATGGACTCCAGGGCGGCGCGGATGATATGGTTCTTCCCCACTCCCGCCGTCAGTCCCATGATGCACCCTCGGGCGTGCATATCCCAATGGGGAGCACCCAGCCCCGTGAAGGCGGGCACCACGTAGACGCCGCCGCTGTCCTTCACCTTGCGGGCAAAATACTCGCTGTCAAAGGATTCGTAAATAAACCGCAGCTCGTCCCGCAGCCAACGTACCACGGCGCCGCCTACGAAGACGCTCCCTTCCAGGGCGTATTCCAGGGGCTCGCCTTGGGCGCTTGCCGCAAGGGTGGTGAGCATGCCGTGCTTGCTTTCCACGGCGGTGTTCCCTGTGTGGGTCAGCAGGAAGCACCCCGTGCCGTAAGTATTCTTGGCGCTCCCCGCCTCAAAACAGCATTGCCCGAACAGGGCCGCCTGCTGGTCGCCTGCGATACCGCCGATGGGCAGGAGGGCGCCCATGCACTCAAACCGTCCGAACACCTCACTGCTGGAGCGGATCTCGGGAAGCATGGCCCGGGGAATGTCCAAAAGGGTAAGCATCTCCTCGTCCCATTCCCCGGTGTGGATGTTGCAAAGCATGGTACGGGAGGCGTTGGTCCTGTCGGTGACGAACACCCTGCCCTCCGTCAGCTTCCAAACCAGCCAGGTGTCCACCGTGCCCGCCAGGATCTCGCCCTTTTTTGCACGCTCTCTAGCGCCCTCCACGTGGTCCAGGATCCACTTGATCTTGGTGCCGCTGAAATAGGGGTCAAGGCGCAATCCCGTGATCTCGCGGATCCTGTCGCCCAGTCCCTCTGCCTCCAACCTGCTGCAGATCTCCGCAGTGCGGCGGCATTGCCAGACAATGGCGTTGTAGATGGGCTTGCCCGTGGCCTTTTCCCACAGGATCACCGTCTCACGCTGGTTGGTGATGCCCACTGCCGCGATCTCCTCGGAGGAGATGCCGCTTTTGGCGATGCACTCCGTCAGGGAGGCGTATTGGTTGGCGTAGATGTCCATGGGATCCTGCTCCACCCAGCCGGGCCGGGAGTAGATCTGAAGGATCTCGTGCTGTGCCATGGAAATGATGTTGCTCTCTCTGTCGAACAGAATGGCGCGGGCGCTGGTAGTGCCCTCGTCCAGGGCCAAAAGGTAAGGCTTCATAGTTGGGATCCTCCTTCCAAAATCGCAGGAATAAACTCAAAAATGTTCATGGTGTCCTCCGTGACAAGGCAGTTCACGCAGTACACCTGCACCCCCTGTCTTGCACTCTCCCGCAAGGCGGCGGCAAAGGCGGGGTCGGTTTTCTCGTTGGGGAGAAAGCAGCGGCAGTTTTCCGCCTGGGCCACGAAGAAGACCATGGCGGTATAGCCCTCCCGAAGAGCGCTCGCCAGCTCCTTCATGTGCTTGGCGCCCCGCCCGGTGGGTGCGTCGGGGAAGCGGTAGATGCCGTCCTGCTCCAGGGTCACCCCCTTCACCTCCACGAAGATCTTCTCCCCGTCTTCCTTTTCAATGAAGAAATCAAAGCGGCTGGCACCGTAGGTGCGTTCCGCCGTCACCTTGGGGTGTGCCCCGAAGAAGCCGCTTGTCGCAGCCCATTCCCCGAAGGCCTTGTTGGGAGATTGGCTGTCCATGTTGATGAGCAGATCTCCCTTGTACACGGCGATGAGGTCGAAGGCCGTCTTGCGGGCGGGGTTCTCACAGACCTCCAGCACCACCTTGGCGCCGGGGGTGAGGAGCTCCTTACAGCGCCCGGTGTTCTTCACGTGGCAGACGGTGTCCGTGCCGTCGATCTCCACGTGGGCGATAAAGCGATTGGGGCGGGAAAGGAATCTCCCCGTCACCGTTTTTCCGTACTGCATGGCTTCGCCTCCTTTTGGTGCAGTATACCACATTTCCGCGGGTTTTGCAAGGAAAAAGGAGCGCAAACCTCAAAAACTTGTATTTCCAAAACCCATGGACATGGGTTTTGGCAGGGAAAGTTTTTGGTGGGAGAGCACGAGAGGGAACCTTTTTTCAAAAAGGTTCCCTCTCGTATCATCGTATAAATCTCTATATCACGCAATGGGTTCAAAATCGGCCGCGCCGTGCTTGCACAGGGGGCAGATAAAGTCCTCGGGGAGGGTGTCACCCTCGTACACGTAGCCGCAGATCTTGCAGACGTAGCCCTTCTTGCCCTCGGTCTCGGGCTTGGGCTTCACGTTGTCCTGGTAGTAGGTGTAGGTCATGGTGGGCTTGTCGGAAAGCACGCGGGCCTCGGTGACGGAGCAAATAAACATGCCGTGGGTATCCAGATCCAGATACTGCTCCACCTTCAAGGACAGGAAGGCGTTGATGTTCCGAGGCAGGAAGATCAAGCCGTTGTCGGAGCGCAGGGGGGTGCAATCCGCAAACTTATCCGCATTTCTGCCGCTCTGGAAGCCGAACCTCTCAAACACGGAGAAGGGCGCCTCCTCGGTAAGGCAGTTCACGTTCATGATCCCCGTCTGCTTGATCACGTGGTGGGAGTAGTTCTGCTTGTTGATGGTCACCGCCACACGGTTGGGGGTGCTGGTGACCTGGGTGACGGTGTTCACGATGAGGCCGTTGTCCTTCTTGCCGTCGTTGGAGGTGACCACGTACAACCCGTAGCCCAAGCGGAACATAGCGGCCAGATCGTTCTTGTTGGCGGTGTCGCTCTGCTGTGCGAGGTATTCCTTGCAAAGCTCGTTCACAAGAGCGTCCAGCTGTGCCTTGCTGTCGTCGTTCAGGGCGGAAAGGATCTTCACGGTGGTGTCGGTGAAGGTGATATTCTTGCTTTTGGCGAACATCTCACGCATCACCTTGGCCGCCAGGGGCGCCCAGCTTCCGTTCTCCACGAGGGCAACGGTGCGGCTCTGGAAGTTGCGCTCCACCAAGTGATTGATGAAGGTGCGCATAAAGGGGAAGATCTCTGCGTTGTAGGTGGTGGTAGCCAATACCAGCTTGCTGTAGCGGAAGGCGTCTGCCACCGCCAGAGCCATGTCACAGCGGGCGAGGTCGTGGATCACCACCTTGGGACAGCCGTTGGCCTTCAGCTTATCCGCCAGCTGCATCACGGCGGTACGGGTGTGGCCGTATACGGAGGTGTAGGCGATGACGATGCCCTCCTCCTCGGGCTGATAGGAGGACCAGGTGTTGTAAAGGTTGAGGTAATAGCCCAGGTTCTCCTTCAGAACGGGGCCGTGCAGGGGGCAGATCATGGCGATGTCCAGCCCTGCCGCTTTTTTCAGAAGTGCCTGTACCTGGGCGCCGTACTTGCCCACGATGCCGATGAAATAACGGCGGGATTCGTCTGCCCAGGGCTCGTCCGCATCCCAGGCGCCGAACTTGCCGAAGCCGTCTGCGGAGAAGAGCACTTTATCATAACTGTCGTAGGTCACGATGACCTCGGGCCAGTGTACCATGGGCGCGGTGACGAAGGTAAGGGTGTGCTTGCCCAAAGACAGGGTGTCCCCCTCCCCCACCACGATACGGCGATCCTCAAAGGCGGTGCCGAAGAAGTTCTGCATCATGGCGAAGGCCTTTGCGGAGGAAACGATGGTACACTCCGGGTACGCCTTGGCGAAATTGAAAATGTTGGCGGAGTGATCGGGCTCCATGTGCTGAACCACCAGGTAGTCCGGCTTGCGGCTGCCCAAGGTGTTCTGGATGTTGTCCAGCCACTCGTGGGTGAAGCCCTTGTCCACCGTATCCATGATAGCGATCTTCTCGTCCAAAATGGCGTAGGAATTGTAAGACATCCCGTTTGGTACCTTGTACTGTCCCTCGAACAGGTCGATCTTACGGTCGTTGACGCCGATATAACGAATATCTTCCGTAACAAACATACAATATAACCTCCAATGCTTTTCTTTACCTTTTCAGTATAGCCGAAAACGGGAAAAAGCGCAAGAGGGGAACATGATATTTTTGGAAATTTTTACGGGAGGGGACAAACGCTTTCTTTGCCGTTTCTTTACCGCTTTTCCGTAAATCGTGCAGGTGACGGTATATGCACCCCAAAAGGCGCCGTTTTTCGTGTGTTTTGCACCTTGCATTTCGGGGGAAATTATGTTAACATAATATCGTGAGGAAACTCTTTGGAAGGACGGTGCCGTTTTGAATCCCAAGCTGCGAGAAAAAACAATGGAATCCCTTTCGGCGGTACTGCCCATTACGGGTATCGTGCTGTTCATCAGCATCTTCCTGGTGCCCATGGAAGTGGGTACGGTGATGCTGTTTTTGGTGGGGGCCTTGATGCTGATCCTGGGCATGGGCTTCTTCCAGCTGGGTGCGGAAATGGCCATGACTCCCATCGGCGAGGGCATCGGCCACCAGATCTCCAAGACCAAGCGGGTCTGGATCATGGTGCTCATCGGCTTTTTGATGGGTGCCATCATCACCATCTCCGAGCCCGATCTCCAGGTGCTTGCGGAGCAGGTACCCTCCATTCCCAACATGACCTTGATCCTGACGGTGGCCCTGGGCGTGGGCATCTTCCTTGCCCTGGCGGTGATCCGTATCAAGTTCCGCATTGAGCTTTCCGGGCTGTTGATCCTCCTGTACGTGGCGCTCATCGGCCTTTCCTTCCTGGTCCCCGGAGACTTTTTGGCGGTGGCCTTTGACTCCGGCGGCGTCACCACCGGGCCTATGACGGTGCCCTTTATCATGGCGCTGGGCGTAGGTCTCGCCTCCGCCCGAACCGATAAAGATTCCGCCAGCGACAGCTTCGGCTTGGTAGCCCTGTCCAGCGTGGGTCCCATTCTGGCGGTTCTGATTTTGGGCTGCTTCTTCAAGCCCACCGACGCGGCTTACTCCATGGGGGCGGTTCCCCGGGTGTTCACCACCCGTGACGTGGTGTCTCTGTTTGCTTACGAGATCCCCGCCTTCGCAGGGGAGGTCATGATCTCCCTGCTTCCCATTGCGGCGGTGTTCCTGTTGTTCCAGCTTTTGACCCGCCGTTACCACAAGCGTGAGATCAAGCGTATCGTTATGGGTATGCTGTATACATACGTGGGGCTGGTGCTCTTCCTTTGCGGTGTGAACGTGGGCTTTGCTCCCGTGGGTACCTTCCTGGGCGAGGAGCTGGCTTCTCTTTCCTACAACTGGGTGATCATCCCCATCGGCATGCTCATCGGTTACTACATCGTCAAGGCGGAGCCTGCCATCCAGGTTTTGAACCGTCAGGTGGAAAGCATCACCGACGGCGCCATCTCCGTAAAGGCCATGAACCGCTGTATGTCCATCGGCGTGGCCATCAGTATCGGCCTGGCGCTGACCCGGGTGCTGTTGCACATTCCCATTTACTGGATCATCATTCCCGGCTATATCATCGCTTTGGTCATGTCCCTGTTCGTGCCCAAGATCTTCGTGGGTATCGCCTTTGACTCCGGCGGCGTTGCCAGCGGTCCCATGACCTCCACCTTCCTGCTTCCTTTGAGCATCGGCACCTGCAGTGCCGTGGGCGGGGATCTGATGCGGGACGCCTTCGGCGTGGTGGCCTTGGTGGCGTTGACACCCCTCATCGCCATTCAGATCATGGGTCTGGCCTATAAGCTGAAGACCGGCAAGCTGCAGAAGAGCGCCGCGGTTCCCGCAGGTCTCACCGCAGACAGCGACCTTATCATCGATCTGGAAGAGGAGGGCTCCGTATGAACAATACCTACCGTTTGCTGTTGCTGATCGCAACCCCCAAGCTGGCGGACAAGGCGGCGGAAATGTTCCTGCAGAAGGACCTCCCCTTGCAGTACCGTCTCAACGCCAAGGGTACCGCCTCCAGCGAGATCATGGATACCCTGGGCTTCGGCAGTGTGGATAAATGCATTCTGGCCAGCATGGTGCCGAAGTCCTTCGGCAACGAGATGCTCCGTCTGCTTCACGAAAAGCTCCGTCTGGACGCCGTGAACAGCGGCATCGCCTTCACCATTCCCCTCACGGGGGTGACCAACCTGATGATGCGCATGATGCAAAGCATCGAAGAAAAGAGCCAAGAAATTACGGAAGGAACGGGTGAACACCCTATGATGGAAAACACGTATACCTTGATCGCCGCCATCGTTGACCGCGGATTCAGCGGCAACGTGATGGACGCCGCAAAGGCGGCGGGAGCGGGAGGCGGCACCGTTCTCCATAGCAGAAGCATCGGCGGGGAATCCGCCACGGCCTTCTGGGGGCAGAGCGTTCAGGAGGAAAAGGACATCGTTCTGATCCTGGCGCCCCGGGGGAAGAAGGTTGACATTATGAGCGCCATCAGCGAGAAGTGCGGTATGCACAGCGACGCCAAGGGCACCGTGGTCTCCCTCCCCATCGACCAGGTCATGGGTCTTTAAACGCAATACGGAAACGAGCCTTTCGGAAACGAAGGGCTCTTTTTATGGGGTGCTTTCTTTAGAAAAAGAAAACACCCCATGCCCCGAAAGAAACCGTATTGCCGAAAACTGTCGTTTTCGGATTTTTTCGGTAAAGGGGAAGCCTTTCCCCCTTGCAAACAGGGAAAAACCGTGGTATAATGATTCCATACGAAGAAAACGAAAGGAAATCGCCATGAAAAACAACAAAACCGGTATTCTGCTCAGTCTTTTTGAGATCGCTTTGGGTATTCTGCTGTTGATCGACCCCATCGGGTTCACCACGGGGATCATCATCGCCGCAGGGATCCTGCTCCTCCTCTTCGGTGTGGTGGAGGTGATCAAATATTTCAGAAGCGAGCCCGTCAAGGCGGCTTCCGAGCAATATCTTACCAAAGGTCTTTGCGCTTTGGGTGCGGGGATCTTCTGCGTGGTGAAGACGGAATGGTTCACCGTTGCTTTCCCTGCCATGACCTTCCTTTACGGCATCGTGGTTCTGGTCACCGGTCTCAGCAAGCTGCAGCTCACTGTGGATATGCTCCGTGTGAAGAGCAAGAAGTGGTTCCTGGCGCTGATCAGCGCCGTGATCTCCCTGGCGTGCGCCATCGTGATCCTGCTGAACCCCTTCTCCTCCACCGCCGTGCTTTGGATGGTAGCGGGCATCACCCTCATCGTAGAGTCCCTCATCGACGTGGTCACCTGGTTCCTGGGCGGCAGAGAGCAGAAGAAGGCTTCTCAGCCTGCGGAAGGTGCCGCCGAATAACCCCAGCAAGGAGCACTTTTCATGATCCATATTTTTTCCACCGAGCAAGCCCGCTGGCAGACCGGCAGCGCTGTCTCCCCTGTTGCGGGGAGCCCGATCGCCATTGGGGAGCCTGTGGGCAAGCCCCTCTTCGGCTGGGGCTGCTGCATCAGCGAGATCTGCGTTTCGGCCATCTTTTCCCTGCCGGAGGCACAGCAAAAGGAGATCTTTGACGCCCTGTTCGGTGAAGAGGGCTGCGGCTTTTCTTACTGCCGTCTTTCCATCGGCGCCAACGATTTTGCGGAAAGCTGGTACAGCTATAACGAGACCGAGGGCGACTACGCCATGGAGCATTTCTCCATCGAGCGGGACGAAAAGTATATCCTTCCCGCGGTACGGGAGGCCATGAAGCGCTCTCCCGCTTTGCAATTCTTTGCATCCCCCTGGAGCCCTCCCACCTGGATGAAGTTCCCCAAGGTCTACAACTACGGCAGGCTGGTACAGACGGAGGAAAACCGCAAGGCGTACGCCTTGTATTTCCGTAAGTTCCTGGAGGCCTACAAGGAAAAGGGCGTGAAGATCCACGCCGTCTGCCCCCAGAACGAGTTCTTTGCGGATCAGAAGTTCCCCTCCTGCCTCTACTCCCCCGCTGAATTGGAGGCCTTCCTTTGCGATCTGGCGGAGGAAGTGAAAGGCCTTGCGGAGGTCTACTACGGCACCTGCAACGGTCCCGACCCCTACAGCGAGGACGGGCTGCACGGGGAATATCTGGGGTATCTCATGGAGAATCCCAAGCTGAAAAACGCCATCACCGGGGCGGCTTATCAATGGAACGGCAAGTTCGCCGTGATGCAAGCCAAGGAGGATTATCCCCACCTGGACGTGATCCAGAGCGAATGCCAATGCGGGGACGGGAAGAACTCCTGGCAGTACGCCATGTACACCCTGAGCATGATCCATCATTACACCGTTCACGGCGCCAGAGCCAACGTATACTGGAACATGGCGTTGCCCAAGGACGGGGTCAGCTCCTGGGGCTGGAAGCAGAATTCCCTGGTTTCCGTCACCGAGGAGGGGTACGTTTTCAACCCCGAATTCTACGTGATGAAGCATTTTGCCCATTTCGTCAAACCCGGTGCGGTACTGTTGCAGGTGTCCGGGGAAATGAGCTCCAACACCACCGTCTTCAGAAATCCCGACGGCACCACTGCCGCCGTGGTGGCCAATCCCTTCCCCTTCGAGAAGGTCGTGACCATCGGCGGAGAAAACCGTTCGTTAAAGCCCCGTTCGTTTAACACGTTTGTTTGGTAAGCATACGAAAAGGTCCATCCGTAAAGGGTGGACTTTTTTCACGGGGGAGGAGATTTCGTTACTTCCTTTTGAAAAAGAAAGTAACCAAAGAAACCGTATTGCCGAAAACTGTCGTTTTCGGGGGAGGAAAAGCACGGCGCATATCACCGCGGTCGAAAAAACGGCGAAGCCGTTTTTAACGTCGGCGTACTGAAGCTACCTTCAAATCCGCACTCAATCACCTCGCAAACGGCACCGCAGTCGCAAAACGACGCTTCAGCGGCGTTTTGTATAGGGCGCAAGAAACGTAGCCTTTACGGCTACCGTTACGGCGCCCGATGGTCACCTCTGAGCGAGGCGTTGTGCAGGAAAACGCTACGTATATCGACAACGCCACCCCTGTTTGTCACTCTGAGCGAGTGCGGGATAGAGCCGTCGCGGCTGTGCACAATGAAACAACCCGCACGAGTCGAACTTCCGCGCATGGCGTGAGCCTAAGCGGAAGTCAAAAAATGCCAAGCATTTTTTGAGGGTATGGCTACATATTCGCACTACCGTCTTTTCCGTTCCGTCAGTTACTTAAAACAGTTCTTACGTTACAGAAGGGTCGATCTAATTCCCTACCATATCCCTGCGGGGCGCAAAGCACCCCTTGGTTTTCTCCGCTCGGCTGCGCCTCGACTACGAAAACTTCGACTCCGCCGCGAGACAGCCTTCGTTTTCCTATCCTTACACCCTTCTCCGCGGCTCCGCTCAGAATGACAGACCTGGGGCGAGAAGGGTGAAAACGCTACGCATATCGACAACACCACCCCTGTTTGTCACTCTGAGCGAGTGCGGGATAGAGCCGTCGCGGCTGTGCACAATGAAACAACCCGCACGAGTCGAACTTCCGCGCATGGCGTGAGCCTAAGCGGAAGTCAAAAAATGCCAAGCATTTTTTGAGGGTATGGCTACTCCTTCGCACTACCGCTTTTTTCCGTTCCGTCAGTTACTAAAAACAGTTCTTGCGTTACAGAAGGGCTGATCTAACTCCCAACCATATCCCTCAGCCCGCTATCGCAGGCTTCGGTTTTCTCCGCTCGGCTGCGCCTCGACTACGAAAACTTCGACTCCGCCGCGGGACCGCCTTTTCTTTCCTATCCTTACCCCCTTCTCCGCGGCTCCGCTCAGAATGACAGTCCGAGGGGAAGGGTAGCAATAACGCTCCCCTCCCCTCAACACGTAAAAAAGCGAGGTAAAAACTACCTCGCTTTGTGATCGGACAAATCCTTGAGTAAATTCGTTTTGTAAATACCGTCGTACCGCGCAAACTGCGTTTTGACGGTCTTTTTGAAATTTCGGCAACCCTCGGCGAAATAAATGGGCACGTTATGCAACGCATCCGCAAGCAGCTCCAAACGTTGGTCGTCCCGATGAACAGCGCATTCCAAAAGCATTCGGAACCCGTTTGTGAGGAAAGAATAACAAAATTCGTCCTTCACGATCTTTACGCCGTAAGTATACACGTTATCGGTATACACCCAGCGA
Source organism: Oscillospiraceae bacterium (assembly GCA_015063885.1). Taxonomy (GTDB): domain Bacteria; phylum Bacillota; class Clostridia; order Oscillospirales; family CAG-382; genus Coliplasma. Next base: position 16,605 of record SVTH01000007.1, on the reverse strand, counting down.
AAAAGCTCTTGGTCAAGGTTACAGATCGCCCGCAATCTCCTTCTCACAAGGTTATCCTCGATGGTATTGTCAGCTTGCGGCTCGGTCAGCAGCCGAAGAACGGTCTGAATGATTTGTACGTTGTACTCCTTTTGAGGTGCCGCCCGCAACGCGGTCAACACGGCGTACAGGTCGTAAAGATCGTAATTCAAGAGCAGCATATCATTCCTCCTTGCTTTGTGGTCTATCAAAGCTTTCTTCTTCCGCACCGAAATAGTCGTAATACAGCCACAGGACGGTATATCTGTCCTTCAGGTCCTTGGCGTAGAGGATGGCGCCAAGGAGCTTTTCCTTGCCGTAGAGGGTGTAAAACTCCCCCATATCCAGCCCCACGATGGAAAGCATTTTTTGGATTTCTTCTGCACCCGGCGCTTCCGCTAAGATGGCCTTGATCTCCGCCTCCTTCGCCTTGTAAAGAGCGGCACGGTTTGCCTTATAGCTGCCGATCTTGCTTTGGAGTGCCATACACCCCTCGGCCACGGGGCCGTAAATTTCTTGCATTCTCTCTCGGTGTGCGGCTTCCGTTGGGCGGTAGATCTCCTCCGGGAAGGGGAAGGACAAAAGCTTTTGGCGAAGCTTTGCCGTCAGCACAGTGGAATAGGCCACGTCGATGCCGTGGGGGAAGTACGCCTGCCCGCCCAGGATCCCCGTGATCTCGAAGAAATGGGAAAGGTGATGCTCACTTCCCGAGGCGGGGCGGGAGGAGCCTGCAAAGCTCATCAGGATCCCGATCACCACCAAAGCCTCCATCAATGCCCGGATGCTGTTTTCTTCCCTTTTCAGGATCCCGTCCGCCAGAGCAAGGGTGGCTTGGATCTGCCGGTACGTCAGGTCGTAAATGTAATCGCAGAAGTATTCGCCGTTGATCAGGCGGCTCAATTTCCAGTCGTTCAAGGCGGAAAACTTGCCGATCACGTCCCCGTAGCCCGCTTTGATCATGTCCATGGGGGCGTTTTTCAAAATATCCACGTCGCCCAGGATGGCCTTGGGAAGTCCTGCGGGGTAGGTGACCTTCATGCCGTGGGTGATCATGGCCGCCCCGTTGGAGGCGTAGCCATCCATGGAGGGCGCAGTTGCCACGATCACGTAGGGGACCTTATGGAAGAAGGAAACGTATTTACACAGATCCTGGATCACCCCCGAGCCGATGCCCACAAGGATCTCCACACCATCCAAACGCTCCGCCACGGTTTGAATGGCAATTTCGTTGGGTACGAGAAGCTCTTTGCCGTCAAAAACAACCTGCTCCAAGGCCTTGCCCGCAAGGGCGGAAAGAACCTTCTCTCCCGCGGCGGCAAAGGTGTTTTCGTCTCCGACCAGCAAGATATGACGATATGCGGCGCAAATTTCGGAAAGATGCTTGATAGCGCCGCTTTCGATGTAGACGTATTCAATATCACAGGTGTGATGCCTGCCGCAATCGCATTGTCTTCCCCCAAGCAGCTTGTTGATATCCACTTTGTAACCTCTTTGCAGTGTTCTTTGCCCTATTATAGCACACAGGGTGAAAAATAGTCAAGACCGTAAAAAAAGAGAAAGCGAGGTAAAACATCCCTCGCTTTTGCTGTATTATCGTTTGAACGGAATGTCCAGAACGTAAGGAAGGCGGACGTCGATCTCCAATTGAAAAACGGGGTTGGGAAAATCTTGGTGGAGAAGCTCTGCCCTCCGGACGGGGAGAACTGCAAAAGGAAATTGCGGATCGGGCTTATAGCAGTATTCCCAACGGTAGGAAATGGCGGCACCGCCGCGGTCAAGGGGCATTTCCTGTATGACCTCGGGGCTTTCCACGATGGTTCCGCAAAGATGATACCAGCCGTTGTACCAAATGGTTCCGTCTTCTTCCATGTCCCCGGTAATGCTGAAGGTCTCGGCGGGCTTTTGCGGATCGATCCCAAGCACACGCAAGGCATCAAGCACCGTGTCGGGAGCTTTTAAGATGGCTTTTTCAAAATTTTGGCAGGGGATACATCCGCACTGCTCGCCCATTGTGGGAACGTCGGCACGTTGGTAAAATGCCCGTGTACGCTCCACGTCCACGTCGATGGTAAAATTCGCATACTTAAAAATCATACGGTGCTCCTTTCGGTTTTTTTACAGTATACCATACGCACTTCAAAAAAGCAATACTCATGCGCATATTCTCCCACGGATTGACAAATACTAACAGCGTAATTTGACGATCAAGGAGAAATGAATAGATGAAAGCAACAGGAATTGTACGTCGCATTGACGACCTTGGCCGTGTGGTCATTCCCAAGGAGATCCGCCGCAGCTTACGGATCCGCGAGGGGGAGCCCCTTGAGATCTTCACCAACGAGGAGGGGGGCGTGGTGTTCCGCAAATACTCCCCCATCGGGGAGGCGGGGAGCTTCGCGGGGGAATACGCCGAGGCCATCCACAAGGCCTCCGGGATCTCCGTGGCGGTGTGCGACATGGATAGTGTCATTGCCGTAGCGGGGGCGCCTAAGAAGGATTATCTTTCCCATCCTCTCACCCCGTCCTTTGCGGCGTTGTTGGAAAGCCGCAAGCCCTATTCCGCCACGGCGGACGGCACACCCATCCGTGCCACGGAGCAGGCCAAGGAGATGGTGTCCTACTTTGCCCCCATCCTCAGCGAGGGCAATCCCGCAGGGGGCGTGATGGTTTTGGATTCCCGGGCTGTCTCTCCCGACGAGACGGCGAAAAAGCTGGTGAATACGGGGGCCATGTTTCTGTCTTCCCAGATGCAGGTGTAAGTCGGCGCAAATCCTCAGGGGCAAGAGGAACCTCATCCACCATTCGCAAAGCGAATGGTCCCCCGAAAGTAATCGACCGAAGGGAGATTTCTTTTCCCCAGAGGGGAAGGTGAAGCCCTGCGGGGCGGGGAGTCGTTTTCAACGGTTAAAGCCAAAAGCAAAGTCAAAAAGATACGGAACTCTCTATTGTGCACGCCGAAGGCGGGCCCTTGCCTTCCCCAGAGGGGAAGGTGAAGCCCTGCGGGGCGGGAAGTCGTTTTCAACGGTTAAAGCAAAAAGCAAAGTCAAGAAGATACGGAACTCTCTATTGTGCATGCCGAAGGCGGGTCCTTGCCTTCCCCTTTGGGGAAGGGGGACCGGCGCGGGGAGCATACTGTCGGGAAGGAGAACTTCGGCCATTCTCCGCGACGGTGGATGAGGTTCCCATCCCCGCAAAAAAGACCCTCTTGGGGTCTTTTTTCATCTCTTATACGTAAAGAAATCCATTTTCTCCACGCCCATGTCTGTCAGGAGCTTGCGGGTGGCTTCCCGGTCCGCTTCCGTGTTGAACTCCGGGATCAAGGGCACACGGACGGTGACTCTGTCCTTCCCCACCAAGGAAAGGAGCAGGGCCAAGTTTTGTAACATCCCGCCGTTGTCCTTGCCGGTATAGCTGCGGTAGATGGCGGGGTTGGTGTCCTTGCAATCCACGTAGAAGTGGTCAATGCAGGCTGCCGCCGTCTCCACGTGCTCTTTGGGGACGTTCAGAGAGGTCTCGGCGCAGAGGTGCCACTCCTTGCCGCAGATCTCACGGAATTCCCGCAAGAAGGCAGGGTACAAAAGCGGCTCTCCCCCGCCGAAGGTAACGCCGCCGCCCGTGGCCAGAAAGTACAGGGCGTCCAGCTTCACACGGTCGTATAAGTCCTGCGGGGTGAGGTGCTCCCGCTTGGTGTCCTCTGCGAAGGAAAAGGGGTTCAGGCAATACTGACACCGCAAGGGACAGCCGTGGAAGCACACCAGGGTAGTGACCCCTTCCCCGTCCGTTGCCATCCGCAGGCGGGAATGGGTGATGATGGGTGCCGTGGTTGCCATGAAAACGCCTCCTTTTTACGATTGTAAAAAACGGTAATGATTGATAAAATCCGTTTTTTCGGAGGCTTAGCCTTCGAAAAAACACCGATAAGACGAGCAAAGCGAGTCCGCGCGCCGGAGGGGAAGGCGGCGATAAGCGCGCGTACCCCCGCCGTGCGGATCATGCTTGTAAAACTGTGTTTTACAAGCGGTTATTTTTTGTATCCGCAGGAAGTGCACTTCCCGCCGGAGAAGGTATGGTTTCTTTCCTTGGAAATGGCGTAGCCGCAGGAATCGCACACCCTTTGATGGGTGTCCCCGTCGGCGGTATAGGTCTGATAGGGGTGCAGGAACAGGTAGTCCCACAGCTTGTTCATATCCACGTAGCGGAACACCGTCTTTTCGGGGAGCACCAGGGAGGTGACCTCGTAGACGCCTACGGTGTTGTTAGGGCCCAGGCAGGCGAAGAACATCACGTGGGCGTTGTCCCCGGGCTTTAAGAAGACGTCCATCTCCTTCATGTCGTAGACGGAGCTGACCTGGTGGCCGTACTTGGTCATATGGTAGGGGGCGGACCAATGGTAGGGCTCGTCGGTACCTGAGCCGCTGTCCACGAACTCCCAGGCGGCGCAGATGAAGGCGGAGCAATCCAACCCGATGGTAAAGGGCTGGTGCCCCACGTCGGGATTGATGTTCCCCGTGGTGTAATACAGGCTGTCGCCGATCGTTTTTGCCACCAGGGAAGCAAAGCTTTCCCCTTTGTAATGGGAGCCGCCTGTAAAGCCGCCGCGGCAATAGGGAATGCCCGTGACCTCCTGCCCCTCCATACCCTCCAGGTACAGGGGGATATCCGTATCCCCGCCTGCGTCCAGATGCTGGGGCACCACCTTCCACTTGACGGAAAGCATTTCCAGGACGTTCTGCTTGGTCTTTTCACGGGTGATGTTCAAAAACACCTCGTCCTTATCCTTCAAAAGCTCCACGGTGTCCTTCAAGTTGGAGAAGGAGACCGCCTCCTTACCGGGGGTGACCCCATAGATCTCCCCGTGCTCGGGGTAGTACACCACCAGGTAGACCTCCCCGCTGTTGCCGTAGACGGGGACGGCGTTGACGGCGTCTTCAAGCACGATGTCGCCGAGGGTGACCGTCCAGCCGGGGTAATATTTGATCCTGCCGTACTTGTAGGGCATTTTGTAGGAAACGATGTTGCCGTCCCAAAGCTCGGAGAAACGGAAGCTCTCCAAAGCATTGCCCTCGTTGTCGTAGCGGGTGTAGATGGTCTCGAAGCAATAGGGGTCGCCGAAGACGTTCTTGTGCTCCGTCAGGGCGTAACCGTCCCCCGCCCAAAGCACTTCTCCGCTTGCAGGCAGAGAACGGTCGGTCTGCCGACTGCCGTCCAGGGAATAGAGCTCCCCCCGGGAGTTTGCGAACAGGGGCTCTTCCTCTCCCAGGGCGTACAGCCTGCCGGCATAACCGGAAGGATCGGAAAGCTTGTAGGTTGCCGTCAGCTCCGCCCGTTCAAAGCCCTTGGCAAGATCGTACCGCTGTACGGTGTTGTCGGTGAACAGCAGGTACAGATCCCCTCCGCAGAAGAGGATCTGGGCTTCGCAGACCCGGGCGTTATGGGCAAAGGAAGTGCCGTCGCTGAGACGGGTGACCTTTTGGTTCCAGAAGACGTAGATCTCTCCCGTTTCGTCCACGCCGTGGATGACGGGGGTGTTGATCTCCGCAGGGAAAGCGGTGCGGGAGCAGCAGATGCCGTAATGGAAGATGCCGTCGTCACCTACCTTGAAGGTCCCCTTCTTGGTGAGGGTGGCCTTGTCGGTGGGAACGGAAGGCTCGTCGGAGGGCTCATCGGAGGGCTCATCGGAGGGCTCATCGGAGGGTTCGTCGGAGGGCTCGTCGGAAGGCTCGTCGGAGGGTTCGTCGGAAGGCTCGTCGGAGGGTTCGTCGGAAGGCTCATCGGAAGGCTCATCGGAAGGCTCGGCGGAAGGCTCATCGGAGGATTCTTCCTCGGAGGATTCTTCCTCGGAGGATTCTTCTATGGAGGAGTCCTCTACGGAAGAGGTGAGCAACGAGCTTTCCTCCCCGGAGGAAGCAAGGCTTTCCGTCTCGGAAGGGACGCTTTCTGTGCTTTCTATCCGGGAAGAGGCGTGGGAGACCTCTTGTGCACCCGAGGCACAAGCGCACAAAAACAAAGCCGCCAAAAACAGCAGGCAGGATTTTCGTAACAATGGGATAAAATGGGAGCTCATAAGGATCCTTTCGGGGGAAAACGGGGATGGGCATACTTACACAGAAGTATACCATATTTCCCGTTTTTTCGCAAGACAGCGAAAGCACAAAAATGTCGGAATGCTTTTGTACATTCCGACAAAATTGTAAAAAAGGCTTTAACAGAACTCCGCCTTCTGGGAGCGGGCAAACAAGGCGTCCAGCTCCTGCTTGGGGTCGGCATGGAGGTACAGCAGGCGGTAGACCGCGTTGCAGATGGGAAGCTCCACGGCGTATTCTCTTGAAAGCTTCATCAAAGCGGCCACGGTGTAATACCCCTCCGCCAGGCGGTCAAAGGTCTCCCCCTTGATAAAGCACTCTCCGAAACGGCGGTTGTGGCTGTGGGGAGAGAACAGGGTGGCCTCGTAGTCCCCCAAATGGCAAAGGCCGTAGGCGGAATGAGACTGACCGCCCAGGGCGTGGATCAGACGGGCGATCTCCGTAGTGCCACGGGACATCAAAGCTCCCTTCAGGGAGGAAAGCCCTACCCCGTCCAGCATCCCTGCGGCGATGCCCACCACGTTTTTGGCGGCGGCGCCGATCTCGTTGCCGATGAGGTCCGTGCCGTAATAGAAGCGGATGAGATCCCCGGAAAAGTGGCGGATCAATACATCCCGCACCGCTTCGTTTTCGCTGTCGATGACCATACAGTTGGGCTGACCGCGGTAGAAATCCTGGACGTGCCCCGGGCCAAGCCACACGGCCACAGGCTCCTTTCGGAATTCCGACGCCACCTGGGAGAGGCGCTTGCCCGTGGAGATCTCGATGCCCTTCATGCACAGCACGAAAACACGGTTCCCCTCCGGGTAAACGGAAAGCTCCTCCATCAGTCCCCGGAGCTGCTGACTGCCCACGGAGATAATGATGATCTCACGAGACATCACCTCATCAAGGGAGGAGGTGAGGCATACCGTCTCCGGCAGGGTGAGAAAATCGTTTTTCCGTTCCGCCACAAAGCGGGCAAAGGCGGCGGAGCCTTCCCGCCCGTACAAGCAGACTTCATGCCCCATACGGTCCAAATACCATGCGATCAACGACCCCCATCTCCCGCACCCGATCACGGCAACCCTCTTGCGTTCTGTCATAAAACTCTCCGTTTCTCTTCTTCGTAGGGACAGTATAGCATATTTTTTCCCAATCGGCAAGGGGAATCTTGACATTTGCGGGAAAAGATGATAGAATAACCCTCGGTATGCGGGCGTGGCGGAATTGGCAGACGCATAAGATTTAGGATCTTACGCCTTGGCGTGCGGGTTCAAGTCCTGTCGCCCGCACCAAATAAGGAACAGTAGATTGATACAATCGTATCGACCTACTGCTTTCTTTTTATCGTTAAATATTAGCCGAAAGTCCTTGATTTACAAGGGCTTTTTTGCTTTCGTGGTGCATTTCGGTATATGCGGTGCCTATATGTTGTACCTCGGAACCCTTAAAATACGGAAAAGCACTACTCCCCGTCAAGGTGTAGTGCCTTCCTATCGTTAAAATACCGCTATTCGTTAAATTACTGATTTAGCGTTCTACCGAGTTCAATATAATCCAATTTGCATAAGGCGTAGTTACTGATGCGACCATTATCGCTGACTTGGATTTTGGCGTTTTCAAGAGACATGGTTCTCACCGACCCATCCGTCATAGTGATATGTAATTCGTCATATGACCAATGGTGAGAGATGCGAATGGAAATAATATTTTCAGCGTAAATGCAGCTTTGGGGTGCTTCAAACCTCAACGTGGCACGGTTGATAATACAATGTAAGGATTTTCCCCAAGCATTAGCGTACAAATAATCGGCGGGAACACATTTTTCAAAAAAATCATTTGCGCTTGTGCCGAAAGATACCTTACCATCATTTCTTATATATTCTACGAGGTCTTGATATCGGTCAAACCATACATTATCCGAATAAGCGGAAACCGATTCAAGTTCGTCATCCTCAAAGAACACAACGGCATTGACCCAAGCCTTAACGGGAATTTGCTTTCTTAAAAGGTATATAGCTCTTCCAAGTTGTTTGAAGGGTGATTTAAGAAGCTTGGTGTGCGTTTCACCCGTCCATCTATCGGTTTTTTCTTGCAAAAAGCCATCGTCTCGTTCGGTCAGGCATCCCTTCCAACGCTTAACCTCTATGGCGAACAGCTTATTATTATGGAGTACCAAGCAATCTATTTCAGCGTTGCCGTCGGGGGTGGAAATGACAACATTTCTTTTAATTTTACACGAAGGAAGCTCTCTGCGGAGCATATATGTAAATTCGTCCTCACCATAATTACCGTAACGCTTCGCTTCGTTGACATACGGAATAGAGGACTCCCCGGCACGTACAAAGCCCATTTTTATTTTATGAAAAAACGCTCGTATTCCCACGGGATGCCTCCTTTAAGTATTTGTTACGCATATTATACCACTATTTTATGAATTTTTCAATCGGTCACACGCAAAAAGAGCCGACTAAAGCAGCCGACTCTTCAAAAAATGCGAAATTTTATTATTTTTGCCGTAAGCACCATTCAAGCGCGTGTCCGCTATCCTTAAATTCTTCGTCAGCCTCGGCTATTATGGATAGTCGGCATTCAATATCTCCAAGTCCCGTTTCTTCGGGGTCATCAACAAACTCATAGATATTTGCAAAATATCCACCTTTCCAAGTAAGGTCGGTATGGAAAACACGGTCATCATACTTTATAACCGCGCCATAGGTAGGGTTGGTTTGCATTGAAAGCCTCTCCATCGTTGTAAACAAGTCCATTATTGCCGCCCCCGTTCTTCTTATTCGGTTTGTCCCGTAAGGATGAACTGTACATATTCCTTGCGGTGTTCTTCGATAAAAATCACAAGCTCGTAAAAATTCATATCGTTGGCAAGCCTCTGCACCATAATGGTATCAAACATATTGGTTAGCGCCGTTGCTCGTATTGCCAATATCTGCTCACGAACGGTATCATTTATCGAGGCAACTACCTTGCAGGCATCCTCTCCGTAAATTACGGCAAGGGACGAGCCAATATCCCAACGAACGTGAATCGAGCCTGTGTCATCAATGAATTTTACTGTGCCACGGCAACCGGGGATGAGGTCGGTGCGATAAGGGTCATTCATTTTTGTAAGCTCGACACGGCAGCCTACGGGGTACTCTTTGCGGAGCCTTTCAAGTTCCTCCTTGGTGATATTCAACATTATGCGTTTTCCTCCTTTTTGCTACCGTTTTTGAAAGCGGAAGAGCCTTCAAGATTGCGAAGGAGGATTTTGCGCTCAACTTTGTATTCTTCACCAATAAAGCCGAGGCGGAGCAAGAAACAGCGGAATGCGTATTTTTCGTTGTCCACCTCTTTTTCCTTGGCGGTGATGCGTTTCTGCGTTTTTGCCATTTCGCAAAGTGCGGTAATGAAATGCATATACGCTTTCACTTCTTCGGGCGAGGTGTAGTTGGGAAACCAAGGAAAATCCAATCTGCCGTTGATGCGTTGAATGGTAAGGTCGTCTGTGCCGAGTGCCTTTTTAATAAGGTTGCCCTTGGCTTCAACAATAGCATCAAGGTTTGCAAGTGCGGTTTCGGTGAATTCGGCAAGGGGCATCTGAATGCTTATCCCTGTCGGTTCTTCTTCGGCATCGCTCATATCAATTTCAAAGCCGTTATCAAAAAGGTGTTCGAGTAGCCTTTCAGCAACCTCGCTATCAAGGTCGGTCGGCAAGTCAATCGTACCGTTTTTGTCGATTGTGATGCCGCCAATCTTGTAGGCAAAGGTCGGTGCGCCACAGTACGTGGGGGCTACCGCAAGCCATTCTGCGATATCGTTTACGAGTTCTTTGCGTTTTGCGCCTTGGGCGTTGGTTTTTACTGTCATAATAATGACCTCCTTTGTTTTTTGGTACTCACATATTACCTCTAAACAAGGAATATATCCAGTCATTTTTGACATTATTTCGGTAGAAAATGATACGAAAAATTAAGGCTTTTTGTGTGTACAGTACACAATACGGTATAACCGAAATAAATATTGAACTATTTTGTGTAATTTTTCAACCAAATGGTTGACAAGGCGATTTTTTCGTGATATAATGTCTGTAGAATAAAAAAGAGAGGTATTTTGATATGACAGAGATAGGTAAATTTCTAAAAAAATTACGAATTGATAACGGAGAGGTGCTTTTGACTATGGCAAAGAAGCTCGATGTTACTCCTTCGTTCCTTTCCGCTGTTGAACTTGGAAAGAAAAAAATGCCTTATGAATGGAATTTGAAAATCCGTTCTGCTTATGCACTTACCCACGCTCAAGAGGATGAGCTTGACGAAGCCATTTCCATCTCGGAAAAAGCCGTTATACTCGATTTTGAAGAGGTATCACCAACCGCTAAAAAGCTTGCGGTATCCTTTGCGCGTTCGTTTAGCGATTTCACGGACGAACAGTTGGAGGCTCTCAAAAAACTTATGAACAACGAGGATAGTGAATGAGCAAATTTTCTGTAAAACCCACTTCAAGACAAGCCATATGGGCGCACGTAAGAAATATACGGCGTTCTTTGGGTGTCGAGGACAAACTCTATTTTGATATCGTTCATTTTGTAGAGCGAGTGATGCCGGAAGTATACCCCGAATTCGTATTTGAAGTTTGCACCGAAGCTGAAATGGGAAATCTCCACGGTGAAACCATCCCGAGTGAGCATAAAATCCGCATCCGCGAGGATGTGTATATTGGTGCTTGTGAAGGAAAAGGTAGAGATAGGCTAACTATGGCTCACGAAGTAGGACACTTCTTTATGCACGATGAGTCATCGGTAGTTTTTTGCAAGGCAGACCCTAACGAGAAAATCCCTCACTTCCGTGATCCCGACTGGCAAGCGGATGTGTTCGGCGGCGAGCTACTTGCTCCGTCATACTTAATAAACGGAATGAATGTGTCTAAAATTCACGAAATATGCGTAGTATCAACCGCGTGTGCGGATAGACAATTATACGCTATTGAGTGCGAAAAGAAAAAGGGATTTGACATAATCCCCGTATAAATATTATTTACTTTGTGAAAGGGGTGATGCTTATGATTTTGTATGCGGCATAAGAAACTGCTACCAACGGTGACTTATGCCTTTTGGAAAACTGAATATTTCAGGGGATATAAGAGTTCTTCAGTAAGCAGTTGTATTCATATCCCCTACCTTTACTATTACTATTTTACTAAAATTTCAATGAAAGGTAGGTAAATAACCTATGATTAAAGGTCTCACAGAGTTTGAGAGGTACAAGGTTATTCGTCCTGTCATTGGGGATTGTGAATATGACAAATACGGCTTCCCCGTGATACGGCGTTTGACCCGCGATTTGGATTACGAAAACTTAGAAGTTCGTAATTTCAAGTGTATGAAGTCGTTGCCTGACAATGACAACAAGTTGTTAATGATGTTCAGCTACGACAAAGATTTAATGCGTTTTTGGAATGACCCCTTAAAACGAATTCCGATTATGCAAACCTATGCTGCCGTTGCTACTCCTGATTTTAGCATCTATCCCACAATGAATATCAATGAAATTCGTCATAATATTTATATGGGCAGATGGTTGGGACGCACTTGGCAAAATTACGGCTTGTCCGTAATACCTACAATCGGTTGGGCGTTGCCCGATACTTATGATATGTGCTTTAGTGCCGTGGAAAATGGAACTCCCGTAATCATATCCACCCTGGGATGTACTGATTACCAGGAAGAATTTTTGCGAGGGTTTAACGAAATGAAGGCACGTATCAATCCTCCCATCATACTTGTATTCGGCAATATGATACCGGGGATGACAGGCACATTCTTGAATTTCAAGTATACCGAATCCTTTGCTGTAAAAAATAAGCAGTTGAAAATCGAGGGTATTCCCTCAATATTCACGATAAAGGAGGCGGTATAATGGGTTCTCGCGGTGCATTTGTTGACGTTGGCAAGGGAGTGTTTGATTTTGTCCAAGGCGGTCAACATTATATGTCATTGGGGACATTAAGCGGAAACCCCAATGTGAAAGTAATTATTCAAGATTCCAATGCGGTAAAAGCTCCCGAATATTCACATACCGCAGGTAGAATCTATGCTGTCGTTAAAAATGGTGAGTTAAAACATCTTGCGTACTACGATGATGCCCACAAGCAAGCTGTTAGTATCGATTTGGCGCACGACCATAAAGGAGTACAGCCTCATCGGCATGTTTATCTTAGCCACAACAAAAACGACCCCGGTATTCCTCCTACTGCGGAAGAATCTGCTTTAATAAAAAAGATAAAAAAGGAGTTCCACTTGCGATGAGAAAAAATGAATTTAATTCACTTGAGGAGTTCACTTCCCAATATATCGGTGTGTGGGGACCTTCCGACGGTCATTGGTTTGGTTTGGATTTTTCATACAACGGTGCTGAATACAGATTCAACACTGGCTCGATGTATGAGAAACAAGACACCATACTACCCAATGGCAAAGAAGCGGTATTCGGTCTTTATCGCAAAGATAGCAACCCAAAGGCAAAAAAGAAATATGTATTGCTTGAGGAATTTGCCGATATGGAGGATGCCTTAAACAGCACGTGCATTGAAGGTGTTGCTTTCAGAGAAGTCATAATGGATGACAATACCGAGATTTTGGGACAGGATTAAAAAAGCCCGGTAAGCGCTACCAACACTTATCGGGCAACTTTCAAAGGATATAAGAATCCTTCAGTAAGCACTATCATTATATCATATTTTGCAAAAAAATCAATAGTTTTCGTGTAAAAAAGACGAAATAATTATTGATTTTTCTGCATTTATACTTTTGGATAGCATTTTGCAGCAAAGAAGAAAGAGTCGGCTATAGCAGTCGGCTCTTTCGTTATTTACATCATTACCGTCTCTTCGCTACCATTGCGGAAGGTGAATATGAGCCGTCCGTCATTGTGAACGGTGATGTGGTCAACGATGGCGTGAAAACGGCTGTCACTCCATTCGGCGTCAAGGACATCGTACTCTCCGATCTCAAATAGGAATCCGCTGAGGATATCCGCCTTGTATTCCTTTTCGGCTCTCTGCCTTGTAAGAGCCGTATAACGCTTCTGCAAGGCTTGATAGCGTTCGGTAAGGCTTTCATAGGTTTTTGCATATTCCTCTTGGTCAAGAGCCGTTATCGCATTGGTGGATATAGCCTTTTCTATCATTTGCGCCACGATTTCAATCTCCTCGATGACCTTGGCTATTTCCGCATCAATCTCGGTATGGTCGGTAAGTGCCGCCTTTATAAGCCTTCCGTCTTCAAACAAAGCCTCTCGATTTTTCAGAAGAAGGCTCAATGCGATAATGGAATAATCTTTGAGGTCATCCTCCGTGAGGTGGGGTGTGGAACATCGGTGTTCACCTTTGAATTTATAGTTGCATTGCCATATTATACGGCGGTATTGGCTGTTAGAATGCCACACCTTGGGACCGAACTGCTCTCCACAATCACCGCAGATGACCTTGCCTGCGAAGGGGCTATGGCAAGTAGTGCGCTTGTTTGCCTCTTTACGCCTATGGAACTCGCCTTGTACCATATCCCATTCTGTGGGATCAATAATAGCGGGGTGGCTGTTTTCCACGTAATACTGCGGAACTTCACCTTCGTTAACCTTCATCGTTTTGGTAAGGTAGTCGGTGGTGAAACGCTTCTGAAGCCGAGCATCACCTTTGTATTTCTCGTTCGTAAGGATACTCTCCACGGTGCTGACCTGCCATACCTTCTTGCACCCCGGTGTGGGGATGCCTTTTTCGGTGAGGTGCTTTGCAATGTAACAAGGGGTCTTTCCCTCAATGAACATTCGGTATATGAGCCTTACTATTTCTGCCTCCTCGGGTACGATTTCGGGTAGCCCGTTTGCGCCTTTGCGGTAGCCGAGAAACTGCTTGTACGGAAGGCTGACCTTGCCATCCGCAAACTGTTTGCGCTTACCCCAAGTGATGTTCTCGGAAATCGACCTCGACTCCTCTTGTGCGAGAGAGGACATTATCGTAAGAAGAAGCTCACCCTTGGAGTCGAAAGTCCATATATTTTCCTTTTCAAAGAAAACCTCAACTCCGTGTGCCTTAAGAGTTCTTATGGTTGTAAGGCTGTCAACGGTGTTTCTCGCAAAACGGCTGACCGACTTGGTAAGTATCAAGCTTATCTTCCCGGCAAGGGCATCGGCTATCATTTCGTTGAAGCCGTCACGCTTTTTGGTGTTAGTTCCCGAGATGCCTTCATCGGTATAAACCTTGACAAAATCCCACTCGGGGTTGCCTTTTATGTATTGTGTGTAATAATCCACCTGAGCCGTATAGGAGGTTACCTGTTCCTCGCTATCGGTAGAAACACGAGCGTAGCCTGCCACCTTGCGCCTTGTGTTTGCTTGAGTGGATTTTCTTGTATGCTGAGATATCGTAGCAGGGATAACGGTTACGTTTTTTGCCGCCATAGGTATTCCTCCTTTATTTTTTTGAATGTTGCGCCAAAGCATATTGACGAGCTGTTTCTTTCATCGCATCCGTCCAGCTCTCGGCACGGGAACGGTCTCTCCATCGTTTAACGGTCTGTTCACCGTTCTTAAAGCAAAATACCAAGGTGTTGTCCTTTTCGGCTCTAATAGCCGTTAAATCACCGATAGGGGTATCTGCGGTTAATTCGTAAAGTACACTTTCTGGGATTGCCTTTGAAGAACAAGCCTTTTTGCCGTGGGTGTTGTAGGTGGAGCAAATCCACACGATCCCTGTTGCCGTGGTCTTGCGTTTATAATGCTTTCCGCAGTTTGCGCATACGATGAGCCTTGTAAAAGGATAAGTTACGGTGCTTGGCTTTTTGCCCGAGTAGTGTTCAGACCGTCTTGCAAGTTCCTCTTGCACCGCCTCAAAGGTAGCAAGGTCAATAATGGCTTCGTGAGTTCCCACGGCGTGATACTGTGGCTTTTCACCGTTGTTTTTCATCTTGCGCTTGGTGAGGTGGTTCTCGCGGTAGGTCTTTTGTAAAATGAGGTTGCCCGTGTAATTGTAATTTCTTAAAATTTTAAGGACACCTTCAATGCGCCACGGCTTTCCCAATCTCGTAAGAATGCCGTCCTCGTTAAGACCTTTCATAATAGCGGTTGCACCCAAGCCATCAAGGTATTCTCGAAAGATTCGTTTTACAATTTCGGCTTCCTCGGGGACTACCACGAACTGTCCGTTCTGAAAGCGGTAACCGAGGATAAGACCACTCCAAGGTTTACCTTCCTCAAAATTTCTGCGGATGCGCCATTTCATATTCTCGCTGACCGAAAGGCTTTCCTCTTGGGCATAGGATGCGAGGATAGTAAGCATCAGCTCACCGTCGGCACTCATTGTGTGAATGTTCTGTTCTTCAAAGTAAACGTCCACACCGAGCGCCTTTAATTCTCGTACCGTTTCAAGGAGCGTGACCGTGTTCCTCGCAAAGCGGCTGATTGACTTGGTAATGACCATTTGAATGGTGCCTTTGCGACACTCGGCAAGCAGCCGTTGAAAATTCTCGCGGTTGTCATTGGTACCGGTAAGAGCCTCATCGGCATAAACACCTGCGTACTCCCAACCGTGCTTTTGGATGTAATCGCTGTAATAGCTGACCTGTGCCGATAACGAGTGAAGCATAGCATCCTTGCCGCTTGAGACTCTGCAATATGCTGCCACTCGTTTTTTCTTGGGTGCGTCCGCGGCAAAACGCACTTGCTCAATTTTTCTTGTCATAGAGCCTCCTTTGTATCATTTATAAGGTACTATATATATCACTCTAAACGCCCTGAAAGTCAAGCGATTTCTGCGAATATACTACACGAAGATAAGCCGTATTTTTTGTTTAATACGTCAATGGCTTTCTTGTAATCGGAAGGGGTTAAAAGTCCTTGCTTTACAAGCTTTTCAATAAGTCCCGCTGAGGTATGGTAAAGAATAAGACTTGTGGGATTATACGGATTTTGCTCTGCGGGCGATAAGGTAACACGCTCGGCAGCAGTATTTGCGACGGTTGTTTCCATAACTCTCAAACTCCTTTCCGCACTCCTCGCAAACGAGGGTGTAATATGCTTTTTTATTGATTGCCTCGGGGTGGGAGTTCCACCAGAGGTTACGGCACTTATCCGAGCAGAATTTCTTTTCCCGTCGTCCCATGGGTTGCGCCACGAATACACCGCAAGTCATACAACGACGAGTGCCGGGGATGTCGGGATGACGGCGGATATGAGAACGGACAGTGTTTATTGAAAGATTAAGTGCGATGGAAATGTCCCCGGCGGACTTGCCTTCCATACGAAGGTTATCGATTGCAATTTTATCTTGCGGTTTCATATAAATATCTCCTTTCCTGTGATAGGGGGAGAGCAACCGAAATGGCTACTCTCCCGGTTGTGGAATTATGCCTTGACCTTAAGGAGCTTTACGGCTTCGGGCAGAACGAGTTTGGCATCAATACGCTCTGAGGTTATGTATGCAACCTGTCCGTTGTCAGCGTAACGCTCGACAAGGCGCTTGGTGCTACGCTTGC
>SVTH01000017.1 GCA_015063885.1 Oscillospiraceae bacterium | reverse complement strand
CATTTCCAAAAAACCTCTTGCAATTTCCTCTTGGAAGTATTATAATAGGAATACTGAAAAAAGTCAAGGAGAGAAAAAATTATGTTCGTACTCGTAGTAAACGCAGGGAGCTCTTCCCTCAAGTATCAGCTGTTTGACATGGAAACCTCCGAAATGATCGCAAAAGGCCTTTGCGAGCGTATCGGTACCGACGGCCTGTATACCCATCAGGTTCCTTCCAAGAACGTTTCCATCAAGAAGACCCCTATCGCTATGCCCAACCACTCCGTAGCGGTTGGCACCGTTATCAAGTACCTCACCGATGCACAGACCGGTTGCATCTCCGATATGTCCGAGATCTCCGCTGTGGGTCACCGTATCGTGCACGGCGGTCCCTGGCTCATCGAGAGCTGTCTCATCGACGGCCCCGACGGCAAGGTCCTCTCCGATCTGCGCAAGTGTATCGACCTGGCGCCTCTGCATACCAAGGCACACCTCCAGGGCATCGAGGGCTGTCTGGAAGTGATGCCCGACGTTCCCCAGGTTCTGGTTATGGATACCTCCTTCCATCAGACCATGCCTCAGAAGGCCTTTATGTACCCCATCCCCTACGATCTGTATGAGAAGTACGCCGTCCGCCGTTACGGCTTCCACGGCACCTCTCACCGCTACGTTTCCGGCAAGGCGCTGGAGATTCTGGGCAACCCCAACGCCAAGATCGTTACCTGCCACCTGGGCAACGGCTCTTCCATCTCCGCCGTCAACGCAGGCAAGTGTGTAGACACCTCCATGGGCTTCACTCCCCTGGAAGGCGTGATCATGGGCTCCCGTTGCGGCGCTATCGACCCCGCCGTGGTTCCCTTCCTCATGGAAAAGGAGAACATCCCCGTGGAGAAGATGGGCGACTGGATGAACAAGCAGTGCGGCTTCTTAGGCGTTTCCGGCGTGTCCTCCGACCTGCGTGACGTGAGAAACGCCGCAGACAACGGCAACGAAAGAGCACAGCTGGCGCTGGATATCCTGGCTTACCAGATCAAGAAGTACGTGGGCGGTTACGCCGCAGCCATGAACGGCCTGGACTGCGTGGTCTTCACCGCAGGCATCGGCGAGAACGATTCCACCATGCGTTCCATGGCTATGAAGGACCTGGAATTCCTGGGCATCAAGCTGGACGAGGAGAAGAACAACGCCAAGGATCCTCTGGTGATCAGCGCAGACGACAGCCGCGTCAAGGTTCTGGTCATCCCCACCAACGAGGAGCTGGTCATCGCTTCCGACACCTGGAACATCGTCAACAAATAAATAAGCTTTCCGTCCTTCCGCTTTGAATGAAAGGAACGAAATTCATGAAAAGATTTTTCGCATTGCTTTTGGCAGTGATCACCCTGGCCACCCTTTGCCTCACCTCTTGCGAGGACGCCATCGAAGTCAGCTCTTCTCCCGAGTCCTCTCTCGGAGAAAGCTCCGCAGAAGGGGAGCCCTCCGAGGATTCCTCCGGGAAGGAAGAGTCCTCCGAGCCGGAAGCCCCTCCCATTGAGCCCACCTACTGCACCGTCATCAGCACCGGCGCAGAGTATACCGTCAACAAGGAGGCGGAGTCCTCCTACGCGGATTCCTACGGCAAGGAGCTCACCGACGGCCAGTTCGCCCCCTCTGTGGACGTGGGCTACGGAGACGAGAAGTTCTCCGGCTACGCCACCGGCGGCGGTGTGCTGAACATCAGCATCGACCTGGGCGAGGTCTACGAGACCGTTTACCGCTTCGAGGTCAGCTATCTCAACGTCAACGAGGCGGGCATTGCCGCTCCCAGCGGTATGCACGTGTATATTTCCGAGGACGGCGAGAACTGGGAGCGCCTGTCTAAAATGACCAAGCCCTCCGGCGCCGCGCTGGGCACCACCCAGGTGGCCGTTTATCAGCACGACGCTTACGTTCCCGTACGTTACGTGCAGTTCCGCGTGTCCCCCGGCTCCGCATGGATCTTCCTGGACGAGGTTCAGATCTGTGCAGACGTGGAAGGGGTGAACATGGACGAGGCGTACCTTCAGATGCTGAAGGACCGCTACGAGGCGGATACCACCACGGCTGAGGAGCGTCAGAGCATGCTGGCCTCCGTCCGCGGAGACGCCATCGACCGCAGTCTGAACTGCAATCTGATCTCCGCCAACCGCACCTACAAGACCTCCGTTGCCGCTATGAGCGATTACAAGGACAGCGGCACTATGCTTACCGACGGCGTGCTTTCCCGCTATTTCGAGGGCGGCACCTGGGTAGGCTTCAACGGCGCCGAGACCGTGTCCGTGACCGTGAACCTGGGCTCCGTACGCACCGACCTGGCGGAATTTGCCGCCTCCGTGTACACCAACCCCGGCGTGGGGCTGATGGCACCGATCCTGATGACCGTTGAGGTCTCCGAGGACGGCAAGACCTTCACCGAGGTGGGCAGAGTATACGGTCCCTCCGATACCGCTCAGGAGCAGGTGGAATACCGCCTGTGCATGAGCACCGCCGTGAAGGGACGCCACGTGCGCTTTACCTTCGCATTGGCGGAAAACTCCTACTTCCTGGTAGAGGAATGCGGCGTTTACGCCTACGGCGAGAAAGAAAAGGGTCTGATCCTGTACCCCGACGTGGTGCTGGATGCTTCCGATAATTCCTATTGGAGCTCTTCCGAGTCCGATTACGAGACGGTGCAGAATCTGCTGGCAGGCCTGTACCCCCAGATCATGTCCTGCGATTCCGTAACCGCAGATATGATCAAGAACAACACCCCCGTTACCTCCAAGCTGTTGACCGACGGCGTTTATACCGATAAGACCCAGACCAATATCCACAACGGTCTGTTCTTCAAGTTCTCCAACGGCGGCAGCCGCGACGTGATCTTCGACCTGGGACATCTGTCCGAGGTGCAGGGCGTCAAGCTCAGCTTCCTGAACTACACCGAGTGGGCCGTGCGCATTCCCGAGTACATCTGCGTCTACCTTTCCGAGGACGGCGATCAGTGGTACGAGGTGAAGGAGTTCAACACCGTCGTGGATACGGACTATTGCACCGTACCCTTCGAGGTCACCTTTGAAAAGCCCTACGTGGCACGTTTTGTGGCCGTTTCCTTCGCCGTAAAGGCCTGGTCCGCTTCCGACGAGATGGAGCTGATCGGCACCAAGAAGGTAAGCGGCAACGCCGTGAAGCTGACGGACAGCGGACTGAAGAGCGTTCGCCTCGTTCCGGGCGGCTACCAGGCTCCCGACGAGAACCTGCTGAACGGCGCCGGCGACATCGTTTTGATGTACCACGGTCTGAACTATAACAACACCGTGGAAAGCACCCTGCCCTACGTGGCTTACCTGGACGAAAACGGCAACATCAAGGACACCATGTTCGACGGCTTCCTGTATCTGCTCACCGGCAAGATGCCCAGCGGCAATGCAGGACACGAAAGAACCACTATGGCGGACTGGACCTGGTATCTGGACGATCTGTTCAGCAAGGGCGAAAACCTGGATGCCTTGAACACCGTTGCCGCACAGGTGAACGGCGCCTTGAACCTGAACAAGAAGTACAACTTCTACGTGGCGATGTACATCCCCAACTGCAAGCAGACCAACTTCGGCGACGTGGATGGGGACGGCGTTTCCGAGGATTTCTCCAAGCTGGAGGACAGTCTCAAGGCCATTGATTGGTACATGACCGAGTTCTTCAACCGCTTTGCGGCGGCAGGCTACGACAACCTGCAGTTCGGCGGCTTCTATTGGTACAGCGAGGCTGTTTCCACCTACGACGATCCCAATATGTACACGCTGGTACGCGGCGTGGCAGATCGCGTTCACGCCCGCGGCGAGCAGTTCTTCTGGATCCCCTATTTCACCGCGGCAGGCTATTCCCGCTGGGCATCCTTCGGCTTCGACGTGGCTTGCTACCAGCCCAACTACGCCTTCAACGGCTCCGTTCTGGAAAACCGTCTCCCCGAGGCGGCGGCTATGATGCGGAGATTCGGTATGTGTACCGAAATGGAGATCGACGGTGCGGCGCTTCACAACGACGTGTTCTATCAGAAGTACATGGACTATCTGAAGTACGGTATCACCGAGGGCTACATGAAGGAAGCGCTCCACATGTATTACCAAGGCACCGATATCTTCGCTTCGGCGGCTCGTTCCGAGGATCCCAAGAACCGCTTGATCTACGACTATACCTATCAGTTTATCAACAGGACCCTGCAGTACGCACCCGAAGCCCGTGACGCCATGAGCTTCACCGCCGCTGCAGATCAGCCCCTGGTGGACACCTTGGCACCCGAAGGAGAAAAGAACGTGGCTTACCGCGTGTCCATTTCTCCCGCACACGGTACCGTGACCATCAACGCCGACGGCTCCTTCGTGTACTACCCCGACGAGGGCTTCACCGGAACGGATACCTTCTCCTACGCAGTTTCCGAGTATTTGGGTTATTCCGATCCTTGCGAAGTGACCGTTACCGTAGGCTAAAAAGCAATACAAAAAGCCTTCTCCATCACGGGGAAGGCTTTTTTGCGCGGTATGGCTTTGCGTCGCAGCAAAGGGAGAACGGATACGCTTTAGTATACACCAAACGCACCTTTGATGCAACAACGCAGAATATAACAATTGTAACGCGGCAGGTTGCAGAAGGGCGTGTGCCTTTACAAAAGCTCTGCCATGTATAGGGGTAGATGAACGATTCCGTCCTTGACCATAACGTCCTTCGTATAGAGAACGTAGGGCGTCCCGACCACGGAGGGGAATTTTTTTCGAAATTTATCCAAGGAGGAATGGGACCGGTAATCTCCGGATTTGACCTCTACGGGGGAGATCTTTCGGCCCTCGGCGATCAGAAAATCGATCTCCATATGATTTTCCCGATTCTTGTTGTCAGAGCGGGAATAGAAGTACAACCGCTCCCGTCGGTGACGCAGCATTTGCGAGACGACGTTTTCCATCAGCATTCCCTCGTTAATGCTGAGCTTATCAAAGAGAATGGCCTTGTATAATTGGTTGTCGGCGAATTTACCGTCCCCGAAGGCGTGGCTCACCAACAGGCCGGTATCTGCCATATAGCATTTTTGCGTGGCGTGATCTGCACTCAGGGCAAGCCCAACGTGAGGATCGGTGGTGTTGAAGCAGGGATTGACCACCATTGCTTCGCCCAGCCAAACGAAGGAGTCTTCAAAGGTTCTGAACCGAGCCGTTTTGCCCAATGAGGAGAGCTTGTATTTCTTTTCTTTTTTGGAAAGCTGTCCGGGGATCCCGTCGAAAACGGCAAACACCTTGTCCTCATATCCTTCTGCGAATTTAGCCACGTCGTTCCGATAAAGCTTCAGAATCCGCCGCTTTGCCACGTCGCAGGCCTCAAAATTCTTTTCGTCTTTATACGCCAGAACGGCTTGGGGCATACCGCCGACCAAAACGTATTGGCGGAAATCGTTCATGATCTTTCGGTGCAAGGCGGCCCCCAAGGGCGTCTTCGTTTCAAAGCAACGACGAATGAGGGGATAGGTGGCGTCATCTCCCATTGCCCAAAGGAATTCTTCAAAATCCAAAGGCAGCAGCTCCACGTGCTCTTCTTCGGAAGGAATGATAATGTCCTGTACGTTTTTCTTCAAGCGGATCAAGGAGCCCGTTTCCAGATAATCGTATCTTCCGTCGGCAACCAGATACTTGATCAATTGCCGTGCGCGGGGATACTGCTGTACCTCGTCAAAAATGATCAGCGAATTCCGCTTGTGCAAGGCTGTGGAATAAAGGGCGGAGAGCTTGGCGAAAAACAGATCGAGATCCGTGCTGTCGTTCTCAAAAAGGGCGATGAGGTCACCGGAGGCTCTCCCAAAGTCGACCAGAATATAACTTTTGTACTCCGCTTTTGCGAATTGCTCGGCAATAAAGCTTTTTCCTACTCGCCGTGCGCCGTCTATCATCATAGCGGTGGTGCCGTTGCTCTCTTTTTTCCAGGTCACCAAGCGATCATAGATTTTTCGTTTTAGCATTTGTTGCTCCCTTTCTCTCTTAGTATTCCCTTTTGTAAGCCTATTATAACACATGAATCACGAAAAAGCAAGTTCGAAATGCCTGTTTTTGCACGAAAAAGCAGATTGGCAGAGCTCGTTTCTGCACGAAAAAGCAGGTTCGAAACGCCGGATTTTGCACGAAAAAGCAAGTTCGACGCAAAAAACGAGGAAAAGCTCCCCGAGAGAGGTCTCCCGGGGAGCTTGCTTTTATTTTACCATGGGGAGCTCGGTCATGCGGAGCTTGGCACAGCCGTAGGGGTAGAGCTCCACCTCTTTCGCTTCCCCTGCGGGGGTGCGGGAAAGAGGAACCTTGGCGCACACGGTGTCGTAACCGTCCTCATAGCCCCAGTCGATGGGGGTGACGGTGGCCTTCAAGGTCACGGGAGGCTCTTTGGAGGAGAAGGGGATTTGGGAAACGCCCTTGAACTCCCCTTCCTTTTCCACGGAGGTGTAGCCGAAGCTCCACTCTCCCTTGGGGATATAGTCGTAGTCGCAGTAGGGGAACTTCCGCTCCACGCCGTTTCGCTCGTATTCCCGCATGTTGGTCTCGTAGGGAATGGGCAGGGCGAAGAGGAGGGAACCCTTCTTCACGGCGTACAGGTCGTAGGGGCGGGACATCCATTCCGCTTCCGTCCGGAATTCCACGGTGATCACACGGGTCTCCCCGGCGGAAAGGGCAAAATGCAGGTCTCCCTCTGCGGGAACGCCGTCCACGGTCAGATTCTTGGCAAAGGAGGGGATGCGGATGCCGAAGTTGAAGGCTTCCTTTGCCTCCAGGGTGTAGACCATGCGGTTGCGGAAGGGGTATTCCGTTTCCAACGCCACGGTATACTTGGGAGCCGTCAGCTTACAGGGAACGGGAAGGGCGTTCCACAGGGTGTCCTCCTGCCAAAGGAAGGCAGAAAGGATGAATTTGGGCCAGCCCTGCCCGAAGTTGGCGGTACAGCAGCCGAACTCGGGCTCCAACCCGAAGGTGTGAGCCTCGGACCCGTTGGTGCGGAAGAGGGTCTTCCCGGGGAAACGGATGCACGCCATCTGGTTGGACATCTGGTCGTATTGGTGGGTCCACATATCGTCGCTGTTGGCGGCAGGGAGGGCGTTGAAGGCCAGGAACTCCAGCCGTTCCGCCCATTCCTTGTCCCCCGTGTGGGCGTACAACAGCTCGTAAGCGTACATCAGCTCCACCACGGAGCAAAGCTCTGCACCGTGAATGGGGGAAAGACCTGCCAAGCATTCGTCCCCGGCGATGGTGCCTACGGGCATGCTGTTATACTTTTCCAGCACTCCCAGCAGATTCCGCACGTCGTCGGTGTATGCCTCGCCCAACAGCTCGTGGGAGACGGCCTCGTATTTCAGCATCATCACAAGGTTGACGATGTGGGTGTCAAAGGTCCATTTGTTCAAAGGCACCTTCCAAAGATGCTCCACGGTGTGGTAATCCATACCCTGGTCCTTGAGAATGCGGGCCAGCTCCTTGATCCAGGACTCTTGGTGGCGCTCCCAAAGGAAGCTCAGGGCGATGAAGCCCTCAAACCAACGGTATTTGCCCCAGTCGAAGAGCTTGATGGTGCCTGCGGAAAGGAGGTCGTAGTAGTTCTTCATCATGCGGTAAAGTGCGCAAGGGATCCGTTGGTCTCCGGAGCAATCGTAATACACCACCAGCACCTTGGCGATGAGAAGCACCGTCCAGGTGTCGTACTTGGGGCGTTTTTCCTCGCTGCAGGGACACAGCCAGCCGTCCTCGCATTGGGAGGCAAGGATGGCGTCCATATATTTCTTCGCCCGGGCGATCATATCCTCGTTTTCCAAAAGATAGGCCATGGGAATGAAGCCGTCCAGCCAATAGGGAACCCGCTCCCAGCCGTCGGCCTCTCCGCCGATCCAGGCGCTGTCCCGTACGTCCCGCCAGACCTTATCCAGGTTGCCGCAAAGGCCCTCCGCCTGGATCTCCAGCTGTCTCTTCAGCCAGCCTGCGGGCTTTATTTCCTTTGAGGTGAAAAAGTTCCACGTGCTCATAAAAAATCTCCTTCCGAGTAGTTGTCAATAGCATACCACAAAAAAAGAGAAAAAGCAAGAGGGGAGAGGGGGGAAACGTGTCGGAAACGCCTTTGCCGTTTTTTGATCGAAGGGTAAACTCTTACAGGAAATACTTGACATTTCGGCCTGCGTTTGCTATCCTAATATACGAACAGACAAGGAGGAGAGTCCAATGACTCATTTTTCTGCTAAGTAAAGCAGAATGAAAATACGTTCTGCTTCCGCGCCGGATGGAATGTAAATTTCATCCCACCCGTAAGGAGAACCTTATGAAAAGGATCTTATCCGTTTTGCTTGCCGTTTGGCGTGGGTTCAATATTGTCGTTGATATGAGAGGAGTGGTTTTATGACGAAAAGAATATTTTCACTTTGCCTGTGCTTGGTAATGATGCTGGCATTAGGTTCGACTGCAGTTGACGCAGCAACCTCCGATGAAATGGTGTATGCCTCCGAGGATGTTCGGGAGACTTTGTACGCCGCGACGCAGGAGGAATCCTTTGATTGCTATAAAAAATTGGAACGGTATGGGTGGAAAATCGTTAAGGAGTCCATTACGGTGGTGTATACCATTGATATGGAGGAATTGGCGGATAACGGGAATTTGATCGTGAAGCCTGTGTTTGACGAAGATGCAGATGACGGAAGAGTATACATTGCTAAACTCGTTAATGAAGAGGGTGAATACGTCGGTAATCTCACTCTTACAATCGAAGATGGGATAGCTTTCGGACGTCTTGTGGACGGTACCCCTGAGACGCAAGCTCAAAACGGGAAATACCGTGCCTCCAGCAGTTACGCAGACCACGCTGTCAGAATTCAAAATATGCTGAAAACACCGGATTTTGTTTCGGTTTATGACGTGAAATACATACAGGTATCCCGTGTCGGTTGGTTCTTTTATATTGAAAATCAAGACGAGCCTGTTATGATTCCGGTTGGCTATGTGAACGTTGAAGCGTCAAACGTTGAACCGTCGGACAAAGCGGATAATTGGTGGACGGTTGAGAAACTGAAAGAACAGGTTGGCATCATCGTAGAGTGGAAGCGAGAGATAGAGGCGTTTGCAGAAGCGTGGAAAGCGGAACACCCCGGAGAGGCGTTCAGTTATGCGATAGGAGGACCGCCGGTTATAACTGCCGGCGGCGGTTGCGGTCCTATCGATAATATCCTGAACATTGATGAATACTTAGGCATCGGTACCGAATCGCAATACAAATTGCCTTTGATCTGCGGCGCATTGGCTGTGATCGTTCTTTTGGCAATCGGAGCGGGGCTGTATTATCGCAAGTGCCGAAAAGCCGGTTGATTTTAAGCCTGCAAAAACCACCGAGGGTGATGACCTCGGTGGTTTGCTTTTTCGCCTTATGCCTTGTTTTTGGGGAGGGCGAAGGAATCATTTGCACTTGCAGTCGCCGTCGGCGTAGGGGAAGAACTCGCCCAGGGGGAAGTTCATCTTGCCGAACACGCTGCAGGGATCTGCGCCGTCCTGGGCAGGGGTGCTGTCCCGCTCGGGGAGGCAGAATCGGCTGGAGGGCAGGGTGAGCTGTACCTGGCGCTCCATACGGATCACGGAGAACAGCCCGATACTGACGTACACGTTCATGGAGCCCATGCCGTCCATAAATTCCCCGTCAAAGCGGGAACGGATCTTCTGGGGAATGTTGTCTGCGTTCATACAGCAATGGCCGAAGGGCACACAGCGCTCCTTCACCTTCACATCCAGGCAGATGGGCGGCGCCACCTCCAGGGTCACGGAGGGCAGGGTGGAGTGCTCGTTGCAACGGAGCTTGCAGGGGTCTGCGCAGAAATCGTCCCCGTCGGGGTCGGAGGTGAAGACGGAGACGTTCTTTTCCCCGCCGTACAGGATCATTTTCTTGTCAAAGGCACAAAGCCCTTTCACAAACTGGCTTCTGCCGCCGCAGACACAGCATTCCAGGGTGACCCCAAAGAAATACCGCACGGTGACCTGGTAAAAGCCGCAGTTAAAGGGAACGCTGTCCAGAGAGATGCCTGTGTAAAGCACCTCTACGTCGGTACAGCGGACGGCGGTGGCGCGGTCCACTACCTCCTGGGCACAATCGCAGAGATGGACCCGCAGATCCTCCAGGCAATCCTTATCTTTTGCGGAATCAAAGATCTTGTTCACGCTGACACAGCAGGTCTGCTCCTTGCCTTTGCCGCAGGGCGAGCCCTGGGACTGCTGGCAGGTCTGCTGGTTGTTTCTATCCATCATAGAGAGATCCTCCTTGTTGAATTCAACGGAAAGGGATATTCCGTATACCAATACCATTCTATGAAAATCCCTTGCATTTTGCTCTTTACAAACAGACAAAAAAGGTGTATAATACTTTGATAAACCATGCGGGGAGGTGAATGACTCTTGGGAGAGGAAACGGCTCGTAAAAAAAGCACCGGGGGAAAAGCCGCGGCGTTTTTGATGATCGTTCTTTGCTTTTTGCTGTTCGGCGGGATCTGCTTTGCCGCAGGACACGTGCTCTGGACGCAGGGACAGGAGATGGAGGTTTCCGTGGACACTTCGGGAGAGGAATTCACCAGCAGCGTCACCTTCACGGTACGGAACGTCCTGGGGATGGATATCCTCATCGACGAATGCAAGGAATCCTGTGCCATGCTGCAGTTTTTGCGGGATGGGGAGTGGGAGGACGTTTGCGAGATCCGCTTCGTGGAGGAGGACAGCGCCGTGATCTCCGTGAAGTACGGCGGTATGTACGCCCATTTGGAGCCGGGAATGACCCTCACCTATTGTCTGGAGGAGGAGCTCCTTTCTCAGATGTCCTCGGGGGAATATCGGGTGGCCATCCCCTACATCAGCGAGGAGGAGTATCTGAAATACCTCCAAAAGCGGGGAGAAGAGATCGACGAATCCCTGGAAGCGGAGGCTGAGGCATCCGCCGAGGAGGAAACTTCGGAGGAGACCTCCGGGGAAGAGGAAGACACCGTCTCCGAGGAGACCTCCGAGGCAGAAGCGCCGGAGATCCAAGTATTTTACAAAGAGTTCGTGTTCGTCAGTCAATGGGACACGTCTGCCAAATAACAGAAAGAAGGAACCACTTATGAAAAAGACCTACGTTATGGAAGACCTGGATTGCGCACATTGCGCCGCCAAAATGGAGGAGGCCATCCGCAAGCTGGAGGGCGTGAACAGCGTTACCGTCAGCTACATCGCCCAGAAATTCGTGCTGGACGCCGAGGACAGCCGTTTTGATGAAATTCTGAAAGAAGCGGTGAAGATCTGCCGTAAGGTAGAGCCGGATTGCCGTATCATCGTAAAATGAAGAACTTGACCAGAAAACAAAGAAAGCTGTTTTACCGCATTCTCGTCTCGGCGGTGATCTTTCTGCCCTTGTTCCTCATCGGGCACACCCCCTTGGGAGAGCTTGTACATCTCCACGATTGGCCCCTTTACGTCACTCTGCCCCTGTTCGCCGTTCCCTATCTGATCGCAGGGTACGACGTACTGCGGAAGGCGGTTCTGAACATCTTCCACGGCAGGGTCTTCGACGAGAACTTCCTCATGTGCATCGCCACCGTGGGCGCCTTCTTTGCGGGAGCCTACGCCGAGGCGGGGGAGGTCATGCTCCTTTACCAGGTGGGCGAGCTGTTGCAGGGCATCGCCGTCGGCAAGAGTCGCCGCAGTGTTACCGCCTTGATGGATATCCGTCCCGATTACGCCAACGCGGAGCGGGAGGGAGAGCTCCTGCAGGTATCCCCCGAGGAGGTTGCCGTGGGGGAGACCATCGTGATCAAGCCCGGGGAAAAGGTTCCCTTGGATTGTATCATCCTTTCCGGGCAGACCAACGTGGACACCGCCACCCTGACGGGGGAGGCCATGCCCCGTGAGCTGCAGGAAGGGGACGAGATGATCTCCGGCTGTGTGAATATGAGCGGTATGGTGAAATGCCGCGTGACCAAGCCCTACGGGGAATCCACAGTTGCCAAGATCCTGGAGCTGGTGGAGAACGCCTCCTTCGCCAAGGCGAAGAGCGAGAACTTCATCACCCGTTTCGCCAAATATTACACCCCTGCGGTGGTGATCATCGCCTTGCTGTTGGGTGCCGTGCCTCCCGTCTTCTTTGGAGAGGACGTGTACCAATGGGTGATGCTGGCGTTGACCTGCCTGGTGGTGTCCTGCCCCTGCGCTTTGGTGATCTCCGTGCCCTTGACCTTCTTCGGCGGGATCGGCGGTGCGGCAAAGCGGGGCATCCTCATCAAGGGCGCCAACCATATCGAAGACCTTGCCCGTGTGGAGACGGTGGTGTTTGACAAAACGGGCACCCTCACCAGTGGAACCTTCACCGTAACGGTGATCCACCCCGACGCCATGACTGAGGAGGAGCTTTTGTACCTCGCCGCGGCGGCGGAATGTTATTCCGACCATCCCATTTCCCGCTCCCTGGCGGCGGCTTACAAAAAGGAGATCGACCGTACCAAGGTGTTCTCCGTGAAGGAGCTCCCCGGGAAGGGCGTTCACGCCAACATCGACGGGCGGGACGTTCTGGTGGGCAACCGCTCCCTGATGGAGGCGTTCGGCGTTGCCGTTACGGAATGCCACCACCATCATACGGGAACAGTGGTGCACGTGGCGCTGGAGAATTGCTACGCAGGCCACGTGGAGATCTGCGACCAGCTGAAGCCGGATGCGGAAAGAACCATCCGCGCTCTGAAGCCCCGTAAGACGGTGATCCTGACGGGGGACAGAGAAAGCGTGGGCAGAGAGGTTGCCTCCCGCTTGCAGGTGGATGAAGTCCATTGCAACCTGCTCCCTGCCGAAAAGGTGGAGAAGGTGGAGGCCCTGCTGGCAGAAAAGCCTAAAGGAAGCGCCTTGGCCTTTGTGGGGGACGGCATCAACGACGCCCCCGTGCTCTCCCGTGCGGACGTGGGCATCGCCATGGGTGCTTTGGGCTCCGACGCCGCCATCGAGGCGGCAGACGTGGTGCTGATGGACGACAAGCCTTTGGGCGTCGCCACCGCCATCCGCTGTGCCAAAAAGACCAAACGCATCGTTTGGCAGAACGTGATCTTCTCCCTGACGGTGAAGCTGGGGGTCCTCGCTTTCGAGATCGCCACGGCCTTTACCGCCCACGGGCAGATGGAGCACGGACATAACCATATGGGCCTTGCCGCTTTTGCGGACGTGGGCGTTCTGGTGCTGGCAGTCCTCAACGCCACCAGAGCCTTGCGGGTGCCCAAGGACCCCAAGTAATTCGAGGTTCGTTATGAAAAAAAGCGTTTTGTGGGGTATGCTTGCCCTGTTGCTTTGCCTTGCGGGGTGCGCCTCTGCGGGGCACACGGAGACGTCTTCCCCGGGAAGCGTTTCCCTGCCTTTACAGGAAAGCAGCTTGCCCTATGAGGAAACTACCCTCCCCGAGCCCTCGGCGGAGGAAAGCTCCGCCCCGGGAGAGATCTCTCTGCCCGAGGAGGAGATCTCCCTGCCCGAGGAGGAGATCTCCCTGCCCGTGGAAGAGCCCGCGGGGCTTCCCGAAGCCCTGACCACCCTGTTCCCCGTTCCGGAATGGGAAGGGGACATCACCGCCTTCGGGGAATTTGTGGAACAGCAGGCGGGAAAGACCGCCACCGACGCCATGGCGGAGGCCATGCTGGCGCAGGACTATTCCAACGATGCCTGGAGGGAATTCACGGGGAACTCTCTCCACGTTTGGAGAGCCCTTTACAAAAAAGAACACGAGACCTCTCCCTTCGTACGGCTGTTGAGCATGGGGGAAGCGGGGAAGGACAAAACCACCGTGATGACCTTCGGCGGAGACATCTGCTTTGCGGAAAACTACGAGGTCATGGGCTATATGCTCCGTAAGGGCTACGACCTGGAGGATTGCATCGCCCCCGAATGGTTCAGGGAAATGCAGAACGCAGACATCGCCGTTCTGAACAACGAGTTTTCCATTTCCTCCCGGGGTAAGCCCATGAAGGGCAAGGCCTTTACCTTCCGTGCGGATCCCAGGCACACGGCTCTGTACCACCGCTTGGGAGTGGATCTGGTCACCCTTGCCAACAACCACGTGTTTGACTACGGCGAGGACGCCTTCCACGACACCCTGGACACCCTGCGGGAATACGGAGTGGACTACGCAGGGGCGGGCAGAAACGCAGAGGAAGCTCAAAGCCCCATGTATTATCTGGTGGACGGCAGAAAGATCGCCTTCATCTCCGCCACCCGTGCGGAAAAGTATATCCTCACCCCCGAGGCCACGGAGGATGCTCCCGGTGTGTTCCGTTGCTACGACACCGCAAGGCTTTTGGAGGTGATCGCAAAGGCCAAGGAGGAAAGCGATTACGTGATCCTGCTGGTGCACTGGGGCAGAGAAGGCTCCAACGAGCTGGAAACGGTGCAGAAGGAGACGGCGCCTCTTTACTTGGCGGCCGGGGTTGACCTGATCGTCGGCGCCCACGCCCACCGCTTGCAGGGCATCGAGTTCATAGACGGCAAGGCGGTGTTCTACAACCTGGGGAACTTCTGGTTCGACAACTTCAACATCGAAACAGGGCTGATGCGCTTTGAGCTTGCCGCCGACGGGAAAGAGACCTTCTACTTCCTCCCCGCCAAGCAAACCGGGTGCAAGACCAGCTACGAGGTGGGCACCACCAAGGGGCGTACCATCTTAGACCACGTGGAATCCTATTCCAAGGGGATCTCCATCCGTGACGACGGCTTGATCGTCAGAGAGTAAAAACGAAACGGACAGCTTTTGCGGCTGTCCGTTTTTGCATCAGATATGTTTTTTGACTTTGGTCAGAAGGGTGAACTTCAACAGATACCCTGCGGCGGCGAGAAAGGCCGTCAAGGAGGCGAGAAGCTCTTTGTCGCCCTGAAAAGCGCCGAGCATGGAAAGCCCGCCTGCCAGCAAGAAGCCGAACTCAAAATACTTGGGGACACGGAAGCGTTTGTTTTCTGCGGTTAGCCGAATCGTGTTTTTGCAGAGCCGGATCCCGGCCACCGACCAAAGCACGCCCAGCCCGAATATAGAGCAAACGACCAGCACGATGAATAGCCAAATCAGAATCAGGTCTAAGAATCCCGAAAGGAGAACGTCGATAAAGCTTCTTATAAGGCTGTCGTCAGAACTTCCCACGGGGAGAAGCAAAAAGCGCAAGCCAAGGTAGACGACGTATGCAGCACTAAAGATCTCATCCCAAATGATCAGTTTGAGACCTGT
Source organism: Oscillospiraceae bacterium (assembly GCA_015063885.1). GTDB lineage: Bacteria > Bacillota > Clostridia > Oscillospirales > CAG-382 > Coliplasma. The sequence goes on along the minus strand of SVTH01000017.1, from coordinate 18,591 downwards.
GGTGGAAAACGCACCCGTTTTATCCTTTTCCCTTTGCAAAAGAAGCAATCCGGCAGGGAGCAGGAAGGACGTCAGGGAAATCAAGAGGGGGAAAACAGCTTGCAGCTCTCCTCGGAACAGCAGAGGAATATTCGCCGCCAAAGAGAGAATCATGCTTGCCACGCTCACCCCTGCGATCAACAGCAGAAGGGTGCTTCCCTCCCGCAGACCTGCACGCAGGGACTCCGCTCCGTTCTTTGCGTCGGGGAGAGGGAGGTTTTTGTGGCGGAGAAGCCCTTTCTTTTGGGGGATCCGCTCCGTCCCGCAAACAGGGCAGACCTGTGCCGTTTTCAATTGGGCGCGGCAGTTGCGACAGTATGCCATAAAAATCTCCTTTTCTTTTTCTTTTATTATAACATAAGGTAGGAAAAGATGTCAAGAGGCCTCGGAAAACCTCCCTTTTTGCCTTGACGGAAGGGATTTTTTGTGGTATAATGCCACGGTATAAAACGGACGGGGTCGAAACCCGTCGAAAGAGAGGATAGTTTATGGCAATTTGGAAGAAAGCGTTGCTGTTTTTCCTGTGCGCCGTGATGGCGCTGAGCCTGGTTGCCTGCGGCGGTGAAGAGTCCGCAGAGAGCAAGGACGACAAGGAAGAAGCAAGCAAGGAAGAGAGCTTGAATCCCGGCGACGAAAACTGCGAGCATGCCTGGGAAGAGTGGCAGGTAGAAAGAAACCGCACCTGCGAAAAGGACGGCAAGAAGTCCCGTGAGTGCACCCTGTGCGGCAAGGAAGAGACCATGGTTTGGGTGGCCACAGGCCACGAATTCTACGGCAACGGCTCCTGCGGCGTTTGCGGCAAGCGCGAGCCCAACTGCAAGCACAAAAAGAGCGAGACCGTAATCATCGACGAGCCCACCTGCGAGGAGAACGGCGAGAAGAGATCCATCTGCAAATCCTGCAAGGGCGTTCTGAACTCCGAGTATCTGGATTCCCTGGGGCACGAGTGGGTCGAGCACGTTGCTCAGGATCCCACCTGCACCGAGATCGGCTGGTACGCCTACTCCGTGTGCGGCAGATGTAACTATTCCACCTACGAGGAGAGAGCGGCCTACGGCCACAACTACTTCGGCGGCGTTTGCGAGACCTGCGGAGAATCCGACGGCGAAACCGGCTCCGTGACCGTGGAGCCCATCAAAAAGAATGAATATACCGCACCCGAAGGGGAAACCAACCTGATGACCGCTCCTGCGGCCACCATTGACGTTCATACGGTGACCCTCACCAAGTCGGAGCAGAAGGCCGAGTACACCCTGGAGAATGTACAGGCGGGCGTTTACCGCATTTGGATCACCGAGCTTTACAGTGGTAACTCGATGTCCATCTACGTGAAGAACCACTTGGGCGAAGAGGTGGGCGGCAACTGGTACTGCCCCAACAACGAGGGCGTGACCGTGACCCTGGCGGAGGGCGAGACCTACACCGTTGAGGTCAGCGTCTATTACGGCGACGGCGCCACCTTCTATCTGAATATCGGCCGTCAGACCCCCGTGGCAGATCTTTCCGGATATACGAACTGGAGCGGCAGCTTTGAGTTCGTGGATCAGGTCCTGGCATTTACTTACACCCCCGAGATCAGCGGGATCCACGCCTTGACCGTCAGCAATATGCTCAACGGCACCTACGCCCGCATTTACGTTTGCAACCATTTGGGCGAGACGCTGATGGACAGCAGCTACCTGAACAACGGGAACAGCGTTTGGGGCGAGCTGGAGGCAGGGAAGACCTATTACTTCTATCTGGCATATCAGAGCAAGCTTTCCACCGTGGATCTTGCCATCGGCGCTCCCAAGACGGCTGTGGATATTTCCGAGTACAACGTGATCAAGGACAGCGTTTCCTTCTACAGACAGGTGAACACCTACACCTTCGTGGCTACCCACTCCACCTATACCTTCCTCTGCAAGGGTGCCAAGAATGATTACACCGATCTGAGCTTTGCCGTTTTGAACCGCCTGGAGGAGTCTGTTTCCTACACCGATTACTTCAGCAACAACGACAGAATGACGGTGGAGAACCTGGTGGTAGGGGAGACCTACACCCTTTGCATCGGGTATTCCGACGACGTGACGCCCTATGAGGTACACGTCTTCACCGAAAAGCCTTCTACCGAGGTCAGCGGCAAGGTGATCGTTACCGACAGCATCGAGTATTACGATCAGGTCAACACCTACGTGTGGACCGCCACCGCCGATTGCGACCTGCAGGTCTACTCCATGGGCATGGAAGAAGGCGCGGTCAACATCTATATCTACGATGCCACCGGTACCGAGCTTTTGGATTCCGAGAGCTACAGCTACAAGGGCGAGGGCGTGTACGTCTCCGGCGTGACCGCAGGGGAGACCTACGTGATCCGCGTAGAATATTGCAACAGCTTCTCCCAGTATTCCATCGCGTTCCAGTATTAAATTCCCAAGATCCCGCTGTTTTCGTCAGAAAACGGCGGGATTTTTGAATTGTTTACATCTTCTGCGGGAAAATTTCTTGCAATCCTGTAAAAAGCGTGTTATAATAATCGAAATCCCAAGGGAAACAAAATGGCGAAGGAGACGGAGAGATGAGGAAAAAGGAACTGTATACCGCATTGCTTTTGCTGGTGGCATTGCTGGCCGCCGTGGCAGTGGGGTTGGTCATGGACCGTGCCGCGTCTTCCACCGAGCCCGGTGTGGAGCCGGAAAAGGCAGATCTGCTCATCACCGAGGTCTGCGCCAAGAATACGGAGATCATCGAGGACTCCCGCGGGAAGCACAGCGATTATATCGAGATTTACAACCGGGGAGAGGATTGCAACCTCCACGGCTTTACCCTGTCCGACGGGCAGAACACCTCCGCACCCTTTGGCGATACGCCCTTGAAGGCGGGAGGCTACCTGGTTCTGTTCATCGACCGTGATCTGACGGGCTTCGCCCTTTCCTCCGCAGGGGGCGAGAATTTGTTTTTGTATGACCGGGACGGCTCCACCGCCGCACAGATCACCCTGTCTCCCATGGGAGAAAACCAGGTGATGGAATGGCAGGGAACGGGCTATGCCCTCACCGACCGTGCCACTCCCGGGTTCCCCAACACCGAAGAGGGATATCTGCTGTTCACCCAGGGTATGCCCGACGAATCCCCCGCCTTGGTGGTAAGCGAATTCCTGCTTTCCAACCGCTACGCCCTGCCGGACAAGAGCGGTGCCTTCTCCGACGTTTTGGAGCTGCATAACCAAAGCGGCGAAGTGCTTTCCCTCGGCGGATATTACCTGTCCGATAACGGCGAGGACCGCTACCGCTATCCCTTGCCCGCCGTTACCGTCCCCGCAGGGGGCTACCTCGTGGTGTATTGCGACGGCAGAGGCGTGTACGAGGACGGAGAGATCCACGCCAATTTTGCTCTTTCCGACGGTGAGACGGTGTTCATCACTTCTCCCGCAGGGAAATATACTTCCGCAACAGCCAAGGAGACCCCCGACGACCGTTCCTACGCCCTGACGGAGGGAACCTTCGGGGAAAGCGACGTTTCTCCGGGGTATCCCAACACCGAGGGCGGTGTGACCGCCTTCCTGGAAAGCCGTATGGACTACGGCAACCCGCTGGTGATCTCCGAGATCCTGCTGTCAGGCGGCGACGTGCCCTTCGGCGGCGTGTTCACCGACGTGGTGGAGCTTTGTAACAAGGGCTTCGAGACGATCAACACCAAGGGGTATTACCTTTCCGACGGGGAAGACCCCTACAAATACCCCCTGCCGGAAAAGATCCTGGCGCCCGGAGAGTGCGTTTTGCTGATCTGCGACGGCGCAGACGAGGAGTGGCACGCCAATTTTGCCTTGTCCAAGGGAGAGACCTTGCGGATCACCTGTCCCGACCACCGCTACGGCGAGTCCGTGGCCGTCGTGGTTCCCGAAGACGGCAAGTCCTTAGTGCGGGAGGAGGGCGCAGAGGGCGCCGCTTACCGCGTGGGTGAGGTGTCCTTGGGCTATCCCAACACCGTGGAGGGAAGAGCTTCCTATCTGCAGGCGAATTTGGGGAATACCCTTTGGATCTCCGAGGTGGTGGCTTCCAATACGGAAAGTCTGCCGGGCTCCTACGGCACCACCTGCGATTGGGTGGAGCTCTATAACCCCACGGACGCTCCTGTCAGCTTGGAGGGCTGGTATCTTACCGACGACCCCGACGAGCTGAACATGGGTAAGCTCCCCGCAGAGACGGTTCAGCCCGGTGAATATTACGTGGTCTTCCTGAGTAAGGATACGGAGAACCTGCGAAAAGGTTATCCCGTGGTTCCCTTCGGGCTTTCCTCCGCAGGAGACCGCCTGTATCTTTCCAAGGAGGGGATGGTTGCGGATCACGTATTGGTTCCCGCTCTGGGTGCCAACGTTTCCTACGGCAGAGCGGAGGGCGCCATGGAGTTTACCGTGCTGGCCTCCGTGACTCCCAACGCCTCCAACGGTATGCCCGCCATGGTGACGGAGATCCCTTCTGCGGTGACCGCCCAGGGGGTATACAACGACGTGAATTCCCTTTCCGTGGTTCTGGAGGGGGAAGGAGAGATCTACTACACCACCGACTGCACGGTCCCTACGGTAAATTCCACCCGGTACGTGGGTCCCCTTACACTGACGGAGACCACGGTGGTCCGTGCCATCTCGGTCGCCCCCGGGAAGACGGCCAGCAAGGTGCTGGATCTCACCTATATCATCAACGAGGATCACAGCCTGCCCGTGGCATCCCTGGTCACGGAGCCGGATAACCTTTGGGACTACTACGAGGGCATCTACGTCATGGGACCGGGTGCCAATCCCAAGCCTCCCCATATCGGCGCCAACTTTTGGCAGAACTGGGAGCGGGAGGCCTCCGTTTCCCTTTACGAATTGGACGGCACGGGCTTTTCTTCCCCCTGCGGCATCCGCATCTTCGGCGGCTTTTCCCGCCAGCAGGATATGAAATCCCTTTCCTGCTTTTTTCGGAGTGACTACGGCGCAGGCCAATTGAGCTATCCCCTGTTCGGGGAAGGGGGGCTGGACGTATACGAGGCCTTCGTTTTCCGTAACACGGGGCAGGATTACAACGGTGCCCGCATGCGGGATGCGTTGCTGACGGACCTGGCCTCTTCGGCTATGTATATGCCCTCTCAGAAGAACCGTCCTGTGGTTCTGTACCTCAACGGAGAGTTCTGGGGCGTTTACTATATCCGTGAAAAGATCAACGAGAACTATATTGCGGGGAACTTCAACGTGTCCCCCGAAACGGTGACCCTGGATCGGGGAGAGGGCAGTACCTCGGCGTACAAGGATTTCATCAAGTACGTGAAGAAAAACGACCTTTCCGACCCCGAGGTCTACGCCAACGTGGCGTCTCAAATGGATATCGACCAGTATATCGATTATATGATCGCGCAGATCTATATCGCCAACCTGGACAACGTGAACGTGAAGTTCTTCAAGATCGACGGCCAAAAATGGACCTGGATCCTTTTCGACGTGGACTACTCCACTACCTTCACCAGCAACAACACCGTGGCCGCCCATCTGGATCCCGACGGAACGGGAACCAACAACTACTTCTCCACCGATCTGATCAACGGACTGCTGGAAAACGACGGTTTTCGGGATAAATTCCTTTCCCGCTTTGCCTGGCAGATCGAAAACGTGTGGAGCTATCAGCGGGTAAACCCCGTGATCGACAAGTATTACAACGCCATTCTGCCGGAAATGGAACGGGACTGTGAGCGTTGGGAGCTTTCTTACAGCGCCTGGGAAAAATCCGTGAACAGGATCCGTACCTTCTTTGAGAATCGGGAGGGCTACGTAGTGGAGGATCTCCAAGATTGGTTCAAGCTTTCCGACGCGCAAATGGAAGCCTACGGCTTTGATCTGAGCGCCTGAGGAACGGGAAGGGAGGAATGCTTTGTGGCAACCCGTCACGAGGAAAAATTCATCATCGACTACAAAGAATATCTCCGCCTCCGTGCCCGCGCAGAGGGCGCCATGGAGGTAGATCCCCACGCAGGGGAGGAAGGGTATCTCATCACCTCCCTGTATTACGACGACCGCTTTGACAGCGCCCTGGATGAGAAGCTGGACGGGGTACGGGTGCACACCAAGTACCGTGTGCGCACCTACAATTCAGATCCTTCCTTCATACGCCTGGAGCGGAAGGTAAAGCGGGGGATCATGACGGAAAAGCACACCGTCCGCCTGGAGGGAACGGAGCTTCCCATCCTGTGCGACCCGGGCAGAGACCTGGCGGTTTTGAGCGGACGCAACGCCGTGATGGCCCTGGAAATGCGGGCCAAGGGCTTGATCCCCGCGGTGATCGTGCGGTATCGGCGGGACGCCTTCGTGTACCCCGGGACGGATACCCGCCTCACCTTTGATACCAACGTGGAGGCCCTGCCTCCCGATTACAGCCTGCTCTTCGAGGAGGAGCACCCCGGAATCCCCGCCATGCCAAGGGATCAGGTCATTATGGAAGTGAAGTACGGGGAATACCTTCCCCAGTTCGTCCGAAAGATCAGCGCCTGCTGCTCCAAGCAGCTTTCCGTTTCCAAATACGCCATCTGCCGTGAGGCCTGGCGATAAAGCAAAGGAGAAACCGCTATGAGTTTTGCGGATATGTTCAAAAACAGCATCCTGGAAGGATTCAACACCGACGTGACCATGGGAAAGGTGGTAGCGGGTCTTTTGGCCGCTTTGCTCTCCGCCCTGTTCATTCTGTTCATCTACCGTGTGACCATGCGGGGAATTGCCGCCAACCGTGGGTATGAGATCACCCTGCTGTTGGTCACCGCCATTTCCGCTATGATCGTCCTCACCATCACCTCCAACCTGGCGTTGTCCTTGGGTATGGTGGGTGCGTTGTCCATCATCCGTTTCCGTACCGCTATCAAGGAAGCCTCCGACACCGCCTTTATGTTCTGGGCTGTGGCGGCGGGCATCACCGCAGGTGCGGGCTTTTACATGATCACCGTAGTGGGCTGTCTCTTCATCGGCTTCGTCACCGTGGTGGCCTGCCTGCTCACCCGCAAGAGCGCCCGTCCCTACCTGCTGGTGGTGAGAACGGAAGCGGGAGACACCTCCCATATGGTGGAAAAGCTTTTGGAGGAAAATCACGTCCGCCGCAAGCTGTCCTCCCTGGTGCAGAACGATCGCTACACCGAGATCATCTACGAGATCAGCGTCAGCGCCGCTCAGCAGCGCCTTGCCGCCGCCGTGAAGGCACTCCCCGGGGTGAAGACCGTCTCCCTGGTGGATTGCAGAAATTCATAAAGAACGAAAGAACCTCCCGCACGGGAGGTTCTTGGTTTATAAGGAATAAAAAGATCCAAGTCTTTCGACTTGGATCTTTTGGCGGACAGATAGGGATTCGAACCCTAGAACGGGGTTAACCGTTACACGATTTCCAGTCGTGCGCCTTAGACCAACTCGGCCATCTGTCCATATAAACTTGTGTCACTCATTCGCAACGGGGGTATTATAGCACAGATTTTCCCGCTTGTCAACTGCTTTTTGCTTAATTTTCAGATTTATTTTTCCGAAAACTGCGTATACTCCCTTAGAGGGGTGCAAAAGGGGAAGAAAAACCGTGCAACCTAAGTTGCACGGTTTCTGGTGACCACTAGGAGAATCGAACTCCTATCTTCGCCGTGAGAGGGCGACGTCTTAACCGTTTGACTAAGCGGCCAGCTCCATTTGCGAGTCTTACTATACCACATAAAAACCCGTTTGTCAAGAGGTTTTTTGAAAAAAGCGGAGGGGATTTTTTGTTTTCCGAGGAAACTACCCGAAAATTGCTCCATTACGCCCTGTGGGCCTTGCTGATCGGCACGGGAATCTTTTTGTTTTTTCGCTATTTATTGGGAGCCGTACTGCCCTTCCTGATCGCTTACCTCATCGCCTTCTGCCTCCAGCCCCTTTGCCGTGCCATGGAAAAAAGGGCGGGGATCTCCCGTAAGGTGACGGTTCTGTTTGCGGTGTGCGCCATCGTGGCGTTGCTGTTGGTGCTGTGCGTGTTGCTGTTCCGCAGGCTCTTCGGAGAGCTTTCCACCCTGGCAGGCGCTCTGGGGGACTTTATGACCCGTCTGCGGGAGGACGAGGGCTTCCGCATCGACATGGCGGAGCATCTGGGAAAATTTCTGCCCTTCCCGGGGGCGCAGGAAAAGCTTACGGTGTTCCTTTCCGACCTGGAGGGCAGGCTGATGGACCTTTTGGGACACGCGGCGGAACAGCTTTCCGGCTCCGTACTGCCTTTCCTGACCTCCCTGGCGGCGTTCCTGCCGGGCTTTTTGCTTTCCGTTTTGGTGGTGCTCATCGCATCCTATTATTTCGCCATTGATTTCAAAAAAATCAACGCGGGGGTGATGGAGACTCTGCCTCCCACTTGGCAGGAAGCCTTGCGGAAAGGGAAAAAGCTGTTGACCGAGACCTGCGGGAACTTCCTGCGCGCCTACGGCTTTTTGCTGGTGGTGACCTTCTTCGAGCTGTTTGCCGCTTTTTTGATCTTGGGGTACCGCTACGCCTTTCTGTTGGCGCTGGTGACGGCCCTGGTGGATATTCTGCCCGTCCTGGGCACGGGGACGGTACTGCTCCCCTGGGCGGCGTTCTGTCTGCTGACGGGAGATCTTTACCATGGCATCGGGCTTTTGATCGTCTACGCAGTGATCACCGTGGTGCGCCAGGTGATGGAGCCCAAGGTGGTGGGGAAGTATATGGGCCTTCCGCCCCTGGCGTCCTTGGCTTCCATGTATATCGGGCTGAAGCTCTTCGGCTTTTTGGGGCTGTTCTTGGTGCCCCTGGGAGCGATCCTTGTCTTCCGCTTGGGGCGGCGGAAGGGAAAAGAATGATTTCTGTTTCCAAATTGTAAAAACCGAGAGCCGTCCCTCTTCAAAAAACGAAAAAGCTCTTGCTTTTTGACGGGATATGGGGTATAATGAAACCGCCTGTGGAGTTTTTCCCCGGGCCAAGGATGAAAACGGAAAAGGAGCCCCCCATGGAACGGAAGAGTAAGATCAATTATTACCTGGATATCGCCCAGACGGTGACCACCCGCGGTACCTGTCTGCGGAAGAATTTCGGCGCCATCATCGTGCGCAACGACGTGATCGTTTCCACCGGCTACAACGGTGCCCCCAGAGGGAGACAGAACTGCTGTGATATGGGAGATTGCCTGCGGGACCGTTTGAAGATCCCCCGCGGGGAGCGCTACGAGCTGTGCCGTTCCGTCCATGCGGAGGCAAATGCCATCATTTCCGCCTCCCGTGAGAATATGCTGGGGGCTGATCTTTACCTTTGCTGTGTGGATCCCGCCACCGGGGATCTGGTTCCCGGCACCACCTGCTGTCAGATGTGCAAGCGCTTGGTGATCAATGCGGGGATCCGTCGGGTCTTCGTCCGTGAGAACGGGCTGGATTACTCCGTCTACGACGTGGAGGACTGGGTCACAAACGACGACAGCCTGGGGCAGATGGGATATTGAGAGGTTTTTACATGAAGAGATTTTTTTGCCTGGCGCTGTGTCTGCTGGTTTGCCTTTGCGGATGCGACGCCGTCCACAGCGGCTCTTCCCTGGAGAAGGAGTTTGGCTTTGTGGATGAGGATACGGATATTCAATACGTGGTGTGCAGTATTTTGTCTGTGAAGCCCGTGAATATCGGCGAGGTGTACTGCGAGGCGGACGGGGTGAATTACTATCAGATCCCCTTTGAAGAGCCTTCCCGGTTCCTGTGCGACTACGATGAAAAAAGCGGCAGCAGCTACGTCTACCGCAATAAGACTGTGGAGGAGATCACCGTGGGCAGCTTTGACGCCGTGGCGGCCTGGCTGTATGCCGACGGTACCTCTCCCCAGCGCTTGGGCCAGCTGTACGCCGACGACGAATACTTAGCCGAGGAGCTCCGCGGGAAGAACCCCTCCCAGGACACCGACAAGGTGCGTATGATCACCGACGCTTTGGTGAACGGAGAAAGCCTTGCGGTCTCCCTTTCCGACAACGGGCAGAACGATTCCTACGAGTTCCGCCTGCTCAGCGTCAAGTATCCCGGGCTGTACTATTCCGTATGGTTCTTCACCGACGCTTTCGGGAAGTGCTATCTCCACGATTACGCCACCGATAAGACGGTGGAGGCGCCCTCCGTGATCTCCGCTTGGGTCATCGGCGGCGGAGACGAGGTTTGATTTGGTTATGAAGAAGACGATCACCGCCCTTTTCCTCTGCCTGTGCATATTGCTTTTGGCAGGGTGTAACGGCAAATACTATTATGTTTCCGAAGAATCCTCCCATGAGACCTCCTCAAAGGAGGTCTCCGATCCCGTGCCTCCCTACGTGTTTGGGGAGAAGGGCTTTTACGATACCGTCGGCGACGTGGAGTTCTATTTGGCGGAAGGCCTTTACGCCGTGGAGATTGGGGAGCTGTTGTACGAAGAGGATGGCCGTGCCGTGCATCTCATCGTGGGCGCCCATGAAAGCTATCTCCTTTGCGACGGGGAAGGCCGCGTTTACAAGAACGCAGACCTGCCCTGGACGGTAGAGCCCGGCACAGAGGGCTTCGGAGAAGCTTATCCCGCCTTGAAGACGGAAGATGGAGAGGCTTGAGATCCGTCCTCCCGCAGAGGAGGAATGCGCTTTTGCCGCGGAGATCGAGAAGGCCTGCCTTTCCACCGCCTGGTCGGAACGTCAGATCCGCACCCGCTCTCCCGAGACGGTGTATCTGATGGCCTTTTGGGAGGGAGCTCCCGCAGGGGTCCTCAGCGCCTCCCTGTCCTTATACGACGGGGAGCTTTTGAACCTGGCGGTGTTGCCCGCCTTCCGCGGAAAAGGAATCGCACAGGCCCTTTTGGAGGGGCTGTACCTCCGTATAGAGGGGATTCCCGAGCTGTTTTTGGAGGTTGCGGAAAGCAATTTCCCCGCACAAAGGTTATACGAGAAGAACGGCTTTTCCACCGTGGGCAGACGCAAAGGCTTCTACGGCGGGGAAGACGCCCTTTTGATGAAAAAGGAATGGTAATTTCTGTATGTTGATTTTAGGAATTGAGTCCTCCTGTGACGAGACCGCGGCGGCGGTGGTGGAGGACGGCAGGATCTTACGCTCCAATATCGTGGCCACCCAGACGGATATCCACGCCCTGTACGGCGGCGTGGTGCCCGAGATCGCTTCCCGTGCTCATACGGAGGCCATCCACGGGGTGACGGAGGAGGCCCTTTCCGCCGCAGGGGTGACCATGGAGGAGATCGACGCCATTGCCGTCACCAACGCACCCGGCCTGATCGGCGCTCTGCTCACAGGCTTGTCCTTTGCCAAGGGACTGGCCTACGCCTCGGGGAAGCCCTTGGTGCCCGTGCATCACCTGCGGGGGCATATTGCCGCCGTGTATCTGGTGGAGCCGGAGCTGAAGCCTCCCTTCGTGGCGCTTTGTGTTTCCGGGGGCAATACCGAGCTGATGATCGCAGAGGATTACACCGACTACCGCTTCGTGGGAACCACCCGTGACGATGCGGCAGGGGAAGCCTTCGATAAATGCGCCCGTGTGCTGGGCTTACCTTACCCCGGCGGTGCGGCTATGGACAAGCTGGCATCCGTGGGCAACAGCGACGCCTTCCGCTTCCACGAGGGAAGCGTGGACGGGGCGCCCTACGATTTCTCCTTCTCCGGGCTGAAGACCTCCGTGATCAACACGGTCCATACGGAGCAGCAGCGGGGCAGAGTCATGGACGATGCCTTCCGCGCAGATATTGCCGCCTCCTTTACCAAGGCGGTGGTGAAGACGGTGACGGGACGGCTGGAGATGCTGCTGCAGAACAGCGACCCCAAGCTGAACGTGGTGCTTTCCGGAGGCGTGGCGGCCAATTCCCACCTGCGTAAGGCCGTGGGAGAGCTGGCGGAAAAATACGGCAGAAAGCTGTACCTCCCCCCCTTGAAGCTTTGCGGAGACAACGCGGCCATGATCGCCGCCCAGGGCTATTACGAATATATGGCAGGCGTCCGCGGGGATCTCACCCTGAACGCTTACGCCACCAAACGGGTATGATCTTGCGCCCCATCGCCTCGCGGCGGTGGGGTTCTTTTTCGCTGTGCCGCAGGAAAGGGATGGGCACAAAAAAGACGCTTTTTGGGCGGTATTTCCCCCGTTCGCAGCCCATAATTTGGGTGACATAATCCGACCGTCATGTGGATAACTTGGTGGACAATGTGGAAAACTTTTCCGGTTTTCAAGCTTTTGGCGGTGGAAAACCGAAAAAAACACTTGTTTTCGGTGGATAACTCGGTGGATAATGTGGAAAACTTCCGGTTGCAAACAAATTATTTTTCGAATTATGTCAAACGGGCGTACCGCCATACCGATAAGCGTAGCGTCGGTTGCGCCCTATGCAAAATGGCTGCGCCATTTTGGAACCTTGGGTGCTAAGCTTGGGGGCGAACAACCATATCGATAAGCGTAGCGTCGGTTACGCCCTATGCAAAATGGCTGCGCCATTTTGGAACTATGGGCTCAAATTGTTGGCGGCTATGAACCGATCAATAAGCAAACCACAGCTTAGCCGCTATACAAAATGGCTTTGCCATTTTGGAACTTTGGGCTCGAATTGTTGGCGGCTATGAACCGGTCGATAAGCGTAGCGTCAGCTCCGTCCGATACAAAAAGCGGCACCCGAAAGGGCACCGCTTGGGATCTTTACTTCAATTCCACGTTTCCGGAAAGGAAACGGATGGCACGCTCCACAGCATCCTTGGAATCGTACCAGGGCTCGTTTTCGTAGTTGTAATCGAACTTCTTGCAGAACCAGGAGACGTCGTCCTTCAGCTTCTCCAGGTAGGCGTTTTCGATCTTCACCGCATCCTCCGCAATGGCGGCATAGGCCTTTTTATCCAGGCATTTGATGGCGGTACGCAGCAGCATCTTGTAATGGGGCAGGCAGAACATGGTCTGCTCGTTGAACTTTCTGCGGAACTCCGAGGTCTCCTCGTGGAGATCGGCGGTGTTCACCATCACGCGGCGGAACTTCTCTTCAATGCGGTCGCAAACGTAGCAGGTCTGCTCCAGCTCCTCCACCCGCTTCAGGCTCTTGTCCGCGGGATCCTTTGCCAGGAATCCGCCGGGCTTGATATCCTTCTTCAATTCGTCCAGATGACTCTCCAGGGTGAGGGCCATACCCAAACGGTTTTTCCGGGGGAACATCTTCTGATAATGCCGTCCGCAGAAGCCCTTCTTGTTGGTGATCTGGCGGATCTCCGGCTCCATCATGGAAGCGCCCAGGATCAGATCCAGCTCCGTGTCCTCCAGCTTGGCAAAGATCATGCAGAAGGGGCAGGTACCGTTCTTTTTGTCAAAGGCTTCGTTGATCTCAATGGTATAGATATGTTCTTTCATGGGCGCACCTCTCGTATTCCGTCTTTTCTTCCTTATTATAAAGGATTGGCGGAGAAAATGCAAGAGGAAAATGAAAAAGCCGTTCTTCCTTTCAGAAGAACAGCCACGCCGCCAGGCGGTAGACTCCCAACGTGACGGACATCACGGCGGTGGGGACCAGCAGAAAACGGATCTTTTCCTTCATGGGCGACTCCTTTGCTTGGGATTGTTACGTGGTTAGTATGCCCAATTTTCTCCGAAAAAAACGGTGCGCCCGCTAAATCAGCAGGCGCTTTGTACCGTTTTTTTGTAATTCTTAGCCGCAGCAGCACAGGATCACGATTGCGATCAGAATGATGATCCAGCAGCAGTTGTTGCCGCCGAACAAGGAATCAAAGCATGCCATAAAGAACCCTTTCCTTTCTTACGCGGTTAGGGAGGCTTTCCCCTCCCTTCAAAGGTAGAGTATGCAAGATTCGTTCCCGTGGTGACACAACGCCCCGTTGCACAACGGAAAGTTGCGAAGAGCCCCGTTGAGTTCCCGCTTTTCGGCAAAAAGCAGGAACGACCCTGCCAAAACACCAACCAAGCGGTTATTGCAAAACAAAAACAGCTGTGATATAATAGCATCATCAGGAACGATAACGGCCGTAAGTTTCCAAACAACAGAAAGGAACTTAAACATGAGCGGATATCAAGCAGAAAATATCGGCAGGATCATTGCCGCCAAGCGCAAAGAAAAAGGGCTGACCCAGGAGGGACTGGCAAGTCTGTTGCAGATCACGCCCCAGGCCATCTCCAAATGGGAAAACGGGGTGGGTCTCCCCGACGTGACCTTGATCCCCCGCATCGCCACGGCGCTTCAGATCTCCGTGGACGAGCTTTTCGGGGAAAACAAGCCCATGAAGAAGGCACAGCTTCCCATGGAGTATCAAGGGCTGGCTTTTGTCACCACCGACGGTAAGGTGTCGGTGTATTCCAACAAGTCCGTGGAATCCAAGGACGAGACCAAGGTCACCTTCTCCGACGGCAGTACCGCCGATCTGAAGACGCAATGCGTGGTCAACATGGGGCCCGGGGAGGTGCGGATCCTGGAGATCGGCTACCTGGTCTCGGAATTCGTGGAGGAAGGCTGGGAGCGGGACACCGTCACCAAGTCCTTTGCGGGGATCCACTCTCTGAACTTCATCAATTCCGCTTCCTGCGATATGGAGGCGGTGTATTGGGAGGGGAGTGAAACCGTGGTGGAGGCAGAGGGAAGCAAGCGCTTCCTGAGCCGCCTTTCTGTAACGGAGCGGGACGGAGAGCTGATCCTGGAGGCGAAATCCCCCGCCAATAACAACGGGGGAGAGCATGGCAGCAAGATCCTGGTGAAATGCCCCTTCCGTGGCGGGGAAAAGGGCACCTTCCGCATCAGCGGATGCGGGCAGATCAAAGCGCCCATTTCCTTCCAACATGCGGTGCTGGCCATCAGTGGGTCGGGTGTGATCAATATTGCCGACACCGAGACCTGCGAGATCGGCATCTCCGGCAGCGGTGACGTGGCCATGATGGATGCAAGAGAATCCCTTTCCATCCGTATCAGCGGTTGCGGAAACGTTGCCTGCACGGATACCCGCAATCTGGACGTGCGCATCGCAGGAAGCGGCGACGTTTCTCCCATGCGGTTGTGCGGGGACGTGAACATCTCCATATCCGGCAGCGGGGACGTCTGCTGCAGCGGCGGACAGGTGGACAATCTGAAGGTAAACGTCCATGGAAGTGGTGATCTGGCGGCAGAGTGGCTCACCGTGGAGAATGCGGAGATCGATCTGCAGGGAAGCGGCAGCGTGACCCTGGGCAGGATCAAGGGCAAGTCCGTGGAGCGCCTCTCCAAGGACGCCAAGCTCACCGTCAAGCAAAGAGGATAAGCATAACAAAAAAGAGACCTTTGCGGTCTCTTTTGCTTTTTAGTTCAAGCCCTTGTATGCCAGATATTCCTCCAGGCACATCCCCAATTCATGCATTTCCGTGGCGGCGGTTCTGCCCACGTAGCGGAAGTGCCAGGATTCGTACTTGATCCCCGTCACGTCCTGCTTGTCCGGAGGGTAGCGGAGAACGAAGCCGAAGCGGTAACAGTTGGCCTCCAGCCATTTGGCGGCGGGGGTGTTATCGAAGGTGTTGTTGGTGTCGATCTGGTTGTGCATATCCACGCAGAGCCCGCTTTGGTGCTCGCTGGTGCCGGGAGGGTTGGAGTAGGTGGCTACCAGGTTGTAGATCTGCTCCTCCGTCCAGTCGGGATGCCTTGCCCGTTCGTCCGCCAGGTAGTTATTGAACAGGGTGGACTGCACGCTGTAGGAGCGGTAACCGTTGGAGACCTTGATATCCCCGTGGCCGTACATGGCGGCCTCGTCCAAAAAGGCTTCCAGCGCTTTTTCCGCATATTCCCGCAGGTAGGAGTAGTAGCTGGGTCTCCCCGCACGCATATCCACGATATAGATCAGGTCGTCGGGCTCAAAATCTCTGCCCAAGGGCGCCTTGGGGCTGACCAGCAGAAGGTACTCCGAGGCGTCCTCCGGGTCGATATACTTCTCGTAGGGGGTCAGATCCACGGAATAGCGGAGCCCGATCTCGTATTCGTAGTCCCTGGTGGAGCCGAACTGAGGGATCTCGCCGCCCAGTCCCGGTTGAGGCTCGGGACGGGGCTCCTCGGAGCTTTCCTCGGGGAGAGAGATCTCACCTTGGGAGCTGTTTTCCTCCCGGGAGGATTCTGTAGAGGGGATGGACGCTTCCTCCGAGCTCTCCCCGGAGAAGTCGCTTTCTTCCGAAACCACGGGAGCAGAACTTTCCGCCGCGGGAGGCAGGGCAGTCTCCGCCATGGCAAGCACGGCAATGGCCACCGCCAGTCCCAGCGCCGCCGTGGAAAGCACTACGGCAATGATCAGATAGGGAGAAGTGGATTTTTTCTTCTTTTTCGCCATGTTACACCAATGCGGACTTCCCGCAGGCAAGCACTTCCTCTGCCGCCAGCTTCAGATCGGGCTGTCCCAT
The DNA here is from genome assembly GCA_015063885.1 of Oscillospiraceae bacterium. Classification (GTDB taxonomy): domain Bacteria; phylum Bacillota; class Clostridia; order Oscillospirales; family CAG-382; genus Coliplasma. Next base: position 2,201 of record SVTH01000017.1, on the reverse strand, counting down.
AACGCTGCTGCCGGCTACCAGAACGTTTGCGCCTGCGCGGACGCAGTCTGCGGCGTTGCCCTTGCCCACGCCGCCGTCCACCTGAATGTCAAAGTCCAGGCCCCGGGCTTCTCTTTCCCGAACCAGCCATTCCACCTTGGGAAGCATGTCCGCCATGAATTTCTGCCCGCCGAACCCGGGCTCCACCGTCATCACCAGAACCATATCGCACAGGGGAAGGAGATCCTTCAGCACCTCTACGGGGGTGCCGGGCTTCACGGAAACGGCGGCCTTCACGCCCGCACTGCGGATCTGCTCCAGCACGGCGCGGGGATCTTCCGTTGCCTCGTAGTGGAAGGTGATAAGCTGTGCGCCCGCCCCTACGTAGTCGGAAATATACCGTTCGGGACGGTCGATCATCAAATGCACGTCAAAAAATAGGTCGGTGCTCTTCCGCAAAGACTTGATCACGGGAGTGCCGAAGGAGATGTTGGGCACGAACAGCCCGTCCATCACGTCCAGATGGATATACTCTGCGCCGCCGTCCTTGATCTGCTGCAGCTGTTCTCCCACCTTGGAGAAATCTGCCGCCAGTAAAGAGGGCGCCAGGATCACGTTGTTTTTCATGAACAAAACCCTTTCGGTATGCTTATAATATAATGTAGCGATTTTTCACGACAGGAAACGGGGCGGAAGGACGTCGAAACCGCGCAGGATCTCACGAAACACCGCCTTGTTTGTCGTTGCAGATATATTATATACCCGAAGAGGAAGAATGTCAATCAAAACAGGTTGGAAAAGGAAAATTTTTCTTTGGAACGGATCTCGAAAAGCAGCGAGCAGAACCGTTCCCGTGCGGCGGCGTATTCCTCAGGGTGGGACGTTTGCCAAACCAGCATCTCCCGCAGGGCGATCTCCGTGTTCTTCAAATCCGCCTCGTGGACGGTGAGGGCGAGAAAGGGCTCCGCCGCCAGGAATTCCTCCAGGGCCTCCTTTGGGCGGTCCTCCGTTGCCAGGGCCAGCAGGCTTGCCATCTTCGCATCCACCCAAAGGGCGTTGAGCAACGTAAGCCCTGCCGTCAAGCTAAGAAGGACGATGGCAATCAGCACGTTCTTCACGGCGCGCCTCCCGTCTGTGCGGTGGTATTGCTCCCGTCGGCAGGGAGGACGCTCATGTTCCCCGTGGGCTCCAGAATCACCTTGTCCACCTCCTCCAGCCCCGTATACCCGTTGTTGCGGATCTGGGAGAGGACCTCCTCTCTGGAGATCCGTGTGCGGGTGAGGTTGTCGTCCAGGTAGGCGCCGTTCTCCACCAGGGTGATGGGCTTCCCTTCCAGAAAATGGCGGAAGGCAGTGCTTTTGGCGCAAAGCATGGCGAGGATCACCTCCAAGGAGCCGATGCACACCAGGGGCAGGATGCCGAACAGGAGGGGAATGTCGGGATCCGTCATGGGGAAAACGGCGGCTTGGGACAACAGCATGGCGGAAATGAACTCCGTCATCTGCAATTCTCCGATCTGCCGTTTCCCCATCAGACGGACGATGCAAAGTAATAATAGGTAGGAGATCCCCGTGCGGAACAGGATCGCAGTCAATGAAAACACTCCTTTCAGCTATAGTTTGGACGTTTTGAAAAAGCATTATACAACTTGCACAAAAACAGGCTTTTCGAATTGTTGAAATGTGTTGAAAAATAGGGCTTGACAAAATGGCTTTTCGGTGCTAAAATAGACCTCACGCGCCGGGGGAAAACCCAAGCGCAACCGCGAGAAAAAATAAATTTGAAAAAGTTTCAAAAAAGACTTGACAAATGAGAAAACTTGTGGTAAACTACTCAAGCTGTCCCCGAGCGGGGAATAGCGAGGAACGGACATTGAAAACTGAACAACAAAGAGTACAAAGAAAAGAATTGTACACGTATGTATCACAAGATATATATGGAACTCGTTGATTTCTTTTAACTTAAAGTAAGCAGAGCAAAACAGGATTAAGGCGTCCTCGGAAGGGGACGTATTAATAACAACTCATAAAGAGTTTGATCCTGGCTCAGGATGAACGCTGGCGGCGTGCATAACACATTCAAGTCGAACGAAGCATTGAGGTGCTTGCACCGAGATACTTAGTGGCGGACGGGTGAGTAATGCATGAGCAACCTGCCTCGAAGAGTGGAATAACACATGGAAACGTGTGCTAATACCGCATAATGTGTACGGAGGGCATCCT
>SVTH01000022.1 GCA_015063885.1 Oscillospiraceae bacterium | reverse complement strand
GTAAAAGAGAATATTTGATTTTATCGTCACCAATGCGGAAGTACTCAAGTGGTGAAGAGGCGCCCCTGCTAAGGGTGTAGGTCGGGTAACCGGCGCGAGAGTTCAAATCTCTCCTTCCGCGCCACAACAAAAGGCACGCTTTATGCGTGCCTTTTGTTGTGGCATTTTGATTTAGGGAAGATTTGAACTCGAGCGCCGGGAACCGGCGGGGGCTTGCTAAAGGAGCGCCGCCGGTGGCGGATACAGCGACTGAAGCAAGGGAAAAAACAAGGAGTATCGGAAGCGAGCCACGCGAGCGCCCGAGACGACTATGTTTTTGACAGGGCATTTCAAATCTCTCCTTCCGCACCAACACAAAAAGGACATCGTCAGATGTCCTTTTTGTGTTGGCATAGAAATATGGGAAAAGATTTGAACCCCCTGCGCCGGGAACCGGCAGGGGGCAGGGCAAAGCGGCTCCTGTTGACATAGGAATGAAATTGTGGTATCATAAAAATGACGAGAAAGGAAAACAGGAGGTCGAAAATGGGAAAGCAGCTTAATTACATTATGGATTACGAAAGCTTTTTGCAATTGTCCCAATACGCTCTTGAGCTTGGATGCTTGATCATCTGTCATACACATACGGAAACCCCGTCTCTCCCCTGTAGAGATCTTTCCGTTGTCGTTCCGGAGTGCGACAGATATTGCTTTTACCTCCCGGAGCTATATCCCATAGATAGAATATCTCACGAGAAAGATTGCCACGGAAAGTATTATCTGTCCGACACTTTCGGGAAACCGTTCGCCCTATCATTCATAGAAGCCGGATTCTCCCGAACCGAAACAGACCAGGCTCGCGTTTACATACCAACGGGATATTACGAGCAAGATGGGACTTGGATGGCACGACCCGAACTGTTAACGAAAACCTACGACAAAATCGCCCGCAAGGCAAGAACACTGGCGAAAAGTATTATCCGATAAAAAGGAGGTCCTTCCATGGAATGCATTTTGAAAAACCAAACCCTCATCGTTCCCGAAGGGACGGTCAGAATCGGCTTTCGTGATATCTGCGAGATCGTCCACGGAAACCCCGTCGAGGAGATCCTTCTGCCGCAGACTCTGGAAGTTATCGAAGACGGCACGTTTTTTGACTTTACGGAGATCGAAACCATCAACATCCCGGCAAACGTCAAGGAAATCGGCTCCCGGGCGTTCTGGGGACTTGACCGCGTGAAAGAGCTGTTTTTGCCCGGCACAGTGGAGATGGTGAAAAAACACGCATTCTGCAATCTCAAAGGCAGACTGGTGATCGCCTGCGATCCTCAAAATCTCCCCACAGGCTGGGACGCGGAATTTGCCGCCAACGTGAAAAAGGTCTGCTTTACGGCGCAAGAATAACGCAAAAAGACCAACCTGCGAGGGCTGGTCTTTTTCATACCATTTTACTTCTTCCGTTTTACCGCCACGGCAACGATAACGCCCACAGCCCCGACGATCACGGCAATGCAGACGATCACGACACCCGTATAGTCCGTGTCATTTGCAGGCGGCTGCTCTACTGAAGTCTCTGAATCCACGGATTCCACCGCCGAAGAGGTTTCTTCCTCCTCGGAAGTCTCCTCCGAAGCGGTCTCCGAAGATTCCTCCGCCGATTCTTCTACCAGCTTGCCGATGGCGCTGACGGTGATGGCGTCGGGAGTCAGATCCACTTGAAACACGTCCCCCTTACGGACGGAGCAGGCGACCACCTTCCCCATCCAATTCTCGTAAGAGCCCAGGCAATTCTGGGGCACGGAGCCGCCTGAATGGACCACGAAAGCGATCTGGTTCTCCTCCAGGGTGATCTTGTATTGATTGCCCTCTCCCACGATGGCTCTGCGGATAGCAACGTAGGTGCCGTCCTCCTGTTGTTCCAACACGCAGGTGATGGCCCACTTGGCGTTGCAATTCTCGTAAGCTTCCGTAGTGGTGCAGATGGTGGCGTCCTCCCCGGTGATGGTGCCGTCGACGTCTTCCACCTCCCACACATACCCGTAGGGCACGTCACAGCGGTACTCCCCATTGGCCGCATAGGAAAAAGAATCCCCGTAAAGCTCGTCGCAGACCACCTCCGCAGAGGCAAACAGCCCCGCACATGCAAAGACGAGCATAAGAGCGGCGATCATCAAGCTGATTTTTTTCATAAGTCGTTTTCATCCCTTTTTTCTTGTTGCCTTTATGATACCACAGTTCTTTCCCTTTGTAAAGCGGAAGCTTTTATCCAAGGGGTTGAAATTTTGTCCGGAAAAGCAATGGCAACAAACAAAATTTTTCTGTTGCATTACCCGTATCTTTGTGATATAATACCCCCAAAGAGAAGAAATTTTCACAGGAGAAAGACTATGGAAGACATCAGAATCCAAGACAATCTTTATATGCACGTCAATCAGGAGACCTTAGATCGCTTGGTCATCCCCGACGACAGACCCTCCACCGGCGGCTTTGCAGAGCTGGCGGAAGGCGTGGAAAAGATCATGATGGGAGAGTTTGAGGATATGACCGCAAACGGCTCCTATCCCAACGAGCACCTGGAAAGAGCCTGCAAGCTGTACGCCATCGCAAAGGACGCCGAGGCCAAGGAAAATCACGGCATCGCCCCCGCTTTGAAGGCGCTGTCTATTCTGAACGGGATCAACACCGTTGCAGATTTCAGCCGTCTCTACAAGAGCCTGGTGCTGGGCGGCATTCCTACCCCCATCAATATCGGCGTGGATACGGACATGAAGAACACCAAGCGCCGCCTGGTATACATCCAGGGCGCAGGGGTCATCCTGCCCGACGCCTCCTACTACAAGCCCGAGGCGGCACAGCAGAAGGAACAGCTCATCGCCATCTGGGCAAACGTTGCCAAAATGGTGATGGCAAAGACCGACCTCTCCCCCGAGGAGCAAGAGCAGTACGTGGCCGACACCCTGGCCTTCGATGAGATCATCGCAAGCCTGGCAAAGACCAACGAGGAATGGTCCAAGTACGTGGAGATGTACAACCCCATGGACACCGCAGAGTTCGGCAAGATGCTGGGCGAGATGGATTTTGGCGGCGTCCTGACCGATCTGTTCGGCCGCGTTCCCGAGATCGTGGTTGTTACCGAGCCCAGATACTTCGGCGATTTTGCAAGAATTCTGAACGGTGAGACCGTGACCCTGTATAAGCACTGGGCATACGTCACCGGTCTGCTGAAGGCCTGCTCCCTGCTTTCCGAGGAGCTGCGGGATATGGGCGGTATGTATATGCGTGCCGTTACCGGCGTTGCCAAGATGCAGTCCATCGAGAAGTTCGCCTACAACCTGGCCTCCGGTATGTATTCCGAGCCCGTGGGCATTTACTACGGCGAGAAGTACTTCGGCGAGGAAGCCAAGAAGGATATCACCGAGATCGTTTATCAGATCATCGACACCTACAGAAAGCGTATCAAGACCAACGAGATCCTGGGAGACGCCACCAAGGAAAAGGCGATCCTGAAGCTTTCCACCATGGGCGTAAAGATGGGCTACCCCGACAAGGCAAGAGCCCTCTACGAGAAGCTGGTGTTCAACGCCGAGGAGTCTCTGTTTGACATCGTCTGCTCCTTGAGAGCCATCCGCGAGCTGGATTCCCTGGCAAAGCTGGATCTGCCCACCGAGCCGGAAAACTGGGCAATGCCCGGTCACTTGGTGAACGCTTGCTACGATCCCTTCGTCAACGACATCACCTTCCCCGCCGCCATCCTGCAGGCTCCCTTCTACTCCCTGAAGCAGACCAGAAGCGAGAACCTGGGCGGTATCGGTGCAGTCATCGGCCACGAGATCTCCCACGCCTTTGACAGCAACGGCGCCAAGTGCGACGAAAACGGTAACATCAACGACTGGTGGACCGAGGACGACTTCAAGCGCTTCGACGGCAAGGTTCAGCAGATGATCCGGCAGTTCGACGGCATTGAGCTCCCCTGGGGTACCGTCAACGGCGCCTTCATCGTCAGCGAGAACATGGCAGACAACGGCGGTATGTCCGTCACCTTGGATATCATGTCCGTGACCGAAGGTGCTTCCTATGAAGAATACTTCCGCAACTGGGCAAGAGTGTGGTGCGTGAAGGCAAGACCCGAGTATTCCAAGATGCTCCTTGCGGTAGACGTTCACGGCCCCGCCATCCTCCGTGCCAATATGCCTCCCAGAAACTTCACCGAGTGGTACACCACCTTCGACGTGAAGGAGACCGACCAGATGTACATCGCTCCCGACAAGCGCATCGTGATCTGGTAAAACCGTATCCCGCATACCGAACAAGCTCCGCAAGGGGCTTGTTTTTTTGCAAAGAAAAAAACGTGGAGCTGTATTCAGCTCCACGGGATGTATGTTATATGATATTTTGTTATAATAGTTTGGAACGTCTCGGTGAAGTAATTCCCGCAGAACCTTATTGCCCTACGGGCGGTCTGCCTCAGGTGGACATTCCTCGGAAGATTCCTTAATTCTTACTCTGATCATAAAGTGATTCCTCCATTCCGTCTTTCAAAGAACATGGAACGTCTTGTTGGGTAAAAATCATGTATTTTCCGAATCTATGTGATTGTGTTTTCCGCCTGGCAAGCGGTTTCACCCATTGGGCGGAGAATCCTCGGTCGTTTCTTTGATCCGTTTGATCATCATACAAGATCCTCCATTTAGTATTGAGTTTGAAAGCTTAGGGTGATTTCAACGCAAAACGCGTTCTGTCAATTTGCCATTGGACCGTCCTCGCTAAAAGTTGGGGGGGGTGGCGATACTTACGATCGTGCTTTGTTCCGACGGTGTGTTCCCGCCGGGAAGGTCTTACTTGTTCATCGGACTATACCTTTTTGTTGAAGTTCCAAAAACGAAGCAGGGGCCGCGCGGTCTTAGTACATTGG
>SVTH01000016.1 GCA_015063885.1 Oscillospiraceae bacterium | reverse complement strand
AAGCGACGAAAAGCTTGCCCGGTTCAAGCGGGAAGCTGTCAGCTTCTTCTACCGCAACACCCGCCGTATTGACAAGGTCATCCTCCCCGCCGCAGACGTGAAGGTGCATCAGGGCTTCCTGGGCTTGTCCTTCGTCCTCGCCGACGGCACGGCAGTCACCCCCGTTTACGAAAATCCCGTTACCCTGGAGATCGTCACCGCCGAGGAATCCAAGAACGTTTTGACCCTTGACGAAGACGGCAACGAGGTGATCGCCTTCACCTCCTCCCGCCCTGTGAAGGACTTCCATATCCTGACCATTGACATGGCGGACTCTATAACCGCAGAACCCCATCCCGAAACCGATTACATCAACACCGATAAAGAGTTTACCCAATCCTACAAGCTGCTTTTGGGCGAGAACATCCCCACCCGCGGCATCTCCTTCGTGGGAGAGGACGGCGAGACCTACCAATACGCTATCTGCTACGCAGACGGCAAAAAGGGCTCTTACAAGCTGGTTTCTCTGGAAGAGCTGGCGGGAGCGGACTTTGAAGAATTCTCCCTCCTGGTGAAGCGGGTGAGCGACAGCGCCGCAAGCAAGAAGACCGTATACCTCAGCTATTCCATGATGTCTGACTACGACTACTTCTCCATCACTCCCAACCAGCCCATGACCAACGTGCAGATCTATTTCTTCCAAGCGGAAGACACCCACAACACCAAGGGCTGGTGGTACGAAGGCGGAGCCGCATCGGACGTGGTAGTCGATCCCTCTGCCCTCGTGGTGGAATTCCTCCCCGTTGCGGAAGGGGAAACCATCTACGTAGGCGCCCACAGCACCACGGTCACGGACACCTGGGGCATCTCCTTCACCGATTACCAAGGGAACAAGCGGTATTTCGCCGTATTCCCCACCCTGGACGGCAAGCGCCAGGTCATCGAGATGGAGCTGGATCAGACCCGTATGCAGTTCCTGCCCAACATCTGCCCCGAATTGGATTACAGCATGTTGGAGGTGGCACGTACCATTTCAAGCAACCTGATGATCCTGAAGGACCCCCGCGGCGAGGCAGACCAGCAATTCGTTTTGGTGCTGAAGAAATCCGACGGTACCTACGCGGAGATCCACAGAGCAGGAGAGTTTTTCTACACCAACATCTGCTACAACAACTCCATCGTCGCCTTCAACAACTTTACCCGGGAGAGCGAGACGGAGGTCTATCTCTACAACGTTTACGCAAACAAGAAGACTAAGTTAGATCTTTCCGCTTTGCCGGAGGAAGAAACCGTTTCCTTTATGACGTGTTGGAAAGAGGATCTGCTGTTCGTCTCCCAGCTTGACCACGGCTCCGTGGTACAAGGCGGCGAATTGTGGGCGTACGATTCCGGCGCAAACGAGATCGTGAAGATCTTCGCCGTGTCCGATCCCCGCCTGCAGATCACAGGAATTGAATTCCGCAATCTGAAGGACGAGGACGGCTACAGCTACACTTGTTGCGACATAAAGACGGTCCTGTTTGACGAGACCTACAACTTCACCGAAGAAAAGGTATATTCCTTCTATTCCTCTGCGCTGGATCGTTTCCTTGGCACGAAGTACTATAACTACGGGCCCTATACCCTGCTTCCCGACGATGGCATGTACGCCCGTCCCGCATGGGAAGGAGAGCACCATTATTACAAGGAAGTAACCCCCGACGCTGCCGTCACCAACAATTACGCCGTCTACAGCGGTGCCGAGCTTTACAAGCTCACCTTCTGCACCTTCAAGGCGGTAAAAGAAGATCCCGCTAAGGGCTGGCTGTATCAATACGCCCCCACGGTAAGCGAGTATTATCTCAATCCGTATAATCCCCTCTACGTGAGAGGCTCTGCCTCTTACTCCGCCACCGACACCTGGGGCTTCTTTGCCAACGGCCGCTTCTACGCCATGACGGAGGATCCCTTGAACGGCAACGACAGAGTGGTGGAAATCACCGACCAAGTGATCGGCCCCGAAGTTCCCGATGATCTTTCCACTGTGTTTGACGACACCACCACCTACTGCGATGGCTACAGAGAAGTGGTGTACAACTCCTTCACCGTGGTGCATATCTACGATTGGGATCAGTATTTCGTTCTGGATACTGCAATGAACCTGGACGTTACGGGGGACACCGCACTGGGCTTTGCAAAAGATAATACCGGGCTTGAGGACTATTACTACAAGCCCATGGTGTACCTTTTTGAAAAAGGCAAAGCAGAACCCACCAAAGCTGTGATCGACGTTCCCGAGGTGTTCGAAGCCAGCTATTCCTACCACCCCGTGACCGATAAGATGGGCTATTTGATGGTGTACGGCATCGAGGACGACGGAAGCGGCACGGAATATCTGGCGCAGGTGCTGAAGACCGCCGACGGCGGCTTGAACTGGGAACAGGTAGACAAATCCAGCTTCCCCACCGGCGGCACCTACCACGATAACGTCCATTACAGCACCTTCCTCACAGAGGACTTCGGCGTGGTAGCCTTCAATTGCAACTTTGACATTGACCTGGCAGGTCACGTATACTACACCACCGACGGCGGCGTGAGCTGGCGGTGCATGACAGGCTTGGACAACCTCCCCCGCGATCCGGATGAGGAGTGGGATCTTCAGAAAATCACTCTGGAAAACGGCGTGTATACCATTACCATCAACGCACGCTATGATCAGTACATCTACTTCACCTCCACCGATCTGGAGAATTGGGAGCCTGTTCCTCAGATAGTGTGCAATCGCGTCAGCGAAACAAGCACCGCAGACTTCTACGACACCAAGGCATACGAAAGATACGGCATGTATAACGCATACTTCGAGCTCTTCGTCACCGCACCCATCAAAGACGTGTGTCTGGTAGAGCTGGATGAATCCGAAACCCTGCGGGTGGGAGAAACCCTCTATGAAGCAGGGGATCTCACCCCCGGCACCACCGTGGTCATCCACACTTACCTGAACGATATCCATCACAACCGCGGCATCTCCTACACCGACGAAAACGGCGAGACCCGCTACCTGGCCCTCTCTCTGGGGGACTACGGAAGGATCGGCGTGAACGAGATCACCGTTGGCTGATCTCCCCGCCAAAAAACAACGCAAAACACGGAGCACGAAAAATGCTCCGTGTTTTTAATTTATTTTTGCAAACCCTCTTGACAAATACGATTTATTGTTGTAAACTATAGACGAGGTTGGTAAAAATCGACCTTGCCGAGAAAATCAAGAAAAAAGGTATCTACAGATGAAAAAACTAACCGTGCTTCTCTCGTTGCTTTGTCTGCTCCTGGCCTCCTGCGGAGAGCAGGCGGCGGAACCCTCTGCACCCGGGACGGGAAGCAGCGAGGAGATCTCCGTTTCCCACAGCTCCCTGCCTCAGGAGTCCGCCTCCGAATCCGATCACTCCGTACCCGAGGAATCCGCCCCCGAGGAATTCCAACCTTCCGCAGCCTATTCCGACATGGAGGTATTGCGCACCTTCGAGGACGGGTTGATGGTGCTGGAGGATCCCTACGCTCCCGCCGACCAAAAGCACGTGCTGGTACAGAAAAACGGCGGCACCTACGTGGAGCTCCATCGTGACAGCAACCTGAGGACGGGCTACGTCGCCATTTCTCCCGACGGAGAGACCGTCGCCTTCAACAACTTTGAGCGTGAGGGCGAGACGGAAACCTATCTTTACGATCTTTCCGAAAACCGCAAAAGAAAGCTGTACCTTTGCGACCCGGAAGAGGATAAAACCGTCTCCTTTCTCGGCTGGTTGCACAATCAAAAGCTGCTGTTTGTCGTTCAGCTTGACCACGGCACCGTGGTGCAAGGCGGCGAGCTGTGGTGCTTTGATATCGAGACCGGCAAGATCCAGCCCGTCTTTTACACCGCAGACCCCCGTTTGCAGATCACAAGCTTTGTGGTGGGAAAAAAAGGAGGCAACCTTGTGGAAACCGTAGACTTGCAGGCGGTGTTCTTCGACAAGCACTATAACACGTATGAGGAAATGTCCTTTAGCTTTTCCCAAAGCCTTCTTACTAACGACCTTGCCATGCAACGGGTCACCACCCTGTCCCCCGACACCGTTCACTTCCGTTCCGCAACCGCAGAAGAGCTGAGCAACGACTTCCAAAACGCCACCCCCGGTGCCTCCGTCACCAACAAATACGTTATGTTCTTTGACAGAGCCGGCTTCCCCGTCACCTTCTACACCTTCCGCGGGGTGAAAGAGGATGCGGAAAAGGGCTGGCTGTACGAATATACCGAAACCTTGGAGGTAATCTCCGACGGCTATAACAGCCCCTTCTACATCGAAGGCTCCGCCTCTTATTCCGCGGCGGAAACCTGGGGCGTTTCCTTCTGCGGGCGGTATTACGCACGGGTGCAGAACATGCAAAACGGCGATGAATGGTTTGAAGACATCACCGATCAAGTGCTGGGCTATGCACTGCCCGAGGATCTTTCCCAGCTGTTTAAGAACTATCCTGCCACCTATTACGACGATTACGCCGTCCTGGTACACCATTCGGCATCCGTCTTCTACGTCTTCGATTGGGAGCAATACTTTATCGTGGACAAGCCTATCACGCTGGAAGTCACGGGAGACATCGCATTGGGCTTTGTAGCCGACAATACCGGGCTTGAAGACTATTACTACAAGCCCATGGTGTACCGCTTTGAAAAAGGCAAAGCAGAACCCACCAAGACTGTGATCGACGTTCCCGAGGTGTTCGAAGCCAGCTATTCCTACCACCCCGTGACCGATAAGATGGGCTATTTGATGGTGTACGGCATCGAGGACGACGGAAGCGGCACGGAATATCTGGCGCAGGTGCTGAAGACCGCCGACGGCGGCTTGAACTGGGAACAGGTAGACAAATCCAGCTTCCCCACCGGCGGCACCTCCCACGATCCCGTCTATTACAGCACCTTCCTCACGGAGGACTTCGGCGTGATCGCCTTCCTGTGCAATTTTGATACCGATTTGGCAGGTCACGTATACTACACCACCGACGGCGGCGTGAGCTGGCAGTGCATGACAGGCTTGGACAACCTCCCCCGCGATCCGGATGAGGAATGGAATCTTCGTGGCATCACTCTGGAAAACGGCGTGTATACCATCACCATCAGAGCACAGGGCTATGACCAATTCCTCTACTTCACCTCCACCGATCTGGAGAATTGGGAGCCTGTTCCCCAGGTGTTGTTAAGCGACGCCACGGATGAACAGATTGCAGACACCGAGAACTACACCCATTTCTACGACCCCAAGGTCGACGTGGAATACAAGGGGTACAACGCCCATCTCTTGGTGCAGGTATTCGCTCCTATTGAAAGCTTCCGCTTTGAAGCCCTTACCGAAGACGGTCTTGACTATATCCGAGAGACCTTGTACGAAACCGACCTCGTCCCCGGTCAGCCTGTGATCATCCATACCTATATCAACGACGTCATTCCCATCTGCGGGTACTCTTACCTGAACGAGGATGGAGTGCGCATATACAAAGAGCTCGCTTCCGATATGAAGGGCTGATCTCCCCGCCAAAAAACAACACAAGACACGGAGCACGAAAAATGCTCCGTGTTTTTTAATTTATTTTTTCAAACCCTCTTGACAAATACGATTTATTGTTGTAAACTATAGACGAGGTTGGTAAAAATCGACCTTGCCAAAAAATCAAGAAAAAAGGTATCTACAGATGAAAAAACTAACCGTGCTTCTCTCGTTGCTTTGTCTGCTCCTGGCCTCCTGCGGAGAGCAGGCGGCGGAACCCTCTGCACCCGGGACGGGAAGCAGCGAGGAGATCTCCGTTTCCCACAGCTCCCTGCCTCAGGAGTCCGCCTCCGAATCCGATCACTCCGTACCCGAGGAATCCGCCCCCGAGGAATTCCAACCTTCCGCAGCCTATTCCGACATGGAGGTATTGCGCACCTTCGAGGACGGGTTGATGGTGCTGGAGGATCCCTACGCTCCCGCCGACCAAAAGCACGTGCTGGTACAGAAAAACGGCGGCACCTACGTGGAGCTCCATCGTGACAGCAACCTGAGGACGGGCTACGTCGCCATTTCTCCCGACGGAGAGACCGTCGCCTTCAACAACTTTGAGCGTGAGGGCGAGACGGAAACCTATCTTTACGATCTTTCCGAAAACCGCAAAAGAAAGCTGTACCTTTGCGACCCGGAAGAGGATAAAACCGTCTCCTTTCTCGGCTGGTTGCACAATCAAAAGCTGCTGTTTGTCGTTCAGCTTGACCACGGCACCGTGGTGCAAGGCGGCGAGCTGTGGTGCTTTGATATCGAGACCGGCAAGATCCAGCCCGTCTTTTACACCGCAGACCCCCGTTTGCAGATCACAAGCTTTGTGGTGGGAAAAAAAGGAGGCAACCTTGTGGAAACCGTAGACTTGCAGGCGGTGTTCTTCGACAAGCACTATAACACGTATGAGGAAATGTCCTTTAGCTTTTCCCAAAGCCTTCTTACTAACGACCTTGCCATGCAACGGGTCACCACCCTGTCCCCCGACACCGTTCACTTCCGTTCCGCAACCGCAGAAGAGCTGAGCAACGACTTCCAAAACGCCACCCCCGGTGCCTCCGTCACCAACAAATACGTTATGTTCTTTGCCACACCCGACTACCCCGTCACCTTCTGCACCTTCCGCGGGGTGAAAGAGGATGCGGAAAAGGGCTGGCTGTACGAATATACCGAAACCGTAGAGGTAATCTCCGACGGCTATAACAGCCCCTTCTACATCGAAGGCTCCGCCTCTTATTCCGCGGCGGAAACCTGGGGCGTTTCCTTCTGCGGACGGTATTACGCACGGGTGCAGAACCTGCAAAACGGCGATGAATGGTTTGAAGACATCACCGATCGGGTGGTTGGCCGTGCACTGCCCGAGGATCTTTCCCAGCTGTTCGAGAACGATCCCGCCACCCGTTACGACGATTACGCCGTCCTGACATACCATTCGGCATCCGTCTTCTACGTCTTCGATTGGGAACAATACTTTATCGTGGACAAGCCTATCACTCTGGACGTTACGGGAGACATCGCATTGGGCTTTGCAGCCGACAATACCGGGCTTGAGGACTATTACTACAAGCCCATGATGTACCGCTTTGAAAAAGGCAAAGCAGAGCCCACCAAGACTGTGATCGACGTTCCCGAGGTGCACGCGGCCTACTATACCTACCACCCCGTCACCGAGAAGATCGGCTATTTGATGGTGTTCGGAATTCGGGACAACGGAAGCGGCACGGAATATCTGGCGCAGGTGCTGAAGACCACCGACGGCGGCTTGACCTGGGAACAGATAGACAAATCCGGCTTCCCCACCGGCGGCACCTCCCACGACCCCATCAATTACAGCACCTTCCTCACGGAGGACTTCGGCGTGATCGCCTTCCTGTGCAATTTTGATACCGATCTGGCAAGACACGTGTACTACACCACCGACGGCGGCTTGACCTGGGAGAACATGACAGGCTTGAACAAGCTCCCCCGCGACCCGGAGGAAGCTTGGAATCTCCGAAACATCACCCTGGAAAACGGCGTGTATACCATCACCATCAGAGCACAGGGCTATGACCAATTCCTCTACTTCACCTCCACCGATCTGGAGAATTGGGAGCCTGTTCCCCAGGTGTTGTTAAGCGACGCCACGGATGAACAGATTGCAGACACCGAGAACTACACCCATTTCTACGACCCCAAGGTCGACGTGGAATACAAGGGGTACAACGCCCATCTCTTGGTGCAGGTATTCGCTCCTATTGAAAGCTTCCGCTTTGAAGCCCTTACCGAAGACGGTCTTGACTATATCCGAGAGACCTTGTACGAAACCGACCTCGTTCCGGGTCAGCCTTTGATCATCCATACCTATATCAACGACGTCATTCCCATCTGCGGGTACTCTTACCTGAACGAGGATGGAGTACGCGTATACAGCGAGCTCTCTTCCAGCATGAAGTGAGATCCTTGACGAAGTAAGGAAAGGGAATCTATATACGTTCTGTGCCTCCCGCCGGGGGACGGGAAACGGAACACTCTGCAAGAAAGGGCCGGGGAACCTCCAAAAGGTTCTCCGACCCTGTAAGAGTATTGTGCATATCAAATTCGGGACGCCCTGGGTGCCGATCTCCTGCGGGCATGGGGCAATATGGATTGTCGTTACGTCATCCGATTGTTCACACGTTTCCAAAAGTCTTGACAAGCGAGGGATCTTACGATATACTATAACTCGCAAACGGTCAAGCGACCGCATCCAAAAAAAGAAGGAAATTATGAAAAAGAAGATCCTTGCATTCTACGATCTGCTCCTTTACGGAGTGGTTTGCATTCCTCCGGCGGTGATTGCCGTGTATATTTTTTATATCGGCAAAGGCTTTGGCGATACGAATTGGCTTCTTGCCAACTGGTACTTAGTGCTCTTTTTTGCCTTTGCTATCGTGATTCCCTTGTGCGGGAGTCTCTTGTTGAGAGACTTTACCGTCACCAATGGAGAAAACGCACGTTTTTACTATTTTCCTTTCACCTTCAGCTGGAAAAAAGCCGCAAACAACATTGATATCCAATGGAACCAAGAGATCATCCTCTCGGAAGTAGAAGCCGTAGAGGTGGTTCGGCTGTCCCGGGAGGAAAAACGGGTCAAGGTTTATTACAAACACCTGCGGAACAAATATCTGAAGATCCGTTTGAAATACGGAAAGACGAAATACGTATACGTAGGGAATTATTCCGGCAGACAGATCGAAAAGATCTGTGGTCTGCTTTGTGGGAAGAACACGCCAAAGAAACGCTAAAAAGGAGACTGCCATGGCAGCACAAATTTTCGCACTCACGTTGATATTGATCCTGATGTTTTTTATCATACGGGGATGGAACTCCGTTTATCTCCATTCCGTTCTCCGGAAGAGAGACCGCCAAAAGAGGCCCAAAAAGCAAAGCTTCAAGGAATGGTTTTTCTATCTGCGGTATCTGGACGTGCTTCCCAAATCGAGGCTGTTTGTGTATTACGCCCACATGGCGCTTTATCCGATTACCATCGTGCTGGTGTGCGTTCTTCATGCGATGGATTTTTCGGACAAACAGATCGGCTATGTGATCTGGGGCTATATGGCCTTTTCCGCCATCCCGATCCTGCCCACTTATTATCAGTCGCGGTTTAAGCGCAAGTAAAACGCTCCGCAAAAGCGAATCCCCCCAAAAAAAGCAAAGGCTGAGTAGAACTCAGCCTCGTTTTGTTTATTCCGTTTTGCCGTTTAATTCGTGGTACACCAATTTGCTTCCCTTATAGCACAGCTTCAGGGAGAAAAAGGGTGCGTCCTCCTCCAACAGCTTCAAGAAGATCTTATCCCCTTCCCACATGGGCAGGGAGAGGAGGTCTTCTTTTTTGATCCAAGCCAGATCCCCCTCGTCGCAGACCTTCTGTTCCCCTTCCCAATCGGTGACGGTGAACAAATGCATATACTCCGTGGGGTACACGTCGGAAGAGAAGGTGACGATGCCTCTGTAACGCCAAGCCTTGACGGTGAAGCCCGTTTCCTCAAAGATCTCCCGCTTCATGCAATCCTCGGGGCTTTCCCCCGCCTCGAAGCCGCCGCCCACGCCGATCCATTTGTCCTTGTTGGCGTCGTTTTCCTTCTTCACACGGTGGAGCATCAGGTAGGAATCCCCTTTTTCCAGGTAGCAGAGGGTGTTCAGCTTGACGCTTACAGGATTGCCCATACCACACCCGTGGCGGGGATGGTGACCTCCGCCTTGCCTTCCGTAACGGTGAGGATGCCCTGTGTATCACCCTGCAGAGTGTATTCCCCGTCGGGGAGGTCAACCTCCATAGATGCGTGGGCCTCCACGGTCTGGGAGTTGGTGAGCATCAGCAGCTTTCTGCCGTCCTTCCCCTGCCACAGCGCGCCCTGGACTGCGGGGTATTCCACCGTCTTGAAATAGGCGTGGGGACAGTTCTCGTAGCGGAGAACGGGTGCGTCGTCCTGCAGCTTGGGCGGGCGGAGCATGGTACCGAAGAAGAACTCTCTGAACTGCTTCCGCAAAAGAACGCACTTCTTGAAGAAGGCCTGCTCCGGCATTTCCTTGTAGAAGGCGGGAGACATCCAGCCCATCTGCTCACCGAAGAGGAGGGACTGGGCAAAGAAGATGGCAAGGCCGTCTCTTGCGCCCTCTCCGCGGAAGCTCTGATAGCAAAGGCCGAAGGTGACCACCTTGTTGGAATACAGCACCGGGAAGGCGGGAACCTGCCGATTCTTCACCCACAGCCAGGAAAGGTAGGCCTGGATATGCTTCATGAACATTTCCGCGGTGCATTCCGTGGCCAGGACGGCGGGATCCTGCAGGCGGGAAACGTGGTCGATGAGGTTATAGTAGCTTTCGTTCCACCAGGTGCCGCCGCCGGACAGGTGGTTATGGGTGGGGTCACAGCAAAGCTGGGGCTTTGCCGCGGCGATCTGATCGATGTACACCCCGTCGAAGCCGATGTCGTTCACCAGCTTGTCCACGATGCCCTTCACCTTCTCCTGCCACAGGGCGGTGGAGGGACACATGACGGACAGCACGGTATGCTCCCCGTTGGCTTCCTTGGCGGAATAGCTTTCGTTGAAGGCCTTTCCGTGGCGGTCCTTGCAGGCCTTGGGGTAGGCCACGGCGGTGTACTGCCAATCCTCGGTGCCTCTGTCACGGGTGTCCCAAAGTCTGCCGTTGATGTAGGGGATCACATGGATGCCCGCATCCCGGATTTTCTTCAGTTCCCTGCGGACGGTGGGCTTTTCCGGGAAGTAGTGGGGATAGTCGTTGTCAAAGGGTGCGTTATGCCACAGGTAGAGGTGGACGGCCACCTTCACGTCCCCCATGTCCTTTGCCGCCCGGATGATCTCGTCGGCAAATTCCTCCCCGCCTATATGCACCAACAGCCAAACGTCGACGTCACGGAGCCATTTCAGATCGGTGCGTTCCCCGTCCTGCAGTTCGGGCAGCCACAGGGCGTTTTTCTCCATCCAGGCACGGTAAAGCAGGGTGGCGTCGTACCAATCCCCGTCGGTGAGCTGCCAAACGCATTCCCCGTAGAGGGTCTGACCGTTACAGCCCTTGTGGATCTCGGTGAGGGGCTGGGAGGCCTTGATGTGCATGGTGGGTGCGTTGACCTCACGGACGAAATGGAACTTCTTCGCCGCAGGGATAGGATCGTGAACGCCGTAATACAGACAGCGGTTCTTGGCCTCGTCCCAGGCCGCCATGTACTGGAAGGACGCCCCGTAGGAGGGGTAATCCTGGGCGGAGCGGTAGCCGTGGCCGAACAGCTCGCTGTCGGAATCCAACGCCTCGCCGCATCCGTAGGGGGAAAGGAACTTCACGGTGTCCTTTACGTCAAACCAAAGCATGGGGTGATCGCATTCCACCAGGGTGTATTCCTTGTTTTCGGAATGGATCACGGTGCGGAAGGCAATGCGGCTGTTTGCGGGATCCGCCTGCATCACCACGGTCACGGTGACCCCGGGGAGCTTTTCGTTCCCCGCCAGGGTGATGACGCCGCGGGTGCCCTGAATGGCCACGGAGGAATCGGCAAAGCCGCCGTCGGAGGCGACCGTCACCGTCTCCCCATCGGAGAGACGCTCCGCCGTCAAGGTCAGCAGGGAGCCGCTTTGGGACAGCATACTGCGGGAGATCTTTTTGTCAAACACGCCGGAAAGGGACACGCCCTCTTCCGTCTTCCGAAGGGCTATTTCCAAAGCCCCTGCACGAAACAAATGCAGTTCCATAGATCAGTTTCCTTTCCGTATTTTATACGCAGAATTCTTTCAGAATTCCTTCCATCATATCCACGCAAAGCTCCATGTCCTCTGCCACGGAATGCTCGTAGGGGCCGTGGAAGCCGTAGGAGCCTGTGCCCAGGTTGGGACAGGGCAGACCCTCGGCGGTGAGGTTTGCACCGTCGGTGCCGCCCCGGATGGGGTCGGTAGAGGGGATCAGTCCCGCCTTTTCCGTGGCACGGAGAGCCGCCTCCACGATCTCCATGCGGGTCTTCACCTTTTCCGCCATGTTGCGGTAGCCCATGCGGATCTTCAAATTGACCTTGTCCCCGTATTTTTCCTGCATGATCTTTTCGATATGGCGCAGGGTGTCCACACGGTGATCCAGCTTGCTGCCGTCGTGGTCACGGACGATGTAAGTCAACGTCGCCTTATCCACGGAGCCTTCCATGGAGATCAGGTGGTAGAAGCCCTCGTAGCCCTCCGTGTGGGCGGGCGTCTCGCAAGCGGGAAGCATGGAATTGATCTCCATAGCCACCAGGGAGGCGTTGACCATAATGTTCTTGGCGGAGCCGGGATGGACGTTCACGCCCTCCACGGTGAAGACCGCAGAGGCGGCGTTGAAGTTCTCGTACACCACTTCCCCAGCCCGTCCACCGTCTAAGGTGTATGCAAAATCCGCACCGAAGCGGGGAATGTCGAAGTTGGAGGTGCCCAGGCCTACCTCCTCGTCGGGGGTGAAGGCGATGCACACCTTGCCGTGGGGGATGTCACCGGTCAGCAAGCGCTCGCACAGGCAGACGATCTCCGCCACGCCCGCCTTGTCGTCGGAGCCCAAAACGGTGTCTCCCGAGGCGGTGATGACAGTCTTCCCCTTCATCTCCTTCAGATGGGGGAAGTCGGAAACGGAGATCACTCTGTCGCAAAGGGGCAATTTGATATCCTCTCCGTCGTAGTTTTCATGGACCAAAGGCTTGACCTCCTCCCCGGGGAAATCGGGGACGGTGTCCAGATGGGCGATAAACCCGATGGCAGGGGCTTTCTCCTGCCCGGGAGTGGCGGGGATCTCCCCGTACAGCACGCAGGTCTCGTCCAACTGCAAATTGGAGACTCCCAGCTCCTCCAGCTCCTTCAAAAGAAGGTTTGCCAGATCAAACTGCACCTTGGTGGTGGGAGAGGTCTCCACGGTCTCATCGGACATGGTGTTCACCCTGCAATATTCCATCAAACGCTCATAAGGCTTTTTCATATCAGTTTCTTCTTTCTCTCGTTGTAATCGGGCAGGCAGCGGGCTACCTCTTCCCAAAAGGCTTTGCTGTGGTTCAGATGCTTCAGATGGCACAGCTCGTGGACCACCACGTACTCGACGGCCTCCGCCGGAGAACGCATCAGGTACAGGGAAAAGCAGAGATTCCCTTTTGCACTGCAGGAGCCGTAGCGGGTTTTTGCGGAGGTGATGCGGATCCCTGCGGGGCGCACCCCCATGCGGGACGCCCAGGCCTCCGTCAGCGGGGGCAGGAGCTCCTTTGCCAGCATCCGCAGGCGCTTTTGCTCTTCTTTGCTCAGCTCTTCCTTGGGGGGCGGGCTGTTTTCCACCGCTTTTTTGATCCAATCCGCCTTTTCCTTCACGAAGGCTTCCCCGTAGGAAAGGGGCAGTCTTTTGGGCATACGGATCTCCACCAAGCCTCCCGGCTTGACGCGGATGCCCACGGTCTTGCGGTCACAGCGGATCACGGGGTAGCCCAGGATGGTTTCCGGTTTTTTCATTTGCGGATCAGCACGTAAAAGGCTTTTTCTCCCTCGCCGTGCTGATGGAGATCGGCGGAAGACAGCACCTCCGCCACCTCAAAGCCGTTCTCGGTTGCCAGGCGGATCAGATCCTCCCCGTCGTGGACGTACTCCGTCTGGGTCTCGGAAAGACGCTCGTAGGAGCCGTCCTCCTGGAGCTCAAACCAATCCAGCACGAAGTGACAGCAGTTTTCTCCCTGCTCGTTCCGCCAAAGGAGAAGGCCGTCGTCGTACTCGTAGGTGAAGGCGTTTTCCCCGTAGACCTGCTCCAAGCGGTAACGGGTGTTCACGTCGAAGACGAACACGCCTCCCGGCTCCAGGTAGTTGTGCACCAGGGAGAAGACCTTTCCCAGATCCTCGGGCTTTAAATAGTTCAGGCAATCGAAGGAGGAATACACCCCCTGGACGGTGCCGTACAGCTCAAACTCCCGCATATCCTGGCAGAGCAGCAGGGTATTCTTCCCCGCATTCTTTTCCATGGCGATGGAAAGCATCTCGGGAGAGGCGTCCAAGGCCACCATGTCGTAATCCTCCGCCAGCAAAGCGGCGATGCTCCCCGTGCCGCAGCCCAGATCCAGCACCTCTTTCACGGGGATGCGGGCAAGGCGGGTGAACACCTGCCCCAAAAAGAGGGCGTAGGGCTCGTATTGATCCCCGTTGATGCGGTCGTACAGCGGGGCGATCACGTTATAGCTCATTCTTTTGCTTCCTGTTCTTCTTCGTCAAACCCATCCGCAGGGTAGGTGCCCTTGATGAATCGGTAGGTGTCGTGGTACATGGAGTTCAGCACGGGATCTTCGGAATGGTATGCGTGGTAGAAGGATCCGGGCATACCCTCCTGGTAGTACATATGGGCGGCGTCCTTCATGTAGCCGGTGACGGCGCCTGCGGCGTAGTAATTGCGGGTGTGTCCCACGTTCCAGCGCTGGGTACCGCCCACCTCCAGCTCGATGCACATGCCCAAAAGCTTTGCGGTCTCGGCGGCGTCGAACAATCTCTGCTCGGGAATATCCTGACGGAAGGCGTAGTTGGGCTGGTAGCAAGCCATATCGAAGCCCAGGCGTCTCCAATCGTTGTAGCCGGATGCCAGGTAGTAGGGGATCCAGGTGGTGATCATCCCCTTGGCACGGACGTGGTCGGTGGTGACGCGGATCATCTCAAGAAGCTGTCTGTCGCTGTAATCGATCTCCTCGGTGAACCAATAGTAGCCCGCCAGCTCCAGGTGCTTGTACTGCTTTTCGTTAAAGCGCTGTTCCTGCTCATCCACAAGCCACTTCAAGGCGGTGATGCGGTCCTCCAGCACGGTGAAATCCAAATTTCTACCGCCGATCTCCCCGAAGGAACGCTGTTCCACCACGGGGTAGAGGATGGAGAAGAACACCTTCAGCTTCAGCTCGGGAAGCCCCAGATCCTTCTGCACCTGCTCTGCGGCCAGCTCCAAGGCGTCCAGGTTCTTGCCCTCCAAGAACTGCTGATCCATATAGTACTGCCACTTGCTCTTGTCCAAGGGGCGCTTTTTGGATTTATCGTAAAGGAAGGCCACGAAGGGCAGGAAAAGGTAGCCGTCGAACAGGGTGTCCGTGGCCTTGCCCTCCTTGTTCAGATAGCCCACGTAGGGCAGGAAATGCTTCACCTCCAAAGGCGCACGCTCTTCGTGGCAGAAATAGGCCAACAGAACGTCCTTGGCGCCGCCCAGCTGATCCGCACCGCAATACTTCCCGGGGTAGGTGGTCTCGTTCAGCAGATCCGGCACCACGGCGCGGGCGCCGGTGATATCCTTCTTGCCGATGGCCTCGATCTGGTCGATATATACGTGAACGGGACAGCAGAAGGTGACACGGACGAATCTTGCACGGACGGCAGGCTCTAATTTTGCCCGGGCGATCACCACCTCGGATTCCCTGTCGGAATGGAGGTCGTCCAGCATAGCCACGGTCTCAAAATCCACGCCGTTTTCCGAAACGGCAAAATCCACGTTGTTGGGCAGACGGACAGCGGTAGCCTTCTCCTTCAACAGGCGGATGCAGAACTCGGATACGGAAGCGATACCGCCAATATCGAAGATCACGCTTCTTGCCACGCCTCTGGAAAAACGCACCCATGCAGGATCCTCAAAGGTGGCACGCTCTGCCAGTACGCCGTCGGTGAGACGGCTTTCCGTATCGGGGGTGTTGTACCGGGGACAGCAATAGGTCTCCTCCATACTGCCGTAGGAAATGATGGCGTACTTCTTCCCGGAAAGCAGGTTCTTCACCGTGCGGTAATCCGGCTCGTTACGGACGAAAAGCTTCTCGGGGACTTTTTTGTATTCGTAGGGGGTGTAGTAGTTGTTTTTGGACGTGAGCTCCATAAAGGTTCCTCCCATAAAAACGATTTTCTTCTTTGATTTAGTTATACCATATCTTCCCTTTGATTGCAAGAAAAAATCAAGAAAAAATAGATTTTTCTACGTGTTGACAAGAACGCTTTTTTCAGGTATAATGATGATGTCTGTGCTGCAAGCAAAGGAGGTCTTTTATGAAGTACGACGTGATCATCATCGGCGCGGGACCGGGGGGTATCTTCTCCGCCTTTGAGTTACAAAAGCTTGCCCCCGAAAAGAGAATTGCCCTGTTTGACATGGGCCATGCGCTGGAAAAGAGAAAATGCCCCATCGACGGGGATAAGATCAAATCCTGTATCGGCTGTAAGAGCTGTTCCATCATGAGCGGCTTCGGCGGTGCGGGAGCCTTCTCCGACGGCAAATATAACATCACCAACGATTTCGGCGGCACCCTCTACGAGCACATCGGCAAGAAGAAGGCTCTGGAACTGATGCACTACGTGGACGAGATCAACATGGCCTACGGCGGGGAGGGCACCAAGCTGTATTCCACCGCAGGCACCAAGTTCAAGACCATCTGTATCCAGAACAAGCTGAACCTTTTGGACGCCTCCGTGCGCCATTTGGGTACGGACATCAACTACGTGGTTCTGGAAAATCTTTACAACCATCTGAAGGACAAGGTGGATTTCTATTTTGACACCCCCGTCCGCCATATCAGAAAGACGGAAGAGGTCTTTGAGATCTCCACCGACAGTGAGACCTATTCCTGCAAGGAATGTATCGTCTCCGTGGGCAGAAGCGGCAGTAAATGGATGGAAACGGTGTGCAAGGAGATGGGCATCCCCACCAAGTCCAACCGCGTGGATCTGGGCGTCCGTGTGGAGATCCCCGCCGTGGTGTTCTCCCACCTCACCGACGAGCTTTACGAGAGTAAGATCGTTTACCGCACCGAAAAATTCGAGGACAACGTGCGTACCTTCTGCATGAACCCCAACGGCATCGTGGTCAACGAAAATACCAACGGTATCGTCACCGTCAACGGCCACAGCTACGAGGATCCCGCCATGA
Source organism: Oscillospiraceae bacterium (assembly GCA_015063885.1). Classification (GTDB taxonomy): domain Bacteria; phylum Bacillota; class Clostridia; order Oscillospirales; family CAG-382; genus Coliplasma. The sequence continues at coordinate 21,350 of SVTH01000016.1, read as the reverse complement.
AGACGGAGAACACCAACTTCGCCCTTCTGGTGGCCAAGCACTTCTCCGAGCCCTTCAAGGACAGCAACGGCTACGGCGAGAGCATCGCCCGCCTTTCCAATATGCTGGGAGGCGGCGTCATCGTTCAGCGCTTCGGCGACCTGGTGCGAGGCAGACGCAGTACGGAGAAGCGTATTGAGGAGGGGTTGGTACGTCCCACCCTGGCGGCTACGCCCGGGGATCTAAGCCTGGTATTGCCCAAGCGTGTTCTGGACGGCATCATTGAGATGATCTACGCCCTGGACCGTATCGCTCCCGGCACGGCAAACGACGACACCTTACTTTACGGCGTGGAGGTCAAGTTCTACAACATGGAGGTAGAGCTGGACGACCGCCTGGAAAGCAAACACACGGGACTTTACATCATCGGGGACGGAAGCGGCATCACCCACTCCCTGTCCCACGCATCCGCCAGCGGCGTATACGTCGCCCGCGAGATCGCAGAAAAGGAGATCACAGCATGAAAAAACTGATCGCTCTGTTGCTTTTGGCAACCATCTTAACCACTACCCTGCTTCTTGCCGCCTGCGGCGATGAAACGGGGGCAACCTCCTCCGAGCCTTCTACGGAAGAAAGCGTAGATGAAAGCATCCCTTCGGAAGACACCTCCTCCGAGGAGGAGATCGTTCGGACTCCCGTAAGAGAGAACCCCGACTCCGCAGTGGTGAGTCTGGGCAAAACCTACACCAACACCTCCGTCGCCGGAGAAAAATATCCCGACTCCTACGGCAGTGAGCTGACCGACGGTAAGTTCGGCCCCGACGGCTCTGCGGATTACAACGACGAGGTCTACGCGGGCTTCCACGGCGGCAACCTGTTCATCACCGTGGATCTGGGCGAAGTGCTGGATTCTGTGTATGAATTCCGCATCAGCTACCTTTCCACCCACAACGCAGGTCTGGACATCCCCCAGAGAGTGCGTATCTCCGTTTCCGAGGACGGCGACAACTACACCACCGTGGGGGACATGGAGATCCCCGAATTCGTGGAAGGCTGCCGTATGGAGGCGGCCCTGACAAGCGAATACTATTCCACCGCAAGATACGTACGCTTTGCCATCTCCAAATCCGGCTGGCTCTTCCTGGATGAGCTCACCGTCATTGCCGACGAGGAAGCAAAGATCAACATCAACGAAGTCTTTGCAGGCATGGTACAGGACGCCTACACCAAATTGGGCACCGTCAGCTATACCGGCGGCGAGGCTCCCGATATGACCAAGGCGCAGAAGCTTATCAGCGAAGGCAAGAAATATACCCTCTCCAGGGAAGCGATCCGCCGCTTCCCCGACGCAGGCTCTCCCCTCACCGACGGGAAGCTCACCGGTCTTTACTCCACCGGTAAATGGGTGGGCGTAGAGGGCGGCGAGGCGCTCACCGTCGTCGTGGACCTGGGCAGTGTCAGAAACGACCTTTACCGCTTCTCCCTGATGTGCTACGCCAACTTCTCCGGCGGAGACTGCCTCCCCGTGGCAGTGACCTACGCTGTCAGCGAGGACGGGGAGACCTACACCGACGTGGGCAGAGTTTACGCACCCACCGGCGGACAGACTACCTACGATTATCCCCTGTCCCTTGACAAATGCGCCACCGGCAGATACGTGAGATTCACCGTAGAGGCTACGGAAACCGAGATGTACCTCATGGAAGAGGCCTCCGTGTACGTCCGTGACGGCGAAGCCGGCGTGGGATCCATCTACCCCGCCGTGGTCTTCGACGATCCCGAGACGCCCTGGGAGAATCCCTCTACCGAGAGCAAGAACCTCCTTGCAGGTCTGCTCCAGCAGGTCTACGTTCCCGCCGATTCCAACAACGTGACCCTCTCCAGCTGTTCCCCCTGGGACCTGAAGGTCCTCACCGACGGCTGGAAGGCAGATCCTGAGCTTCGCAACGATAACGACATTCACAACGGCCACTACTTCAAGTTCCAAAGCACCGCCGCTCCCATGGAATTCTACTTCGACCTGGGTGCGGAAGCGGCTTTGTCCTCCTTCGCCGCACAGTTCAACCACCGTATTCCCTGGGGCGTTCAGGCTCCCTCCTCTCTCACCGTTTACGTTTCCTCCGACGCCGAGCATTGGTACGGCGCAGGCGTGGTCAAGATCGAGCCCGCAGACGAGGATAAGCCCGTAGACGTGACCGTTACGTTGGAGAAGCCCGTAAAGGCAAGATATATCTGCTTCGCCTTCAACACCGTCAGCTGGTGCGGCATCAGTGAGTTTGAGGCCTTCGGCACCACCTCTGTGAAGGGCGCCCTCTCCATCGAGGAAGCAGGCCTGACCCGTAAAGAAGATATGAAGAAGGGCTATCTGCCCCCCAGCGAGACCGTTCTGAACGGCGCTTCCGATCTGTGCCTGCTGTATCAGCGTGCAGACAGAAACGCCTACACCGCGGATACCCTGCTTCCCTACCTGGCTTACGTAGATACCGAAGGCAACATCAAGGACGTTATGTTCGACAGCTTCCTGTTCCTCATGAGCGGCGACATGCCCTCGGGCCACAACCCCTTGGGCGAAATGAACATGAAGGACATGCAGTGGACCATCGACAACATGTTCAAGGAAGGCTACAACATGCTTGCCTTGGAAGAAGCCGCCGGTCAAGTGAAGGACGCTTTGAACCTGGGCGACGACTTCAAGTACGGCGTGGTGGTCACCATCTACGACATTGATCCCACTGGCACCGCCTTCGGCGACATCGACGGAGACGGCACTGTGGACGCTACCAACACCCTGGAAAAGCGTCTGAAGGTCTTTGAGTGGTACATGGAGACCTTCGAGGCCAAGTTTGCGGAATACGACTTCCAAAACATCGAGTTCGTAGGCTACTACTGGTACCGCGAGGGCGTTTACCAGGAGCACGACCAGCCCGAGCTGATCCGCAGAACCGGTGATCTCGCCCGTGCAAGAGGCTACTCCCTGTCCTGGATCCCGTGGTACTGCGCTCCCGGCGCCTCCAACTGGAAGGATTACGGCTTTGACATGGTCTGCATGCAGCCCAACTACGTGTTCGATACCGAGGTTCCCGAAGGCCGTTTGGGCCAGGCGGCACACATGATCCAGTTCTACGGCACCGGTGTGGAGATCGAGATCGGCTACAACGCCATGCAGAACCCCGTATTGCGGAACCGCTATTTTGAATACCTCTCCGGCGGCGTAAAGTACGGCTACATGAAGGACTGTATGCATATGTACTACCAGGAGATCCAGGTGTATTACGATACCGCCAAGTCTCCCGACCCCAAGGTACGTATGATCTACGATTACACCTACCAGTTCATCAAGGGCACCCTCAACGCCTACCCCGACGCCGTGGAGGTTTCCGCCGCCACCTCGCAGAACACCCCCGTTTCCCTGAAGGCGTTGGATAAGTCCGCCGACAACCTCACTCTGGATCTGGTGGCCTCCCCCGCTCACGGCTCCGTGACCCTGAGCAACGACGGTACCTTTACCTACTATCCCGAGGCGGGCTTTACCGGCACCGTTACCTTCACCTTCACCTACAACGAAGGCCTGGGCGATTCTCAGATCTGCACCGCCACCATCACCGTGGAGTAAACGAGCCTTGACAAATTCAAGGAGATATGGTATACTGTCTTTACCAAGCAGGTACGCAGTTCCTTACTCCGCACCGTAACAATCAAATCGCGCCGTGCTTGCCCATAAGGGTGAGTACGGCGTTTTATTTGCATCATGAAAGACAGAAAAGCCAAAAAAGTATCTTCCGCCATTGCAGGCAAAGTCCGTGTCATCGCCACCGCTGTTTTCATTTCCGTCGTTTTGTTCTCTGTGCTGTCATTCCTTTTTTACAGGATCCTCCGGCAAAGCTACCATAACGATGCGGTGAACACCTTGTATACCGTATCCGGGAAATGCACCGATCTGGAAAGCAAGAGAAAAACCGGGCGAAGCGGGACGGCGCACTACGTTCTCACGATCGACGGGGAGCAATACCGTCTGAACAAACGCATTCTCTCCGAAGAAGCCTCGAAAGACTATCCCCTGTTCGAAAAAGCCGTCCTGGGATCGGATTCCGTGACCCTGCGGTACGTAATTGCCGTAAACGGTACCCCCATGGTGGCAGACGTACAGCTCCCGGACGGTAAGCAATTCGTGCAGTTTGAAGCGGTGGTAAAAGAAAACCGTTCGGGCAGTAACGTTGCCTTCGTGGTATTGCTCGTCCTCTATTTGGGAGGTCAGAGCGTCATTGCGGTGACAACGTATTTCCGATTGAAACAACTCCCCGGCGTCAAAACGGCGTTGCGGAAAGCCAAGCGTAAAAAAGAACGCGCCGAAAGCCGAGGAAAAACGGACGCATTGCCAAAAGGATAAGCGCAGCGTTTTTCGTGCCTCTCTGCGTAGATCACGGCATGAATTTCAACCCTACTCCCTGCGGATTTGTAGGGGTCGACGTCCCGCCGCCAAAGGCGGTATGGTGTCCCATTTGCGTGAGATCATCAATCGTTTACGCCCGCCCTCGGTGCGTGAGATTGACTCCCCCCCGCTGCATCCCCACGACGTAAAAAGACCTCTCCTGCCGGAGAGGCCTTTTTTGTTACGTTATTAGCCCAGCTTGGGGAGAGAAGCGGCGGCAACGGACTGGCCAACGCGGCGAGAGGACTCGTCGGGAATGTGCAGCTTGCACTTTGCGGCCAGCTCGGGGAACTCGGTGTCCAGAACTTCCTGTGCGCGAGCCAGGAGGATCTCACCGCCCTTACCGGAGGTAACACGGCCCATGATGAGGACGTGCTTCATTTCGTAGAACTCAGCGTAGTAGCCGATGGCGTAGCCGAAGTAGCAGCCGATGGTGTCGTAGATCTTAGCGGCACGCTCGTCGCCCTCAGCCATGAGGCCCTGAACCACCTTCAGCTTCTCAGCGGGAGTCATGTTGGGATCCAGCTCGATGCCTGCGGCGGGAGCCAGCTTGATAACGCCGTCCTGAGAGAAGTACTTAACGCCGCAGCCGTAGTCGCCGGACCACTCGTCAACCATTGCGTTCTCGCAGAAGTCAACGGGAACGAAGGCAAGCTCGTTGAGCCAGCCGGTGATGTTGCCGTCGGGATCCACGTAGCCGCCTGCCTCGGAGGTGCCCATTGCAACGCCGAGAACGGAATCGTCGTTCAGATCCATTGCGCCTGCCAGAGCGGTAACGTCGCCGTCGTTAGCGACCTCGATGGGAATTTCCTTGCCCAGCTCTTCGCCCAGCTTCTTAGCGGCATCCAGATACATGGTCTTCACGTACTTCTGGAAGTCGTCGGGAGACACCTTCAGGAACAGAGAAGCAACCATGATCTTGTTGTCGATATAAACGCCTGCGGAGGAAACGCCGATAGCGTCCACGCGGGGCATATGGGAAGCGGCAGTCTTCATTGCGGTGTAGATGCCGTCGAAGTGATACATAGGATCGGAGTTGACCTTGGGCAGCCAAACGACTTCCTCGGAGTAAACGGACTCGCCGTTGACAACTGCGGAAACCTTACGGTCGGATCCGCCTGCGTCGAAGCCGATACGGCAGCCGTCCAAATGTCTGCCGATGGGAGCTGCGGTGGAAACATCCTTGGGTGCATCCTCCAGAGAAACGGAGATCACCTCGAACTTGCTCTCGTAAACGTTCTCCATAAAGTGGAGGTCAAAATCACGGTAGCCGCCGTCAACGTAAGCTTCCTTGATGCGCTGAGCAACCGCCTCAGAGCCTGCGATGATGATCTTGAAGCCGCCTGCTACCCACAGCATGGACTTCACGATACGCTCAACGAAACGGTAGTTTTCCTCGTCGTGGCCGGTGCCATCGGGGAAAATACGGGTACGGTAGGTGGTAACGGCGCCTTTGTTACGCTCAACGCCGATCACAATGTCCTGACCGTTGTCCTTGGTCAGCTCGCGCATCTCGCGAACCTTCAGGGACATGGGGGCAAACTGGGGATCCAATACTGCTTTGATCTTAAGCTCCATAACGAACGGTACCTCCGATGATGGTTTTTTCTACGTTAAATTCACAGTCGGTGATGATGATGTCGGCATCCTTGCCAACCTCAAGAGAACCCTTCTTGTTGCCGATGCCGATGGCGTTGGCGGGGTTCAGAGAAGCGCAGTTCACGCACTCGTACAGGGGGATATCGCTGTTGGTGTAGACATTCCAAACGCCCTTGTTCAGCGCCAGGATAGAGCCTGCGATGGTACCGTCGGGGAGACGGCACTCGATGCCCTTGGAGACGAACTTCTGTCCGCCCAGGGTGTATTCGCCCTCGGGCAGGCCGCCTGCGGGGAGGCAGTCGGTGATGAAGCAGAGCTTGTCGCCCTTCAGCTTGTACACCATGTTATACAGAGCGGGGTTCACGTGGAAGGTATCCACGATCAGCTCTACGGTAACGTCGGAATTCAGAGCCGCACCAACCACGCCGGGGTTACGGTGTGCCAAGGGGCTCATAGCGTTGAACAGGTGGGTTGCATGGCGGACGCCCACGTTGGTGGCAGCCATTGCGGTTTCGTAATCTGCGTCGGTATGACCCATGGAAACAACCACGTCGGTCTCCTTGCGCATCTTGGTGATCTCCTTGAAATCCACGTCCATTTCGGGCGCCAGGGAGATGATGCGGATCACGTCTGCGTATTCCTTTACGAACTCAGCGCTGGGAACCAGGATGTACTCGGGGTTCTGTGCGCCCTTCTTCTTGGTGTTGATAAAGGGACCTTCTGCGTGTACGCCCAGGATGGTGGTACCGTTCCAGGTCTTGCTTTCTTCCATCAAAGAGCGGCAGGTCTCCAAAGCCTTGATGATGACCTCCATGCTTACCGTCATGGTGGTGGGCAGGAAGCCGGTAACGCCGTTCTTCACGATGCCCTCACAGATGGTCTTCATGCTCTCCACACTGCCGTCGCAAACGTCCTTGCCCAGGTAGCCGTGGATGTGCAGGTCGATGAGGCCGGGAGCAACGTACTTGCCTGCGGCGTCAATCATTTCCGCATCGGCGGGAACCTTGTCTGCGTCTACGATGCCTTCAATGACGTCGGTATACAGCAGAGCCTTGCCCTCAACGATACGGTCCTTGAGAATCAATTTCCCATTAACGATCGCTTTCATTTGTCTCTCCTATTTTGTAAAAATGGTGATGCAAAGCATACTTTTCCTTTTTACACCATTATACAGGCTTCCGCCTTGAAAATCAAGAGTTTTCGGGAACTTTTTTCACAAAAAAGGAGCCGATTCCTCGACTCCTTTTTGCATATGAAGTTATTCTGCGGTGCTTGTCTCGGGAGCCGCGCCGGTTTCGAAGAAGGCTACAGTCTCCTGCATTGCCGCCTCGAACTTGCTGCGGACCTTTTCCACGTAGCTGACTACGTCGCCGCCTGCCCACATGATGTTGTTGTAGTACTGGATGCAGTCGTCCCAGTTGAAGGCAACGGAGATATCCACCAGACGGTTGGAGAAGATGATCTCCAAAATCTCGGGAGAATCGTCGTCATCGGGGAATCTCTTGTTCTCCAGGGTACGCTCGTAGTACTCGGGAGTTACCATGGTCTCGCCCAGGTAAGCCATAGCCTCCAGTGCGAAGGTAACGAAATCGGTATCCTCACAGCCCGCTGCGATGGAAACGCAAGCGAAGGAGTAGGGATCCACGGTGGTAGCGTAGCTTTCCTGGTCCACGCTGTACTTGGGCATGGGCAGAATGCCGTAACGGATGTTTGCCTCACGCATGATAACGGTATTCACGGCGGAGATGGTGTTCATCATGAACAGCGATCTGCCATCGTAGAACTGATCCACAACGATGTTGGCGTTGGGGTCGTTCCATGCGTAGTAGTCCTCACGGACTGCGGTGACCTGCTTATCGGTCATGATCTCGTGAACAGACTCGAAAGCCTTCAGGTTGTACTCTCTGTCGATAGCCAGCTCGGGGAGGCCCTTGTCGTTCTTCACGACCTGGGGAGCGTCTGCGCCCATGACCAGCTTGTAAGTATCGAACATAACGCAAACCAGGCCCCAAACGTCCTTACCGGTCACTTCCATGGTACCGTTGTCGGTGTCGTGAGCAACCTCGGTTGCCATCTCGTACATCTTGTCCAGAGTCCACTCGCCGCTCTTGACCAGCTCGGAGGGATTCTCCAGACCGTAGTCCTCCACCAGACCCTTGTTGTAGAACATACACATGGTGAACTCATCGTCCAGCAGGATGATATCGCCGGTGGCGAAGAACAGCTTGCCGGCAATGGTCATATCGTCCTGGGTAGCCTTATCCCACCAGGTCTCGTTCAGGCTCAGGTTGGAATTCTCGATGGAGTTCAGATCCATCAGAATACCCTTTGCGGCAAAGGGAGCCATGTTGGTGAGGCCGCCGGTGATAACGTCGTAATTTGCGGTGCCGGTCATAAAGTCCTGCTCAACGCGTTCGGGGAACTCGTTCCAGGTCTCCAGGAATTCAGCCTCCACGGTGAAGCCGTAGGTCTGCTCCAAAATAGCAAAACGGTTGATGCAGGCATCGTTAACGGGCTCGGAGTTTACCTCGTTGGCACCGAAGGGCTCTTTTGCAAATGCAACGCCCTCCTTATCCTGTGCCAGAACGCGGAGCACCTTGCCCTCGTGATCCTTGGTATCGCCAAGAGAGGGAACAAGCGCCTTATCCTCGGAGGTCTCGCCCTTGCTTGTAGCAGAGCTTTCCCCGCCTGCGGTCTCGTTCTCGCAGGAAGCCATCAAAAAGCAGGTGGCAACCATCAGAACCGCCAGAAGGAGCGTCAAAAATCTCTTCATAAGTTGTTTTTCCTTTCTCGTTTTCGTATTTCAACAGATAGTTAATTTAAGTATACACCCGCGACCCGAAAAAATCAACCTCTTTTCCAAAACTTTTTTGCCTTTTTGAAACACTCCCCTCCTTTTGGGGATTATTTAGGAACAAAAGAACGGGACGCGAGGCCCCGTTCTGCTGCTTATAAAGTACCGAGGGTGATGCGCCCCATCGCACAAAGCTTCACTTGCGCATAGTCGAGGACGTTGATCTTTCCGTCTCCGTTCACGTCCGCAACCTCTTTTTGAGCGTCGGTCAGAACAAACATATTCATCACGTAGCTCTTCAACATCCCGTAATCCAAAACATTGACCTTTCCGTTCCCGTCAAGATCTCCGAGCTTGCGAGCAGCCACAGCCTTAACCGACACGCCGCCATTTTGGACAGCCACGGCAACGTCACGCTCTTGCTCGTCGCTACACTCATAGCACCGTACCGAAACGGAATAGTTCCCGGTAGCAGCTTTCTTGGAAACGGCAAAGGTAAAAGCGACCAGGATGCCGTCTTGCGTTTGGTTCTCCGCGGCCGACCACACGTAATACCGCCCTTCCGTTAAGCTTTCGATCAACGTACCGTTTTGAACGGAAATCAACTCCAGAGCGTCGTCGTATTCCAGCCCCAGCTTCATATACGTAAAGCCGGGGTTCCCTTCCACAGCGACAGAAATCGTGACCGTATCACCGGGCGCGGCGCTTTTTTGTTCTGCGATCAATCGCAGCTCTTCCTCTGCGGACACAAAGGTACAACAGGAAAGCACAGACAAAATCCATGCCATACACACAGCAACGACTTTTTTCATTTTGAAATCCACCTCTGCTTTTACTTAGAAGGCCCCAAAGGAATCGTTGATTCGCCGGTTTCGTCGTCAAAGTTCGCAAGGTAACGAAGAAGTCTGGTCAAGTCCTTGCCGTTGATCTCCCCGTCTCCGTTCACGTCTGCGCCTTCCGTAATCTCAACGTCGCAGGTTCCGTCGATCTCGTCGTAATTCGCCAGATATCTGCGAAGTCTCGTAGCGTCCTTGCCATCGATCTCTCGGTCGCCGTTTGCATCGCCGTATTGATAGGATTTTACGGTAATGCAGCCCGGGGCTTCAATAACACTCACGTCCATTTCGTCCTCATTGCTGCATTCAAGACAGTGGACGCCCACGGTATAATCACCGTCTTCCGCACCCTCTTTTACACGGAACGTCAAATACGCCAAAACACCGTCGGCGGTTTGGTTATCCGACGCAGACCAAACGTAATATTTTCCTTGGGTCAAGCTATCGATCAAGGTTCCGTTGCTGACGGAAACCAACTCCAAGGTGTCGTCATATTCCAGCCCCAGCTTCAGATAAGTGAAGCCTTCATTCTGCTCCACAAGCACGGCAACCGTTACGGCGCTTCCCGCGCTGACAGTTGCATTTTCCACGCGGATCTTCATGGTACCGAGTTCCACGATCTGCTTACCGCAAAGAGAACAGCTGCCGTCGTTTCCTACGCTGTGACCCGTTGCAGGGATAGCCTCGGAACGAGTGGTTTTGCACACCGTACAAGTAAAGGTCTTCGCACCAGTCGTTTCACAAGCAGGCGCAACAGTGATTTTTCCGCTATCCCACTGATGCCCACCCAACGCCGCATTTTTCAGCCGGTAAAGCACACGCGTTTGAACTTCAACTTCAGCGGAAGCGATGTGCTTAGTATCGCTCCATTCGCTCCATTCCGACCACGTGCGATAATAATAAATGGTCTCTGCGTTGCGCTCGCGGAATCTCCATTGCGTTTTAGTTCCGCCATCATTCCACTTGAACACACGCTGATTTCCGATCGTCGTGCTATACTTTCCGGTGCCATAGAAATCTTCCAAGCCGGCATCATCCCAAGAAATAGGGCTCCAGATTGCAACCCAACTGCTCTGCGGAACCGTAGCTCTGCCGCATCCGCCCGCCCAAGTGGGGCAGGTGATCCCCCAACCATGCATATGAGCACCGCAAGCGGGGCACTGGAAGTAATAATACCCATAAACGGTTCTCGTCTCTACTTGAACTGATTCACTCTGCTCCGTCTTCGTATCCGACCAATCGCTCCAATCGCCATAATCGCCCGTGCCTTCTTCCTGACCATACACTTCCCAACCGGCAGGATTGGGATTGATACCGGTGGAATACATATATGTACGATACCGATATTGCGTCTTTGTCTCTAGCAAAGCAGGATCCACGCCAGAAGGAATCGAAGCTTGCCATTCCGCATTCGGATCCCCTCCATAAGCGGTATAGCTGTGCTGACACGTCTTGCAAGTGTATTTTATTTTTGCCCCCTCTACACACGTCGCAGGAATCATCTGCGACGAATAGTCATGACCTTTTGCAGGAACAGGACGAAGTTTCTCGTCTCCGCAACCAACACAGACGCTCTTTTCTTCGCCTGCCTCCACACAAGACGGCCGGATCGAAACAACCCATCCGCCATAATTGTGTTCTACAGTAGGCACCGTTTTTGTATATGTGTTCTGACACTTAGTACAACGGAAAGTCTTGAGGCCGGGAGTTACACAGGTAGGTGCCGTCGTAAGCGTCTCGGAGTAAGAATGAGAACATTCCGTTGCCACTTTTTCGACCACTGTAAAGGTCTTCTTGTAAACGCAACAAATAACTTCTTTGGACGTCGCAGTCTTTTCATCCAAAGCATAGTAATTCATCGCATGTGCGTACACTGCATAAGTATACGTCCCCGGTTTTAATGCTCCAAACACGCAATTATTATCGACCGCACTGTTTTCCAAAGACCTCTGTTTCCCGCTGGAGGCCATACTGCCACCCGTTACAGGATCACCGACAATCTCGGTTCCGGAATATACGTATGCCGCTACTCTGATCAAATCCACTACGTCGGAACGAACAATTCCTTTGATAGAATAACTGCTACCGGCAGTTAAAGTTTCCGGAGCGCTTACCCCGTCAATTCCGAAGCCGGACGTAATATCCTTGATATATTTTGCTTGAGCCGACGGAATGTAAGCTTTTCCGCCATCTCCCGTCGTTACGCAATACCAATGATTCCCTTGGTTGTTCAAAATCAAAGCGGTTGCAGTAAGTTTTTCGCCTTCCTTAACAGAGCGAATCTTTTCGGATGCGGCATCAGTACCGGAACTGCAAGGCAAGCTCATCAAACTAGTATTCCCGATTGCCTGAATCTCACAATGAGTCGAATATGTTTTTTTGACAAGAGAGTTGTTTTGGTACGGAGTTGCGCCAGGCCACTTAATATACTTGATGTACTTATAGTTCCCGCCAAGCCAGTTAGTATTGATGTACTCGTCCCAAGTATAGTAGTGCTCTCTTCTATACGGAGAAGCGGAAAGGCCACCTTCGAAAACCGTAAAACCATTTGCATCCTTCTGAACAATGATCTGGCTATGACCCCACCCATCATGAGAATATAAATACTTTTCGTTGCAAATACGCAATACTGAGCCAAGTTCTGCATTCGTTACATACGCTTCAAGGTGCTCTCTTGTCAGAGTTAGTTCTTCTTGAGGCAATTCTCGTAGCGAATTATCTGCATCGCTAAAGTATACCGAAAATGTTGCATTCCAGATTTTTTTGTAAACATTCTGGGCATATACCCAGCATTCGTCAGGCGACGACGGAAAATCGTCATTGCTAACGGTTTGACCGTTAATGTAATATTTTGCTGCGCCTACGTCTACCTCCGGCACAGCTGCGCATACGAATACCAGCGCAAGCAATAAACTCAGCAATCGTTTTCCGAATCCCATCTTCAATACTCCTTCGTTTCTTTTTTTACATTATAGTACAAATGTTTACTAAAGTCAAGAGTAAATATGTTTACTATGATAGAATTTCTCCAAGAATAGGTATGACACCGAAAGGAGAAATTTTATGGCAATTGCCGCACCCTACGTGAAGCGAATGCGGGATCTGCGGGAGGATCACGATCTGACCCAACAGCAAGTGGCGGATATTTTGGGCACCTCCCAAACCATGTACGCCCGTTACGAGCGGGGCGCCAACGAGCTTCCCATCCGCCACCTGGTGACCCTTTGCAGATTTTACGGCGTTTCGGCGGATTATTTCCTTGATTTACAGTAAAAAGTATGGTATAATGCACCCGAAAAGACATTTTACTTTCAGGAGGCTTTCTTTATGGCGATCAACCGCGATTGGTGGAAGAACCGCATTGCGTACCAAGTATATCCCCGCTCCTTCTGCGACGGCAACGGCGACGGCACCGGTGACCTGAAGGGCATCACCTCCAAGCTGGATTATCTGCAGGCGCTTGGGGTGGGCGTGGTTTGGCTCTCCCCCGTATACCGCTCTCCCATGGACGACGGCGGGTACGACATTTCCGATTACTGTGACATCGACCCCCTTTTCGGCAACATGGCGGACATGGACGAGCTGCTGGCAGAGGCGAAAAAGAGAAACATCAAGATCCTGATGGACCTGGTGATCAACCACTGCTCCGACGAGCACCCCTGGTTCCAAAAGGCTCTCCGTGAGCCCGACAGCGAGGAAGCGGGCTATTTCTGGTTCCGCGAGTCCGCAGGAGGTCCTCCCAACAACTGGCGCTCCATGTTCGGCGGCTCCGCCTGGGAAAACGTGGGCGGGGATCGCTACTATATGCATTTGTTCTCCAAAAAACAACCGGATCTCAACTGGGAAAACCCCAAGCTCCGTAGGAAGCTGGTGGAGATGATCCGTTTCTGGCTGGATAAGGGGCTGGGCGGCTTCCGTATCGACGCCATCACCCATATCAAGAAGATGGAGGGACTTCCCTCCGGTCCTGCGGACGGCCCCGACGGCATGGTGGGCTGCTTTGCCTACACCCGCTGCGTGGAGGGCATCGGCGACTTTTTGACCGAACTGAGAGAGGCCACCTTTGACAGGTACGAATGTATGACCGTTGCCGAGGCGGCGGGAGTTCCCAACGAGCAGCTGGTGGATTACATCGGGCCCAAGGGCTATTTCTCCACCATGTTCGATTTCTCCTATTCCGAGCCCTACAGCTACGGCCACGGCTGGCACACCTGCAAGGGTCCGGGAGAATGGGACTTCCGCACCTGGAGAAACGCTTTGTACGCTTCCCAGCTGTTCACCCAGAAGATCGGCTACGGCGCCGTGTTCCTGGAAAACCACGACTATCCCCGCGCCTGCCAAAAGTTCGTGCCCGAGAAGGATCACTCCCCCGCCGCACAGAAAATGCTGGGCAACCTGTTCTTCTTCCTGCGGGGCATTCCTTTCATTTATCAGGGGGAAGAGCTGGGCATGACCAACCCCGGCTTTACCTCCATCGACGTCATCGACGATATTTCCACCAAGAACCACTACCGCGTGGCTTTGGCGGACGGACTCACCCCCGAGGAGGCCATGCCTTTGGTGGCGCGGTACTCCCGTGACAACGCCCGCATTCCCTTCCCCTGGGACGACAGCGAAAACGGCGGCTTTGCCCCTGCAGGCGTGAAGCCCTGGCTCCCCGTTCACCCCGATTACAAGACGGTGAACGCCAAGGCGGAGATGGCAAATCCCACCGGCGTTTACGCCTTCTACAAGGAAATGATCCGTTTGCGTACCGATTCGGAGTATGCAAGCACCATTTTGGAGGGCAGGTTTGCTCCCATTCTCAAGCAGTACGATAAGCTGATCGCCTACACCCGCGAGGGAGAGAAGAAGCTGGCGGTGATCTGCTCCTTGTCCGACAAGACCCGCAAGATCAAGCTGCCCTTCGGCGTGAAGAATTTGGTGCTGTCTTCCTTGGATTCCTATGAGTTGGAAGGCAACGTCCTCACTCTGAAGCCTTATCAGTCCGTGACCTTGGAGATGGAAGTATGAGCTACAACATCGACAAAGAGTATTTTGGGAATTTCTTCTCCCACATCGTGAAGATCCCCAGCCCCACGGGGTATTACAGAAAGCTGAATCCCGCCTTGGAGCAGTACGCCGCAGAGCTGGGGCTTGCCATGACCTACGACAACAAGTCCACCGCTTACATCCGGATTCCCGGGGAGGACCCCGAAAAGACCGTGCAGATCATTGCCCACGCAGACACCATCGGCTTTATGGTCCGCTCCATCGACGGGGACGGCACCCTGCGGGTGCGGAACGTCGGCGGGGTGAACTACCAGTCCACGGAGGGGGAATCCGCCACGGTGATCACCCGTGACGGCAGACAGTATACAGGCCTCATCGCCTGTCAGTCCCATTCCGTCCACGTATTTGACGACGCACGCTCCTCCCCCAGAGACGAGAACACCATGATCGTCCTGCTGGACGAGAAGGTTTCTTCCGCAAAAGAGGTGCGGGAGCTGGGCATTCGCAACGGCGATTTCGTAGCGGTGCATCCCCGCTGTACGATTACGGAAAGCGGCTTCATCAAGTCCCGCTTTATCGACGACAAGGCCGCCGTGGCCTGCTGCTTCACCGCCTTGAAGTATCTGAAGGAGCAGGGCAAAAAGCCCAAGTATAACACCATCTTCTCCTTCCCTTACGGGGAAGAGATCGGGCTGGGCGGAAACTATATCCCTTCGGAGGTCTCGGAGGTCATCGCGTTGGATATCGGCCTCATCGGCCCCGGGCTGGAGGGGAACGAGTATTCCGTGAGCATCTGCCCCAAGGACGCCTCCGTGGTGTACGACTACGACCTCACCTCCCGCCTCATCGACCTGGCGGAAAAACAGGGCTGTGACTACGCCGTGGATCTGTTCAAGCACTACGGCACCGACGCAGGGGTGGCGGTGAAATCCGGCAACAACATCCGCGCTGCCGTGTTCGGTATGGCCGTGCATTGCAGTCACGGCATGGAGCGCACCCACATGGACGGCATTGAAAACACCGTAAAGCTCCTGCTGGCGTACCTGATCGAAGGGTAAACCCATTACAAACGCAAAAAACCGCCCGAAAAGGCGGTTTTTTCTCTTGCTTTCTGCAATCATTATACCATGAAGCAAAAATGCTTGCTCGCAAGGGCATTTTTGCGAAGCCGTCAATGATGCAGCCGCACGAAGGGCGGTTGACCTCGCCTGCGAGGGCAAAAAAACACGGGTTTTCCCGTGTTTTCTGCAATCATTATACCACAAAACGGCAAAAAAGTCAAGACTTGTAATTGAGAACTTTCCTGCTATAATGGTTTCCAGACGATGCACGAAAGGTTCTTCTATGTCAAACAAACTGCAAGCATTCAAAAAGAACGCCGCCTCCCTGACGCGAAGCAAGGATGCGGACAAGCTTCTGCTCTACAACGACGAATCCATCAAACACGGGCTGGTGCTTACCAAGGAGCAAGCCGTCAAATTGCTGGAGACCAAGGACGAGGAGCTTCGCTACAACGGCCGGCTGGAGTTCGGGGAAGGTGTCATCGGCAAGCTCATTACCGCCTTCTGCGACTCCCCCTACATGAACAGGCAGAATTACAGCCAAAACTTAGAGCGGCTGGTGGAGATCTTTTACTACTACAAGAACGAGACGGACGGACAGCTTTCCGACGACGAATTGATCGACTATATGAAAACCTTTTTCAACGGCTCCTGCGAGGGCTCTTTGGAGCTGTTGGAATCCCGTGAGCTGGACAGCCTTGCCCGTGCCTTGCGGAGAAAGTGAGGAACCCCATGGAAATACAAAAAAGAAGTCTCATCACCCCGGAAATGCTGGACGGCAAGGCCTTTGTGGAAAGCCTTTTAGAGGCGGGCTTGGAGACGGGGTTGCTTTCGGAAACGGAACACGCCCGTCTACAGTACAGCCTTTTGGAGCTGTTGGCCTCCCGTTTGGAGGCGCTGTACGGCAAGGAGACAAGCTCCGTCCCCGACGAGGTGGCAGGGGAGGTGTTTGAATCCCTGCTTTACACCCTTGGTGCGTTTTTGAAGACCGCCCCCGACGGGGACGCCGCTTTGGCAATGCTAAGAGAAACGGACCCTGCCTTCCTTTACCAAAAAGGCTTGCGGAGGCTGCAGATCCTCACCCGTGACGTGCGGGTATTGGCGGGAGAGGTATTCGCCACCCGTATCCCCTGCAAAAACGGCTTTTACAACACCGCCACGGGGAAGGAGCTTTACGGGTTTCTCCGCTCCTACCGCCCCCGCTCCCACGCCCACGAACACGGGCAGTTTATGTACTACGCCACCGCGTTGCCCTGCAGAGACCTGGCGGGGGTGGAATATATCCGTCGATACGCCGTTTCCCTGCTGTGGGAGAACCGTTTTTGCGGTCTGTTCCCCAAGGAGGAGGTGGCGTCCCTGCTGGATTCCCCTGCGGGACGGACGGAGAATATCTTCCTGTTGGTGTTGAAACAGGCCTGCGGCAGGGTGCTGGCAGGACAGGATCTTTCCTCTCTTGTGCTCACAGCGGAAGACGGGGAAACGATACGCCTTCTTCACGGGGACAAAGGAGCGAAAGAGCTGACGGCGTTCCTGGCGGCCGCATTGAGAGTCACCGAAGGAAGTTACCCGGCCGCTTGCCTCCCCGCCGTGGGAAAGGAGCTCGCCGCCGCCATCCAACGGGGCAGCTTCCGAAACGTGTTGAAGGTGGAGTAAAACAAAAAAGGCTGAGAGGGCAATCAATGCCTCCTCAGCCTTTCGTTATCGCCGTTTATTTCTTTTTCTTGATCACGACCACGACCACAACACCGATAATCACCACTGCAACTACGGCAATGATCACGATGAGCAAGGTGGAATCGCCGCCGTCCTCTGCAGGTGCCTCGGAAGAGGTTGCAGGGGTAGAGGTTGCGGGTGCGGAGGTTGCGGGAGCTTCGGAGGACTCTTCGGGTTCAGAGGACTCGTCCTCGGAGGATTCCTCGTCCTTGGAGGACTCTTCGGGTTCAGAGGACTCTTCCTCGGAAACCTCGGGCTCTTCGGGCACGTAAGGCTCGTAAAGAACAGGACCCTCACCTTCATCCATCTCGATGGTATCCTCTCCGACGGTGACAAACAGAACGTTCTTCATGCCGTCCATTTCCACCACGATGTAATCTGCTTCCGCCACGTAGGGGAGCTCGTTCTCTTCAATGACCGTAGCAGCCTGGCCGTTCGCATTGAAATCCTCGAGGCCGTAAAGATAGGTTTTCATCACTCCGGGGGTGGTGAGATCCATCAGCAAGACGGTTTCTTCTTCCTCGGATTCCGCATACCACAGACCTTCCAGCACCACGTCGGGAGCGGCCGCTTCTTCCTGGGTCATGGGAGGAACCTCGTCCCCGCCTGCATACTGAGCAACGCCCAGCTCGGTGAAGCCGCACCACTCGTAAACGTTGGTGTAGTAATCCCAATAATCGTCAGCCGCATCCAGCTCCTTGAACTTGAAGGACAGGCGGACGTACTGAGCGGTGACCTCCTCACCCAGGGGCACCACGATCTCCTCGGAATAGGGATCCTTGTTGCCGGTGTAGATGGGCTGATTGTCACGGAAATAGAAGGAACCGTCGGTTCCCACGGGGATCCACAGCTCGCCGTCGTCGGAGGTCTCCACAACCACCTTATGCTCGCCGGGAGCGCAAACGCAGTCGAACGCCATGTAGAACAGAGAGAGGTAGACGGAATCGAAGGTCACCTCTTCCCCGTAGGTCAGAGTGAAGGAGAAGACGGGGATGGCCTCGGAAGCCTGAATGGTCTGGCCGTTCTTACGCTCGTATTCGGGCTTGATAAAGTCGTTGCACACCAGCACGATACCCTTGTCGGTATGAGTGGTGGGAGCTGCAAGATGCTCCCCGTCGATCAAGCATTCCAGGGTGCCGCCGCCGCGGGGAAATGCGGTGGCAGAGGTCTCGCCCACGTAGGAGAAGGAGATCTCTCCGGGGGTGAGCACGTCGTAATCGGTGAACAGGCCTTCGTAGGTGAAATCTGCCAATGCGGTAACGGAAAGGGCCGCCAGCATCGTCACCGCCAAAAGCAGCGCGAAAATTTTCTTCATAAAAATCTTCCTTTCTGAGATGAATAGCAAAGGGAGAGGGTCATCCCCTCCCCCTTTTTGACGGAAAGCTTATTTCTTTCTCTTGATGACGATCACAACCACTGCTGCGATGATCACAACTGCAACTACAGCGATGATCACGATGAGCATGGTGGAATCGCCGTCCTCTGCAGGTGCCTCGGAGGAAGCTGCGGGAGCGGAGGTTGCGGGAGTAGAGGTAGCGGGAGCGGAGGTATCGGGCTCCTCGGAGGACTCGTCAGCGGGCTCGGAGGACTCGTCCTCGGGCTCGGAAACTGCGGGCTCCTTGGGAACGTAGGGAGCTAGGTTCATGGGAGTCTTGCCGTCGTCCAGGATCAGGTTCTCACCCTCGTAGGAAACGTACAGCTTGGAGATCTCGCCTTCCATATCAACAGCGATATGGTTGTGAGCTGCGGTGTAGGGGCAATCCATAGAGAGAGTTACGGTGCCGTCGGTGCCGTTTGCTTCGAAGTCGGTTGCCTCGAAGTACAGCATCTTCATCACGCCTGCCTCGGAGAAGTCGACCACCATGATCACGCCGTCAACGTCAGCAAACCAAACGCCGCTCATCTCAACGGGAGCGGGAGCTTCGTAGGGAGAGTAAACCACTGCGCCGATACCGGTGCCAAGAGTCAGATCGCCCTCTTCGTCGATGGTAGCGGACATCTTGTCGATGGAGCCATCCTCGTAGGTGATGGTCACTCTGTTACCTACTACGGAGTAGGTAGCGGTGTACTCCTCGGTGACGGGAGCGTCGATGCCGTTTTCCAGATATGCTTCGGACTCGTAAACGGTAACGTCAACGGTCTTCACGCCTGCGTTGTTGACGAAGTTCATGATCTTCACTTCAACGCCGTCGTCGCCGATCCAGGAGCCTTCCACCTTGGTGGGCTCCATGTTGGCAATGTCGTCGCCCAGAACCTCGGGCTCTTCGCCGCCGGTCCACTTAGCAACGCCCAGCTCGGTAAAGCCGCACCACTCGTAGATGTTGGTGTGGTACTGCCAGTAGCCGCCCTCGGGAACGGGCATGAAGGTGTAGGTGTAACGCACGTAACGAGCGGTTACGTCCTCGCCCAGGTAAACGGCACACTCAACGATCTCCTTGTCGTCAACACCGTCTACGAACTCGTCAACGTCGGCATTGAAATAGAAGATACCTTCGCCGACGGGAACCCAGACATTGCCGTCCTCGGAAACCTCAACGATGACCTGCTTGTCGCCGGGGATGGCGATACAGGACTTGATCTCGTGGTACAGGGTGAAGTACGCGGTGTCGAACTCAACCTCTGCGCCGAAATCCATTACGAAAGCGAAGTCGGGAACCAGCTCAAGGTCGGAATCGATGCCGAAGCCTTCATTCTGGAACAGAACGATACCGTTGGTAGCGAAGCCGGAAGCATCGCGAACCAGCTCGCCGTCCTTCAGAGCGTCGATGGTGCAGCCTGCCTGAGGTGCCATCTTAACGCCCTTGCCGCCCTCCTTAGGAAGGCTGACGAACTCAATAGTGGTAGGAGAGGTCACGGAATACTCGGTGCCTTCCTGCGTAACGTCGAAATCTGCCGCAACTGCCAGAGCAACTGCAGAGAATGCCATCGTCATGGCAAGCAAAATTGCTAATGTTTTCTTCATGAAACATAGCCTCCTGTTTTATTGTGCCTTCTAAGGGCACTTTTGGTTACCCACATTATACACGATTCCGTCTTTGGTTTCAAGTGACACTTTCGCACAAACTGACTTTACAATTTTGTGCAAATTGTAAAATTTCCTTAACACCTTGCATTCTTCCGTAAAGCGTATATAATAAAGGTAGTGTTTTTGAAAGGCGGGTGTCTCCCATGGAAGCATTGCAAAAAGCCATTTTACAGTCCGGCCGTACCGTGGCCTGTGCCGAATCCTGCACCGGCGGGCTGGTCGCCAAGCTGTTGACCGATCTTCCCGGCTCCAGCAGCGTGTTCCGCGGGGGCTTTGTGACCTATTGCAACGAGATGAAGGAAGCCCTTTTGGGCGTGGAGCGGGAGACCTTAGAGAAGCATTTCGCCGTCTCCGGTCAAACGGCAGAGGAGATGGCCTTGGGTGCTTTGGAAAGAACGGGGGCGGAGCTGGCCGTTTCCACCACGGGGGTGGCGGGCCCTTCCGGGGACGAATCCGGCAAGCCCGTGGGCACGGTATATATCGCCATCGCCAAAAGAACCCCCGCAGGGGCGGAAGCCAAAGCGGCGGAATATCACTTCCCCGGGGACAGAAGCGCCGTACGGGAGCAGGCCGCAAGGGAAGCCTTGACCCTTTTGGCAAGGGAATGTAGCTGTCTTTGAAGAAAAGAACGAAATTTTTCCATCTTTTTTGCAAAAAAGGCTTGACAATTGGCGTTCTTCGTGATACAATAACTCCTGCTGTCGGGAATACCCGGCGGTGATATTGCGGAATTGTGTAACGGCAGCACGGCAGACTCTGACTCTGTTTGTGAGGGTTCAAATCCTTCTTCCGCAGCCAAATAAAAACGAACTTTTGTCTACCAGATAAAAGTTCGTTTTTTTCATCTTTTAGGGGCATTTTCGGGCAAAAACCAGCAAAATCAAGGCAAAACGCGAGTCGGAGCGGTCATCAAGACCGTTGC
>SVTH01000015.1 GCA_015063885.1 Oscillospiraceae bacterium | reverse complement strand
GGACAGCTTTGCTATCATACCACAATATTTCCCATTTGTCAATAGGGTTTTCAAAACTTTTTTAAGTTTTTTTGCAGTATTTTCGCATCCCTTCGGGTCTCCCCTCAAGGCTTGCATATCTTACCACTGTTTTTCCCTTTTGTCAACCCTATTTTTGCAAAAAAATCAAATTCTTATACAATTTCGCAAAAAACCAAAAAAAGGCTTGCTTTTTTGTATATTTTCCTGTATACTACGGGTGTCTACAGAGTAGATGCCTACGCGTACAGTGCCGAAGGGACGGGGAGTTGTCCTTTGGACGAAGAAAGTGATTTCGCGGTGTGGGCATCGCATCCCGCTGAAAACTGTGTGCTTGCCTCTTTTCTCGCAGGAATTCTGTCGGAACAGGAGGTTTTTATTATTATGAAGAAAAGATCCCAAACGCTGTACCCCCACCCCTTTTCTCTTTCCTATTGGAAGGACGCCGCAACGGAATGCAAAAGCCCCCGCAGTCTTGCCTACGCCGCCTTCCTTTGCGCCCTTGCCATCGTGATCGAGAAATTCAACATTCCGCTGTCGCCTTACCTGCAGATCTCCCTGTCCTTCTTCGCCGTGGCGTTGTGCTCCATGCTGACGGGTCCCGTCCTTGCCGTGGCCTGCGGTGTGATCGTAGATCTCATCGGCGCCATCGGCTCTCCCTACCCCTTCTTCTTCGGGTACACCCTGACCGCCATTCTCACGGCGGTGGTCTACGCCCTGTTCCTCTACCGCGGGAAGGTGACCTACTTCCGTGTGCTGTGGGCGGAGATCCTGATCAACTTCGTCATCAACGCTTTTTTGGGCTCCTTCTGGCGGGTGGTTCTTTATCACGGTGCCTTTTGGGTGTATTTCTCCCTGGCCATGGCGAAGAACCTGGTGCTGTTGGCGCCGGAGGCCTTCGTTCTGTGCGCCTTCCTGCGGGTGATGACACCGCCCTTGAAGCAGATCGGCATCCTCCCGGCGGAAACGGAGGTGAAGTACGGCAAGGGAAGCTTGATCTTCGCTCTGGTCTCCGCCGTGCTGGGCGGAATCCTGGTAGCGCTGCTTGCCGTATACTATCCTCAAGTGAAGGAATTCCTGACGGAAGCGTTCTCATAACCTGCCGTAAAAAGGCTGTTGCCCCAAAAAGCAACAGCCTTTTCTTTATCCCGCCCGAAACAGCCGACGCAGCAGGGGACGCAACAACGCCGGCGCCTTCCATACGTAGATCCGCAAACCATTCACCTACTTTATAAACAGAATCACGCCCACGCCTACGATGACCCCCGCCTCCACGCAGGCCATGGCCAGGGGCGGCAAAACGGTACACAGCAGGACCCCCGCTCCGAATGCCAAAGCGGAAAAGCCCAGGGAACGCCTTGTACAGCACATCTCCACCACTTCCTCTCTGCTTTTATCCTATGCATAACTCCGAAGGGCGGTGCATATGTTATATCGGATAAAAAGAAAAACAGAAAGGAACCCTCTTTTATGAGCAGACCCGCATCCACACAAATTCGCTTCCCCACGGGACTTTTGGACACCGTTCTGGATAAGGAAACGGAATTCGACGGCACCCTTCCCGATTACTGCCCCGACGTCATCCGCTTGATTCGGGTGGATTGTACCCCTTACGTGGATTCCTGCCAGGTGGCGGACAACAAGGTACAGATCGTCGGACGGGTGATCTACGACCTTCTTTACGAAACGGATCACCGAAACAAGCTTCGTTTTTGCAGCTTTACCCAGGAATTCCGCCACACGGCCGATCTTCCGAAAAACGACCTGGAATCCCCGGAGGCATACTGCAACGCCTCCTGCAGTAAGATCACCTGCCGTATGCTTTCTCCCCGCCGTCCCGTTCTGCGGGCAAGACTGGAGCTACATACCACCGTTTCCGGTATGGCGGCGGTCAGCATGCTTTCCACACAGGATTCCGAGAATTGCTTCTTTATTAAAAAACCCCTGCGTTACGACGTCCCCGGTGCGCTTTACCGCGAGGAATTCCGTTTTGACGAAGCCCTTCCCCTGCTCCAGGGGGAAGCGGCCATCGGCGAGGTGGTCTTCGGCGCCGTTTCTCTCCAGCCCCCTCAGACCACCGTCACCCGCGGAAACGTGCTGGCCAAGACCAACGCCGTGGTGAAGGTGCTTTACCGGCCCGAGGACGCCTCCCGGGAAGGGGAATACTGCATGGCGGTGAAAAACCTGCCCCTGACCCTTTCCATGGAGACTCCCGAGGCGGAGGAAGGAAAGCTTTGCCATCTGCGGCTGGAGCTGGGCGCCCAAAGCGTGTTGCCCGAGCTGGATCAATACGGGGAGAGCCGTTTGCTGAAGGCTTGCTTCACCGTCAACGCCTCCCTGCGCTCTATGGGAGTCGGGGAAACGGAGGTGGCGGAGGATCTGTTCACCCCCGGGATGCTCACCACCGCCAGCCGCAAGGAGCTCCGCATCCCCCGCCTGGCATCTATGGCGGACAGAAGCTTTACCGTTGACCTGAAGATCCCCGGAGAGGATCCCATCTTCACCTCCCTGTACGACGCCTCCCTGCGGGCAGGGAAGGCCAAAGCCGTTCCCGGAGAAGGGGGCGTAGAGCTGACGGGCACGCTGACGGTCTCCCTGCTGGGGGAGAGCATGGACGGGATCCGTCACCTGGACCACACGGCGGAGTTCGTGCAATTCGTCCCTGCGGAGATCCCGAAGGATCTCTCGGAGGTGGCGGCAGAGATCGCACCCTTCGAGGTGTTACCCACCCTGCATTCCGACGGCAGTATTTCCGCAAGAGTGATCTGCAACGCCACCCTATCCCTCCGCACGGAGGAGCAGGTGTCGTTCCTGTGCGAGCCCGTGGTACAAACGGAGCCGGAGGAAGAGGATCCCTATTCCGTAGCCTTCTTCTACCCCGCCAAAACCGACACTCTTTGGTCGGTGGCGAAGAAGTACCGTATCGACCCCGCCAAGCTGAAAGCCGACAACCCTTCCTCCTTCGATGAAAACGGAAGGCTGACGGCGGGAACGAAAACCGTTACCGTGTTGAAAGGATAAAAAACGCTCCCGCAGGGTGTTCCTATGCGGGAGCCTTTTCGTCTTCGCTATTTTTTCAAATAAGAACCAAACCGTTCCAAGAACAGCTCGTATTCCCTTTCCTCCGTGATCCAAAGGATCACTTCCGCCTCGGCGATCCCCAAACGGCCATAGGCCTCCAGGCGGTGATTGCCGTCGTTCAATTCAAATTCCCCCTCGTTTTTTCCGTAGGGGATCAGATAATGAACGATGAGCGGCGGCAGATCCCGTCCTTGAGAGATAACCTCCCGCAGGTCCGCCACGTGGCGTTCGAACCACTCCTCGTTGACCCGCCACTTCATGTGGGGCTCGGGACCGCAACAACGGGTAAACAAGGACAGCGGCATTCTCACGGGGCCGAGAAAACGGCGGGGAAACATCTGCAGCCCGCGGGAAAACTCTTCGTTGTGTCCGTCGGAAAGCAGATAGGCGTGCACCCAATCCTCCAATCTTCCGCAAGCGGCGAATTCTTTTGCGGAAGACAGTGTGCAACGGTATTCGGGCATAAATTCCTCCTTCTTCGTGTAGACGATCTTTTTGATGGATTCGGGGGAGAGATAGAATTCATCCGCCAACTGCTCCACACCGGCGCCTGCGCGGAACTTCGACTTGATGGCCTCGTTTCTTTGGGCAAGATATTGCTTATACCCGGAGGTCTGTCCCCAGCTCCGCTTGGTATCCCCCGCAGGAATATACACAAGCTGTCCGGAGGCGTATTTTTGGATCTCCCGCAAAAGCGCTTCCGGGAAAACGTCCTTGCCGTTGCGATACTTCATTCCATCAGCTCCTCTCGAAAAAAATCATACACCGTCACGTTCAAAAAAGAAAGCTACCAAACGGTTACAACCGTTTTTTACAGAATATCACAAAGAGAAGGCAAAGGCAAGGAGAAGGAGGGGATTTTCTTCTCAAAAAGACAGGAAATGCCCTTTTCTTGCTTGAAAAGTTCACAAATATGTGTTATACTACCCTTACGACCAACAAAAAGGAGGTGCCGTTTATGCATTTGCAGGAATCCGGCGAGATGTATCTGGAGACGATCCTGACCCTGACCAAGAGGGGTGTTCCCTTCCGCTCCATCGACGTATGCGAGGAGATGGGGTATTCCAAGCCCAGCGTCAGCAGAGCCATGGGGTTACTCAGAAAGGGTGAGTTCATCACCGTGGATAAAAGCGGCTATATCTCCTTGACGGAGGCGGGGCGCGAGGTGGCGGAGAAGGTCTTCGCACGGCACACGCTGCTGTCTTCCCTGCTGGTCAAGCTGGGCGTGGATCCCGAAACTGCCGCAGAAGACGCCTGCAAGATGGAGCACGTCATCAGCGATACCACCTTCGAGGCCATTAAGAAGCATTTGGAAAAACAATAAGCGATGAGCCGCGTCACGGATGACGCGGCTCGTTTTGTTTACTTGTCCATAACAGTATGAAATTCCTTCGGGAAATGAAGCTTGTACCACATCAGCTTCCCCGCCGTTTCCACCCGAGAGACGCCGAAGGCCTTGGGGAACAGATATCCGATCTTTCCGACGGACTCGGCAAACCAATCCGCCAAGCCGCACTCCTGCATCAGCTTACGTTCCGCATCGGGAATCCCGCTCTTGGCATACCGCCCTCTGCGGGTGTCCTCCATGAGCCGGTAGGCGTAGCCCGTGTCGCAAATGCCCCTCTCCGAGAGCTTTTTCCGTGCGGCGAGGAAAACGTCATCCCGATAAGCCACAAGCTCCCCTATGGGATGCCCCTGCCGGAACAGGATTTCCCCATTATCCCGCCAGGTGCCCGTGCCGTGAGCCAAACCCAAAAGCTGTACAAGTTCGGAAAAGATCTTAGGGGAAACGGTTTTCAGCATCTTCTTTATAAACTCTGCTTGAAAATCGGGTATTCCGTCCGTTTCACTGCACCGAAATGCCTCGATCACTTCCCTGCCGCAAAAGGGTGCCTCATCAAAGGATACCCCTGTAGCCTGCTCCAAGAGGGAGATGCGGGCAAGGGACTCGTCCGCGCAAAGGGTGAAGATACAGGCAGAACCTTCGTTTTTCACCTTCAAAGTCTCGGCACCATCCACCGCCCGCGCTTCCGTCCGAAAATCGCAGTCCTTGAAATAGTCCACGGCAAAAGCTTTGGCGAACGGGAACAAAGCGGGTGAAACGGAGATATCGAAGCTTGTATTTCTCTGTACCACGTGGCGATAGGTCTCAAAGGGGATCCCGTGCCCCTCTCCCTGCATCATCTCGCCGCAGATACAGGAACGGGGCGGAAGATCCCACCCGTCGGAGGCGGCATCTACCCATTCTGTCTTACGGCAAACGGGACAGTAATAGTGAGGCTGCAACGGGTTCACGCCGCTTGCTCCCAACAGATACGCCGTGAAAAACGCCCCGGTCCCTCCCGGCACGTTGATACGTTCCTTTTGCTTTTTTGCCTCGGCGGACAGCCGTGCCACCAGTTCCCAGTAGACGATCATATCCCCGCTTTGCAACTCCGCCTGCTCGGTAAGGTAACGGCTCCAGACAGGAAAGGGAGGTGCCTCGCCGTACTTCTCCCGCAGATTGGATAACGCTTTGCTCCATATTTGTTTTTTCATTGCAAATACTCCTTTTGTTCCCCCTTGATCGGGGGTGTGATATTTGCAAGACAGAAGCTCATCGACGCTGACACCCAGCACTTGCCCCAACTTGGACAGAACGCCGCTTTGGGGCTTGGCAGAACCGTTTTCCCACTTGGAAACCGCTTTGTCGGAAACGCCGATCAGCATACCGAGCTGGAATTGCGTAAGGCCTCTGCGCATCCGCAGCTCGTGCAGAAAATTACCAAAACTATAGTCTCTCATAAGCTCCTCCGTCTGCTTGCTGTCTTTATGGTAGCACAAAACGCACCCCTGCGCAAGGGGAAAGACCTCTACCGCAGGTAGAAGATGGGGCAAAAATCCCGCAAGCCGAAAGACGGTCTGCGGGATCTTTTCATTTGGTGAGATATGCGTTTACCTTCCGAAGCATGGCTTTGGTGTTTTCGAAGGTGAGGGCTTCGTACGCTTCCTCGAAGGGGAGGAGCAGATACAGGAAGTTTTCAAACCCCGGGTTGTGGGCAGGGGTCTGAGAGCCGATGTTGCCCGGGAAATACACCACCCGTTTATCGTTGCCGCTGCGCATATGATAGAAGATCTCGTAACGGAAGGCGGTATCCACGGCGGGCTTTAAGGAAGTCTCCTCCCAGGTCTCCCGAAAGGCGGTCTCCTCCTCCGTTTCCCCTTGTTCCATATGCCCTTTGGGGAAACCGCAGAAGCCGTCGTCCTTTGCCTTGACCAGCAGGTAAAGGATCCGCCCGTTTTGGATGGTATAAGGAATGGTTCCGCAGGAACGTTCTAACATCAGATCACCTCGTTTTGGTGGATAACTCTGTGGATAAGTGGGTAAGTTATCAACTGCTTGTCCACAGTTATCCACATTTTTACCCAAGATAGGACGAAAGCAGTGCTTTCAGCACCCGCGCGCCCTTGGCAAAGCTTGCCATGGAAACGTATTCCGCCGTGGTATGGGCGCCGCCTCCCGCCACCAGCCCGATGCACACCGCAGGGATCCCCATGGAAAGGGGCAGGTTGCAATCGGTGGATGCGGGATACCGTGCAGGCAGGGGAAGCCCCGCAAAGGCGTTTTCGCACCGGGTCACCAAGGCCTGCTGCCTTGCTTCCTCCACGTTGCCGCAGGGACGGATGCCAATGGTCTCCACCGTCAGCTTGCAATCCCGGACGTTTTCGCAGGCGGCTTGGAACTGCGTTTCCATCTGGGCAAAGTTCTCGTGGCGGTCGCTTCGGAACTCGTACAACAGGGAAGCCTCGGCGGCGATGGTGTTCACCGTGGTGCCACCTGCGATACTGCCGAAATTGAAGGTGGTGATGCCCTCTGCGGGCAGGGGCTGTTTTTCCAGCTCCGACACCAATCCGCACAGCTTGGCAATGGCGTTGGGTGCGCCGAAATCACGGAAGGAATGTCCTCCCGCCGTCCTTGCAGTCACACGGTAGCGCATAGACCCCACGCAGGTATCGTGGAGCTTTTCCAGATAGCTGTCGAAGGAGATCACCTCCCGCAGACGGCTTCCGTAACGCTCCATCAAGGCGCGGCAACCCAGCAGGTTGCCCTCTCCCTCCTCGCACACGTTGGCGGCGAAGACGAAGGTGATTCCCTCGGGGAGGTTCTGCTTTGCCATCTCTGCCCCGCCGTGGAGCAGAAAGGCCGCATGGGCGGTATCATCCCCGATACCGGGGCAATACAGACGGTCCCCCTCCTCACGCAGGACGAGAGGGGTATTTTCGTCAAAGACGATATCCGTGTGGGCCATGAACAGCACCACGGGGGTGTCCTCTCCCCCACCCAGCTCTAAGATCACGTTCCCCACCTCATCGGAAAAGGCGTTCAAGCCGCGGGAACGCCACCACTCCAGACAGAAGGCGGTGCGCTTCCCTTCCGACTTGCTGGGTGCGGGGATCACGGCCAGCTCTTTGGTCAGGGCGAGGACAGAAGTTGCATCAAAGATCATATTTGCTCATATCGGGCAGGTAAGACAGGGCTTTTTGGATCTCCTCGTCGGAGGGGATGTAGTCCGTCATCTTGCCGTCGTGGAATTTTTCGTAGGCGTACATATCGAAGTAGCCCGTGCCCGTGAGACCGAAGAGAATGGTCTTCTCCTCCCCCGTCTCGCGGCAACGGATGGCTTCGTCCATGGCTGCCTTGATGGCGTGGGAGCTTTCGGGTGCGGGGAGGGTGCCCTCCGCTCTGGCGAAGTATTCCGCCGCGGCGAAGACCTCCGTCTGAGGAACGGAGATTGCCTCCAGCAGGCCGTCTGCACGGAGCTGGGACAGAATGGGGCTCATGCCGTGGTAGCGCAAGCCGCCTGCATGGTTGGGAGCGGGGATATAGTTGCTTCCCAGGGTGTACATCTTTGCCAGGGGGCAGACCATACCCGTATCGCAATAGTCGTAAGCAAAAGCGCCTCTGGTCAGGCTGGGGCAGGATGCAGGCTCTACGGCGATGAAGCGGTAATCCGCCTCGCCTCTCAGCTTCTCGCCCATGAAGGGAGCGATCAAGCCGCCCAGATTACTGCCGCCGCCGGCACAGCCGATGATCACGTCGGGCTTGATGCCGTATTTATCCATGGCCGCCTTGGCCTCCAGGCCGATGATGGACTGGTGGAGCATCACCTGGTTCAGAACGCTTCCCAGCACGTAGCGGTAGCCGGGGGTGTTGGTGGCGACCTCCACCGCCTCGGAAATGGCACAGCCCAAGCTGCCGCCTGTTCCGGGGTGCTTTTCCAGGATCCTTCTGCCCACCTCCGTCTCCATGGAGGGAGAAGGGGTGACGGAAGCGCCGTAGGTACGCATCACTTCCCTGCGGAAGGGCTTCTGCTCGTAGGACACCTTCACCATGTAGACCTTGCAATCCAAGCCAAGATAAGCGCAGGCCATGGAAAGGGCGGTGCCCCATTGCCCCGCACCCGTCTCGGTGGTGACGCCGGTAAGGCCCTGCTTTTTGGCGTAGTAGGCCTGGGCGATGGCGGAATTCAGCTTATGGGAGCCGCTGGTGTTGTTGCCCTCGAACTTATAGTAGATCTTGGCGGGGGTCTTCAGCTTTTCCTCCAGACAGTATGCACGGACCAGAGGAGCGGGACGGTACATTTTATAGAAGCTCAAGATCTCCTCGGGAATGGGGAAATAAGCGGTGTCCTCATCCACCTCCTGCTTTGCCAGCTCGGCGCAGAACACGTCGGACAGCTCTTCCGCGGACATGAGCTTACCCGTTGCGGGGTTCAGCAGAGGGGCGGGCTTGTTCTTCATATCCGCACGGAGATTGTACCAAGCCTTAGGCATCTCGCTTTCTTCCAAGTAGATCTTGTAGGGAATCTCTTTGTTTGCCATGGTGTTTTCCTTCCTTTCTTTTTGGCGGACGGGTAAAAAAACAGACCCCGTCCCGCATTGTTCAAACGCTGGGACAGGATCATTTCCTGCGGTGCCACCCGGCTTGGCGCAAAACACGCCCACCTTTACGCATACCAATATATGCAGACCTTTTTCACGGAGGGTCATACTCCGTCGCCCATACTAAGACGTTTCCGTCTGTTCCGTTTGCCCTTGGAAGTCCATTCCCAATTCTCTCTTCACCGCGATCCCACCGCCCGCAGCTCTCTTTGGAAGCTGTAGAAAAGGTACTCCTCTTCCGCATCGGTTTGTGTCAGTATAGCACACTTCTCTCCCCTTGTCAAGCGGTAGAACAAAAAAAAAGAGCACCCGAAGGCACTCTCTGTATGTGTTTGGGTTCAGATGATGAACTTTTCGAAGGCGTGGTAGCAATCGAAATCCGCTTCCACGTAAAGCTCATCCCAAGCCACACGGGCCATGTGGGCACCCAGCAGGCTTTTGGCGTTGATCTTCATGTGCTCACCCACCAAATACACCTCGCCCTTGCAAGCGGTTGCGGCACGGTTGAACGCATTCACGTCACTGACCGTATCCAGAACCACGCGATACAGATAAGTTTGCGCTTGTTTTACGTTTTTCATACGAACGATCATTCCTTTCAAGATCAATTTGGAAATCAAAAGTACTCTTTCAATTTCGCCTGTATCTTAGCACTTTTATTCACAAAATGCAAGAATGATTTTCGATATATTTAACAAATTTGTTTGTATCGTTTTGTGCAACAATAACAAACGCTTGTATATTTCGACCAAATGCCGCATCCTTCGCTTGTGCAGTTCGACCGTCATTCCTCCAGGAAGCGGCGGATCTTGGGCACCAGCTGCTTTTGCATCTCGGGAATGGTGTCTCGGGTGGTCCAGCTGCACCAATAGGTATAGCCGCCCTGGGTCAGGGAGCGGGGGGTGGCCATGTAGCTGTAGTAGCCGTTACACTGGTCCAGGGGGATGGTCTTGGCACCTGTGAAGGTGGAGCGGAGCCAGGTGGCCAGCTCGGTAAGGCTCTCCCCGGGAACGCCTACGAAGAGATACTCGCCCAGGCGGACGCAGGGGATGTCGATGGTGACCATACGGCTTGCCAGAGTCTCGTCGTCAAAGCCGCAGATGGAGGTGGCCATACTGCAGTTGTAGTGGGCCTTGTACCAATCGTCGATGACCCGCTTCATCTGTGCGGGGGTGAGGGTGGGGTCGGCAAGAGCCTTGCGATAGGCCTCCTCGCTCTCTCTGCAGAGGCGGTCGTGATCTGCCCAAGCCTCTGCCACGCTGTGGGGCATATCGTCGCGCATGGGAACGGTGACGGTGAAGGTCTCGGTCTTGAGGACGTCGGACTTGAAGGTATAGCGGTGCTCCTCAAAGGACTTCTCCAGCTTTTCCGCAAACCAGGTGCCCAGTCTTTGGCATTCCTTGTCGCTGGCGATAAAATCGTCAATGCCGTCGTAGCCCTTCTTGGTGGTCAGGTCGCCGCAGGGGCCGTTGAGGTAGACGGAGGTGCCGCCGAAATCCTGCTCCAGCTTGGTGGAGAGGTAGCCCGGCCAGTCGTAGTCGTAGCGGTACATCCCCGCCTTGCCCTCCACAGGACGAAGCTCAAACAGCACCGCCACGTCGGGGTGGGCGGCGAAGCGGGACATGGTGCCCAGCACCTCTCCCTCCTCGCTCTTGAAGACGAAGAGATAGGCCAGGGGATCGTTCAGGTTGTCGAAATACAGAGGCTTTTCCAGCACCTCCATGTGGGGGCGGTAGTCCTTGAGAAGCATGATGCCCTCGTTTTGGGTGCAGGGCTTGCCCTTCTCGTCAAAGCCCATACCCGTCCAGACGGTAACGCCGCCGAGACCCTCCACGTACTGCTCGCGGTTGAAGCTGCAATCCGTTCCGAAATAGGCCTCGGACACCTCGCAAACATAGGGAACGGCCTTCTTCTGCAGCTCCTTTACCATCTCCACGGCACGGGCAATGATGTTGTCCATGCCCTCGTGCATATTGTCGGAGTAGGGTGCGGCGTGGGCCTGCAATTCGTGGAACACGATGCTTTTGGCGGGGATACCGCAGGCTTCGCCCACCTCCTTGCAGAATTTGCGGGCGTCACAGGCCCAGGTACCCAGGGAGTCGAAAGCGCAGAACAACGCCTGCTCTTCCCCGCTCTTGAAGTACGCCATACGGCAATAGAGGTCGGTGTGGTAGGGCCACTTGGGGGTAAAGGTGCCCTTGATGGAAAATTTTCCGAAGCTACAGAGTGACATGGTTACGTTCCTTTCCGTAAATGCTTTGATAAAGTGATTCTTCCGTGGCGCAGACCCCTTTGGTCATGCGGGAAATGTCGGTGGTGTAAAATCTGTTTTGGGCGAAAAAGCGCTGGGCGGGCTGAGGTGAGGACAGCACACCGTCGAAAAGCAGGGCGCAGGTATGGGCGTTTCTCCCCGCAAACTCCAGATCGTGGGTGACGGTGAGGATGGCGGTCCCTTCCGCAGTCAGCTCCTGCAGGATCTTCTCCAGACGGCGGACGGCGAAGGCGTCCACTCCCTTGGTGGGCTCGTCTAAAAGGAGCACCTTGGGTTGCTGTAAAAGCACCCGTCCCAAAGCGCAAAGCTGTAATTCTCCTCCGCTGAGATCCAAGGGATGGCGGTTCCAAAGATGGGAAACGCCCAAACGGGCGGCAAGCTCTTCTGCCGCGGCGGGGTCGATGCCCTTCTTTTTGCAATACAGCAGGTATTCCTCTCCCACGGTCTCCTCCCCGAACAGGGCGGCAGGCTCCTGGGGCAGGTAGGCCATGCGGTGATACCACAAGTCCCCGCCGTATTTCTGCAAGGGCTTGCCCTCCAGGAGGATCTTCCCGGAGAGAGGCTTTAAAAAGCCGCAAAGCAACCGCAGCAAGGTGGTCTTGCCGCTTCCGTTCCCGCCCACGACGGCAAGGTGCTCTCCCTCCCGCAGGGTGAAGGACAAGCGGTCGCAAAGAGGTGCACCGTCTCTTGCAAAGCGGAAGCAAAGCTCCTTCCCCTGCAAAACGGGGGCGCCCAAGGAAGGCTCCTGCAACGGGATGGAGCGTAGCGCCGTTTTTTCCGTTAAGGCGCTTCCCTCCCGCAGGGTCAGGGGACATTCCCCGTTTTTCCCCAGCTTATGCCACACGCGGGTGACAGCAGGAAGGGCGGGGAGCTTTTCTTCCGGGAACTGTGCGCACACCTTGCGGGGTGTCCCGTCACAGCACAATACGCCGTCTTCCAGGTATAAAAGACGGTCCGCCATGCCGAGCATCCGCGCAGGATCATGGGTAGCCAGCAAAACGGTGAGCCCCAGCTCACGGTTCAGCCGTTCCAGAAGGGAGAGGAATTCTCCCTCCGCCACGGGATCCAGGCGGGAGGTGGGCTCGTCCAGCAGTAATAGGGCGGGCTCGCCTGCCAAAACGGAGGCTAAAGTCAACAATTGCTTCTGCCCTCCCGACAGGGTGTCCGTTTCCCTGCGGAACCAGTCTCCCATACCGAAATAGGAGGCGATCTCCCCCACGCGGCGGCGCAAAAGGGCGTCCTCCATTCCCGCGCTTTCTCCGGTGAAGGCCAGCTCGTGCCACACGCGGTCGGTGATAATCTGCTCCTCGGGAAGCTGGGCCACGAAGCCCACGGCGAAGGCGGACTCTCTCGGCGTCAGCTCCGAAACAGGCTTCCCCAGCAGGGAGATCTTCCCCTCCGTCTTCCCACGGGGGGACAGCTCTTTTTTGATCAGGCGGAGCAGGGTGCTCTTTCCCGAGCCGGATTCACCCATGAGCACGGTAAAGCTCCCCGGGGCAAGAGAAAAGGTCACATCCTTCAAAACAGGCGCTTCCGCCCCGGAATAGGTGAAGGACAGGCGGTCGATATTCAGGATCTCCATCGCAATTTCTCTCTCCCTTCTCCAAGACTCGGCAGGGCGCACAGCACCCCGAAGCAGATGAAAAGCACGGGGATCTCAAATAGGATCCCCCATGCGGATAACACGGTCAGAAACAGCACGCCCGCCAGCAGGACTCCGTCGCGGGGGGCAAAGCGGAACAGGGTATAGGCCGTCCGTCCCGGCAGACCGAAGCCCCGTGCTTTCATGGAATTGCCCGATTGCACGGCGGATTCCAGGGTCATGCCCAGGGAAACGGAAAGGTTGCCGCCTGCGAAGCGCATCCGCGCCGTTCCCCCCTCTCCTCCCAGGTCTGCCGCCTCCCGTGCCTCTCCTACGGCGGTAAAGCGCCGTTTTGCAAGGGGGATCATCCGCAAAGCGGAGGACAACAGCATGGCAATCTTGGGGAAGGCTTTTCCCAAGAGGTATACCAGCCGTTCCGTGTCCAGCACCCGCCCGAAGGCGGAAAACCAGCAAAGGGAAGCGGCCAGCATCCCGCCGATCCGCGCCCCCAAAAGGATGGCGTCCAAGGTCACGGCGTTGTGGTTGAGGTAAAACAGCACCTGCTCCCCGCGGTGAGAGAACAGAGGGTTGGTAACGGTGAAAACGGCTACCACGAAAAGGGTCGTCTTCAGCTGATTTTTCGCCCCGCCGGTCATGGCACAAAAGGTCAGACCGCCCGCCAGGGAGCAAAGGATCACCCACGGCTCTGTGGAAAAGGCGGAAAGCAGCATCAGCGACAGCAAAAGCACGGCGGAAACGGAGGGATGCCATTCTCTCACGGCGTCTGCCCCCCTTCCGAATAGGAGGTGACGTAGTACCAGCGGATCACGTCCCCCTCCTTGGGTAGGTATTCTGCGGAGGAAACGCTTCCGCCTATGCCGTTGACGGCGTACATCCAGCCGGATTCGTCCCCATGATCGAATTCGTAAAGCCCGCCGATGCCCTCCACGTAGCCCCCGGAGGTCTCGATGCGGAGATTCTTCGCCTCGGTGACCCGCAGGAGAAGGGCCAAAACGCTTTCCCCCTCCTTCAGCGCCACTTGGGTGGGCGGCAGCAGAAATCCCTTCCCTGCCGCGGAGGCGTCGATCTCCAGGGTCACCACAGAGTCTCCTTCCCCTGCGGGGGCAAGGGAACCGCTTCCGTATTCCGAGACGGAATGGAAGGTAGAGACGGTAAGGAAGCAAGTCACCAAGGATGCGCAAAGGACGGTGAGCGCAACGTCCTTCGGTTTTCTCTTAATACCGAAAAAAAGGCAAAGGAACAACGCCGCGATGAAAACCGCCGCCATCAACAGCCAACGGATCTGCTCTCCCGTAAGCGCCATACGCCCTGCTCCTGCCTTTCTGTTTTTTGGTATTATACCACCGCCGGCGAAAAAAAGCAAGGTTTGGGGAGTTGCGGGAACTATTTTTTTGTGTTATACTGAAAAAAGTTCCAACCCTTTTCTTTCATCCGTTACTTTATGGGTGAAACGATCGTTTGAAAACAATGAAAAAGGAGGTGCCTGCCAAAATGACCCAACAGGAGCTGTTAAGCGCCCTGGAATCCGACCTGCTCCCCAAGATCTATGGCTTTTGCCGTATGAAGCTGGGCAGCGAGGCGGAGGCGGAGGATCTGGCCCAGGAGATCTGCGTGGAGCTTTTGAAAGCCATCCGCAGCGGCAAGGAGATCGAAAACCCGGGCGCCTTTGCCTGGAGCGTTTCCAACCATTTGTTTTACAACCATCTGCGGAAGAAGAAACGGCTTTCCGCAGAATACGCCTCCCGCACCTATCTTTCCGAATTGGTAGCCTCCGTGGAAAACACCGAGGAGGACTACCTGCAAAAGGAGCAGACCGCGCTGTTACGTCGGGAGCTGGCGCTGATGTCCGGCAACTACCGTAAGGCGGTGATCTTACACTACTTCGACGGACTTTCCTGCGAGGAGATCGGCGTTCGGTTGGGGAAAACCTCAGGCACCGTGAAATGGTGGCTTCACGACGCACGGGAGGCCATCAAGAAAGGAATGGAACGAATGAGAACATACGGAGAAAAAAGCTATCATCCCGAGACCCTTTACATGGCCTGTACGGGAATGCCCGGCAACGATATGGAGCCCATCTCCCTGCGGAAGCGGAAATCCACCCAGAACCTTCTTCTGGCCGCCTACCAAAAGCCTGTTACCGTAACGCAGCTTTGCGAGGAATTGGGGATCTCCGCGCCCTATATCGAGGACGAATTGGAGGAGCTGGTAAAGGGCGAGCTCGTAAGGGAGCTTCCGGGCGGGAAGTATCAGACGGATTTCGTGATCCTCCCCAACGACAGGCGGATCATCGGGGATAAGCTGATGGAAAAGGCCATCCCCGCCTATTACGAAAAGCTGATCTCCCTGCTGGAGGAACACAAGGAGTTACTTACCCAAGGGGCGTACAACACCCCCGGCTTTCCCTGGGAACGGCTGCTTTGGGTGTACATCCCCTGGTTTGCGGAGCTGCATATCAACCGCTTCCGCTACGAGGACGGAAAAAGCGTGAAATACGCGGATATGCCCATTCGCCCCAACGGCGGGAAATGGATTGCCTTCGGCTACCACGAGGATCACAGCCTGGGCACACCGGAAAAGAAAATGCCCTACCATCAATTCCAAGGCCCCGTGCATAAGATCGACGGGGTGTTCGCCCAGGGCTTCTATCACCATTGGTGCGGCACGGATAAGGGCCTTTGGGGCGGGATCTTCTTTGAGACCCCCGGGGAAGTCATGGCGCTTTGCAACCGCCTGGTGAAGGGGGAGCTGACGGCAGACACCCTGTGTGAGGAAGAAAAGGTCCTCTTCGCCAGGGCTTTGGAGCTGTATCTGTTCTTGAAGATGGAGGACGGGTACCTGCAGAACTACTATTACGCCTCCCGGGAGGTCACGGAAAAGCTGGGAGACCTGGCGGAAAGCATTTATCCGGCGGTGCGCCCCCTGCTGGAGGAGGCCTTCTCGGTGATGGAAAAGGAGCTGGCAGACTATATCCCCGCCCATCTGAATTGGCAGAAGGGGAACTTCATCGCCATGCACTTCGGGTACTTCACCACGGGATGTCTCTATCTGGCAGAAAAAGCGGGAAAGCTCTCCTCCCCCGCGGAATATGAAAAGCCCTGGCTGAGCCTTTTCGTCAGCGACGGGGAATAAAAGCAAACGGCAAGACGCGCAGTCTTGCCGTTTTTCGTATTCAGTTTTTTCCGCAGGTCTCGTGGGCGGTCTCTTGGAGCTTTTCGGCAGTCTCCTTGCCGAAATAGGCGTCGTAGGAATTTCCACGGGTGTCGATGCCCAAGATGGCTTCCGCCAGACAGCAGGCCGCCAGGTAACTGCCCATCCCCGAATGGTGGGAGCGGTCGTCTGCATAGAGCTCCAGCGCGGGGTACTTCTCGCGGCACAGCACGAAGGCCTCCGCCGCGGCGGATACGGGCACACGGAAGGTCTCCCCCGCCTTGCGGTAGGTTTTCGAAAGGTTGGCGGTCAGCTCCTGCATGAGCCCCTCCTCCGCTTTGGGAGCACAGCGCATATACAGGAAAGGCTTTGCCCCATTCTCCTCCAACATGGGAAGGAGGGTGCGGAGAGAGCTTTCCATATCCTCAAGAGTGGCGGCGCCTGCGTCCTGGAGCACGGCGAAATCGTAGCGTTTTTCCCCCAAACGGGCACAAAGCTCCTTATGGTAGGGGTGGTCGGGGTCTGCGAATTGGTGGAGATACGCCGCACCGCGGGTGCAATAGGTCACCTCCACCGCCCTGCCCGCCGCCTTGCAAAGCTCACGGAACTTCAAGGGCACGCCGTGGAAATAGGTACAGCTGTTGCCGATGAACAGGAATTTCAAGGCGTGGGGATCGTGGGGAATTGCTTCCTCGTAGCGAAGCACCAGGGTATCCCCTTCCACTCTGCCCTCCACTCTGCGGTGCACCACCATGGTGGCGTTGTACAGCATGGCGTTCTCCATGGCGAAATCGAAGCAGGCGCGGATCTCCTCGTTCCCCGCTCCGGAAAAGGCGACGGCAAAGCCGTGGGGAGGGATGGTGACGGACAGCTGAGGGCTCCCCAGCTTTTGATCGGTATTGGCCCACAATTCGCCGCCTGCTTCCCGCAGGAGGCCGTCTGCCCCGAAGATCATCAGCTTGGCGGTGTTGAACAGATACGTCTCCGTCTTCAGGACCCCGGGCGTCTCACGGCCTGTATACAAGGTGATCCCTTCCCCTACAGGGGAATCCTTGCGGCGGATGGGAAGGCGCAGCTCCTTCATCCCTTGACCTCGATGATACAATCACTGCCCGGTCTTTGGTGGGCATCCAGAATGATCTCCCCGATGGAATCGGCGGTAATGCGGCCGTGGGTGGGGTTCTTCACGCTGTCGATATGCCCCTTCACGGTGGCGTTCACGGTGCAGTTTTCAAAGGCCAGGTCACAGCCCTCCATGGTGCAATCCTCCAGCACCAGATCCTCGCAATAGCAAAGGGGCTGGGTGCCCATGATCTTACAGCGCACCAGGCGGAGGTTCTTGGCGTACCAGCCCAGGTATTCCCCCTTGAGAACGCTGTCGTAAACGGTGACGTTCTCGCTGTGCCAGAAGGCGTCCTTGGTGTTCAGCACGCTGTCCCGAATGACGGCGTTTTTTACGTACTGGAAGGAATACTTCCCTGTGAAGGTGCTTTCCTTCATGGTCACGTGGGAGGCGCCGAACAGGAAGTAGGCGGACTGCATGGTGAATCTCTCCATGGAAATGTTACGGCAGTTCCAGCCGAACTCCTCGGAGACCCCCTCGCAATCGGTGATCTCCACGTCCTTACATTCACGGAAGGCCTTGATGCCCCCCAGGGTGGTGTGGGCCACCTTCACGTCCTCGTCGTACCAGAAGGCGGCACGGCAGGTGTCCGTCAGGGTGCAGTTTTCCACCGTCAGGTGGGTATCGTGCCAGAAGGGATAGCGCAACGCAAAATGGCAGTTTGTCACCTCCACGTTTTGGCTTTCCTTCAAAGCGGATTCCCCGTCGGCAGGGCCTTCAAAGCGGCAGTTTTCCACCCTTACTCCATCAGAGCCGTAAAGGGCACGTTCTTCGTCAAAGGTTTTATCACAGATGCATTGCATATTTCTTCTCCAGCAATTCAAAGAATTTTCTCATAAGCAAGGTCACGGCTGCACCCAACAGCACCCCCAGCACCGCACCGCCCAACACGTCCGTGGGAAAATGCACGTAGAGATACAGGCGGGTGAATCCCATGAGCACCGCCACGGGGAAGGCGATATACCCCCATTTGCGGTTATACATGGCTAAAATGGCAGCGGCGATGAAGCACACCATGGTATGTCCCGAGGGGAAGGAATAATCGGTGGGCAGATCCACCAAAAGCTCCACGTCCTCTGCCAGCCAGCAGGGGCGGTCTCGGGCGATGAGGTTTTTCAGCAGCAGATTGCACACCAACAGCTGGGCGATCAGCCCTACGGCAAGGGTGATCCCCGCCTTGCGGTGCTTGCGGAAGGCTATGAGCAGCACGCTGATCACGATCCAGATCCAGCCCGCATTCCCAAAAAAGGTGAAGATGGGAACGATCACGTCCAAAAAACCGCAACGGAAAAGAGCTTGGATCCCGTCCAAGATCCCCAACTCCCATTGGTTCAGCCAATCCAGCATGCTTCCCTCTCCTTCCTGACAGGCCTTAAAAGGAATTGTAGCACAAACGGCGAAAAAATGCAATGCCCTAAAGGGGAAAAATCCCGTACCTGCCGAAAAAGCCCTGTTTTCCGTCGTTTTGTATAAAAACACCCCCTTGGTTTTTTACCTGCGGGAAGGACGCTTCCGCCAAAAACCCGTTGCATTTTTTTCCAAACCGTGATAAAATAAAGGAAAGGCAGAGGAACGAAAACGGAGGTCTTTTGTATGTCTTACCGCATTACGGAATTGGATCCTTACCTGCGCCCTTACGAAGAGCATATCGAAAACCTGATGAAAGCCTATCACGCCAAAAAGCGGGAGCTGGTGGGAAACGGCAGGCTTGCGGATTTTGCCAACGCCCACCTGTATTTCGGCATCCACCAAACGGAGGAAGGCTGGGTCTACCGCGAATGGGCCCCCGGTGCGGAGGCCATGTTCTTCACGGGAGACTTCAACGGCTGGGACGTTCACGCCACACCCATGACGGCGTTGGAAAACGGCGTTTTTGAGGTGAGACTGCAAGGGAAAGACGCTTTGCGCCCCGGGCAGAAGGTACAGGCCATCGTTCATCACGGCGGAGAGCTTTTGCGCCGTGTGCCCTTGTACGCCACCCGGGTGGTGCAGGACCCCGTGACCTACCTTTGGTGTGCGGAGGTGACGGAACACAAGCCCTTTGCCTGGACGGACGAGAGCTTCCGCCCCGAAAAGGTGCCCTTTATCTACGAATGCCATATCGGCATGGCGAGCGAGGAGGGAAAAGTAGCTTCCTACAGGGAGTTCCGAGAAAACGTCCTCCCCCGCGTGGCCAAGCTGGGGTACAACACCCTGCAGATCATGGCCATCATGGAGCATCCCTACTACGGCTCCTTTGGATATCAGGTGTCCAGCTTTTTTGCCGCCTCCTCCCGTTACGGCACGGGTGAGGAGCTGAAGGAGCTGGTCAACGCCGCCCACGAGATGGGCATTGCCGTTTTGCTGGACGTGGTACATTCCCACGCGGTGAAGAACACCTTGGACGGCATCAACCAATTCGACGGAACCGATTATCAGTTCTTCCATGAAGGCCCCCGGGGAGATCACCCCGCCTGGGGCACCAAGCTGTTCAACTACGGGAAGAACGAGGTGTTGCACTTCCTGCTTTCCAACTTGAAGTATTGGATGGAGGAATACCATTTCGACGGGTTCCGCTTTGACGGGGTCACCTCCATGCTG
This sequence comes from Oscillospiraceae bacterium, assembly GCA_015063885.1. Lineage (GTDB taxonomy): Bacteria > Bacillota > Clostridia > Oscillospirales > CAG-382 > Coliplasma. Next base: position 20,036 of record SVTH01000015.1, on the reverse strand, counting down.
TACCTGGATCACGGTCTGGGCAGTGCCTTTACCAACTACGGGATGTACTACACCCTCAACACCGACGGAGACGCAGTGACCTACCTGCGGCTGGCCAACGATCTGATCCATTCTGTCAATAAGCACGCGATCACCATTGCCGAGGATATGTCCGGTATGCCCGGGATGTGCCTGCCTACCAAGGAAGGGGGCTTGGGCTTCGACTTCCGCTTGGGCATGGGAGTTCCCGACCTTTGGATCAAGTACCTGAAGGAATACCGTGACGAGGATTGGAACGTAGGGCATCTGTGGTACGAGCTTACCAATCGCCGCAAGGGGGAAAAGACCGTGGGGTATTGCGAATCCCACGACCAGGCCTTGGTGGGAGATAAGACCATCATGTTCCGTCTCTGCGATGCGGAGATGTACACTTCCATGAACAAGCAGTCCCAAAGTCCCGTGATCGATCGGGGTATGGCGTTGCACAAGATGATCCGCCTGCTCACCGCCTCCCTGGCGGGAGAGGGATACCTCACCTTTATGGGGAACGAGTTCGGCCATCCCGAATGGATCGACTTCCCCAGAGAGGGGAACGGCTGGAGCTATCACTACTGCCGCAGGCAATGGAGCCTGGCGGACAACGGTCTTCTCCGCTACGGAGATCTGCAGGCCTTCGACGCCGCCATGGTGGCCTTGTTGAAAACGGGCAGGCTGATGCTCTCCCCGGCGTATTCCCTGTGGGAAAAGCGGGAGGATTACGTTTTGATCTACGGGAAGGGAAATACGGTGTTTGCCTTCAATTTCCACCCAAGCTATTCCTACGATCCCTATTTCATCCCCACCCCCGTGGAAGGAAGCTACGTGGTAGCTCTGTCCACCGACGACAAGGCCTTCGGCGGGCCGGAACGGATCGACACCGCTTACCGCTACAAGGCTGCCAGACAGCCCGACGGCAGGATCGGCTTCTATTGCTACCTGCCCTCCAGAAGCGCTTTGGTGCTGAAGCTGAAACGAAAGAAATAAGTACGTTGCGCCTCTTCTAAAAAAGAGGCGCATTTTTTGAAATATTTTTCAAAAACCTATTGACAAACCTGTTTTTTTGTGGTATCATAGCGAAGCTGTCACGGAGGGTTAGCTCAGCTGGGAGAGCAACTGCCTTACAAGCAGTGGGTCATAGGTTCGAGCCCTATACTCTCCACCAAAAAATCTCGTTCTTAGGAACGAGATTTTTTTATCCAAGGGAGATCTGTATGAACAGAGAATTATACGTCGGCTTCAAAGGGAAAAATAATGCATCCTGCATTCTGGCAAAAGCTATTTCCACAGATAGCTATTTGTTGACTAACTCTTTTGAAGGATTGAAAAGAGACATCGACTCTTTAAGCTGTGCCTACGATTCCGTTATTCTTTTCGGTATAGATAAAAACCTGACCGACACGGTAAGGATCGAAGCGGTAGCGGAAAAAGATACCCGGCTTTACTCTACGCTGAACATAGCGGCCCTTTCGGCGCAACTGGATGTAGCCGGCATACACAATTGCGTGTCCCACGAGCCCACGCATTATTTGTGCAATGCTGCCTACTGGCATTTATTGCAGAAATTCAACGGAAAAGCGGTGCTCATTCATATCCCATCAATCAAAAGCATCAACGAACATCTTATCGAAAGAATCAAATGCGGACTCTCCCGAAACGCCGCAGAAGGAGCTTCCTTATGATCATTCTTATCACAGGCGCCTCCCACACGGGAAAGACGTTGCTCATGCAGAAACTTTTGGAGAAATATCACTACCCCGCTGTCTCCATGGATCATCTGAAAATGGGGCTGATCCGCAGCGGCAACACCTCCCTCACCCCTATGAGCGACGATGAGGAGCTTACCGCGTATTTGTGGCCTATTCTGCGGGAGATGGTGAAGACCGCCATCGAAAACAAGCAGAACATGATCGCAGAGGGCTGTTACATCCCCATGGATTGGCAAAAGGACTTCCCGCCGGAGTATCTGGAGCATATCCGTTTTTATTGCCTGGTCATGAGCGAGGGATATATCCGGGAGCATTTCGGAGAAATCAAGGGCTTTGCAAGCGTGATCGAGGACCGTTTGGACGACGAAGATTGCACCATGGAATCCGTTTTGGAGGACAACGCATCCTTTTTGAAGCGGGCCACCGCAGAAGGCGTGGAATACTTCCTCATTGATGAAAGCTACAAGCTTCCGTTATAAGCCGACAAAGAGCACCTGCGGGTGCTCTTTTTTCCTTGACAAAAGCCTTCCAAAAGTATATAATACATACGTCCCATGGAAAGGAGTTCTTTCATGAAAGAATATACGCTTTACGACGAAGATAACGTAGAGTCAGTTTTTTCCGGCGAAGATCACCGTATACTGATAGAAACTTGCTGTCGTTACAGCGCATACTTGGCACTGAGTTTCTGGATCGACAAGGAACCCTTGCGTGCTCTTGAAGTATTGGCACCTTTTGAGATTTCCATCCCAAAAACGATTCCAAAAGATTTTTTGCCCGGCCTTTCCTATGAAGGAATTACGGAAAAACCGCTTACATACTACAAGTTTTACCGCGTTTGTCCCGAACTGCCGGAAGTGTTGACCTCTATTACAGATTCTTTATTCAGCTGGATATCCGCATGGGGATACAATAACCCCGAAGATCTGTATTTCTACCGAGCGGACGGCAGCTTGTTCCTTCAAGCCATCGTCCACGAGGGCGAATGTATGCTTTCACCCGAGGAGGGAGAAGACGTAGCTTTGCTTTTGAAGAAAGGGAACTGGTTTTCCTGGGACGATGATCCGCCAAGCGACGAGGAACCGCCAATGTGGGAGAATTTCGATACCCGTCTCGCAACTCCCGATGATGCGCTTGCAATGAAAGCGTTTTATGCATCCTGTAGCGAAGCCTCTTCTTTGCGCCTTCGCGCTTTGGACCCTTGGGAACAGGAGCTTCTGCAAGCCCAGCAGGACGAGACCTTGTGGTATATGCTGGATACGATAGACGACCAGATTCGCTTCGCTTTCCGTATGCGGTTTTTAGGGGGCGAAACAAGCTCCGAAGCCCGTGTTGCGATCATTGATCAAGTTGCCGAATCGAAAAAATATCCTCAATCTCCGATTTTTGCATACAAGAAAGCCGAAGAGCTCGCGAAAAAACACGGCTGTCAAACGGGAATCCTTGCGGACAAGAACAGCCGCCAGCTTTGGCCGGTTTATGGCTTTGGTCCCTTTTCTTCGGTCCAAGACATTACAGGGGATGCTTTTCGTTCTTTGCTTGAACACTGCGGTCGGTATTGTACAGTTATGTCCCTTCGATTCCCCTTGGACGGTGAGATTTCCGAAAAGTATACGGTTTTGAATGACTACGAAATTCCCATACCCCGTTCTGTCGTGGCAACGGATTGCCATCCTCAAGGCGTCGTTCAGACCAGAAACGAAAACGACGAGCCCCTTGATTACTTGCGCTTTTTCCGCGTGTGTCCCGAGGTCTTGGAGAGTATGCTATCCTTGGATGACCATGCCTTCGGCTGGATGAACCCTCGGTTGAGAGTCCGTTCTGCCTGTCGCCCAAGCGCTCCTGCGTTCTATCGCGGGGACGGAAGTGTGTTTTTCTCCATCCCGCAGTACGGGTGCATCCTGACTCCCCGTCAAAACGAAGACGTGTCAGACATCATCTCTTCCCAAGGATGGCTTTTATTTGCTTTTTAAGGCGAAAGGAGAGCTATATGCTGATCTTTTTTATTCTTTTGGGCATTGCCACCGGCGTGCCGTTATGCTTTTTGTTTGAAGTCAGTCTCCCCTGCCGCATCGCCATCGGTGCGGGGCTGTCCCTGGGCGGCTTTGTGGGATGGCTGTTCCTGTATATTCTTGGGCTGTTCATCTTCTCCCTGTTCGTAAGCAAGGAGAAGCCCCACACCAAGGATCATCCATTCGTGCGGTTTTTGATCGCCGAGACCATGGAGTTGGTCTGCCGGCTTGGCGGTGTGAAGCTCTGCGTGGAGGGGCTGGAGAAGATGCCAAAGGGAAGATTCCTGCTGGTCTCCAACCACCGCTCCATGTTTGACCCCATCACCGCATTGGTAGCCTTCAAGAAGCACCCCGTGGCCTTCGTCACCAAGCCGGAGAATCTGCGGATCCCCTTGGTGGGCGGTATCATGCGGTACTGCTGCTTCCTGCCCATCGACCGCAGTAATCCCAGAGGCGCCATCCGTGCCATCAATTCTGCAGCGGAGCTGATCAAGACGGACACCGTCTCCGTGGGGATCTACCCCGAGGGCACCCGCAACAAGGGGGAAGGCGTTTTGCTTCCCTTCCACGCAGGGGTCTTGATGATCGCTCAGAAGGCAAACGTCCCCATCGTGGCCATGACGGCTGAAAACACCGAGAAGGTGGCAAAGAACTTCCCCTTCAGGAGAACTACCGTCAGACTGACGGTCTGTGACGTGATCCCTCCGGAGGAAGTGATGGCTTCCCGCACCGACGACCTCAGCGCACGGCTATACTTAGTTATGGAAAATCAATTAAAAAACACATATGGAAAGGACAACCAAGCATGAAAACACTCCGCACCTGTCTTTTGCTGCTGTTGGCACTGTGCCTGCTGGCCGCCTGCCAAAGCACCCCCGAGACCACTTCCCAGCCTCCCGTAAGCTCTGCTCCCCAGCAGGAATCCAGCGCCGAGGCAAGCGAAGACGCAAGCTCCGAGGAAGCCTCCTCCGAGATCTCCTCCGAGGCCTCTTCCGAAGAATCCACCGAACCCGAACCGCCCAGAGAAGGAGCTTATATGAGCTACGAAATTCCCGATAACTACAAGGACGTTTACGAGAATCCCTTCGCCCTCGAAACCTACGAGGAGATGGAGATCTCCGCCTCCAACAACACCTACACCATCACCTACCGCTATCCGGACGGCGCTTCCTACCGCACCTGCCTGGTGAAGAAGAGATGGGGCATGTGGATGCTGGGCGCCATGGAATACACCCACGCAAACGGCACCAAGGTGCGTATGTCCGAGTCCTCCACCGACTACGAATGGGTACTTTCCTGCGGCAAGGTGGGCGGCAACATCACCTTCCGCGGCGGCAACCACGGGGACTACACCTATTCCGATTGGAACGCAAATGATTCCACCAAGACCAACGACCACTTTATTGACATGACCTTCTACGATGCCGCAACCGGCGAGAAGGTGGAAGTGGCCAACGGCAAGACCGTGAAGGTCAACGGTCTGTTCGTGGTGCTCCACAACAACGTCTACGAGGACGCTTACGAGCAGGAAAACGTGCTCATCAACGTAGAGAAGCTGTATCTGTTCAACGGCGAATCCGTTTCCGTGCAGTCCAAGCTGTACCTCACCTCCGACGTGGCCTTCGGCAACGCCTACACCTGTATGTTCCCCGTGGCCAAGAAGTACGGCAACTACATCGTGTTCCACAACGACGACGGCACCACTAAGGTGACCAAGACTCCCGTCACCGGCACCAGCAACTACGGCAACAACTTTGACGACCGCAACAAGGCCTCCAAGGTCACCGTATTCGGCGAGCAGTACCCCGCTTACCATATGACCATTGAGATCCACAATCCCGAGGATCAGTTCTATCAGTCCGACCGTCACACCCGTCTGTGGGATATGAACCCCTCCCAGAACAAGCTGTACTTCTCCGCCTTCAAGCCCGGCTCCACCATTACCGTCAAGAAGGACACCGAGTTCACTTACAGCTCCTCCTGGACCTTCTCCTACAACCCCGACTTTGAGCTTCCCGCAGTTGACAAGGAGCTTGGCTTTAAGAAATGATCCCGCAAAACGCCTGCTATCCCCTGCTTCCCGCCATCCGCACGGCAGGGGGAAAGCTGACAGACTGCGCCCTGCTTCTGGAGGGCGGCTCCTTCCGCGGGATCTATTCCGCAGGCGTCTGTGACGTGCTCATGGAAAACGGCATCCACCCCAAGGCTGTTGCGGGAGTTTCCGCAGGGGCGCTTTGCGGCTGGAATATGATGGCACGGCAGATCGGCAGGTTTGCCCGCATCTGCATTCTTCACCGCCACGACAGCCGTTACTCCGGGTGGCAGTCCGTGGCCACCGACGGCGGCATGGTGGGCTTCCGTTTCCTTTTGGAAACGGTGGAAAAGCTCTATCCCTGCCCCAAGGGGATGCGTGAGGATCCCGAGAGACGGTTTGTGGCGGTGTCCACCGACTGCAAGACCGGGGAGCCCTTCTACGCCGAATACGGCAGACACGCCCCCTTCGAAAAAGCCATCCAAGCCTCCGCCAGCCTGGCGTTCACCTCCCGGGTAGTGCGGATGCACGGCAGAGCCCTTTTGGACGGCGGATATTCCGTCAGCGTGCCCCTGGCGTGGGCGGAGCAGGAGGGCTACCGCAAGAAGATCGCGGTGCTCACCCGTCCTGTGACGGCGGAAAAGCCTCCCGTTTCGGAAAGCAAGCGGCGCTCCTTTGCCGCCTTCTACCCCAAGTTCCCCGCCTTCTGCGAGGCGGTGGAGCAGGTTCCCGAGAAGTACAACGCCCTGCGGAAGGAGCTGGAGCGACAGCACGCCGCCGGGGAAGCCTTCGTCATTGCTCCCGCCGAGGAGATCCCCCTCTCCAAAATGGAGGGCAACACGGACAAGCTGTACCTCTACTACCTCCACGGCAGAAGGGACGCCTTGAACGCCCTGGAGGCGCTGAAGGCATATTTGGAAAGCTAAAAAAAGAATCCTTACGGCTTTACCCAAACCGTAAGGATTTTTTATTGCTCGTTTTTGCGGCGCTTCCGCTTTTTCAGCATGTCGTAGAACACGGCGCCCAGGGTGACGCTTCCGCAGACCACCAAACAGATATAGAAGGAAATACTGCGGCTGATCAGCTCCACGCAGGTGGTGTCCACGATGATCTCCTCAAAGCCGTCCAGGAACAGGTAATCCGCCACGCCTACGGCGCCGGGGATTGGCACTGCGTTGGAGCCCAGCACCACGTAGCCCTGGGTGACGAACACCTCCAGCCAGCGGGAAAGGCTGCCCCCCGTTGCCAGGTAGACGAACAGGGTGACGCCGATGTTGCAGAATCTCTGCATCAGGTTCAAGATCAACACGCGGAACACCGTCCAACCGCCGCCTCGGAAGGCTTGGATGCAGGCACGGTACTCCGTTGCCATCCGTTCCACGGAGGCAAGGCGCTTTTCCACGTCCTTCATCAAATGCAGCTTGTGCAGAAGGCGGATGAAGAAGCTTGCCAGGCGGAGGATGATCTGCTCCTTCAGCACCAGCAACAGCAATCCTACCACCACCAGAGCCTGGATCCCGAAGCCGATGATGATCAGCAAACGGGAAGGCACGCCAAAGGTGAAGAATACGCCGGGACACAGGATAAAGCACAATACACCGATGATCAAAATGGAAACGGTGTACAGCATCACGTTCAACAGCAGGCACATGGCCGTAACGGCGCCGGGGATCCCGTCCCGCATCATAAACATGGCGCTGGCAGGCTGTCCTCCCGAAGCGGAGGGAGTGATGGCGGAGAAATAGATATCCGCCGCAGAATAGATCACGTTGCGGCCAACGGAACGCTTATGACCGAAGAACTGCGCCAGCCGCCAAAGGCTCCAGGCCTCGAAAAATACGAAGCCTCCCATGGAAAGCAACGCACCCACCATATACCAGGGGTTCGCCCCGGAAAGGAGCTCCCAAAAGCGCTCGGCGGTGAAATCCGTAGCGCCGGACATCATGGCGTACAGAGTGACGCCGATAAGCACCAGGAAGACGATAAACCAAAGAAACCGTTTTTTTCCGCCCTTCATCACATCGCCCCCTTCTTACGTTCCAAAAAGGAGAAGATGCGTCCCGTACGGAAGCGTTTTGCCAACGTCAGACCCAGCTCTGCCACCAGAATACCGCCCAAGATGTCCACCACCACGTGCTGTCTCACCAGCACGGTGGAAGCAAAGATCCCCAGCATCACGATCACGCAATAGATGCGGTACCAATTATGGGGCTTCTTACAACGGAAGGCGCCGCGGGTCACCACCCAGCTTTCCAGGCAATGGATGGAGGGGAACAGATTGTTGGGCTCGTCCATATCGTAGACCAGCTGAGTGGTCCAGTCGAACACGTTCTCGATCTCAAACTGCCCCGAGGGCCAATCCACCATCTCCGTGGGCATGGCGAAGAAGAACACCAGGCACATGGATTTGGCGATCATTTCCCCGGAAAGCATCTCGTAGCAGACTTCTTTATTCTCCCTGCCGATGACGATGAAGCCCACCACCCAAAAGACGTAGGAGAACACGTAGAACACGATCATCCAAGTCACCAAGGGGATGTTATCGTCGATGGCGGGAATGGAAACGTCAAAAAATTGATATTTGGGGATGAAGCGGTTGCCGTAATAGACGATGGTGTTCAAAATCACACACGCCAACAGCGGAACCACGGCGTACCGCGGAACGATCCCGGATATGAACTTTTTCACGGCTACGCCCCCTTTCCCAAATCGGTTCTTATCATTATACGCCTTTTCCCTTGAAAAGTCAACAGTTTTTAAAAGCCTAACAAATACATTTCAATGCCTTCCGCCACGGCAACGGCGAAGGTGTCCTGCCACAAAGGATCTGTCAGCTCTGCCGCATCTCCGCTGTTGGAAGCAAACCCCGCCTCCAAAAGCAAAGAAGGCATGTCCGCATACTTGGTCACCACGAAGGCGCCGTCCCAGGGGTAGGTCCTCGTTCCGACACGGCGTGCGGGAAATGCGTGGAGCAGGGAGGCTTCCATGGCCTCCATCAGCTCTGCGGAAAACGCTTCGTGAGGGGTATCGGAGCAGATGAACAGATCCGACCCCGCGGCGTAGGCATTGGTTCCGCTGGCGTTGATATGGACGGAAAGGAACAGGTCTCCGCCCTGCAGATTGGCGTAATACGCCCGCTCGAAGGTGTCGAACACCCCGTCCCCGTTCACCCCTGCGCCGAAGGCGGTCACCGTCTCCTCCACCGCCGCCCCGTCTCTGCCGCTGAAAGCGGTGATGAGGTGGGTGAGGTAGGTGTCCAGGTCGTAGCCCTTTTCCTTGGCCAGGGCGTCCAGCGCTTCCCTGCCGGGAAAGCCCTCGCCCATATGGGTGAAGATCACGGAGACTCCGTGCCCTTCCAGAACTGCGGCGATCTTTTCCGCCAGCACCAGGGTCAGCTCCCGCTCAATGATCCCGTTGTTTGGGTATTCACAGCCGGGGTCCTCAAAGCCGTGGCCGGGATCCAGGATCACCGTTTTCTCGCCCAGGATGGCAAGCTCCTCGGGGGTGCGGCTTTCCGATTGCAAGAAGTTATGCTTGCGGCTTTCCTCCTCTTGCTCCTCCGGAGGGACACAGCCCCACAGCGCAAGCAGGGCAAGACACAAAAGCAGGGACAAAAACCGTTTCATTGCACGTCGTCCTTGTGCTTCAGCTTCTCACGGCTGCCGTCGGGCTGTTGGATGTAGGTGTTGTCCAGAATGCCTCGGAAAGCGGCGCGGAATGCCAGGCGGTATTCCTCCCGCAGTTCGGCACGCTCTGCGGTCTCCTCGGGGGTCAATCCACCCTCACGCTCTTTTTTTGCCAGCTCGTTGATACGAACCAGGCGTTCCTCTTGTGTTTGATATTTGCTCATAACCTTTTACTCCACGATCTCGTAGGCAAAGTTTTCACAGCGCAGACGGGTACCGATATCCACCCCGTCGGGGAGCAAAAACAATGCGATCATCACTTCCCCGCCGTTTTCCTCCCGCAGGTAGGCGTATTCCCCCTCAATGGAGGCCACGGTATAAAACTTTTCTTCCATAACAAAAACCTCTTGTTTGCTTTCTTCCATTATACCCTATCCTGCACGAAATTGCAAGAGGAAATTCCAGGCCGCAGAAATGAACTGCGGCCTGTGGGGTCATATTTTACAGAACGATCGCCATCAGCAGGGCGGAAAGCAGCATCCAAAGGGCGGCGATCCCCGCTAAGATGTACCAATATTTGGGATAGCCCCGTTTTTCGGAGCGGGGGAAGGTCAATCCCACGATCAGCAAGGGAGTGGGGATCAGAAAGCCGAACACCACCATTCCCGTGGTAAAGGCACTGCGGGAGGAGGAGAGATCGGAGTTTCCATGGGCGCCGCTGCTTCCGGAGTCTCCCACGTCGATATACTCCAAAGGACGGTAGGTCGCATCCCGCTCCACGTTTACCAAGGCGGGGATAAAATCCACGTTCAGCTTCACCGCTTCCACGGTGCCTCTGCGGTAAGAAAAGTTGCCGTAGGCGTCGAAATACTGGTTGCCCAGATCCATGTAGTGGATGTAGTAGAACTCACCTGCGTACATATACACGGCGCCGTAGGCACAGCCGTAATAGCCGTAGGATTCCACGCCCAGCAGGGTGTAGTACACCTTGTCCTCCAGATCCCGCACGTCAAAGGTACGGGTCTCCGCTCCCTTTTCCGGCTGGGTAAGCTTTGTTACCAGCTCCCGGGAGATGGGTGCGCAGGCGCCGTATTGGGTCATCAGCATATAGGAGCTTGCTTCTCCCTCCATCAAGCGGTCCAGGGCTTCCCCGCCCGCTTCGGTGACGTAAAGCTGTTCGTAGATGGCCGCATACGTGGGACTGTGCTCGGCGTTGGCATCCACGGAGCGGTAGTCGTCCAGCGCGTAGTTATTGCGGTACACCACGTCTCCCACCAACTGCACGGGGAAAAAGGGCTCATACAGGGTGAAGGTGTATGTCGCATAGGTCAAGGTCTCCTCATCGTAGGACAAGGACCACTCCGCCTCCCCTGCCAAAGCGGTGCAGGATAACAACGCGCACACAAGCAGGCAGGAAAGCATACAAAAGATCCGTTTCGTCGTTTTCAATTTCATCATCCGCACCTCCTTACGAGAGATTCAGCTTCCGTTCCAGCTTCCCCAGGGCGAGGAAATGGAACAGACAGGCCACGGCGGCCTCCATCAGCAAGAGGATCAGCAGCATCAGCGCAATTGCCAGGCAAGAGGTATGGAAGGATGCGTCCCAGAGCAGATCCGCCACGGGAACCACTACGAAGACCACCCCTAAGCCCAACACCAGCTGCATCAGAATGGAGCTTGCCATATTGATCCCGTAATACACGCCGAAGGCGGCCAGGACCTTGTGCTTCTTGGCCACCACCGCGCCGATGGTAATGCAGGCGGAGATCAAAGAGCAGGTAAACCAAGCGGCGGCAATGGCAAGCAGGATGCCCTCGAAAATATAGACGATCAGCCACCCCTCCAGGTTTTTCCAAAGGTAGGAGAAGAACCGCCCGATCTCTTTCCAAACGTGAAGATCCAAAAGATGTCCTTTGTTGGGAACGGGGGCGATGGTGATAACGATGGCCAACGCCGCCAGCATCAGCACGGCGTGGATCACCGACCAAAGCACGGTGTTCACCACCTTGGAAAGGAACAACGTCCTGCGGGACACCGGCAGGGTGAAGGTGAGATATCCCTCGTCGGTGAAGAAGTTTTTATAGAACCTTACGTAACAAAGGATCTGGGGCGCTATGAAGGAAACGGGAACGGCGATGAAGCAGGCCACCAGGAAGATCTCTCCCGAAACGTACAGAAACATTTCCACGGCGGAGGCTCTTGCCGTATCGAAAACCGCCACGAAGCGGTACACCAGGCTCCCCAGGAAGGCAAGCCCCAGCACGGAGGCGGTGATGATCCACCAAAAGCGCTTTACGAATACGAAGTCGTATTTAAAAACCTTTTTGAACATTTTCATAGTCCGTTACCTCCGAAAAGTCTCGGTGGGAGGGGCGTAGCGGAAGCATTCTCTGAACAGCTCATCCAGCGACTTGCCCTTTTCGTTCCGCACCTCGTCCGCCACGCCGGAAAGCAATACCTTTCCGCCGAAGCCCATAAACATAAACTCGTCCAGCACGGGCTCGATATCGTAGATCAGATGGGTGGTGATGATGACGGAGGCCTCGGGGTTGTAGTTCCCGATGATGGTCTGGAGGATGTAGTCTCTTGCGGCGGGATCCACCCCTGCAATGGGCTCATCCAGCAGGTAAAGCTTTGCCTTGCGGGCCATGACCAGCACCAGCTGTACCTTTTCCTTGGTACCCTTGGAAAGGGCCTTCAGCTTGGCGTTTGTGTCGATCTGCAATTCCCCGAGCATCTTCCGCGCCAGCTCCATGTCGAAATCCTCGTAGAATTCCGCAAAGAAGCCGAGCAGCTCCTCCACCCGCATCCAGTTGTTGAAATAGGTGCGTTCAGGCAGATAGGAGACCAAGGCGTTGGTCTTCTCGCTGCGACGCTTTCCGTCCACGTAGATCTCTCCCCGATCCGCCACCAGAAGCCCGGTGACCAGCTTGATCAGGGTGGATTTTCCGCAGCCGTTGGGGCCCAGAAGCCCTATGATCTTCCCCTTGGGGATCTGACAGCAAAACCGATCCAGCACGGGCCTGTTCAGCCCGGGATAGGTTTTGCACAGATCCTCGCAGATCAGAACGGCGTCCTCAATTCGTTTGTTTGTCCAAAAGCTCATTTATTCTTCTCCCCTTTCTGTATCGGCGAAAATATGTACGCCGGGTGTTAACGGAGTCACATGGTTTTTGTTGATGTCTTCATAAGGCGGCGAGAAAACTTGTATGGAGCACAAGCCTTGTTCGGCTGGTTTGCTTTCGTTCAAAGGGAAATCCAAAAGCATCACCACAAACTCCCCGGTATCGGTTTTCAAAGAAACCCAGCTCGTTAACCGGATACGAGAATAATTCCGCCGGGATTCAATACCGTCCGGCAAGATCTCCCAGGAGATTACGTTCGTTCCCATCAGGGAGAACAGCTCCTCAATGGACGCGTCCGGATCCTTGGCGTTTGCCAGATCCTGAATTGAAAACAAGCTCTTTACTTTTTCTCTGTCCTGCTCTTGCAAGGCTTCCGTTAACTGTTCCATACGTTTTGCCACGTATTCTTCGGCGTGGGATTCCTCCAACGTTGTTCGGGGAAAATGCAATCCCGGTTCATCCCAGTCCGACCAGCTGGCGTCCAAATCCAAGTAGTGCTCACGGAAAATCAACAGTGCAAACAACCCCTCGTGATCGGGCTCATCGGTGTCCTCATAAATGCCTTGAAGCAGAACCGCATACTCTTGCGTGTCGGTTTTGATAGACGTCCAGACACTGATCATCATAGACTGACTGCCGTAATACTGATGCCCTTCGGAAGAAGAAGCCATCGGAAGCTTCTCCCAGGAAACAACGCCATCTCCCACCTGCTCTTGAAGGTTTTTGATGGCGGCATCCAGATCCTCGGCATCCTTCTGCGCCCTGCGGGAGAACAAATCTTTTATTTTTTGTGTATCCTGCGTTTTCAGGGCTTCCGTCAGCCGATCCATACAGTTTTGTACGTACGTTTCCTCAAGACTTGTCACGTAATCCAAATCTCTCAGACTGCCTTCCTGCAAGAAGTCGCAGCCGGAGGCGCTAAGCGTTACCGCCGTCAGCAGCAGGATCGCCAGCAGCTTTTTCATCCTCGACGCCCCCTTCCTCTTGGATGTATCGTAAAAGCTCTTCCTTGGTGATCCCCAGCTCAAAAGCCTCCTCCACCAAGCGATGCACGGCCTCCCGCCGCACCCGCTCGCCGCAAAGGGCAAGAACCGACCTGTCCGTGGTCACGAACCGCCCCACTGTCCCGCGGGAATACAAAAGGCCTTCCTCCTCCAGAACGGTCAGCGCCTTCTGCATGGTGTTGGGATTCACCGCCGCTTCAAAGGCCAACTGCCGCACGGGCGGGATCTGCTGATCCGGCAGGTACTTCCCCCGCAGGATCTCCCCGCGCAGGCGGGATGCGATCTGGAGAAACACCGCCTCGTGGTTGTTAAATTTCCATGGCATGGGCTTCGCCTCCTTTTTCTTGTATGCTTGTACTAATACAATAATACAGCATGAAATTCCGTTTGTCAATAGAAACTATGAAAAAAATGCCTTTGAAAGAAGATTTTCAAAGACATTTTTCACTTTTTTTCTTATTTTACCTGTGCCCAGATGAGCAGATCCGTTTTCCCTCGGTTGGAGAAGCTGAAATAGGGGATCAATCTGGCGGTGAAAGGGATGCGCTTGTCGTTCTTCACACGGTAGAGGGTATTGTACTGCTCTCGCCGCTGAGCGTCCATGTAGAGCACGGGCGCGGGGATGCCCTCCTCGGCCACCACTTTTGCGTTGCCGCCCTCGATAAAGGCCACGTCACGGAGATTTTCCCCGTTGTCCAGCCCTTCCATGCAGTACACGATGGGTCCGCGGGTGACGGCAAAGCGGCCGGAAAGATCCTGCACTCTGGGGTCCGCCTCAACGAAGTGGATCTCCATGGGCAGGTCTACCGTGACGGTAGCGCCGTCCGTCAGTTCAAAGCGGGCAAAGCCCTTTTCCGTCTCCCCCTCGTACTCCACGCACCAGCCGGGGATGCGCACGTACAGCACCGTGGGCTTACCCCTGTAGGTAAAGGTGATCTTACCGTCGTAGGGGTAATGAGTGTGCTGACACAAGGTGGCAGGCTCACCGCCGATGGTCAGCTTGGTCTCGCTTTCCGCAAACTGGTTGCAATAGATCACGTCCCCGTCCAGGGTATACATATAGCGGGAGATGGAAGCCAGCAGTCTCACCACGTTGGGCGGACAGCAGGAGCAATTGAACACCTTCACACGGTCAAAGGCGGGCTGGAAGGTGCTCCGCCCAAACTTCTTCTGATCCACCTCCGTGGGGTTGGTGTAGAAGAATTCGTCCCCTGCCAGGGAAATGCCGGACAGGAAGCCGTTGTAGTTCACCCGCTCCACCACGTCGCCGTAGCGGGAATCCGCCTCCAATTCCTGCATATAGCCTGCAAACATGGCCAATCCGATGGCGGCGCAGGTCTCGTTGTAGGTGTCGGAGGGAGGCAGGTCGTAGGGGTAGGAGAACCGCTCTCCGTTGTGCTCTGCGCCGATGCTGCCGGTGATGGCCATCTTCCGCAGGGTGATATCGTCAAACAGGCGGTGGCAGGCGTCGTTCAGCCCCTTGTCGTCGGTAAGCAGAGACAGAGTCGCCATGGCGGAATAGTAATACCCCGCGCGGACACAATGTCCTGCGGCGGATTGCAGGTCTCTGGCGGCAAAATCGTCGGTACGCTGTGCGGTGCGGTCCTCGATCTCGTTGTTGCCCCGCTTGTCGATGAAGAATTTCGCCAGCTCCAAATGCATGGGGTTCCCCAGGTAGCGGTACAGCTTCAGCAGCGCCAGCTCGATCTCCTGATGCCCGGGGGTGACGAAGGAGGCGGACTTTTCCACCACGAACACCTTGTAGATCAGCTCAATGTTCTTCAGCATGCAGTCCAAAAGGGTGCGCTTCCCCGTGGCACGGTGGTAAGCGATGGCCGCCTCGGTGAAATGTCCCGTGCAGTACAGCTCGTGCCAGCCGCGGTTGGTGTAGATCTCCGAGGGGGTCACGGTCAAAAAGTAGGAGTTGAAATAGCCGTCGGCGCGTTGGTTCTTAGCGATCCGCTCCACCAGCTCGTCGATCTTGGCCTCCAGCTCCGGCTCGGGATGCATCTCAATCAGGTACGCCGCACCCTCGATCCACTTTGCCACGTCGGAATCCCAGAACATATGGGGCTTGTTGGGCATTCCTTCCCGCCAATTGCACTTCAAGGCGTCAAAACGCCCCGTCTCTTCAAAACGGTCGTAAACGCTTTTCACCGTCACGTTGCGATCCAGGTCGCCGTAATATTTCCAAAAGCCGCCTTTGATCTCCGTGTTGCCGAAATACAGGTTTTCCATGTGCGCCTCCAACAACTGATTCGTTACCCCATTATAGCGGGATTTCCCCCGTTCGTCAAGGTATAGATGAAAAAAGCCTCCCGCAAAAAGCGGGAGGATAACCTCTTATTCGGTGATCTGTTCCACGGTGTAACCCTGCTTTGCCAGAAGGTCGGCCATGCCGCCCTCCCCCAGCACGTGGAGAGCGCCCACGCAGATGAAGACCTCTTTGCCGGAATCCAACGCATTCTCGGCAAACTGCGTCATGGATTGGTTACGTTCCACCACCATGGCGTTCAGGTACTCGTCGTAAAGCGCCAGCTCTTCCTCGGTCATGCCCGTGGTGTCGCTGTCGGAGGATTGCAGGACCCCCTCTGCGTCCCCGGTCTTCCAGGCGTCCATCATGGCCTGCAAGGTCTCCATGGTCACCTCGGGAGCTTTTGCAGACTCCACGGAGGAAGCCAGCAGGATCTCCTGCAAGCCGTCGGAGAAGCCTGCCAGCATCTCGTACTGGAACTTGGCGGACTCGATGTCCACCACTTCCATCTCCAGCTCGTAGGCCCAGTTGATCATGTAGACGTCCACGCCCAGCTCGGAATCCGCACCCATCTCTGCGTACAGAGCGGACTCGATGGTACTGCTCCACATAGCGGGGCAATAGTAATCCAATGCGGAATTGTAAAGCTTCAGATCCGTCAGCGTCTGCTTTGCCTCCTCGTAAACCTCGGGAGAGATATGGTCGGCAATGGTGGTGCCGTCGGCGTATACCAAGGGCTTCAAAGCCTCGATCCGAGCGGCAAGATCCTTCTGGAAGGCGACGATGTCCACCTCCACGGCAAGGCTGTCGGAGCCTTCAAAGGCCTCCTCTACGTAGTCGGGCAGAGGGTAAAAATCCTCGGTTCCCACATGGATGGAGCCGAACAGCCACACCACGTCTCCGTCCCCGTCGGTAACCTTGTAAAGCACGGGCGTGGAGGTGGCGGTGCCGTCGTTATACTCCCCGGAAACCGTCTCCTCGGAAGAGGCTTCCTTACTTTCCTCTTCGGAAGAGGTCTCGCTGCTGTCGCAGGCGGCCAACGCCAGCATCAGCACCAAGGCCATAAACAATGCTAACAAACGATTCAATTTCATAAGCTTTTTCTCCTTTTATATTACATTCCCCAATTACCGATCTCGTACCAGTCCCCGTTCAAGCGGTGATACTCCATCCCGGAATACCACTCCTCCCGCAGGTCTCCGATAACGGAAAGGGGGGAATCTGCATACAGCAGGCCGTATTTCTTGGTCTCGTCTCCCCAAAGGATGACGTAGTCCTCCGTCACCCAAAGATAGCCAAACCTCCCGCTCATCTCGCCGACAGCCTTTCGCTGCTCCTCGGTCAAGGGGATCTCCTCCCCGCTTTGCAGGGTGAGCTTGTCGCCTTGCCGAAGCAGCGTCAGCCGCTCTTCGGTTTCGGTGCTTTCGTAGTACGCCATGGCCGCCTCGGCAACCGTTTCGTATACTGCGGAATGATCGTCAAAGTCCTTCATCTCCGGCTCCCCGCCCGTGACGTAGTGGTAGATCCCCACGGGAACCAGCACCAGGATAGCAACGATGAGGATCAGTGCGAGGATGACCAAAAAGCCTTTCAATGCGTTCAAAACAATCTCCCCCCTCTATGGTCTTTACGGCAGTTGGTTCCCCGCCGCCTTGTAGATGCGATACCACTCCTCGCGGGTGATGGAAACTTCGGTAGCCTGCAAGCTATCGCGCAGTCTCTGCAAATTGGTGGTGCCCGTAACAGGCTGCATTTTCGCAGGGTGACGCAGGATCCAGCTGATGGCAAGAGCGGTCTTGGAGATGCCGTAAGCGGAAGCGATCTCCTCCATAACGGCATTCAGCTTGGGGAATTTTTCATTGTCCACAAAGCAACCCTCAAAGAAGCCGTACTGCATGGGAGACCAGGGCTGGATGGTGATATCCTTCAAACGGCAGTAATCCAGCACGCCGCCGTCCCGATTGGTAGCGGAATCGTTGTACAGGTTCACGTTGATCCCCGATTGCACCATGGGTGCATGCATAATACCGAATTGCAGCTGGTTGGTGCATATAGGCATATCCAAATACTTTTGCAACAGCTCCAGCTGATAGGAATTGTGGTTGGAAACGCCAAAATAACGCACTTTGCCGCTTTCCTTCAAATGAGCGAAAGCTCTTGCCACTTCTTCCGGCTCCATCAATGCGTCGGGGCGATGCAAAACCAGCACGTCTACGTAATCGGTGTTCAACCGTTTCAGGCTTCCCTCCACGGAGCTTACAATATAATCGTAGGAGAAATCATACATTTTCCCCGCCACGATGCCGCATTTGGTCTGGATTAGAAGCTTTTCTCTGTCGTAGCCCGTCATGGCCTTGCCGAAGACGGTCTCGCAAACGCCGCCTCCATAGACGTCGGCGTGGTCAAAGAAGTTGGCTCCGTTCTCCATCGCCGTGGCGATAAACGCCTCCAACTGTCGAGACTCCATCTCTGCGATACGCATACAGCCCACGGCAACGGTGGGGACTTGCATACCGCTCTTTCCAAAAGGAATGTGATACATATACTCCTCCTATTTCAAAAAACTGCTCATATATGGCTTGCCATGGCACGGATCTCCTCTGCCGTCAGCTCGGCAAGCAGAAAGCTCCCGCCGTCGTACTTAGACTTTTTCTCCATGGGAAGCAACTGCAGAAACTCGGAATACTCCAGATCGCAAAGGGGTGCTTTTTCCTCTTGGAGTCCCACGGTGACCACCCAGCGGATGGATTCCGGGCGTTTCCCCGTGTTGGGATCCACAAGCCCCATGGGAACGGCGGGTGCGTCGGGCAGGACCACAGGCAGATCGTTCACCAAAATGAATCTGCCCACGATCCCCGTATCTCCCATAAAGAAATCCGGCGTTTCGTGATACACGTTCATGGCCTGCTTTTCGTGGAGCCATTCTTCAAACAGATGGGGATTTTGCAAGAACAGGGTGGCCTCCTCCTGCCCCATGGACATGGGCCACATGGCGGCGTAAAGGGCCAGGGTATCGTAGGTGCCGTCCAGCACCTGCCCCGCAAAATCCTTCAAGGCTTTCAGGTTGAATTCCATCATCTCTTGGTAGCTTGCCAGAAAGAGTTCAAGGCTTTGCTTTTGCCCCTCTACCTCCAGACTGCCCTCCCAATGCTTTGCCATGCGTTCCACGGCGGCATAGAAATCCTGCAATTCCCGTGTGGTGGTAGGCTGGAGAAGCCGCAGGGTGACTGCTTTTTTCTCCTCGGGCGTCCAGACCACGCTGAAGCCTCTACCGATGCGGTTGGGGTTGTAAACAAGGATCTCCCCCTCCCCCATCTCCCCCACGGACAGTTGATCGTTTTCATAATTGCCGTAATACAGATCCTCCCCCAGGATCACCTCAAGGGGCATGGGCTTTCTGCCAAACAGCTTTTGCTTGATGACGACTTCAAGGGACATGATCGACCCCCTCCTTCGGCAAATGATTTTCAAAGATATCATAGCACAGTTTGCGGGAAATTGCAAGGGAAAATCATCCTGCAATACGAACGTTTTGTGAATGGGGTGTATCGTTTTTTTGGTTTTCCGGCAAAATGAAAAATCCTCCCGAATTTCTTCGGGAGGAAAATTTCAACGTATAGCTTTCATGCGAAAAAGCAGAAAGTTAAAGTTCGAGTTTGGAAGCATACTCTTCCAATGCGCGGTTGATCTCTTCCTCGTTTTCATAGAACACGTCATCGCATTGTTCCAATACTTCTTCTGCCTCTTCATCGTCCTCATTTTCTTCCAAAATGAGATACGCCTGATACGCTTCCTTTAAGTTTGCCTCTAACGTCGCGGACAAGATCGTTTCCAAAGCGGACATTTCTTTTTGCAGGTCGCCGCTATTTTCAACGTTTGCGAAATATTGGTCGTGTCCGCCATTGTTGATTTCACTTTGATAAGTCATCAGCTCGGCATATGGGGATTCGGCTTGTTCTTCTGCCCACAGATCCCACATTTTATTCCATCTGAGTTGTTCTTCGGTCATTGCAACGTTCCTCCTTTCTCCAAACGGATCCTCTTTTGTAATCATTGTACCACAAAGAGTAACGATTTGCAATAGCCAAAACAAATCCCCGCCGATTTCTCAGCGGGGATGGTTTGCAGCATTGTGTTATGGGGCAACCCCTTTTATAATTTTAGGGGCAATTCTGATTATAAAACTACTATTTCATAATTCACTTAAAAAATGATTATAAAATTCGTGTTTTATAAGCTTTTTCAAGGGTTTTCAGTGT
>SVTH01000006.1 GCA_015063885.1 Oscillospiraceae bacterium | reverse complement strand
GATCCCGCCTGCGGCGGTTTTGCTCCATCCGCTACGCTCCTTCCGCAAAACTTCGACTCCGCCGCGGGACAGCCTTCGTTTTCCTATCCTTACACCCTTCCCCGCGGCTCCGCTCAGAATGACAGTCGTAGGGTAAGGGTAGCAAAAACGCTACGAAAAGCACGAACACCACCCCGGCACGTCACCCTGAGCAAGGCAGGGGGGCACCGTACGCTTGATAGGATTGCTGCAGTACTCCCCCTGCCGCGTCGAAGTTTTGCTTTTCGAAATTGCCCCGAAATCTTGGATGCGGTTTTGTCTTCCACAGCAATTTCGGAAAGCGAAACCGCAAGGGGTCTCGTTACATTTAGATCCAACCCCTTTGGACGTAAACTTACATCTTTTTCGTAACGTAAAAAACAGTTCTTTACCCTTGGAAAGGTACATCTAACTCCGAGGAGATCCCGCCTGCGGCGGTTTTGCTCCATCCGCTACGCTCCTTCCGCAAAACTTCGACTCCGCCGCGGGACAGCTTTGGTTTTCCTATCCTTGCGTCCTTCTCCGCGGCTTCGCTCAGAATGACAATCGTAGAGCGAGGAAGGGCGAAAACACTACGTATATCGACAACACAACCCCTGTTTGTCACCCTGAGCAAGGCAGGGAGCACAGCACTTGCAACAGGAGCACACGGCAAAATCCCTGCCGCGTCGAACTCTTATGAGTGGCGTGAGCCCGAATAAGAGTCAAAAAATGCCAAGCATTTTTTGAGGGTATGGTTACACATTAGCACTACCGTTTTTTCCGTTCCGTCAGTTACTTAAAACAGTTCTTGCGTTACAGAAGGGTTGATCTAATTCCCAACCATATCCCTCAGCCCGCTATCGCAGGCTTCGGTTTTCTCCGCTCGGCTGCGCCTCGACTACGAAAACTTCGACTCCGCCGCGGGAGAGCCTTTTCTTTTCTATCCTTTCCCCCTTCCCCGCGGCTCCGCTCAGAATGACAGTCCGAGGGGAAGGGTAGCGAAAACGTTACGTATAGCACAACCGCTACCCCTTTTATTGTCACCCTGAGCAAGGCAGGGAGCACGGTACTTGCAACAGGAGCACACGGCAAAATCCCTGCCGCGTCGAACTCTTATGAGCGGCGTGAGCCCGAATAAGAGTCAAAAAATGCCAAGCATTTTTTGAGGGTATGGCTACACATTAGCACTACCGCTTTTCCCGTTCCGTCAATTACTTTCAAGCGAATGACAGTCCTGAAGTGTGAACGGCAAAACCGCCGCGCATTGCACCCCCCTTTGCTCTGCAAAGCCCCGCCTTCTCCTTTATTTCCTTAACATATTTCCGATTGTTTGTAAATTTCCTTTTTCCGTCTTGACAAGGGGGTAAAAATGGGATAGAATAAGTTGATAAAGCAGTCTGTATAGCCTGTGAGGTAATTATGTATCAGAACTATCTTCTCAATAACCCTCCCCGTATTCTGGAGCGGCGGGACCTTCCCTTTCCCGGGGAGACGGTGATCGCCATCGGCAACTTTGACGGGGTGCATATCGGACACCATACCCTTCTGAAGCGTCTTGCGGAGGAGGGGAAGGCGAGAAACGCCACGCCCTTGGTGTTCACCTTTACGGAAAATCCCAAGGTGCTTTACTTCGGCGCAAAATATCTCTGCGGGGATGCGGAGCGTCTGGAGGCGCTGTCGGACGCAGGGGTGGAAGCCGTGTTCCGCGGGGAATACGCCTATCTCCACGATTTCTCCTGCGAGGAATTCGTGAGGGACTTTTTGGTGGAAAAGCTCCATTGCGTCTGCGCCGTGGTGGGGAGCGATTTCCGCTTCGGCAAGGGGCGTATGGGCGACCCCAACACCATGAAGGCATTGATGGAGGCTCACGGCGGCAGCTGTGTGATCCTTCCCGCCGTGGAGCGGGAGGGGAAGAAGGTCTCCTCCACCTATATCCGCCGTCTTTTGGGAGAAGGTAAGCTCCCTCTGGTGGAAGAGCTGTTGGGCAGACCCTATTCCGTGATCCTGCCCGTCAGAGAAGGCCGCCGTTTGGGGCGGACCATCGGCTGTCCCACCATCAACCAGATCCCGGAAGAGGATCGGATGCTTCCCCGCTTCGGCGCGTATCTTTCCAAGGTTGAGTTTATGAAGGATGGGGAAAAAGTGTGCTTCCACGGAGTCACCAACGTAGGCATCAAGCCCACGGTGTCCTCGGAATCCAAGCCCGTGTTCGAGACCCATCTGTTGGATTTCGACGGAGACCTTTACGGCGTGACGGTGAAGGTCACCCTTCTGCACTTCCTGCGGAAGGAGCGGTGCTTCAACACCGTGGAGGATCTGAAGCATCAGATCGAGGAGGATATCAAAGCGGTACGAAAGGAACTGGAAGCATGAGGAACAAGCTGATCTGCGCCCTGCTGGCAGGGGTGCTGTTGCTCCCCACATTGCTGTTTACCGTGTCCGCAGAGCCGGAGGCGGTGCCCCTCTTTGCCGCAAACAATTCCGCCGTGGCGTATTGCATCGACACGGAGCAGATCCTGTATGAAAACAAGGCGGGAGATACCCACGCTCCCGGCGTCACCGCCAAGCTGATGGCGCTGATGGTGGCTTACGACCTGGCGGAAAGCACGGGACGGAAGCTTTCCGAGAGAGTGACCGTGCGGGGAGAATGGGTGCGGGACACCTATATTCCCGGAGATCGGAGCAGTCCTTACCTGGGGCTTGCCGAGGGGGACGAGTGCACGTTGGAATACCTGTTTGCCTGTTCTTTGGTGTCCAACGCCAACGACGCCTGCGCCGCTTTGGTGGGCTATTGCGCCACGGAGCTGATGGCGGGCACCCGTGAGGACTTTTTGGAGCGGATGAACCAAAAGGCGGAGAGCCTGGGCATGGAGGACACCCGTTATACGGATCCTATCGGCTTCGGCGGTACGGGAAAGACCACCGCCTACGACGTGGTGAAGCTCACCAAGGCCTTCTATCTGTACGACGAGCTGGTAAAGCTGGCGGACAGGGACGCCTACCGCGGAGCGGGAAGCACCATCCGCAACAAGAATTACCTGGAATGTGATTATCTGATGAAGGGCTACCTCATGGAGGAAGCCATGGGCCTGATCGCAGGGCATACCACCAATCAAGGCGGGTACCACCTGATCACTTTTACCGAAAAGGAAGGCATCGCCTACGCCTTCGTGGTGATGGGGGGCAGCCGTGAGCGTCAGGAGGAGGACGGAAGCCGTTGGTTCGACCCCGGCAACGCCTACGACGATATGCACGGCATGGTGCCCTACGTTTTGGATTCCTTCACCTACCAATGCCTCTGCGTGGGGCAGGGAGAGTCCGCCGTGACCTTCCTTGCGGACCTGCGTCTGGGGGGCGGTGCCGAGGCGGGGATCCTGCGCCTGGTTCCTGCGGAAACGGTGGAGCTGATGGTGGCCAATCCCACCGGCGCCGAGATCCAAACGGTGTTGCGGTACGACGAGAAGGTCTACGAAAGCGAAAAGGCGGGGAAGATCTACATGACCGTGGACGCCCCCGTGAAGCAGGGAGAGGTGCTGGGCACCGCAACCTTCGTGCTGGGCGGCGAGACCCTGGCTACCGTGGATATGATCGCGGAAAAATCCGTGGAGGTGAATACCCTCCTGTCCGCCAAAGACCACCTGTTCTCCTTCCTCTTCGAGGGCGCTATGGGGAACATCATCAAATGGGTGCTGATCATCATTGCCGCCTGGATCGTCCTCGCCATCCTGCTGTGGCTGGCACGGTTGATCCTGCGCCTGGTGGTTTGGGGCCAAGATAAGAAAAATATGAACAAAATGTGAATTTTTCACAAAAAACAAAAACGCTCTTGCAAACGGGGGATTGTTGTGGTAATATATCCCGTAGTCTGCAAATTTCGTAAAATAGAAAGGTATTTGATCGTATGACAATTCTGCAATATATCATCGGTGGTTTGATCCTGGCGCTGGCAGTTGTGCTGGTGTTCCTGGTAAGTAAGCAGCAGGGTAAGAGAAAGGGTCTGGAGAACGTGATCTCCGGCCAGACCTCCTCCAACTCCTATCTGAACAAAACCGAGGCTGCCAAGAAGGGTAAGAAGTTCGAGAAGTGGACCGTGATCTGCGCCATCGCTTTCGGCGTGCTGGTCATCGCTCTGTACACCGTGACCGCTATCTCCAAGAACGTTGAGGCAAACAACAAGAACAACTCCTCTGCCGCTACCTCTTCCTCCGCTACCTCCTCCACCGTTTCCAACATCTCCGTGGATACCTCCGACGAGGTTTCCGAAGAGGCTTCCGTCGAGGAGTCTGCAGCAGAGTCTTCCGAGGCTGCTGAGTAATTTCATAGCGAACGTAAAAAGAGACCGTAACAGGTCTCTTTTGTTTTTTGCGGAGACGCTAAGAGTGCTTTTCTTTCGAAAAAGAAAAGCACTCTTAGGAACCCGAAAAGAAACCGTAATGCCGAAAACTGTCGTTTTCGGGGAACAAAAAAGGCCGATCAACTCAGCCTTTTCTCGGGATCGAAGTTTTTGAAAATTCTTAAAAGACTTTTTTAAAAACATTCCCCAAACGGCAGTTTGGGGCAATCAGGTTTCTTTGGGATTTTTAAGGGTGTTTCTTTTTTCCAAAGAAACACCCTTAAATCGTTCCTGTTCAATTTTACACTTCCACCGTTTCTCCGGGTTTGGCAACGTCCAGGGACGCCTTGCCCTCCAAACGGCGGGCGGATTCCTCGTAGGCCATCTCCGGGGTGTTGTTTTCCTCGGAAAGGTGGGCCAGCACGATCCGTTCCGTGCCGTAGCGTACCAGATGGGGCAGTAAGGCGGCGCAGTCGAAGTTGGAAAGATGGCCGTAGGGCCCCAGGATCCGTTGCTTCAAGGGATAAGGGTAAGACCCCGTCTTCAAGCGCTCAATATCGTGGTTGGACTCGATGACTACCCGCTTACAGCCGGACATGGCACGCAGGATCTCTGCGGAAAGGTGGCCGATATCCGTGAAATAGGCCATGATCTCGCCCTCCAGCTCCATGCGGAAACCCACGGAGGCACAGGCGTCGTGGGGGGTGCGCACGGTGTAGATGCGGGTATCCTCCAGACAGGTGAGGGTGCCGTGATCGTTGGGCTTCAAATGGGGGAAGGCCGAGGGCGCGCAGGAAAGGATCCCGTCAAAGCACCCCGTGGGGGCGTAAATGTCCATACCGTAGCGGCGGGATAAGGTCTCCAGACCCTTGATATGGTCGGAATGCTCGTGGGTGACGAAGATCGCCTTGATCTCCTCCGGGCGGATGCCCGCCTGCCCCACGGCAGTCTCGATCCGCTTGGCGGAAACTCCGGCGTCGATGAGGAACACGTCGCTTTTGTTTTTTACGAGACAGCAATTCCCCTTGGAGGAGGAAAACAGCTGGTAAACTTCTGCGAGCATGGGGTCAGGATTCCTTCACCCCGTCCGTCGCCACCACAGAAGCGCCGTAGGGACGGATGCGGAGAAGCATGCAGGCGTTCTTGCCGAACACGTTGTTTATGGTCTCCCGGTAGGCCTCCACGTTTGCGGCGGGGACGTAGGCCTGGATGGTGCCCGCAAAGCCGCCGCCGTGAACGCGGCAAACAGCCCCGAACCGCTGGGACAGCGCCAAGGCCAGGGAGATGCCCTGCTCGGATACGTTGCGGGTGGTGTATACGTTCTGCAGGAATTCAAAGGAGGAACGGCCGGATTCCGTCACCCAACGGAAGAAGGTGTCTGCGTCCCCGCTCTTCAAAGCGGCACGCTGTGCCTCCACACGCTTGTTTTCTCCGAAGTAGTGGAGAGCGCGGAGAATGGCTCTGTCCCCCACGTTGGCACGCATGTAACTGATGCGGGAGACGAACTCGGCCTCGTCGCATTCTCTCAGCACCTTCTTGCCCATCAGGGCGGCGCAGGCGTGCATTTCCTTGGGCACGGCGGCGTAATCGTCGGTGAGATCCACGTGGTTGCCCCCGGTGTTCACGATGCAGAAGGTGTAGCCCGCCTTTTCGGGGTCGAGGGCAAGCTTTTCCGTCTTGGGAGCCTTGGGATCCTCAAAGTCGATGTACAAGAACCCGCCGCAGGCGCAGGCTGCCTGGTCCATGAGACCGCAGGGCTTGCCGAAGTATACGTTCTCGGCGTACTGTCCCGCCATGGCAAGCTCCATGGGAGGCACCTTGCCGTCGTTGTAAAGCTGGGACATGATCCGCGCGCACATCACCTCAAAGGCGGCGGAGGAGGAAAGGCCGCTTCCCGTCAGCACGTCGCTGGAGGTGCAGGCGTCAAACCCGCCAAAGGCGTAGCCCTTCTTGGCAAAAGCGTCGCAAATACCGGTGACCAGGGCGGAGGAAGAGCCCTTGCGGACCTTCTTGGGGTCGGGAGCAGAGCAGTCCACCGTGTCCTCGGGGTAGCCCTCGCTTTTCAGACGGACGGTCATGCCCTCCGTTTTTGCCGCCACGGCGATGATGTCGATATCCACGGAGGCGGCCAGGACACAGCCGTTGTTGTGGTCGGTGTGGTTGCCGGAGATCTCCGTCCTGCCGGGAACGGAGAACAGCATGCCCTCTCGGTCGCCGTAGCGCTCCAGGAACTCCTCCAGGAGCTTGGCGTATCTTGCCCGGGGACGGACGGTGTCGCGGTAGAGGGATGCGAAGGTTTTATCAAAGCTGCCGCTTTGCACGGCGGAAAGAATGGCGGAAATCAGCATACAGTGCCTCCCGTTGTGTTTTGATCGGGGGTATTATATCATAAGAGGAAGGAAATTGCAAGAGAAAAAACCGTTTTTTGTGCGAGGGGCAGTACGCAGAACCGCGGGAGATCGGTGATAATCGTAGCGTTTTTTCCGTTCCTGCCCCTGTTTTCAGTAGGCGCTCAACCGTGGTGCCGTTTGTAGGACAAGGTTTGCGATATACGTAGCGTTTTTGCCGTTCTTTCCCCAGGTTTCAGCAGGCGCTCAGAAAAAACGGCTTCGCCGTTTTTAACGTCGGCGTACTGATGCTACCCGTTTTGCCAACGTAATGCGCCGACTTGGTCATTCTGAGCGAAGCCGCGGAGAAGGGGGGAGGATAGGAAAGAAAAGGCAATCCCGCGGCGGAGTCGAAGTTTTCGTAGTCGAGGCGTAGCCGAGCGGAGAAAACCGAAGCCTGCGATAGCGGGCTGAGGGATATGGTTGGGAGTTAGATCAACCTTTTTGTAACGTAAGAACTGTTTTATAGTAACTGACGGAACGGAAAAGACGGTATAGCAAATGGGACACCATACCCTCAAAAAATGCTTAGCATTTTTTGACTCTTATTCGGGCTCACGCCACTCATAAGAGTTCGACGCGGCAGGGGTTTTACCGTGTGCTCCTATGGAAAGTACCGTGCTCCCTGCCTTGCTCAGGGTGACAATACAAGGGGTAGCGTTGTCGATATACGTAGCGCTTATTGAGCTATATCAATTCGACTGTCATTCTGAGCGGAGCCGCGGAGAAGGGTGTAAGGATACGAAAATGAAGGCTCTCCCGCGGCGGAGTCGAAGTTTTGCGGAGAAAGCAAGGCGCGTTAGTGCCGTTCGGAGCAAAACCAAGGGGTGCGGAGCGCCCCGCAGGGATATGGTTGGAAATTAGATGTATCCTTTTTGTAACGTAAGAACTGTTTTATAGTAACTGACGGAACGGAAAAAGCGGTATAGCAAATGTGTTACCATACCCTCAAAAAATGCTCGGCATTTTTTGCCTTCCGCTTAGGCTCACGCCATGCGCGGAAGTTCGACTCGTGCGGGTTGTTTCATTGTGCACAGCCACGACGGATCTATCCCGCACTCGCTCAGAGTGACCAAGTCGGCGATTGGGTGCGGGTTTAAAGGTAGCGTCAGTACGCCGACGTTAAAAACGGCTTCGCCGTTTTTTCAACCGCAGTGCCGTTTACAGAGTGACAAACAGGGGTTGTGTTGTCGATATACGCATCGTCCCCTGCGTCCGGCTGCGTTGATGCGCAGCCCGTTCCCTCAAAATACCCCTTCTCGCCCGCCGAAAAAACATTTTTCATAATTTTCCTTTTTTCTCTTGACAAAAGGGGGGATTTGTGATAGTATAACATACTGCACTATAATCCATAAGTATGCAAAAATTAAGATGGGTTCAAATCGGCAGGCGGAAGAAAACCGCTTTCTCACCCGTTTTGTGGCATAAAGTACAACGGGTTGTGGTTGCGCCAAAAGCAAGCGGCTACATATAGAAATATATGGGCGAATATCTACGTAAATATTTCCAATCAGTGAAAAAGAAATGGAGTGAATGATCGGTATGGTACATGAACAGACTCTGGGTAAAACCAAGAGAATGTCTTTCTCCAAAATTGAGGAAGTCATTGAAATGCCGAACCTGATCGAGGTACAGAAGAAGTCTTTCGACGATTTTGTAACCAAAGAGATCGGGCAGGTTTTGAAGGACATTTCCCCGATGACGGACTATTCCGGCAATCTGGTGATCGAGTTTATCGATTACACCCTGAGCGACCCTCCCAAGTACACCATTGCGGAGTGCAAGGAGCGGGATCTCAACTACGCATCCCCCTTCCGTGTGACGGTTAGATTGACCAACCGTTCCACCGGCGAGGTGAAGGAGCAGGAGATCTACATGGGCGATTTCCCCATGATGACGGATTCCGGCACCTTCGTGATCAACGGTGCGGAGCGTGTCGTGGTCTCTCAGATCGTCCGTTCTCCCGGTATTTATTATGAAATGACCGGGGACAAGTCCGGCAACAAGCTGTTTACCGCAACGGTAATTCCTTACCGCGGTGCATGGCTGGAATACGAGACCGATTCCTCCAATATTTTCTACGTTCGTATCGACAAGAACCGTAAGATGCCCATTACGGTGCTTTTGCGCGCCTTCGGATGCGGCACCAACGAGCAGATCCTGCAGAAGTTCGGCGACGAGCCCTTGCTGAAGGCATCCTTCGAGAAGGATCCCATCCCCGCAGAGGTGGAGCGTCTGATCCAGGCGGGCGTTATGACCGATCCCGTGGAGGAGGCTCTGAAGGAGATCTACAAGAAGCTCCGTCCCGGCGAGCCCCCCATTCTGGAGTCCGCTCAGATCCTGATCAACAACCTGTTCTTCGACGAAAAGAGATACGATATCTCCGCCGTGGGCAGATATAAGTTTAATAAGAAGCTTGCCATCGGCCGCCGTCTGATCGGCCACGTGCTGGCAGAGGACGTGATCTCTCCCGTGACCGGCGAGGTGATCTACGAGGCAGGCAGAAAGCTCAGCCGCTCCGAGGCTGAGAATGTGGAGCGCGCAGGCGTTTGCGAGGCTACCATCTTCGTTGAGGAAGAGGAAGGCGTCAACACCCCCGTGAAGGTGTTCACCAACCGTATGGTCTCCGCCTCCGGCGTGCTGTCCGCTATGGGTCTTTCCGTTTCCGACGAGGAGCTGGGTCTGGACGAGCGCGTTTCTCTGGACGCTTTGCTTGCTCTGGTGAAGGAAACCGGCATCAACGACGTTGAAGCGCTGAAGAAGGCCATCGCAAAGAAGAAGAAGGAGCTGATCCCCGGTACCGTTACCGTGGAGGACGTTCTGGCTTCCGTCAACTACCTGCTGGGCCTGTCCCACGGCGTGGGCGTCACCGACGATATCGACCATCTGGGCAACCGCCGTATCCGTGCGGTTGGCGAGCTTTTGCTGAACCAGCTTCGCATCGGCTTCTCCCGTATGGACAAGATCGTGAAGGAGAAGATGACCACCCAGGACATCGACACCATCACTCCCCAGTCTCTTATCAACATCCGTCCCATCGTTTCCGCCATCCGTGACTTCTTCGGTTCCTCTCCCTTGTCTCAGTTTATGGACCAGTCCAACCCCTTGGCGGAGTTGACCCACAAGAGAAGAATCTCCGCATTGGGTCCCGGCGGTCTGTCCCGTGACAGAGCGTCCTTCGAGGTGCGTGACGTTCACTATACCCATTACGGCAGAATGTGTCCCATCGAGACCCCCGAAGGTCCCAACATCGGTCTGATCTCCTCTTTGGCTTGCTATGCGAAGGTGAACCGCTTCGGCTTTATCGAGGCGCCCTACCGCGTGGTGAAGAACGGCGTGGTCACCAAGGACGTGGTGTATATCTCCGCGGACGTGGAGGACGAGTACGTTGTTGCTACCGCCAACGAGCCCATCGACGAGAACGGCCATTTCGTCAACCGTAAGATCGTGGGCAGACATCTGGACGAGATCGGCGAATTCGAGGCAAGCCGTATCGACCTGATGGACGTTTCTCCCAAGATGGTGGTCTCCGTTGCCACCGCAATGATCCCCTTCCTTGAAAACGACGACAACACCCGTGCACTGATGGGCTCCAACATGCAGAAGCAGGCAGTGCCTCTGATGATCACCGACGCTCCCATCGTTGGTACGGGTATGGAATACCGCGCCGCTTACGACTCCGGCGTGCTTGTGATCTGTAAGAGAAGCGGTTACGTAGAATCCGTTTCCTCCGACGAGATCATCATCCGCACCGACGAGGGCAAGAGCGATCTTTACACCCTGACCAAGTTCAAGAGAAGCAACGCAGGCACCTGCGTCAACCAGCGTCCCGTGGTCAGCAAGGGCGACTACGTGAAGCAGGGCGACGTCCTGGCTGACGGCCCCGCTACCAAGGACGGCGAGGTGGCTCTGGGTAAGAACGCCCTCATCGGCTTCATGACCTGGGAAGGCTACAACTACGAGGACGCAGTTCTGCTGAACGAGCGTCTGGTTCGTGACGACGTTTATACCTCTATTCATATTGAAGAATACTACTGTGAATCCCGTGACACCAAGCTTGGCCCGGAGGAGATCACCCGTCAGCTGCCCAACGTGGCGGACGAGGCTCTCCGCGACCTGGATCCCGACGGTATCATCCGCATCGGCTCCGAGGTCCACTCCGGCGACATCCTGGTAGGTAAGGTCACCCCCAAGGGCGAGACCGAGCTGACTGCGGAGGAGAGACTGCTGCGCGCCATCTTCGGCGAAAAGGCAAGAGAAGTGCGGGATACCTCTCTGAAGCTGCCCCACGGCGAATCCGGTATCATCGTGGACGTTAAGGTCTTCTCCAGAGACGACTGCGACGTTCTGTCCCCCGGCGTGATCCAGTGCGTCCGCGTTTACGTGGCACAGAAGAGAAAGATCTCCGTGGGCGACAAGATGGCAGGCCGCCACGGTAACAAGGGCGTTATCTCCCGCATCCTGCCTCCCGAGGATATGCCCTTCCTCCCCGACGGTACTCCTCTGGATATCGTGTTGAACCCCCTGGGCGTACCTTCCCGTATGAACATCGGTCAGGTGCTTGAGGTTCACTTGGGCATGGCCGCACGTAAGATGGGCTGTAAGGTCATGACCCCCGTCTTCGATGGCGCAAACGAGAAAGACATTCAGGAATGGCTGAAGGAAGCCGGCTGCAGCGAAAACGGTAAGACCATCCTTTACGACGGCCGTACCGGTCAGCCCTTCGACAACCCCGTTACCGTGGGCGTTATGTACTTCCTGAAGCTCCACCACCTGGTAGACGATAAGATCCACGCCCGTTCCACCGGTCCTTACTCTCTGGTAACCCAGCAGCCCTTGGGCGGTAAAGCCCAGTTCGGCGGCCAGCGTTTCGGCGAGATGGAGGTTTGGGCACTGGAGGCTTACGGCGCGGCTTACACCCTGCAGGAGATCCTGACGGTGAAGTCCGACGACGTGAAGGGACGTGTCAAGGCCTATGAGGCAATCGTGAAGGGTCTGAACATCCCCACTCCCGGCGTGCCCGCGTCCTTCAAGGTGCTTGTAAAAGAACTGCAATCTCTGGGTCTGGACGTCCGTGTCCGCGATAAGAACGGCGAGGAGATCCCCATGAAGGATTACACCGACGACGACGGTCCCGATGAAAAGAAATTCTCCGATGCAGAGCTTGGCGCAAGCGTTCTGGATTCCGAAGACGGTCTGGTCTACGAGGATGAGAACAGCGTACACGCAGGGCTCTCCGACGAGGAGATCGCCGAGGCGGATTCCGACGAGGAAGAATACGTCTACGACGAGCACGAAAACGATTATATCGATTAAAGAAAGGGGTCGAAAACTATGGAACAGACTAACAACATGGAATTCGAGTCCATTCAAATCGGACTTGCATCCCCGGAAATGATCCGCTCCTGGTCTTACGGCGAGGTCAAGAAGCCCGAGACCATCAACTACCGTACCCTGAAGCCCGAACGCGACGGCTTGTTCTGTGAGCGCATCTTCGGGCCTACCAAGGACTGGGAATGCCACTGCGGCAAGTACAAGAGAGGCGCCCGCTACAAGGGCAAGGTCTGTGAGAAGTGCGGCGTGGAGATCACCACCTCCAAGGTACGCCGTGAGCGTATGGGTCACGTTGAGCTGGCGGCTCCCGTTTCCCATATCTGGTACTTCCGTGCCATCCCCTCCCGTATGGGTCTTCTGCTGAACATCTCTCCCAAGCTTTTGGAGAAGGTTCTGTATTTCGCACAGTACATCGTTACCGATCCCGGTGAGACGCCTCTGGCAAAATACCAGCTGTTGAACGAACAGCAGTACAGAGAATACCGCGAGAAGTACGAGGACGATTTCAAGGCAGGCATGGGCGCCGAGGCCATCGAGCTGCTGCTCTCCGAGCTGGACTTGGAGGAGGAAGCCGCAAGACTGAAGAAGGAGCTGATGACCGCTCAGGGTCAGCGCAAGGTGCGTGACATCAAGCGTCTTGAGGTGGTTGAGGCCTTCCGTACCTCCGGCAACAAGCCCGAGTGGATGATCATGCACGCTCTGCCCGTCATCCCTCCCGAACTGCGTCCTATGGTTCAGCTGGACGGCGGCAGATTCGCCACCTCCGACCTGAACGATCTGTACCGCAGAGTTATCAACCGTAACAACCGTCTGCTGAAGCTCCAGGAGCTTCAGGCACCCGATATCATCATCCGCAACGAGAAGCGTATGCTTCAGGAAGCGGTGGACGCCCTCATCGACAACGGCAGAAGAGGCAGACCCGTCACCGGTCCCTCCAACCGTCCCCTCAAGTCTCTTTCCGAGATGCTGAGAGGTAAGCAGGGCCGTTTCCGTCAGAACCTGCTGGGTAAGCGTGTTGACTACTCCGGCCGTTCCGTTATCGTGGTAGGCCCCGAGCTGAAGATCTATCAGTGCGGTCTGCCCAAGGAAATGGCGCTGGAGCTGTTCAAGCCCTTCGTCATGAAGCAGCTGGTGGAAAGCGGAAAATCCACCAACATCAAGGACGCAAAGAAGCGTGTGGAAAAGGCAAACAACGAGGTCTGGGACGCACTGGACATCGTCATCAAGGAGCACCCCGTTCTGCTGAACCGTGCACCTACCCTCCACAGACTTTCCATCCAGGCGTTCGAGCCCGTACTGGTAGAGGGCAGAGCCATCAAGCTCCATCCTCTGGTATGTACTCCCTTTAACGCCGACTTCGACGGCGACCAGATGCCCGTTCACGTGCCCCTGTCCGCAGAGGCACAGGCAGAGGCAAGATTCCTCATGCTGTCCGCCAACAACCTGTTGAAGCCCGCCACCGGTCACGCGGTGAACGTGCCTTCCCAGGACATGGTGCTGGGCTCCTACTACCTGACGGTGGAGATGCCCGACGAGCCCGGTAAGGACAAGCACTTCCGTAACTTCGACGAGGCCATGATGGCTTACGAAAACGGCGAGCTGGGTCTCCACACCCTCTGCTACATCCGCGTCTTCAAGGAGATCGACGGGGAGATGAAGTCCGGCGTGGTCTACACCACCCTGGGCCGACTGATCTTCAACCGTCCCATCCCCCAGGATCTCGGCTTTGTGGACAGAAGCCTCCCCGGCAACCTGTTCAAGCCCGAGATCGACTTCGTAACCACCAACAGCGAGCTGTCCCAGATTTTGGACCGCACCATCAAGAAGCACGGCAACGTGGTGACCTGTGAGGTGCTGGACCAGATCAAGGCACAGGGCTACAAATATTCCACCAGAGCGTCTCTGTCCATCTCCGTGTACGATATGACCATTCCTCCCGAGAAGGAGCCCCTCATCAAGGCCGCCGAGAAGGAAGTGGACCAGATCACCGAGCTGTTCCGTATGGGTCTGTTCTCCGACGAGGAGCGTTCCCAGCGTGTCATCAAGATCTGGGAAGATTGTACCAAGGACGTGGCCACCGCTCTGCAGAAGAACCTGGATAAGTACAATCCTATCAACATGATGGCAGTTTCCGGTGCCCGTGGTTCTATCAAGCAGATGCGTCAGCTGGCAGGTATGCGCGGTCTGATGGCATCCGCCTCCGGTAAGACCATCGAGATGCCTATTAAGGCAAACTTCCGTGAAGGCATGAAGGTGCTGGAGTACTTTACCGCGGCAAGAGGTGCCCGTAAGGGTCTGTCCGATACCGCTCTGCGTACCGCAGACTCCGGTTACCTGACCCGTCGTCTGGTAGACGTTTCTCAGGACGTTATCGTCCGCGAGAAGGACTGCGGCGACACCAGAGGTCTTTGGGTCTCCAAGATCGTGGACCGTCTGGGCAGCGGCAAGGAAGAGGTCATCGAGCCCTTCGCAGACCGTCTCCCCGGCAGATACACCATCGGCGACGTGGTGAACCCCACCACCGGCGAGGTGCTGGTGCCCCATAACACCATGCTCCAGGAAGAGGATATCAGCAAGATCATCGACGCAGGCATCACTCGGGTGAAGGTCCGTTCCGTGATCAACTGCCGTGCAAAGCATGGCGTGTGCGTACACTGCTACGGTGCGGATATGTCCTCCGGCAAGCCCGTTTCCATCGGTGAGGCCGTGGGTATCATTGCGGCGCAGTCCATCGGTGAGCCCGGTACCCAGCTGACCATGAGAACCTTCCACAGCGGCGGTGTCGCCGGCGGCGACATCACCCAGGGTCTTCCCCGTGTGGAAGAGATCTTCGAGGCACGCCGTCCCAAAAAGACCGCTACCCTGGCTCCCTTCGCAGGTACCGTTTCCATCGAGGAAGCAAAGAAGACCAAGCAGATCACCATCACCGGTGACGAAGGCGACGTTACCACCATCTCCGTTCCTCTGCTGACCAAGATCGCAGTGGAGGAGGGCGCTCACGTAGAGAAGGCCCAGAAGCTCACCGAGGGTACCGAGTATCCCGGCGACATCCTGGAGATCAACGGTCTGGACGCCGTTTACGAATATATCATCAAAGAAGTACAGCGCGTTTACCGTCTGCAGGCGGTAGAGATCTCCGATAAGCATATCGAGATCATCGCCCGCCAGATGACCCGCAAGATCCGCGTGGATACCACCGGCGACACCGAGCTGCTGGTCGGCTCCTCCGTTTCCATCGGCGAGTTTGAGGAAGCAAACGAGAAGATCGCGCAGGCAAATGCAGAGAACCAAAACGGTATCGAGCTCCTGCCCGCAGAAGGCAGTCCCGTGCTGCTGGGTATCACCAAGGCTTCTCTGTCCACCGATTCCTTCCTGTCCGCGGCATCCTTCCAGGAGACCACCAAGGTTCTGGCAGACGCCGCCATCAAGGGCAAGGTAGACCCCCTGCTGGGTCTGAAGGAGAACGTGCTCATCGGTAAGCTGATCCCCGCAGGTACGGGTATGAAGCAGTACCGCGACACCAACGTAGACCTGGGCGAGGAACCCGTCGCCACCGTCTACGACGCAGAGGAAAACTAAGAGCCATGGACGACCGAATATGGGAGGCCGGCTGGAACAGAGCGCAGAAGCTGCTGAAGAAGGGTAGGGTACAGACCCTGTACCTCGCCTCCGATGCAGACGAAGCCTTTGCCGCCACGGTGTGCGCCGCAGCGAAAGCCGCCGGTATCTCCCCCGATCAGACGAAAACGGGCGACCGGCTTGCCGAAATGGCAGGCGTGGAAGTGTTCACCGCCGTGCTTACGGAAGTGAAAAAAGACCAATAAAAGGGCAGGGGAGAAGCCAAACGGCGGCTCCCCTGCATACTGCGCAAAAATTTTGCGCCAAAAAACGGCATTTACTATTGACAAATGGCAATAGTTTGTGTATAATCAGTAATTGCGAATTTTTGTGAAAGGAGAAGAATATGCCTACATTTAACCAGCTGGTAAGAAAAGGCCGTCAGGACAAGGTTTGGAAGTCTAAGTCCCCTGCTCTGCAGAGAACCGTAAACTCCCTGAAGAACGTCCCCGTGGAGCAGGCTGCACCTCAGAAGAGAGGCGTTTGCACCAAGGTTGCTATCAAGACCCCTAAGAAGCCTAACTCTGCACAGAGAAAGATCGCCAGAGTAAGACTTTCCAACGGTATGGAAGTAACCGCCTACATCCCCGGTATGGGCCACAATCTGCAGGAGCACTCTGTGGTTCTGATCCGCGGCGGTAGAGTAAAGGACCTCCCCGGTGTACGTTACCACATTGTTCGCGGTAGCTTGGACACCCAGGGCGTTGCCAAGAGAAACCAGAGCCGTTCCAAGTACGGCGCAAAGAGACCCAAGGCAGGCAAGTAATCTGCCAAAAACTCCGAAAAATGCTTACACAGTGCAGCAAAGAAACGTTGTCACTTTTATATATAGATGATGAAGTTTTCTTTTGTGCCTGACGGAAAGAAATTTTTCGAGTACCTATGAACTCATCGAAAGCATGGAAAATGCTATCACTAATGAAGGAGGGAAGTAAAGTGCCCAGAAGAGAACATGGATTCAAAAGAGAAGTGCTGCCGGATCCTATCTACGGTTCCCAGCTTGTCACCAAGCTCATCAACGGTGTCATGGAGGACGGTAAGAAGGGCGTAGCACAGAAGATCGTTTACGAGGCATTCGAGAAGGTTGCAGAGAAGTCCGGCCAGGACGCTCTGGAGATGTTCAAGAAGGCTCTCGGTAACATCATGCCTCAGTTGGAAGTCAAGGCAGTTCGCCGCGGCGGCTCCAACTATCAGGTTCCTATGGAAGTTCGTCCCGAGAGACGTCAGACTCTCGGCCTGCGTTGGTTGGTAAACTACGCAAGACTGAGAAGCGAGAGAACCATGGCAGACCGTCTGTACGGCGAGATCATGGATGCTTGCAACGGTACCGGCGGTGCCGTTAAGAAGAAGGAAGACACTCTCAAGATGGCAGAAGCAAACAAGGCGTTTGCACATTATCGTTGGTAATTATTCCGCGATTCCGTACTGCTTTGAGCTTTTAAAGGAAAGGAAAAAAGATCATGCCGAGAAAGACTCCGCTTGAAAAAACGAGAAATATCGGTATCATGGCTCATATTGACGCCGGCAAGACGACTACCACCGAGCGAATCCTGTACTACACGGGTAAAACGCACAAGATCGGTGAGACTCACGAAGGCTCGGCTACGATGGACTGGATGGAACAGGAACAGGAGCGCGGTATTACCATTACCTCCGCTGCTACCACCTGCTTCTGGAAGGAAAACCGTATCAATATCATCGATACCCCCGGTCACGTGGACTTTACCGTTGAGGTAGAGCGTTCTCTGCGTGTGTTGGACGGTTCCGTTACCGTTCTCTGCGCAAAGGGCGGCGTTGAGCCCCAGTCCGAGACCGTTTGGCGCCAGGCTGACAAGTACCGCGTACCCCGTATGTGCTACGTCAACAAGATGGATATCATGGGTGCGAATTTCTATCGCGTCATCGATATGCTTCACGACCGCCTGAAGGCCCCCGCAACTCCCATTCAGCTCCCCATCGGTAAGGAGAGCACCTTTAAGGGAATCATTGACCTGGTTACCATGCGTGCCGAGATCTACCTCAACGAGGACGGCACCCTGTTTGAAGAGCAGGACATTCCCGCAGATATGATGGAGCTCGCTCAGGAATACCGTACCGCCCTCATCGAGGCTTGTGCCGAGGTTGACGACGTGATCGGTGAGAAGTTCCTGATGGAAGAGGAGCCCACCATCGAGGAGATCAAGAACGCAATCCGCGTGGCAACCATCGACAACCGTATGGTTCCCGTGTGCTGCGGTTCCTCCTATAAGAACAAGGGCGTTCAGATGCTGTTGGACGCTATCGTGGACTATATGCCTTCTCCCGTCGACGTTCCCGCTATCAAGGGTATCAACCCCGATACCGGCGACGAAGAGGAAAGACCCTCCGACGATAACGCTCCCTTCTCCGCTCTGGCGTTCAAGATCATGACCGACCCCTTCGTAGGCAGACTGTGCTTCATCCGCGTTTACTCCGGTAAGATTACCTCCGGCAGCCAGGTGTACAACTCCACGAAGGATAAGAACGAGCGCTTCTCCCGTATCATGCTGATGCACGCTAACCACCGCGAGGAGGTTGACGAGATCATGGCAGGTGAGATCGCCGGCGTTATCGGTATCAAGGATACCACCACGGGTAACACCCTGTGCGATCCCAAGGCTCCCATCGTTCTGGAGTCCATGGAGTTCCCGGAACCCGTTATCCGCGTAGCCATCGAGCCCAAGACCAAAGCAGGTCAGGAGAAGATGGGTATCGCGCTGTCCAAGCTTGCAGAGGAAGACCCCACCTTCAAGGCTTACACCGACGAAGAGACCGGTCAGACCATCATCGCAGGTATGGGCGAATTGCACTTGGAGGTTATCGTAGACCGTCTGCTTCGCGAATTCAAGGTAGAAGCAAACGTCGGTAAGCCCCAGGTATCCTACCGTGAGACCATCACCAAGCTGGCAGACGAGGATTGCAAGTATGCACGTCAGTCCGGCGGTAAGGGTCAGTACGGTCACGTTAAGATCAAGATCGAGCCCAACGAGCCCGGCAAGGGCTTCGAGTTCATCAACGCCGTTGTGGGCGGTACCGTTCCCAAGGAATACATTCCCGCTGTTGAAGACGGTATCAAGGGCGCAATGCTCTCCGGTGTATTGGCCGGCTACAACGTTGTTGACGTTAAGGTTACCCTGTACGACGGTTCTTACCACGAAGTCGACTCTTCCGAAATGGCATTTAAGATCGCCGGCTCTATGGCGTTCAAGAATGCAATGCGCAAGGCAGGCCCCGTCCTGACCGAGCCTTTCATGAAGGTCGTCGTGGTCGTTCCGGACGACTACATGGGTGCCGTCATCGGCGACTTCTCTTCCCGCCGCGGCAACATCAAGGAGATGGAGCCTCTTACCGGCGGCGGACAGCAGGTTACCGCATTCGTGCCTCTGGCGAACATGTTCGGTTACGCAACCGACCTCCGTTCTCAGACCCAGGGCCGCGGCAGCTACGTTATGGAGCCCTCTCACTACGAGCAGGTTCCCAAGTCCGTGCAGGAAGCTTTGGTTGCTGAACGCGCCAAGAAGTAAAAAAGGGCACAGTTTCCCTCTTCCGGCGTAAATCGGGACGGGTTCTGACTACATTTTGTCAAAATCCTCTTGACAGAACGGAAAAAAACTGTATAATAAAATTTAAGAAAAAAAGTTATCTATAATTTTAGGAGGAATTTCACAATGGCAAAGGCTAAGTTTGAGAAAACTAAACCCCACGTTAACATTGGTACCATCGGCCACGTTGACCATGGTAAGACCACTCTGACCGCTGCAATCACCAAGGTTCTGTCTCTGTCTGACGCTACCATCGAGTACCAGGCATACGACCAGATCGACAACGCTCCCGAAGAGAGAGCAAGAGGTATCACGATCAACACCAGACACGTAGAGTATCAGACCGCTAACCGTCACTACGCACACGTTGACTGTCCCGGCCACGCTGACTACGTTAAGAACATGATCACCGGTGCTGCTCAGATGGACGGCGCTATCCTGGTAGTTGCTTCTACCGACGGCCCCATGCAGCAGACCCGTGAGCACATCCTGCTTGCTCGTCAGGTAGGCGTGCCCGCAATCGTTGTATTCATGAACAAGACCGACCTGGTTGACGACCCCGAACTGCTGGAGATCGTTGAGATGGAGATCCGTGATCTGCTGTCCGAGTACGACTTCCCCGGTGATGACATTCCGATCATCCAGGGCTCCGCTCGTGAGGCTCTGCTCTGCGAGGACAAGGATCCTTCCAACCCCGCATACAAGGCTGTTCAGGAGCTGATGGCTGCAGTAGACGAATATATCCCCACTCCTCCCCGTGATGACGCTATGCCCTTCCTGATGCCCGTTGAGGACGTCTTCTCCATCTCCGGTCGTGGTACCGTTGCTACCGGCCGTGTAGAGCGTGGTGTAATCAAGATGAACGAGGAAGTTGAGATCGTTGGTATCTCCGAGACTCGTAAGACCGTTGTTACCGGTATCGAGATGTTCCGTAAGCTCATGGACTACGCTGAAGCAGGCGACAACATCGGCTGTCTGCTCCGTGGTATCCAGAAGAGAGACATCGAGAGAGGCCAGGTTCTGTGCAAGGTTGGCTCCGTAAAGCCCCACACCAAGTTCGTTGGTCAGGTTTACGTTCTGTCCGAAAAGGAAGGCGGCCGTCATAAGCCCTTCTTCTCCAACTACAGACCCCAGTTCTACTTCAGAACCACCGACGTTACCGGCGTTATCACCCTTCCCGAAGGCGTTGATATGTGTAAGCCCGGCGACAACGTTGCTATGAACGTTGAGCTGATCACCCCCATCGCTATGGAGCAGAACCTGCGTTTTGCTATCCGTGAGGGTGGCCGTACCGTTGGTTCCGGCGTCGTTACCTCCATCGTTGAGTAATTAGCCGTTACAACAGAATTTGGATCGTTTCGGGGTTGGGTGTGATTCCCTATCGGCAGTAAAAGTCTGCGAGCCTAAAATTGGCAGGAACGGGTGTGATTCCCGTACCGACGGTATAGTCCGGATGAAAGAAACGTATTGCTTTTTCAAACAAGCGCCCCGTATTTTTACGGGGCGCTCTTGTTTTTTGGGGGCGCAGGGCCTTAAGGGGCGCTGCCCCTTATGAACCCCGCCGGAAGGGAAGACCTGAAAGCAGGTCAAGTCCCTTAGGAATCCCGTATCGTGAAGAAAACCCTATAGATATTCTCCCGAAAACGTCAGTTTTCGGCATTAAGATTTTCTTTGGAGATCCTTAAGAACCTTTCTTCTAAAAAGAAAGGTTCTTAAGTGTCCCCAACTATTAAGATGGAGCATTTCCTATGAAAACACATAAAACCGTCTCTCCCCGTGTCATCGCCGCAACGGCCATGATGGGCGCCGCCTCGGCGGTGCTGATGCTGCTGTCCTTCCCCATGCCCTTTCTGATCCCGGGGTTCATCAAAATGGACTTTTCCGAGCTGCCGGCGCTGATCGCATCCTTCGCCTTGGGCCCCTGGTGGGGCGTGCTGGTGTGCCTGATCAAAAACCTCATCAACGTCACCATGACCACAACGGGCGGTGTGGGGGAACTGGCCAACTTTCTGCTGGGCGCCGCCTTCGTCCTGCCCGCAGGGTACCTCTACCGCTTCAAAAAGAACCGTGTGGGCGCACTTTTGGGGAGCTTTGCGGGTGCCGTGGCCTCCGCTTTGCTCAGCTTTCCTATCAATTTGTTCATTACTTATCCCTTCTACGCCGCAGCCATGATCCCCATGGAGACCATCGTCGGGATGTACAGCGCTTTGCTGCCCTCGGTGGATACCCTGGAAGAATGTCTGCTGATCTTCAACCTCCCCTTCACCCTGCTGAAGGGCGTCATCGTAACGGGGCTCACCTTCCTGGTGTATAAGCCCTTGTCCGTCCTGATCAAAGGAAAAGGAGCACGAAAATGAAAAAATGGCTGTCACTCACGTTAGCGCTTTTGACCCTCTGCCTTGCCGCCTGCGACAGCGGCGTGGTGCAGGAGACGAGCTCTTCGGCGGAAAGCGGCGAGGAGACCTCTGCGGAATCCCCCGCAGGGAAGCCGGAAACCGTCAAGCTGGGGAAAAACGACGCCCTGGAGGTGACGGCGGTGAACCAAGCGCCCGCAGAACCGGGGATCTACGTGTTCACCGATCCTTCTGTGGATTTGCCCCGTGAGGGAAGCTATACGGATATCGCCGTGGTGAACAGCACCGTGACCATGATCGGGGAGGTTCCCTACGTCCCCGAGGAAGGCCTCGTGGTGCGGTTTTACGAACAGGAAGCTCTCGCTACGGCGGTGGGAGACACTGCCCGCTTCTCCGGCGGGATGCCCGCGGCGCTGGGGAACGGCTACGTTACCTTCGGAGAGGACATCAAGGTCCGTGTGGGCTATACCAACACCGCCCGCACCGAGGAGGCCGTGGGATTTTTGTTCGACGAGGGCTGGTATTCCGATACCACTTGCAGTAACAGATGGGGCACGGAGATCGCCGTAAAGGACGGCGTGGTGGTGGAGATCAACCCCTCGGGCACCGAGACCTCCGGCAATACCAAGATCCCGGAAGGGGGCTTCGTCCTTGCCGTGGGTGCGGCCAGCAGCTACGAAAGTATGCTCCGTAAGGTGAAGGTGGGAGATCCCGCCGCCTATACCACCCGTACCGTCACCTTTGCAGCGGAAAAATTCTCTGCCGACCTGGTGGACGAGGAGATGGGGGACGCCCTTTCCGTGGTGTCCCACGATACACAGTTCTCCCAGGCACCCAAGGGCACCAACCTGACCCAGGTGCTGGTGGATCAAGAGGGCCGCGTGGTGAGCGTGGAGATCCATTGCCTTGGCGGGGGAGAGATCCCCAAGGGCGGTATGGCCATCACCGCAAAGGGCTACAAGGGAGACGCCCTGGCCTCTGCCGCCAAGGTGGGGCG
The DNA here is from genome assembly GCA_015063885.1 of Oscillospiraceae bacterium. Lineage (GTDB taxonomy): Bacteria > Bacillota > Clostridia > Oscillospirales > CAG-382 > Coliplasma. Next base: position 135,526 of record SVTH01000006.1, on the reverse strand, counting down.
CTACGTGCATCTGAAGAATAAGATGGTCACCTTCATCGAGACCCCCGCCATCATCGCGGCACGGCTGGAAGCACAGCTTTCCGCCCTGGAGGAGACCTACGGAGAGCTGAAAAACAGCCTCGCCCATATCCACTTTGAGGATGCGGAGGGCAAATTGCAGGCGGCAAGATCTGCAGTTGATCATTTGGGCGCTTCTCCCTCGAGGGACGCCTTGGTGAACGCCCTTTTCCTGGCGGATGCGGCAAGGGTGGCCTGTATTCCTTCCCTGACCCTGCAAAACCGAGAAGCCTGGGTCACCGTGGGGGAACTGAACTACGACGGCTCCCCGCTTCTACACTACACCAACGAGGATACCGTGCGCCGGGCGGTGAGCTACGCCAAGCGTGTGGGGCTGAACACCCTTATCGTGGATAACACCGCCTACGGCTGGGCGGCCTATCCCTCCGAGATCGAGGGGATGGTGATGCACCCCGAGCTGAACGGCTTTGACGTGCTGGAGGCCTTCTCCCGCATCTGCAAGGAAGAGGGGATCAAGCTCACCGTGATGGTGAACGGCTTTTCCTCCGCGGTGGCTTCCGTGGAATACCCTGAGGAGCACTTCGTGAATCTCTACGAGGAGTACCTGATGGTGTCCAAAAAGGGCAACAAGGTGGACGCCTCCGGGGGCAAGACCCTGGAGCCCTCCTATCCCCAAGTGCAGGCCTTTAACTTAGCGGTGGCAAGGGAGCTGGTGACCAAGTACGAGATAGACGGCATCCAGGTGGACTATATCCGCTACCCCCTGCCCATCTACTACCAGGCCCACAATTACGAGGATTTCGGCTACGAATGTCCCGCCTCGGAGGGCTTTAAGGAATTGACCGGGTACGACCCCAAAAAGCTGAACATCAACCATAAGCTCTGGCCGGATTGGTGTGCGTATCGTCGGGATGTCATCAGCGGGTACGCCAAGGCCTTCTACGAGGCCGTGAAGGAAGCGGCACCTCACGTAGAGGTGAGCTTTACCTGCTTTGCGGAATATACCGACCGTCAGAAATACGTTTACCAGGACGTGGAAAAGTGGGCAGAAGAGGGCTACGCAGACGCCATCTACCCCATGATCTACGGTGACAACACGGAATACCAGCTGGGCTACGCACAGCAGATCCACCCCGTGACGGAATACGCCGACGTGGTGCTGGGGGTGGGCTATTACGTGCGGGCAAGCAGTCAGTCCATTATGGAGCAGAACTACATGTCCTACGAGACGGACGCCATCGGTGTTTCCGGCTTTACCCTGCGGTATATCTCCTATTGCGGGTACGACCGGACCCTGCGGGAGTGCTTCCGCGAGGCGGCTACCCCCAAGGGTACCGAAGAGACGGCCATGGGCTGCCTGATCTTCCTGTCACAGCGGGTGGAGGATCTTTCCTACCTGTACGAAGGACTGGAGGACCTGCAGACCGCCATCGCTTCCGCCGAACCTACTGCAGAGGGGCTGACCGATGCCTTTAAGGGCTTTACCCACGAAAACGAGACTCTGCGGAAGGCGCTGGAAAAGGACCTGGCGTACGCACTGAGATTTTTAAAGTGAGGTGCGATTGATGAAGAAGAAAAATAGAGACGTAACGTTTTACAACGTGCTCTTTCCCCTTTGGATGATCCTGCTGTTCCCGCAGATGTGGCTGGTCGTCCTTCCCGGCAACTTCCTTGTTGACAGCCTGGTTTTGCTGATCAGCCTGGCGGCGCTGGGGATCCCCGCCAAGAAACAGTGGTATAAGCATTGCATCCTGAAGATCTTTGGGTTCGGCCTCCTTGCCGACGCCATCGGCGCAGGGTATATGCTGCTGATGCTTTTGGTGTTCGAGGCAGGAAGCAGCGGGAGCGAGCTGCTCCTGTCCCTGCCTGCGCTGGTGATTTCGGGCGTGATGATCTTTGTGCTGAACTACTTTTTCACCTTCGACATCGTAGGCACCCGCATTCTTGATAAACCCTTGCGGCTGAAAATGTCTCTCATATTCGCGGTGGTCACGGCGCCCTATACCTTCCTGATCCCCGCAGGCTGGCTGTATTGACCGAGCCCCACGCCTGCGCCGCAATAACCGTTGACTTTATCCACAAAAAGACGGGGCAAACCACGCCCCGTCTTGTTTTTCTTACAGAAACTTTAAAAAAATGCAAAAAACTATTTACAAATCCGAAAAAGAATTGTATAATAAACGTAAGTTTTATGTGTCGAATACGGGGGCATTTCGTATGTTGATCCGCTGTAAGACGAATAAAATTTGGAATTTCGCCGGGAATACTGTTCCGGTTTAATGCACCACGCTTGCTTTTTTGCGCAGGCGTGTTATTCTTTTTTTGGAGGTCGGGTATGAAGTTGTTAGAAGATAAGATCCTTTCCGAGGGGAAGATCGGCGCAGGAGACGTTTTGAAGGTGGATTGCTTTCTGAACCACCGCATCGACGTGGCTTTCCTTTCCGAATTGGGCAAGGAGTTCCACCGCCTGTACAAGGACGAGGGCATCAACAAGATCCTGACCATTGAGGCCTCCGGCATCGGTATCGCCTGCCTGACGGCGATGCACTTCGGCTGTCCCGTGGTGTTCGCCAAAAAGACCAAGACCAACAACATTTATGCGGACGTTTACACCGCAGAGGTTTATTCCTACACCCATCAGCGCTCCTACGACATCGTGGTGTCCAAGGATTTCCTTTCCCCCGGGGACAGAGTGCTGGTCATCGACGATTTCCTTGCCAAGGGAAGTGCGCTGAACGCCCTTTTGAAGCTCATCCGTGATGCGGGAGCCACTCCCGTGGGGGCGGGCATCGTCATCGAAAAGGCCTTCCAGGACGGGGGCAAGGATCTGAGAGACAGCGGCTTCCGTGTGGAATCCCTGGCGCGGATCGCCTCTATGTCCCAGGCCGAGGGCATTCAATTCGTATAAAAAAGAAAAAACAATATAAAAAACACGAGAGGTAAACAAACATGAAAAGATTCCTTTCCCTGTTCTTGGCGTGCCTGATGGTCGTTGCTGTTGCTCTGACCATGGCTTCCTGCGAGAACGAAGAGCCCGCAGGCGACGGTACCGGCCTGCCCTACGGCTTTGAAGGCACCAAGGAGCTTGCAGCTCAGGGCGCAGTCAACGGCGTAGCTCCCGAGATTACCGGCGACGTTTCCAAGATCAAGATCGGTGCGATCCTCATCGGTGACGCCAACGAAGGCTACACCAAGGCTCACATCGACGGCATCACCCAGGCAGCTGCTCAGCTGGGCATCCAGGAGAGCCAGATCGTCTGGAAGTACTCCACCCCCGAGAACGAAGAGGTTACCACCCGCGGCGAACAGCTGATCGCTGACGGCTGCAACGTGGTCATCACCAACTCCTACGGCCACCAGACCTATACTCTGGAGCTGGCAAGCAAGCACCCCGAGGTGCAGTTCATCGCCATGACCGGCGACATGGCTGCTTCCAGCGGTCTGTCCAACCTGTCCAACGCATTCACCAAGGTTTACGAGTCCCGTTACGTTGCAGGCGTTGTTGCCGGTATGAAGCTGAAGGAGCTCATCGACGGCGGCAAGCTCACCGACGCTAACTACGACGGCGAGAACGTTAAGATCGGCTACGTCGGCGCATTCAACTTCGCAGAGGTTATGTCCGGCTACACCGCATTCTACCTGGGCGTTAAGTCCATCGTGAACAACGTCGTTATGGACGTGCACTTCACCGATTCCTGGTACGACTTCGACAAGGAAAAGGCTGCAGCAGCTTCTCTGGTTGAAAGCGGCTGTGTCATCATCTCCCAGCACGCTGACTCCGCAGGTGCTCCCACCGCAGTGGAAGAGGCATTCAACGCAGGTAAGACCGTTTACTGCGTAGGCTACAACGTTTCCATGCTGGACGTTGCTCCCAACGCCGCTCTGACCTCCGCTACCAACGTTTGGTCCGCATACTACTCCTACGCATTCGCTACCGCTATCAACGGCGGTAAGATCGCTACCAACTGGTCTGCCGGCTACAAGGAAGGCGCAGTTAAGATCACCGAGCTGGGCTCCGCTTGCGCAGAGGGCACCCAGGCTAAGGTTGACGAAGTGATCGCAAAGCTGAAGTCCGGCGAGCTGAACGTATTCGATACCTCCAAGTTCACCGTTGACGGCAAGACCATCACCTGGGCTTACGCTACCGACAGCGACGGCGACTTCGCATACGACAAGAACAACGTAGTGGCTGACGGCTACTTCCACGAGTCCTACGTACAGAGCGCTCCCGCCTTCAACCTGAAGATTGACGGCATCAGATGGCTCAACAAGTAAGTTGATATTTCGCAGGGAAGCCGTGTAAAAGCGGCTTCCCTCAACCTATTTTTGCTCGGAGGTGCCCGCCTGTGGACACACAGAACAAGATCGCCGTTTCTTTCCGCGGCGTAACCAAAACCTTTGGCAGCGTGTATGCCAACCGTGACGTGACCATGGAGATCCGTAAAGGGGAGATCCTTTCTCTTTTGGGCGAAAACGGAAGCGGTAAGACCACTTTGATGAATATGCTGTCCGGCATTTATTGCCCGGATGCAGGCGAGATCTATCTGGATGGCAAGCAAGTTTCCATCCGCTCCCCCCAGGACGCTCACGCCTTGGGGATCGGCATGATCCATCAGCACTTCAAGCTGGTGGACGTTTTCACCGCCGCGGAGAACGTTCTCCTGGGGGTGAAGGGCAGAGAGATCTTGAACGTGGCGGAGGCTACGGAAAAGATCAAGACCATCTGCCAAACCTACGGCTTTGAAATTGATCCTTCCATGAAGGTTTACGATATGACCGTCTCCCAGAAGCAGACTCTGGAGATCGTCAAGGCGCTGTACAGAGGCGCCAACGTCCTGATCCTGGACGAGCCCACCGCGGTACTCACCCCCCAGGAGACGGACAAGCTGTTCTCCGTGCTCCGCGAGATGCGCAAGGACGGCAAGACGGTGATCATCATCACCCACAAGCTCCACGAGGTGCTTTCCGTATCCGACCGTGTGGCCATTCTGCGGAAGGGCGAATACGTGGATACCATCGAGACCGCCACCGCCAACGAGCAGATCCTGACGGAATTGATGGTTGGTCAGAAGGTGGAATTGAACATTGAGCGTCCCGTACCGGAAAACCCCGTTCTGCGGCTGCAGGTAGAGCACCTCACCGTGAAGGGACACGAAGGGGAAACGGTTTTGGAGGACGTGTCCTTCGACGCCTACGGCGGGGAGATCCTGGGTATTGCAGGCATTTCCGGCTGCGGCCAGAAGGAGCTGTTGGAGGCCATCGCAGGTCTTCAGCACGTGGAAGCCGGCTCCAAGGTCCTTTACGATGCCCCCGACGGCACCGAGGAGGATCTCATTGGCAAGGATCCCAAGAAGATCAAGGAGCTGGGCGTTGCCCTTTCCTTCGTTCCCGAGGACCGCTTGGGCATGGGCCTGGTGGGCGGCATGGGCATGGTGGGCAATATGCAGCTTCGTAACTACACCATGCGGAAGTCCATTCTGGCGGAGATCAAGCACTCCAGAGAATTGGCAGAGCAGATCCGTGAGGAGCTGGGGGTTGTGACGCCCTCTCTGAACACCCCCGTGCGCCGTCTTTCCGGCGGTAACGTGCAGAAGGTGCTGGTAGGCCGTGAGATCGCCTCCGCTCCCGCCGTGCTGATGACCGCTTACGCCGTCCGCGGCTTGGATATCGGTGCCTCCTATACCATTTATCATCTTTTAAACAAACAGAAGGCCAAGGGCGTTGCCGTGATCTTCGTAGGGGAAGACCTGGACGTTCTGGTAGCCCTTTGCGACCGTATCATGGTGCTTTGCGACGGTAAGGTCAACGGCATCGTGGACGGCAGAAGCACCACCAAGGAAGAGATCGGTTATCTCATGACCAACCTGAAGACGGAAGGAGGGGAATCCAATGGCTGAGCAGACTGTCAAAACGAAAAAAGCCCCCTTGTTCCACATCGTGGGCAGGGGTAGAGGACAATTGCCTGTGTACCTGGCCTGGGGCATCCGTATCGGCGCCTTCCTGCTGGCACTTTTGCTGAACGCAGCCTTTGTGTACCTGGTGGTACAGGTGGATCCCCTGACCTTCTACGGTACCATGCTGAAGGGCGCCTTCGGCGAGGGCTACCTTTGGGCAACCGTGAAGGGTGCGGCCAAGCTGTTGTGTATCGCCGTAGCTTTGGCGCCCGCCTTCAAAATGCGCTTTTGGAACATCGGTGCCGAGGGACAGGTGCTGGTAGGTGGTATTGCCGCCGCCATCATCATGTTCTACTGCACCAACCTGCCTCCCGTGGTGATCATTCTGCTGATGGCTGTCTGCAGTATCATCGCAGGCGGCCTGTGGGGTCTCCTTCCCGCCGTGTTCAAGGCGAAGATGGACGCCAACGAGACCCTGTTCACCCTGATGATGAACTACATCGCCATGAATCTGGTCATGTATTTCTATAACCTGTGGCGGGGCCCCAAGACCGCCCTGGGTAAGATCAACCTGACTACCCACAAGGGTTGGCTCTCCTCTCTGTGGGAGGAGCGGGACGCCAACGGCTTCCTGATCCAGGGAGAGGAATCCCTGTTTACCAACTCCGACTTCTGGTTCGTGGTCATCATTGCGGTCATCACCGTTCTGATGTTCTTCTATCTGAAATACACCAAGCAGGGCTACGAGATCGCCGTTGTGGGCGAATCCCGTAACACCGCCCGCTACGCAGGCATTTCCGTAAACAAGGTGATGCTGCGCACCATGATCATCTCCGGTGCGGTTTGCGGTCTCTGCGGCTTTTTGGTGGTTTCCTCCCAGAGCAACACCGTTTCCACCTCTATGGCAGGGGGCTACGGCTTCACCGCCATCATCGTGGCATGGCTTTCCAAGTTCAACACCTTCACCATGGCGGGGGTCTCCGTGCTCATCGTAGCCCTGGAAAAGGGTGCGGCACAGATGGCAAACCAATACGGCAGTATCGGCTTCTCTCCCGCGGCGGCAGACGTTATGATCGGTATCATGCTGCTGTTGATCGTGGGCTCGGAGTTCTTTATCCACTATAAGGTGGCGTTCCGCAAAAAGACGAAGGAGGTGGCTGCCGTATGATCGAGAATCTGATTCCTTGGCTCCAGCAGGGCTTTAAGTTCGCCGCATTTTTGGCGCTGGCTGCCCTGGGCGAGCTGATCATCGAAAAATCCGGTTCCTTGAACCTGGGCACTCCCGGCACCATGTGCGTGGGTGCCGCCGCAGGCTTTATCTCCGTGTATCAATACGTGGCGGCGGTGGAAGAGCCCAACGCCATCCTGCTGATCGTTTTGGCGTTGGGAGTCTCCTTCCTGTCCGCCATGCTGATGGGTCTGCTGTACAGCTTCTTCACCGTCACCTTGCGGATCAATCAGAACGTGATCGGCTTGATCATCACCATTTTCGGCGTGGGGCTTTCCAAGTTCCTGTCCGACTATTTCGTAAAGTCCACCAGCGGCAACGTCAGATGTGACGAGGCCCACCGCGTGTTCACCGCCAAGATCCCCTTCCTGTCCGACGGGCTGGGCGTGGTTTCCAAGGTGTTGTTCAACTACGGATTTATGTTCTACCTGTCCATCGCCCTGGCCGTGGTCGTGGCGCTGTTCCTGAACCGTACCCGTACGGGTCTGAACCTCCGCGCCGTGGGTGAGAACCCCGCCACCGCAGACGCGGCGGGCATCTCCGTCACCCGTTACAGATATCTCGCAGCCGCCATCGGCTCCGGCCTGGTGGGCCTGGCGGGCATCTTCTGTACCATGGAGTTCAAGAGCGGTGCCTGGGCTGTTGCGGACATCGACTCCATCGAGGCCTTCGGCTGGCTGGCCGTGGCACTGGTCATCTTCGCGCTGTGGAAGCCTGTGAACCTGCTTTGGGGCTCCTTGGTGTTCAGTATCTGCTATTGGGCGTATATGTACCTGCCCAAAATGCTGGGCATCACCGTCTCCACCGACCTTGCTCAGATGTTGCCCTACATCATCACCATCCTGGTGCTGATCGTTTCCAACCTCCGCAAGAACCGTGAGAGCCAGGGCCCTGCCGCATTGGGTCTGTCCTATTTCCGCGAAGAGCGCTGAGCGGAAATATTTTTAGAGAAGAAAGATAAAATTGCATGGAAAAAGGAGCTGAGTGATCGGCTCCTTTTTTCGTGGCATCATTTCACAAAAATGCGTATTTACGCAAAAAAATAACGTTCAACTACGCAAAACTTCGACGCGCCAACCTGCCGGGGCGGTATGCTTGGAGATAACGCATGGCTTTCTTCCCCGAAAACGATAGTTTTCGGCAGTAGGTTTCTTTTTGGGTTAAAGGGGATTTTTCTTTTCCGAAAGAAAAATCCCCTTATCGCTCCCCTGTAAAAAATCGGCAGAAGCTGTTCGCCTCTGCCGATGCTTTTTTATTCTTCTCTTGCGATATACTTCTCTTTTGCGAAGAGATACGTATTGTCGTACACGGTGCGGAACAGGGGATCCGTGGTTTTACAAGCCGCAAGGAAGCCTCTGCCGCCCTCGTAATACATTTTGATGGTGTGCATGAACCCGGTCTTGGCACCGCAGTCCAGGTACTCGGTGTAGCGCTCAATGTCCGTGGGATTGTTCCCGCCGGTGAACTCCAGCTCGTAGCAAAGGCCGAACTTCTTTGCCAGCATGGCGTTGTCGTAAAGCCGTTGCTTGACGGCGTTCTTGGAGAAGGAGTAGTTGGGCTGGACGCAGGCTACGTCAAAGCCGTTTTCCTTCCAGCGGTCGTAGCCCCAGGCCTGGTAGTAGGGGATCCAGATCAGCTTGTAGCCCAGGCTGTGAACGTAGTCCTTGGCGTATTCCAGAACCTCCAATTCCAGAGGATCGCTGTAAGTGATCTGCTCTTCAAACCAATAGAAGCCGGAAAGGTGCAGGTAGGGGCGTTCCTTTTCGTGGTAACGCTTCAAGGCCTCGTCGATGTACCACTTGGTCGCCTTCTTGCGGCCTTCCGCGGTGGAAAGATCCTCGTCCACGCCGTCCCCGTCCAGGTCGCCGAACTTCTCGGGGAAATCGCCGTATCCCGGCTTGGTGTGGAGGATGGAAAGGAACACCTTACTCTTTTGCTCCACGCCCAGCTCCTTGCAGACGGTCTCCGTGGCGGTGTTCAAAGCGTCCACGTTCCAGCCGTCACGGAAGGTGTTGTCCAGATAATACTTCCAGCCCTCGGCGCACTTGTACAGGGCGGAATAGGTGAAGTTGGAGAAGGGCAAGAACAAGGCGCCGTCGAAGAAGGTGTCCTTCAGATTGCCCTCCTTGTCGTAATACCCCACGTAGGGCAGGAACTCCTCCACGGTGAAGGGGCGCCCCTGGGGATGCTTTTCCGGGGGCATGCTGTGGTAGGCCAGCACGATGTTGTGTACCCCGTCCAGCTCCTCGTAGGCGGGATAGCGGTTCATAATACGGGGATCCGTCTCTTCCTTGTCGGGGATGATCTCCGCAGCCCCCTCCAAGTCCGTACGGCCGTAGAGGGAGAAGGACTCGATCCAAACATGAGCCCCCAGGTCGAAGACGAACTTCACGTAAGAGGTGCGGAAAGCACAGTCGAAGGTCCCTTCCACGGGGAAAATGCGGTCTCCCTTTTCCGTGAGGACACAACGACGGCGGGCGGCCAGCATCCAATCCTCTCCGTTTTCGGAAAGATACACGTCAAAATGGGAGGGGATGCCTACTCCCGCACTCTTTTGGTACAGGAATTTGGCACAGAAGCCCGTGGCGGCGGAGCGATAAGGGAGCTTGAAACAGACAGCCCGCCCCGTGCCTGCGGTGAAGTGGGTGCAGGCAGGATCGTGGAAATCGTACACCTTGCAGGTAGTGCCGTCGGTGAGGTTGAAGAGATGCTCGGGGGAGTTGAAGTGGTCCGTCCGAAACTGCTCGGGGATGGGAGCGTCGGATTCCACACCCAAATGGGGAACTCCCGCCAGCAGATCTGCCGTTTCCTTGGCAGGCGCTTCGCACAGGGGAGAGGGTCCGTCAAAAGCAAAAGACTTATAGTAGCTCATGAAAAACTCCTTATATAGCAAGAAAATTCGCACTTTTCTATTTGCATCATAACACAAAGGCCGCCCCTTTACAAGGGGCAGCCTGTACAAATAAAAACGTATTTTTTGTGCAAAGAGGCGAAGCTTAGCTCAGGAAAACCGGGTTCAACAGGAAATCGTATACGCTGACCACCAAAACGCCGTTCTCGGTATGCCACGGGGCAGGCGTGTCTTTGGTGACGATGATCTTCCCGAAGGAATCGTCGATCCTAAGAAGCGAGGCTTCCTCCTGCTTTCGTTTTTCTGCATCCGGCATGGAAAAGGCAGATTGGATGTAAAAACGTTTGGGACCTTTGTTGCAAACGAAATCCACCTCCAGCTGTTTGCGTTGCTGCTTGCCGTCTTGTAAGGACTTAGTGGAAACCACGCCCACGTCTACGTTAAAGCCGCGCATCAGAAGCTCGTTGAAGAGTATATTTTCCATGGTATGGTTTTCTTCCAATTGGCGGAAATTGATCCGTGCATTGCGGAGACCCACGTCGGAAAAATAATACTTTTGCGGAGAATTGATATATTTCCGCCCTTTGATATCGTAACGATCCGCACGGCTGACCACGAAGGCGTCACAAAGATAGTCTAAATAACTTTTTACGGTATTGGCGCTGATCTTCTTCGCCTTTTGTGAAATGAAGGTGTTGGTGATCTTACGGGGATTGGTGAGAGAGCCGATTCCCGAGGCGAGGACATTGATCAGCTCCTCAAATTCCTCTTTGTTCTTGACGTTGTGTCTGGCCACAATGTCGTTGATATAAGTTTCTTCAAAAAGTTTTTTCAGCAGATCGATTTTTTGCTCGGGCGTGGGGAGTAATACGACAGGGGGCAAACCGCCGTACAGCACGTATTCATCCCAGCCGTCCCGCCTGGAGCCTTGGTATTCCGACATGAATTCTCCAAAGGAGAGCGGACGGATATGCAGTTCGTCGCCTCTGCCCCGAAATTCGGTGATGATATCCTTGGAGAGGAATTTGGCATTGCTTCCTGTGACGTATACGTCGGCGTTGGGAATGCGGATCAATCCGTTCAGCACGGATTCAAACTCTCCCAAAAGCTGAACCTCGTCCAAAAGGATGTAGTACATCTCCCCGTCTTGAATCGCATTTTTGATATAGGGATACAAGACCTCCGGATCCCGCAGGCGCTTGTTTTCGAAAGAGTCGAAGGGAATCTCAATGATGTGATCCTCTTTTACGCCGCTTTCCAGCAGATGCCTTTTGAACAGGGAAAACAACAGGTAGGATTTTCCGCAGCGGCGGATCCCGGTGACCACCTTGATCAAGCCGTTGTGCTTTTTCAGAATCAATTTTGATAGATAAAATTCTCGTTTGAATTCCATAGCCGCATCTCCTATTGATCAAAAATGTACTTTGGGACACTTTTGCTCAATGAGAGTATACCCGATTTTTGTGCAAATGTCAAGTTCTATTGATCAAAAATGTACTTTGGGACACTTTTGCTCAATGGAACGTCTCAATTCTCCCGTTTTCGCAGGATCACCGCCTCCGTGACGGAGGAACGGACGGTTTTCCCCTCCCCGTTGACGGCGGTGACGCTTTCGATAGGGTATTCCGCACCTACCTGCAGTTCTTCCGGGTACATGGCAATTCCTCCCGTGGGTTTTTTTCGGGGTATTGTACTCCTGCGGGCAGGGGGCTGTCAAGGGTTGACAAATAAAACTTTTTCGGGTATTCTAAAAATACCTTGTAACGTTTTGCGTCCTTTTCTATCTAACAGGTGAAAGGAGATGAGAGCCGTGGTCAATTTTGAAAAGCTGTACGCAGATAACCAAAGCCTGGTATTCGGGTATCTGCGCCGTCTTTGCCGGGACGAATCCCTGGCGGAGGAGCTGACCCAGGAGACCTTTTTTCGGGCCTATATGAACCTTGCCTCCCTGCGGAAGGAAGAAAGCGCCCCCTCCTGGCTGTGTCAGATCGCCAAAAACGCCTATTTCGCCTGGTACAACAGGCAGAAACGGCACTCTGCTCCCGAGCTTTCGGAGGAACTGCAGTCTCCGGAGGATTTGGAAGAAACCGTCGTCCGCAAGGAAATGGGCAGGCAAGCCATGGAAGCCTTGGAGGAATTGGAGGAGCCGTACCGCACCGTGTTTGCGCTGGCGGCTCTGGAGGACGTGCCTCTTGGGGAGATCAGCCGCCGTTTCCAAAAAAGCGAAAGCTGGGCGAGGGTGATCTATCACCGTGCCGGCAAAAAGCTGGCAGAAAGGATGAAAGAGTTTTTATGAAGCATTGTGAAGTGATCCGTGACCTGATCCCCCTGTACGTGGACGGGTGCTGTTCCGAAAACACCCGTACCCTGGTGGAGGAGCATTTGGCGGTATGTCCCGCCTGTAAGGAAGAATACGATCTGATGAAGGGAGCCTTCGGGGAGCTGACCCCTGCGCCTACGAAGAAGTTCACTCGCGTGAAGGAATGGCAGGCGTCGCTGCTCCAGTCTGTTCTGCTGTTTATCTCCTTCCTGGCCATCACCTTCGGGGTGGCAAAGGAGGCGGCAAGCCCCGCGGGATTGGACAACGGGTTCTGGGCGTTTGCCATCGTGATCCCCTTCACGGGATTTATGCTGTCTCTTGCCCATTGGTATTTCGTAAGATTGTATAAGAGCCGCAAGACCTTCGTGCTGTGCTCCTGGCTGACCACTGCGGGGCTGATCGCAGGGGCGTTCCTGTGGGGACTTTGGCATTACGAAGCCTTCGATGCGGCACTGCTTTTCCTGCATCCCTGGCTTGGCTTTATGTTCGGCTTCTTGCCCCTGTCGCTGTTCCTGGTGGCTTGCTCCGTGAGCTTTTCCTCCCTGTACGCAAAGTGGGTGGGGAAGGAATGAAGAAAGCCTTTTGCCTGCTGTTTGCCCTGTGTCTCTGCCTGACCTCCTGCGGGATGCCCGGTAAGGAGGAGATCCGGGAGCTGGTACTGGAGAATCGGGAGCTGTTGGAATCCTGCGCGGAAAAAGGCGACTTTGCCGAAGCCGCTTCCCTGGTAGGGAGCATTTCCGAAAACGAAAAATACGTGGATTTTTCCTGCGGCGGAGAGGGAATGGGAAGCGAAACGGCGTATTGCGGCTTCTTTTACATTCCCTCGGATGACCCGCTGGATTTCTTTGGTAAGCTGACCCCCTCGGGAGAGGGCTATCTGTGGGTGGAGTGGGAGCACGGAGAAGGAGACAACACCGTATATCTGGAAAAGATCTTCGATTGCTTTTATTACTACGAGTTGACCTATTAAGGCACTTGACAAACCCGCCGTTCTGCCGTATAATGGAGAAAACGACGAATAAAGGACGGTTTGCCATGAAAAAATTCTTATGTGTATGCCTTGCCTCTTTGTGCCTGTGCCTTGCCGCTTGCGGCGGTGCAGAGGTCTCTCAGGCGGAAAGCAGTGTTTTCTCTGTGGAAAGCGTGGAGGAATCCTCTATGGAAAGCTCCGAGGAGGTGTCTATCGACGTGATCGGCGAACTGCGGGACAGTGCAACGGGAAAGCTGGACAGCCTCACCTACACCAATAACGGCAGAATGGGCGACCTGGACGGCACCGCCTTCGCTATCTATTCTCCCATCGGCTACAACGGCGCCTCCGGTACCATCGACCTGAAGAACGCCCAGCTCCGGAGAGTCCTTCCCGACGGCAGATTTATCAACGCCTACGCCTTCTTCGGCGTGGACGTATATTCCGGGGAGTGGTGGCAGAACTGCGTGGACGTTGGCTTCTGCCGTAGCGGGCAGACCGGCAAGTGGCATTTGTTCTACAATATGTACGAGCCTCTGAACGAGGGAACCAACACCTGGTACGAGTCCTCCAAGACTCTGCCCGACGATATCTACGACATGACCTTTACCATGGAGGGGGATCAGTACGTCCGCCTCACCGTTACCGGCCGGAACAGAGGCAGAACGGACACCGTGTTGGTGGAGGTGAAGGGTGCCAAGGCAGACGGCAGCAACACCGCCTTCCTGTTCAATGCGGCGCTGGACTACCCGCCGGACACCATGTTGGACAGAGAGGGCAACCCTTGCAGCGATTTCGTGGAGATCACCCTGGCCTGTACCGACCTGGGGCTGTACTTCCGCAACCTGTACGTTTCCGAGCTGAAGCTGTACAGCGAAGACAAGCCCGAGGGGGAGACCTGGACCTCCGAGCTGGCACAATCCACGGGCATTTGGCCGGATCAGACCAACGCGGGCTTTGATTACGCCCCCACCACCATCTATACCTTCGACGGCTCTGCCTACGTCATCGACTTCGACATGAACCGCAAAAAAGGCGAATAAGGTTGAAAAGGCGCTCCCCGCAAGGGAGGCGCTTTTTTGAAGGCGGGTGGGCAGGCAAATTGTTTGAAAGTAACTGACGGAACGGGAAAAGCGGTAGTGCGAAGGGGGTACCATACCCTCAAAAAATGCTTAGCATTTTTTGACTCTTATTCGGGCTCACGCCACTCATAAGAGTTCGACTCGTGCGGGTTATTTCCTTGTGCACAGCCGCGACGGCTCTATCCCGCACTCGCTCAGAGTGACCAAGTCGGCGATTGAGTGCGAGTTTAAAGGCAGCGTCAGTGCGCCGACGTTAAAAACGGCTTCGCCGTTTTTTCAACCGCGGTGCCGTTTGTAGGGCAAAGTTCGTGCTATACGTAGCGTTTTTGCCGTTCTTTCCCTTGGAGTGTCATTCTGAGCGGAGCCGCGGGGAAGGGTGTAAGGACAGGAAAGAAAAGGCAATCCCGCGGCGGAGTCGAAGTTTTGCGGAGAAGGAAAGGTGCGTCAGCACCGTTCGGAGCAAAACCAAGGGGTGCTTTGCGCCCCGCAGGGATATGGTAGGGAATTAGATCAACCTTTCTGTAACGCAAGAACTGTTTTAAGTAACTGACGGAACGGAAAAAGCGGTATAGCAAATGTGTAGCCATACCCTCAAAAAATGCTTGGCATTTTTTGACTTCCGCTTAGGCTCACGCCATGCGCGGAAGTTCGACTCGTGCGGGTTGTTTCATTGTGCACAGCCGCGGCGGCTCTATCCCGCACTCGCTCAGGGTGACAAACAGACGCTGTGTTGTCGATATGCGTAGCGTTTTCCCGCGCAACGCCTTGCTCGTTCTTGCGCCCTATACAAAACGCCGCTAACGCGTCGTTTTGCAACTGCGGTGCCGTTTGCAAGGCGCTGTGTTGTCAATATACTTAGCGTTTTCGCCGTTCTTTCCCCAGGTTTCGGTAGGCGCACGTCGGCGTACTGATGCTACCCGTTTTGCCAACGTAATGCGCCGACTTGGTCATTCTTGAGATCAGGCTTGCAAGCAGAAACCGCCGCGGGCGGGATCTCCTCGGAGGTAGATATACCCCTTCCGAGGGGAAAGAACTGTTTTTCCTCCCGAAAAATCCCTTTCCCTCTTGCTTTTTCTGCCAAACGGGTGTATAATCAACTGCTTTATGAAAACGCCCTTTGAAAGAAGGTTACCTTATGAAGAACCTATTCCGTCCCAAGCTGATCGACACCCTGAAGGGGTATTCCGCCAAGCAATTGGTCAGCGATTTCGTGGCGGGGCTGATCGTGGCCATCATCGCTCTGCCCTTGTCCATCGCTCTTGCCATTGCCTCGGGGGTCTCTCCCGAAAAGGGCATTTACACCGCCATCATCGCGGGCTTTGCCATCTCCCTGCTGGGGGGCTCCCGTGTGAACATTTCCGGCCCCACGGCGGCCTTTGCCACCATCGTGGCGGGGATCGTGGCCACCCACGGTATGGAGGGGCTGATCCTTGCCACTCTTATGGCAGGCGTGATCCTGATCCTTATGGGGCTTTTGAAGTTCGGCTCCCTCATCAAGTACATCCCCTGCACCATCACCACGGGCTTTACCGCAGGCATCGCCGTCACCATCGCCATCGGGCAGCTGAAGGATTTCCTGGGGCTGACCTATCCCGAAGGAACCCACGCCGTGGAGACCATGGAGAAGGCGGAGGCGGTTGCCAAGTCCATCCATACCGCAAACCTTTGGGCGCTGTTGGTGGGGGGCGTGGCCTTGGCCATCCTCATCGTGTGGCCCTATATCAGCAAGAAGATCCCCGGCTCTCTCATTGCCGTTTTGGTGGGCTCGGGTATGGTGTTCCTGTTTGATATCCCCGTGAACACCATCGGCGACCTGTACGCCATCGACGGGGCGTTGCCCTCCTTTGCACTGCCCTCCTTCTCTCCCGAACTGCTGATCAAGCTGCTGCCCAACGCCGTGACCATCGCCGTGTTGGCGGGGATCGAATCCCTGCTGTCCTGTGTGGTGTCCGACGGAATGATCGGTGACAAGCACAACTCCAACACCGAGCTCATCGCCCAGGGCGTGGGCAACATCTGCTCCGGCCTCTTCGGCGGGATCCCCGCCACGGGCGCCATTGCCAGAACCGCCGCCAACGTGAAAAACGGGGGCAGAACCCCTGTGGCAGGGATGGTGCACGCCGCGGTGCTTTTGTTGGTGCTGGTGGCGCTGATGCCCTTGGCATCCTATATCCCCATGCCCGTCATCGCCGCCATTTTGTTTATGGTGGCCTACAATATGAGCGAATGGCGGGGCTTCGTGAAGCTTTGCAAGACGGCACCCCTCACGGACATTCTGGTGCTGATCGTTACCTTCGTCCTCACCGTGGTGTTTGACCTGGTGGTGGCCATCGCCGTGGGCATGATCCTGGCCGTGGTGTTCTTTATGAAGCACATGGCGGACCACACCCGTCTCCGGGTATGGACCCACGACGTGGAGGGACGGAAGAAGGAGCTCCCCCGCCGTGTTTCCGTCATCGAGCTGGACGGCCCTATGTTCTTTGCCTCTGCGGATAAGTTCGGGGATATGCACGGAGAAAACGATACCAAGGTGCTGATCCTGCGTATGCACGACGTGCCCTACCTGGACGCCACCGCCATGAAGAACCTGTTCGCCCTCCAAAAGCTGTGCAAGGACAAGGAAGTCGCCCTGCTCCTCTGCCACGTGGAGGAACAGCCCCTCGCCGCCATGAAACGGGCGGGACTGGTGAAGGCCCTGGGAGAGGAATGCCTGGTGCAGACCATCGACGACGCCCTGGCCCTTGCCAACACCTATCTGGAATAACCACCGCAAAAGAGCCTGTGAAAAGGCTCTTTTTTTCGGGTTTCTATTGATTTTTCGGCGGGTTTGGAGTATAATATTTTGATGGAGAGTTATAGGTCCGCCAGGTCGGAAACGGTGACGAATTCGTATCCCATTTCCTTCAGCCTGGGGATGAGGATCTCCAACGCCTCCGCCGTAGGGCTTGTCCCCGCCACGTAATCGTGGAACAGGATGATATTCCCGTCCCGCACGCCCCTCAGCACCGTGCTCACCACGCTGTCCACGGAGACGGATGCCCAGTCACGGGTGTCCACCCGCCAGGACCAAAGGACGTAGCGGTAGCCCAAGCGGTTTACCAGCTCCACAGCCTCCTTGCTGATATCTCCTCCGGGAGGGCGGAATACCGTGGGGGTGACCCCGCAGAGATCCTGCAGCAGGAATTCCGTTTCCAAGATCTCCCCCTGCAAGGCCTCCTCGGAAAGAGAAGAAACCTTGCAATGGGAATAGGTGTGGTTGCCGATCTCATGGCCTTGCAGACTTGCCATTTTCACCAGCTCGGGATGTGCCTTCACGTTCTCCCCGATGGGGAAGAAGGTGGCCTTCACCCCGTGCTTTTGGAGCACGGAAAGGATCCTTGCCGTTTGGGTGGCGTGGGGCCCGTCGTCAAAGGTCAGCGCCAGGTATTTCCCTGCGGAAGGGTTTTCCGAGAACACCAGCCCTTGCTTGCGGTAATCCGTGATGTCAAAGGACGGGGTCACGGCAAGCTCCGTCAGAGAGCCGAAGCGGTAGCCCTGCTTTTCCGCCTCCGTGAGAAACCTGTCCAAAATGGCGGCGTTGGTGGCGGACGTGGGATGGAGCAGCAGCACCTCCCCGGGATGCAGGTTGGAAAGCAGCTTGTCCAGCGCCTTCTCCTCACTCATCTGGGCATTGTTGTCCCAGTCGGCGTAGGCGTAGGACCAGAACACGGGGGTGTACCCCAATTCCTTGCAGAATTTCAAGGTGTTTTCCGAAAACGTGCCCTCCGGCGGGCGGAAAAAGGGCGCCATCTCCTTGCCTGTCAAGGCGGTGTAGGCCTCCTCCGCACCCTTCAGCTCCTTGCGGAAGGTCTCAATGTCCGTAACAGACGCCATATTCTGATGGGTGGTGCTGTGGTTGCACACCAAATGCCCCTCCTGCTCCATGCGGAGGACGACCTCGGGGGAATGCTTGATGATCCCCGGGAGGATGAAGAAGGCACCCTTGGCGTCATGCTTTTGCAGAACGTCCAAAACCTTGGCCACGTTGCCGTTCTCGTATCCCGCATCAAAGGTGAGGTACAGAACCTTCTCGTCGGGAGACCCCAGGGCGATGCCGCCGTAGTTCTGCCACAAATTGTTCCCGTCCAAAAGGCTGGGTTGCTTCTGCCCCGCGGGCTTGAAGAACCAGCGGTATTCCGTGGCCGCAGAAACGGACAGGGAAAGGGAGCACAGACACAAAACCAACAGAAAAACGGATATCCGTTTGATCATTTTCAAATCCAAAACCTCCTTTCTTCGGTTTGCAAATAGTGTTTGCCGAGGAATTCGGTTTTATCACAGAGAATTTTTTCATCAAAAAAGAGGAACCCTACCGTGAGCACCATCGGCGAGAAATCTTTAGAAATGCATTATCGGTGGAAAGGGAAGATCGAGATCGCTTCCCGCACCACCGCAGATACCAAGGAGGCCTTGAGCCTGGCCTATACCCCCGGGGTGGCACAGCCCTGCCTGGAGATCCAAAAGGATATCGATAAATCCTACGATCTCACCCGCCGCTGGAACACCGTGGCGGTGATCACCGACGGCTCTGCCGTTTTGGGTCTGGGAAACATCGGCCCCGAGGCGGGAATGCCCGTGATGGAAGGGAAGTGCCTGCTTTTTAAGGAGTTCGGCGGGGTGGACGCCATTCCGCTGTGCATCCGCTCCCAGAACGTGGACGAATTCGTCCGCACGGTGGAGCTGCTTTTGGGCTCCTTCGGCGGGGTGAACCTGGAGGACATCTCCGCCCCCCGTTGCTTTGAGATCGAGCGGAAACTGCAGGCCGTTTCCGATATTCCCATCTTTCACGACGATCAGCACGGTACCGCCGTGGTGGTTGCCGCAGGGGTGTTGAACGCCTTGAAGGTGGCGGGAAAGAAGATAGAAGAGATCACCGTCTGCATCTGCGGGGCAGGTGCGGCGGGATGCGCCATCGGCAGGATGCTTTTGGATCTGGGTGCAGGGGACGTGATCTTCTGTGACAAGGACGGCATTTTGCAAAGCGAGGATCCCCGTATGGATCCGGAACGGCAAAGACTGTTGAAAGGCACCAACAAGACGAAGAAGGAAGGCTTCCTCCCCCAAGGTGTGGAGGGGGCAGACGTCTTCGTGGGGGTTTCCGCGCCCGGGCTTTTGACGGGAGACATGGTGAAGACCATGAAGGAAAAGGCCATCGTGTTCGCCATGGCAAACCCCACCCCCGAGATCTTCCCTGAGGAAGCCCTGAAAGCAGGCGCCTTGGTGGTGGGCACGGGGCGAAGCGATTACCCCAACCAGGTGAACAACGTGCTGGCATTCCCCGGCATCTTCCGCGGAACGCTGGATGCACGGGCGAAGGCCATTACGAAAGAAATGAAGATGGCGGCGGCGTACGCTTTGGCGGGCTTGGTCTCCGAGAGCGAGCTGAGTCCCACCCGTATTTTGCCCGACGCCTTTGACCCGAGAGTGGCTGCCACGGTTGCCAAAGCCGTTGCAGGTGCATGGAAGGAGATTTGAGTATGGTAGTATGGTATCCCTCCGTCCCCGTGATGGGACAGCCCGATCTGCTGGCAGAGCAGACCGACGAGATGATCTACGGCGACGAATGTGAAATTTTGGAAGAGGTGGGCGCTTACGCAAGGGTGCGCACCGATTACGGCTACGAGGGCTACGTGGAGCGGAAGGCGTTGATCCAGCCTCTCCACGCTCCCAACCGCATGGTTTGCGTGCCTTATGCGGACCTGTTGCCCGAGCCCAAGAATCATTTCCGTCCCATGGTGACCCTGCCCAAGGGTGCCAAGGTGGACGTGGGCTATTCCCACGAGATCCCCCGCTACGGCGTGGCCATCATGCCCTCCACCCGTGGGTGGTACGTCCACAAACAGCACCTGAAGCCCATTCCCTCCGGGGTGGGCACCGAGGAGGATCTGCGGAAGGGCATCGTAGAGGAAGCTTTGGGCTACCTTGGGGTGCAGTACCGCTGGGGAGGCAGAACCCCTGCAGGTGTGGATTGCTCCGGCCTTTGCTTTATGGCCTACCGTCTCAACGGGCTGACCATCTGGAGAGATGCGGACGTGGATAAGAACCCCAACCTGCGTAAGATCACCCTTGAGGAAGCCAAGCCCGGCGATCTGCTGTTCTTCCCCGGCCACGTGGCCATGTATCTGGGGAACGGGGAGTTCGTCCACGCCACCGCCTCCGCAGGGAAGGTGGTCAGAGATACCTTCGAGAACGCAAAGGAACTGATGGCAAGACTGCACACCGTTGCCACCTATTTTTAAGACATGAAGATCACACAGCAAGAGATTTTGGAGCAAGCCGCCGTTGCGGAGAGTCTGCGCCCTGTATTTGCAGGGAAGAAGGCCATGGTGCGCACCTTCGGGTGTCAGCAGAACGAGGCCGACGGCGAGCGGATCCTGGGGGAATTGGCAGCCTGCGGGCTCACCCCCACGGAGGAGCTTGCGGAGGCGGACGTGGTGATTTTGAACACCTGCGCCATCCGCGAGCATGCGGAGCAGCGGGTGCTGGGCATCATCGGCTCCCTGAAAAAAGAAAAAGAAGAACGCCCCCAAATGCTTATGGGTATGTGCGGCTGTATGGCCCAGGAGCCCCACCGACAGGAACAGCTGATGCAAAGCTATCCTTTCGTGGACTTTCTCTTCGGGACGGATATGCACCACCGTGTGCCGGGCATCTTAAAGGAGGTTCTGAACTCCCGCAGGCAGAAGCAGTTTGTCACCGATCTGCCCCACAGTGAGTTCGGGGTGATCTCCGAGGGCACCCCCGTCTGCCGTGACAGCGCCTACAAGGCAAAGGTCTCGGTGATGTACGGCTGTAACAACTTCTGCTCCTATTGTATCGTCCCCTACGTCAGAGGCCACGAGCGGAGCAGAGATTCCGCAGAGGTGCTTGCCGAGGTGGAAGGATTGGTAAAAGGCGGCTACAAGGACATTATGCTGTTGGGGCAGAACGTGAACTCCTACCGCGGGGATATGGATTTTCCCGCCCTGCTGGAAAAATGCGCCTCCTTTGAAGGGGACTATTGGGTACGGTTCATGACCTCCCACCCCAAGGACGCCTCTCCCGCATTGGTTCGGGTGATGGCAGAACAGCAAAGGGTGGCAAAGCATTTCCACCTGCCCTTCCAGTCGGGAAACGACAGGATCCTGTCTGCCATGAACCGCAAGTACAACCGAGAGCAGTATCTGGAAAAGGCCCTTGCCATCAAGGAGCGGGTGAAGGACGTTTCCCTCACCTCCGACGTGATCGTGGGTTTCCCCACGGAGACGGAGAAGGAATTCTTAGACACCGTGGAGCTGGTGAAGCAGGTGGGCTTTGATATGCTGTACACCTTCATCTATTCCCCCCGCAAGGGCACCGTAGCGGAAAAAATGGAGGGGCGCATCCCCCACGAGGAGCAGGTGCGCCGCTTCTCTTACCTTTCCGAGGTGCAGAACGAGATCGCCCAGAAAAACAACGACGCCTTGGTGGGGAAGGTGCTTACCGTCCTTTCCGAGGGCGCAAACGAAAAAGGCGTCCCCACGGGCAGAAGCTCGGGGAACAAGATCGTCACCTTCGACACCCCCGTTCCCGAGGGACAGTTCTGTAAGGTGGAGATCCACACCGCCAAGCAGTACGCCCTGGGCGGAGAACTTTTGAAATAATGATTTTAGGAGATAAAACGAAATGAACGAACAATTGAGAATTGCACTGGAAAACTTTTTGAACGCCCTGCGGGACAGCGAGGCTGTGGTGAGATATGAAAACGCCAAGGCGCTTTACACCACCGACGGCAAGCTGATGGCCCTCATCGACCAATACAACTGCCAGGGAAAGCTGCTCCGCGACGAGGGAGAAAAGGCAGACCGTAACGACGAGCTTCTGGCCCAGATCACCAACAAGCTGAAGGAGCTTTACGACGAGATCATGGCAAACGAGACCATGCTGGCCATGCAGGCGGCAGAGCAGGAGATCTCCGCCATCATCAACGACGTGAACAGAGGCATGCAGTCCATCCTCCAGCCCGAAATGGAAGGCGGCTGTACCGGCAACTGCTCCACCTGCTCCTCCTGCCACTGATTTTTTCAGAATTCAAAAATAAGGATCGGTTTTGACTATGGGACTGTCTCCCTTGATGCAACAATACAATGAAATAAAGGCGCAATACCCCGACTGTCTTGTGATGATGCGCTTGGGCGACTTCTACGAGATGTTCTTTGAGGACGCAAAAACGGCGGCCGCCGCCCTGGAGCTGGTTTTGACCGGCAGGGATTGCGGTCTTCCCGAACGGGCGCCCATGTGCGGCGTGCCCCACCACGCCTTGGAGACCTATCTGGCAAAGCTGGTGTCCCAGGGCTTCCGTGTGGCCATCGTGGATCAGCTGGAGGACCCTGCCACCGCCAAGGGCTTGGTGAAGAGGGGGGTCACCCGTGTGGTCACTCCCGGCACGGTGTTCGAAGCCAGCATGCTCAACGAGAAGCGGAACAACTTCCTGTGCGCCGTGTACCCCGCTCCCGACGGATACGGGGTGGTGTTTGCGGACTTTTCCACAGGCGAGGTGTTCGCCACGGATATTCGGGGAGAGGACGCCAACCGCAGACTCACCTCCGAGACGGCGGCTTATACCCCCTGTGAGTTCTTCCACGCACCGGGGATGGACGTGCCCTTTTTGGACGAGCTGTCCTACCGCTACCTGGCAATGCTGACGGAAATGCCCGAGGAAGCCGTGGAGGAAGCCAAGGCCAGGGAGGCCTACCTGTCCCGCTATGGGGAGATCCCCGCAGACGCTCCTCCCTACGCCGTCCTTGCCATGGGAAGCCTGATCAACGAATTGCAAAACGGGCGGATGCACTGTGACCTCCGCCATTTCCGCACCCCCGCCTTCTACGAGACGGAGCGGTATATGGGCATCGACAGCTTCTCCCGGCGAAACCTGGAGCTGTGCGAATCCCTGCGGGGAAAGAACGCCAAGGGAAGCCTGTTCTGGGCGATCGACCGCACCCGCACCTCCGCAGGTGCCAGAATGCTGAGAAGCTGGCTGGAAAAGCCCTTGGTGAATTGCGCCGCCATCCGTAACCGCCAGGACGCCGTACAGGTGCTGGTGGAGGATGGGATCCGCCGCGGGGAGATCCGCGAGCTGCTTCAGCAGACGGTGGATATTGACCGTTTGGTCACCAAGCTGGTCCACGGCAGTGCCAACGCCAGGGATCTGAAGACCCTGGAGCGCACCCTCAGCCTGTTGCCCCGCCTGCAGACCCTGCTGTTCGAGCCTCAGAACCGCCGCCTACATTCCCTGGGTAAGGGGATCGAGCCCCTGCCTCAGGTGGTGGAGGCCATCTCCAAGACCATCGCCGAGGACCCAGCCCTGAACGTAAAGGAGGGCGGCATCATCAAGCCCGGCTGTAACGCCGTGGTGGACGAGCTGAGAAGCATGCTGGACGACGGCAAGAGCTGGATCGCCCGCATAGAGGAAAGCGAGCGGGAGCGCACGGGGATCCGTACATTGAAGATCGGCTACAACCGTGTGTTCGGCTATTACATCGAGGTCTCCAAGTCCTTCGTGGACCAGGTGCCCGCGGAATACATCCGCAAGCAGACCCTGACCACAGGGGAGCGTTACCTCACCCCCGAATTGAAGGAAATGGAATCCCGGGTTTTGGGTGCCAAGGAGCGGGATTGCGCTTTGGAATACGAGCTGTTCACCGCACTGCGGGAATACGTATTGGAATCCCTGCCCAGACTCCAGGATATTGCCGTTTCTTTGGCGGAAACGGACGTACTTTGTTCTTTTGCGGAGATCTCTGCCGAGGCGGGCTACGTGCGCCCCGAGGTGGACGAATCCGACGTGATCGATATCAAGGGGGGCAGACACCCCGTGGTGGAAAAGGTGCTTTCCGACACCTATTTCGTGCCCAACGACTGTCTGATGGACCGTGTCCAAAGCAGGCTTCTGCTGATCACGGGCCCCAATATGGCGGGTAAATCCACCTATATGCGCCAGGTGGCGTTGATCACCCTCCTGGCCCAGATCGGGTGCTTCGTTCCCGCATCCTCCGCCCGCATCGGCGTGGTGGATCGGATCTTTACCCGTATCGGCGCCTCCGACGACCTGGCCTCTGGCACCTCCACCTTTATGCTGGAGATGAACGAGGTAGCAGAGATCCTGAAGAACGCCACCTCCCGCAGTCTCATCATCTACGACGAGATCGGCAGAGGTACCTCCACCTTCGACGGTATGTCCATCGCCAAGGCGGTGGCGGAATATACCTGCAAGAAGATCGGCGCCAAATCCCTGTTTGCCACCCATTATCACGAGCTCACCGACCTGGAGCAGACCATGCCCGGGGTGATGAACTACCACATCGCCGCCAAGAAGAAGGGGAGCGATATCCTCTTCCTGCGGAAGATCGTCCGCGGGGCGGCAGACGACAGCTACGGTATCGAGGTTGCCGCCTTGGCAGGGGTTCCCGCCCCCGTGGTCACCCGTGCCAAGCAGGTGCTTGCAGAGCTTTTGGACGCAGGCCTTACCCTCCCCAAGCCCAAGGAAGAGGAAGACGACGGCATGATCACCTTCGGCGACCTTTCCGCCCAGACTGTGGCAGACAAGCTGAGAGCCACGGATCTGAATATGCTGTCTCCTTATGAGGCAATGACTTTGTTGTTTGAACTGAAAAAATTATTATAAACAGTACATTTTCGGAGGACTCCCTATGGGAATCATCAACATTCTGGATGCCCAGACTGCCAATATGATCGCCGCAGGCGAGGTGGTGGACCGCCCCGCCGGTGCGTTGAAGGAGCTGTTGGAAAACGCTCTGGATGCAGGCGCCACCCGCATCTCCGTGGAGATCAAGGGGGGCGGCAGGGCTTTTCTGCGGATCGCCGACAACGGAAAAGGCTTTTACCGTGACGACATTCCCAAGGCGCTCCTCCGCCACGCCACCAGCAAGATCAAGGATGGCAACGATCTGAACGAGATCGTCACCTTCGGCTTCCGCGGAGAGGCTTTGGCGGCCATCAGCTCCGTCTCCCGCATGGAGATCATCTCCCGCCACAGGGAGGAATCCGTGGGCACGCGGCTGACCTCCGACGAAAACGGGGTGGTGATGGTGGACACCGGCTGTCCCGAGGGCACCACGGTGATCGTGAAGGATCTGTTCTACAACACCCCCGCAAGACAAAAGTTTTTAAAGCGCGACGCCACGGAGGGCTCCGCCTGCGTCAGTGCGGTGGCGGCCGCCGCCGTTTCCCACCCGGAGGTCTCCTTCACCCTGACGGTGGAGGGGGAGAAGCGGTTCTTCACCTCGGGAGACGGGAAGCTGCTGCAGGTGCTTTACGCCGTGTACGGCAAACCCTTCGCAGGCACGTTACAGCCTGTGGACTATTCCCTGGACGGGGTTTCCGTCAGAGGCTACGTCACCTCTCCCGACGGAGCGAGAGGCAGCCGCAGTATGCAGATGTTCTTCGTCAACGGCAGACCCATCCGCTCCAAGACCATGATGGCGGCGCTGGAGGAGGCCTTCCGTTCCTACCTCCCTCACGGGAAGTATCCCGGGTGCGTGCTGTTTTTGGAGATCCCCTACGGCATGACGGACGTGAACGTTCACCCCGCAAAGCTGGAGATCCGCTTCGCCGACGAGCGTCCCGTGTTCTCCGCGGTGTACCACGGGGTGAAGAATACCCTGGGCGCCAAGGATCTGCCCCCCGAGGAGACGGCGTTTGAGCAGCCCTCCTTGCTTAAAAATCTTCCTAAGGCGGAGTTCCGTCCCAAGGAAGAGCCCCAAAAAGAGTCGGTCTCAGAGACCAAGCCTCCCGTGTGGGAGCCTTCCCGTCGCATGCGTTCCCCGACTTCCCGCCCTGCCTTCGGCGGTGCGGCCTTCTCTCCCCGCATCGGGGAAGAGGATCTTTCCGGGGAGACCCTTTTGAAGTTTGCCCAGCCGGAGGAAGAGCCTCCCGCAGAGCCTGCGCCTCCCGTGCAGACGGTGATGGAGGCAAAGCCCTATTACCGCTTGGTGGGGGAGGTCTACAACGCCTTTTTGGTGGTGGAAACGGAAAAGGAAGTTCTTTTCATCGACAAACACGCCGCTCACGAGCGGATCTTATACGAAAAATTGGCCTCCCGCAAGGAGGTTCACAGCCAACAGCTGTTAGCGCCTATCGCCATTACCCTGCAGGGGGAGGAGATCGCAGTGCTGTTGGAAAACGCCTCCCACCTGGAGGAATACGGCTTTACGGTGGAATCCTTCGGCAGTGATACCGTTTTGGTTCGCGCCGTTCCCGGGAGCCTGGCGGGCACCCGTGACCTGAAGAGCATTCTGGAGGGGTTTGCCTCCGATCTTGCCCGTGGCGGCAAGGTGTCCTTTGCGGAAAAGTGCGACAGGGCCTTGTTCACCGTGGCCTGTAAGGCGGCCTTGAAGGCGGGGATCCCCAACGCCCCCGAGCACAACGCCTGGGTGGTGGAACGGCTGATGGAGGACGCATCCTTGCGGTTCTGTCCCCACGGCAGACCCGTCATCCACCCCATCTCCCGCCGGGAAATGGAAAAATTCTTTGACCGTTGAAGGGTGATCCCTTATGCGTTTCAAAGGTGAAAAATATCCTTTTGCCGGCGAAAGACGCTGCCTTCGGTTCCGGGTCGCCGTGGACGTCGACCCCTACAAGCCCGAACCTTTGTTGGATCAATTTGATCCTCCGGCGTTCGCAACGAGCCGATGTGCAATTTTTGTTCGTAAGCAATAGCCGGAGTATTCTCTTGGCAGCGTGCGATTTCGTAGGGGACGACGTCCGCGGCGTCCCATTCGGCTTCGACTTTTTCGCAAAGGAGGCGGTTTGAATGGAGTATACCCTACGCAAAAGGCTTCGCTGGGAATATTGGAACTATAATAATAGTGGGTCTTGTTTCCTTACCATTTGCACGAAGGCTCGGGAAAAATGCCTGTCCCGCATTCGGAGCGATCCCAACGGCATTTATCCCTACGACAGCGATGATCATCGGTTGTCTGTTGAATTGACCGAATACGGCAGGATCGTGGAAAGGGTTTTGCAGGGCGCAAACAAGGTAAAGGGCCTTTCTGTGGATCATTACGTCATCATGCCCGACCATATCCACGTGATCGTTACAGTGACCGGCGAGAATTGGGAAGAAAAAGAGATCGAAAAAGCGGTTCATGAAAAAGTCCCCAAGTTCTTGTCGTCCTTTAAAACCTTGTGTCATAAAACGGCAGGGGAGAAATTCCTTCAGCGGTCGGGGTACGACCACGTGATTCGTAACCACCGGGATTACGAAGAAACGGTTTATTATATCAATCGCAATCCTGCTCGGTGGTATCATCGGGAGCTCGATGGAAAAGAACAGTAGCGTTCGGTAAGCGAAACGCCACATAACGAGAAGGGCACGCATTTGCGCAGTTCTTGCCGCGGGAGAGACGGTCGGTTTTCTCGGCTTCGCTTTTTTCGGGTCCGTAGGGGGCGACGTCCTTCGGCGCCCCGCGTACGGGAAGCAAAGCTTGCGGTATAAAATAGGTTCGTGCGAGAGGTTCTCTCAACACGTTCAGTATTTTCCGAAAGGAATTTGATGTGATCTTATGAAAAAATTCGAACTGTTAAAACAATCCGGCGCGGCACGGCGCGGGGTCTTCCACACGGTGCACGGGGACATTCAGACCCCCGTGTTCATGAACGTGGGCACCAGCGCCGCCATCAAGGGTGGCGTTTCCACCCTGGATCTGAAGGAGATCAAATGCCAGGTGGAGCTTTCCAACACCTACCATCTCCACGTGCGTCCGGGTGACAAGGTGATCCGCAACCTGGGCGGTCTGCACCGCTTCTTCAATTGGGACAAGCCCATCCTCACCGATTCCGGGGGATTCCAGGTGTTCTCCCTGGCGAGCCTTCGGAACATCAAGGAGGACGGGGTGACCTTCCAATCCCACATGGACGGGGCCAAGATCTTCATGAGCCCCGAGATCAGCATGCAGATCCAGTCCAACCTGGCCTCCACCATCGCCATGGCCTTCGACGAATGTCCCTCCTCCGTGGCGGAGCACGGGTATATCGACCGCTCCATCGAGCGCACCACCCGTTGGCTGTACCGTTGCAAAACGGAAATGGACCGCCTCAACTCCCTGCCCGACACCATCAACCGCAATCAGATGCTCTTCGGCATCAACCAGGGCGGTGTGTATACCGACCTGCGTATCCGCCATATGAAGCAGATCAAGGAACTGGATCTGGACGGCTACGCCATCGGCGGGCTGGCGGTGGGAGAGACGGCGGAGGAAATGTACCGCACCATCGAGGCAGTGGAGCCCTTCATGCCCGCAGACAAGCCCCGTTACCTCATGGGGGTGGGTACGCCCGTCAACATTTTAGAGGCGGTGGACAGAGGGGTGGATTTCTTCGACTGCGTCATGCCCTCCCGTAACGCAAGACACGGCAACCTGTTCACCTCGGAGGGCCTTCTGAATCTGAACAACAACAAATTCATGGAAGACCCCCTGCCCTTGGACGTGAAGTGCGATTGCCCCGTGTGTCGCAACTATTCCCGCGCCTACATCCGCCATCTGTTCAAGGCAAGAGAAATGCTTGCCATGCGGTTGTGCGTCATCCATAACCTGTATTTCTACAACAACCTCATGCAGGAGATCCGGGACGCTTTGGACGGCGGCTACTGGCAGACCTTCAAGGAAGAGAAGGTGGAAGCCTTCTCCCGCCGCGTATGAAAAAGCTTTGCTTTGCCCTGGCGCTGGTGATGTTCCTTGCCCTGCCCGTTTCCGCAGAAGAAGCGGGGCTGGAGGTGACCTACCGCCAAGTGGACGATGAGTGGAAGGATATCCCCGTGGGGGATCTCACCATTGCGGAATCCGCCTGCGGCATCGCCACCATCTGCAACGCCGTTTACTACCTGACGGGGCAGAAAACGGACCTGGTGGAGCTGGCGAATTGGGCCCACGAGGCCAACCTGTTCAACGCTCCCGGGGTGCCGGGATGCTACCGCTCCGTGTTTTTCCACGCAGGGGAGGCTTACGGAGCCGCCTACGGCTTTACCGCTACCAAATTTCTCTACGGAGATATCTATGACAAACAGCTCTTGTCCCACCTGGAAAAGGGCGGGACGGCGGCCCTCCACGTGCCGGGACATTTTATGGCGGTGATCGATTACGACGCCGAAAACGGGCTGTTTTTGGTGATCGATCCTCTGCCGGGGGACTATGGCAGATACGACAGGCGCCGCAAGGGCGTTACCCACACCGGGGGTGACTGGCTGACGGCGGAGCAATTGACCGAGGGCTACGTGGACGTGGACGGCTTTGCCCTGTTTACCCGGGTGCTTTCGGAACAAGAAGAAAAAACCGTGACCGATACGGCGGTGTCCGCCTCCCTGGCGGCATTGCCCAACACATAACGAGGAGGCTTTTTATGCCCGGAATTCTTGCAGATTTGAACCCCGAAAAGGTATTTTACTATTTTGAGCAGATCTCTGCCATTCCCCGGGGCTCGGGGAACGTGAAGAAGATTGCAGATTACCTCTGCTTTTTCGCAAAGGTGCGCCAGCTGGAATGGGAGCGTGACCACGCCAACAACGTGATCATCCGCAAGCCCGCCACTCCCGGCTACGAGGAAGCCGCAACGGTGATCCTCCAGGGACATACGGACATGGTTTGCGCCAAAACGGCGGAAAGCACCCACGATTTTGAGAAGGATGGATTGGATCTGCGCCTGGAGGAGGGCTGGATCTCCGCAAACGGCACCACCTTAGGCGGAGACAACGGCATCGCCGTGGCCTACGGCCTGGCCATCCTCGCCTCCGACGATCTTGACCATCCTCCCCTGGAGGTGGTATTCACCTCCGACGAGGAGATCGGCCTTTTGGGCGCCAAGGCTCTGGATATGAGCCGTCTCAAGGGTAAATTCCTGTTGAACCTGGACTCCGAAAGCGAAGGGATCTTGACCGTTTCCTGCGCAGGGGGCTCCATGACCACCGTGACGTTGCCCTTCACCCGTTCTTTTGAGCAGGGCAAGGTCTCCCGCATCACCTTCTCCGGCCTTTTGGGCGGTCACTCCGGTGCAGAGATCCACAAGGGCCGGGCCAACGCCGCCGTGCTGGCAGGAGAATTCCTGGGCAAATGGGGCGGCAAGGTGATCTCCGCCGTGGGCGGCAGTGCGGACAACGCCATCATGTCCTCTTTGACCTTGGAGGTTTTGGGCGAGGGCGCAGAAGAGGCCGCCAAAGCCTGTGAAGGGGAGTTCCGCGCACGCTACCCCGAGGAGAACGTCACCCTCACCGTGGAGACCCTCCATGAAAACGGGGGAGAGGTGGTTTCCGCCGACCTGGGCGGCTATCTGAGAAAAGCCCCCTACGGCGTGCAGGCGGAGAGCTGCGAGATCGAGGGCCTGGTGCAGACCTCTCTGAATATCGGCATTCTGGAAACCAAGGAAGACGCCTTTGTTGCCACCTATTCCGTGAGAAGCTCCGTGGAAGCGGAGAAAACGGCGCTGAACGCTCTCGTTGCGGAGACCGCCCGTGTATTCGGCGGTTCTGCGGTGACGGAAGGGGAATACCCCGCCTGGGAATACCGCAAGAAATCTCCCTTGCGTGACCTGATGGTGAAGGTGTACGAGGATTCCTTCGGCAAGGAGATGAAGGTGGAGGCCATCCACGCAGGGCTGGAATGCGGCCTGTTTGCGGGCGGCATCCCCGGACTGGACGCCGTTTCCTTCGGCCCCGATATGGCGGATATCCATACCCCCGCGGAAAGACTTTCCGTGGAATCCGTGGCAAGCACCTGGCGGTATCTGCTGTCCGCTCTGGCGGCTATGCAGGATCTCCGTGAGCCCGAGGAGGAAGAAGAGGCGGCAGAAGAGACCCCCAAGAAGAAAGGATTTTTGGGCTTATGGAATCGGCGGAAGTAAAGGGAACCGTGTCCCTGGTGGGAACCCCCATCGGCAACCTGGGGGACATGAGCCCCCGCGCCCTGGAGACCTTGCAGAATGCGGATCTCATTGCGGCGGAGGACACCCGTACCACCGCCATGCTGCTGGAAAAATACGGCATTACGGGGGCAAAGGTATTGCCCAACCATAAATTCAACGAGCAAAACGCCGCGGCAGGCTTTGTGCGAGACCTGCTGGAGGGGAAAAACATTGCACTGGTGACGGATGCGGGGATGCCCTGCGTCTCCGACCCCGGGTATCTGCTGGTGGAGGCCGCCGTGGAGGCAGGGATCCCCGTGACGGCAGTTCCCGGTCCCTGTGCGGCGGTGACGGCGGTGGCCGTTTCCGGCTTCAACGCCTTGTCCTTCGCCTTCTACGGCTTTTTGCCCCGCACGGCAGGGGATGTCCGCAAGGTGCTTCGCCGTGTGGAAAAGGAGTATTCCCCCCTTTCCGTGTTTTACGAGTCGCCAAACCGTATTATAGATACGGTGGAGCTGGTAGGGGAGGTGCTCCCCGGATGCAGAGTTTGCGTCTGCAACGACCTGACCAAGAAATTTGAGCGCATCTATCGGGGAACCCCCGAACGGGTGCTCTCGCAATTGAAAAGCAATCCCAACGCAGGCAAAGGGGAATACGTCCTTTTGCTGGAAAACCGCAGATCGGAAACGGAAACCCAAGAGGAAAAGCTCTCTCCCGAGGCCCTTTTGGTGGACCGTATGGTGAAGGACGGCATCTCCGCTAAGGAAGCGGTTGCCCTCTTGGCGTCGGAAAAGGTGTTGCCCAAGCGGGAACTTTACGACGCGGCGGTGAGACTGCGGGAATTGCTGTAAAACAAACAGGAGACTTTTTATGGAAAAGATCTTACGTGCGTTTCTCCCCCATGGGGATCTCGCAAGCCTTGCCCCTTTGGGGGAAGGAATCATCAATACCACCTTTTCCGTCAGAGATGAAGACGGTAAGCGGTACGTCCTGCAAAAGGTGAACACCAACGTGTTCCCCGATCCCTTTGCGGTGATGGACAACACCGTGTCCGTCACCGATTGGATGCGGAAGCGTTTGGCAGAGGAGGGAAAGTGCTCCGACAGATGCGTTCCCCTGTTCCTGCAGACCACGGAGGGAGGCTACCTCTACCAAGGAGAGGACGGCGGCTATTGGCGTTGCAGTAGGCTCATCGAAGGGGCTACCGCTCACATCCACGTCACGGATCCCAAGCTTCTTTACCATGCGGGCAAGGGCTACGGCGAGTTCGTCCGTCTGACGGACGGGTTCCCCGCATCCTCCCTTGCGGAGGTGCTTCCCAACTTCCACAACACCAAAAAACGCTTTGAAGCCTTTTTGGAGGCGGTGGAAAGGGACGCCGCAGGGAGGGCCCGCGAGGTGGATCGTGAGATCCAATACCTCAAGGAGCGGGAAGAGCTGGCGGGCAGCATCGTGGCCATGCTGGAATCCGGGGAATTGCCCTTGCGTGTGACCCACAACGACACCAAGCTTTCCAACGTGCTGTTGGACGACGAGACGGGAGAAGCGGTGTGCGTCATCGACCTGGATACCGTCATGCCCGGTACGGTGCTGTACGACTTCGGCGACGCCATCAGAAGCGGTGCGGCGTCTGCGGCGGAGGACGAGCCCAAGCTGGACAGAATGAACTTCGTTTCCGAAAACTGCAAGGCCTTCAAGGAGGGCTTCGTGGAAGCCTGCGGCGGGATCCTGATCCCCGCAGAGGTGGATAACCTGATGCTGGGCGCCCGTGTCATCGTGTACGAGCAGGCTATGCGCTTCCTGACGGACTACTTAAACGGGGACACCTATTACAAGACCCTGTTCCCCGGGCACAATCTGATCCGTGCAAGGACCCAGATCAGACTGTTCTCCCAGATCCCGGAATGATGGGGGAGCGGCTATGAAATATATCACGACGGAGCTTATGGGCAGACCCTTCCGCGGGTACATCCCCGACGGAACGGAGAGAGCTTATTATAAGGGCAAGCGCCCTGCGGTGATCATTTTCCCCGGCGGGGGCTACTACTTCACCTACGAGGGAGAGGGGGAGCCCATCGCCTTGCGGTTTGCCGCCCGGGGGATCTGTGCCTTCGTGCTGGACTACACCTGCACGGACACGGCGGATTCCGCCTATCCCCACGCCCAAAAGCAGGCCTTCGCCTCCATCGCCTACGTGCGAGACCACGCAGAGGAATGGGGGATCGATCCTCACAACGTTTCCACCTGCGGCTTTTCTGCGGGCGGACATCTGTGCGCCTGCACGGGCGTCCTTTGGAACAAGGGAGAGGGCTTCTTTGAAGGCGACCCCGCTTACCACCGCCCGGACAAGCTGATCCTTTGCTACCCCGTGATGCGGGGGGGCAAGGATGGCAACCACGGCAGCCTGCAGAACCTTTACGGCAATACGGAGGTCCCCGAGGACTTCCTGGAAAGGTTCAACCTGCCTCCCAAGGTGGATGGGGAAACGCCCCCTGCCTTCCTGTGGGCTACCTCCGCAGACGGAGCCGTTCCCGCAACCTGCTCCCTGGATTTCGCCTCTGCGTTGGCGAAGCAGGGTATCCCCTACGAGCTCCATATCTGGAGAGACGGGGATCACGGACTGTGCTTGGGAGACCACGTCACCCAGGCCATACCCTTCGGCAACCCCCTTCCCGTGGCGGAATGGGTAGACTTAGCAACGAGATTTATATACGAATAAGAAAGGAATACACATCATGGCAAAGATCGGCGCACTTCTGGGTTACGGAACCCAAACAGACATCGACGCAGCATTTTCTAAATTTCAGGCATTGGGCTTGAACTGCTGTCAGCTTTCCGTATGGGACGTGGAGAATATGTTCACCCCCGAAAAAGCAGAGGAGGCAAAGGCTGCTTCCGCCAAGTACGGCATTGAGATCACCGCCCTTTGGGCAGGCTGGACAGGTCCCGCCGCATGGAACTTCACCGAAGGCCCCGCAACCCTGGGCATCGTCCCCGCAGAATACCGTGAAATGCGTGTCCGCCAGCTCATCAAGGCGGCTGACTTCGCAGAATGGCTGGGGGTTACCGACATCATCACCCACGCAGGCTTCCTGCCCGAATCCCCCTGTGATCCCAATTTCCAGCCCGTGGCAGACGCCATCAAGGAGATCGCCGAGGCCTACAAGGCAAGAGGATTGTGGTTCCTGTTCGAGACCGGCCAGGAGACCCCCGTTGCTATGCTCCGCTACATCGAGACCGTGGGCACCGGCAACCTGGGCATCAACTTCGACACCGCAAACCTGATCCTTTACGGCAAGGCAAACAGCGTGGACGCTTTGGAGGTGTTCGGCAAGTACGTCCGTAACACCCACTTCAAGGACGGCCTGTATCCCACCTGCGGCAACGAGCTGGGTCACGAGGTTGCTCTGGGCGACGGCAAGGCAAACGTGCCCGGCATCATCGCCAAGCTGAAGGAGCTGAACTATCAAGGCGCTTACGTCATCGAGCGTGAGATCTCCGGCGACCGCCAGATCGCAGACATCACCAAGGCGAAGACGCTTATCGAATCCTGCCTTTGATTTTTTAAGGTTGAATTAAGGTTCGTGTGTAAAATATAAGACAGAGGATGCAAGAGTCTGCGGTTTTTTCCGCATGGATCCTCCTTGATTTTACACATTGCGGAGATTTCTCCCCCTTTTTCTCCGTAATGATAATCCCCCCAAAACCCCAAACCAAAAAAAGACCCTCGGGTCTTTTTTTGGTTGTTTTTATACGTCGGAGTCCCGGGAGGGAAGCTCTCTCAGGAACCGCTTCAATAGGAGGACGACGGCTTCAAAAACGTATTTCACATTTTTCCATCAAAAAAATAAGTGAATTTCACATTTTTCCGACGAAAAACGCAGGAAGTTTCACATTTTTCCTGTTTTTGGCAAAAAAGAGGAGGCTGCCCTTGGGAGCCCCCTCGTCTATTTTTTTATGTTGTGCCGAAAGCGCTTATTCGTCTTCTTGGGGCCTGTAAGTAAATCTCGGGTTGGTGAATTCGGTTTTGGCCTTCACGTTGCCGTCGTTATCGTATTCGATCTTAAGGGTCATGTTACCGTATTCGTCGTATTCGTACTCGAATTTAAACTGATATCCAACGTTACCGTTTTCATCATAGCCGGTTTCAAGGGTCTTGTTGCCGTGTTCGTCGTATTCGTACTCGCCGTGGAACATAAGGTTGCCGTCGTTACGGCTGATCGAAAGGATCTCGTTGCCGTTTTTGTCGAACTTACATTCGTACGTAAGGTCGCCATATTCGGGGGAGTCGGCGTAGGCGATGGAAAAGAACGACCAGCCGTCTTCGGTGTACGTGTATTCGGTTTTATCCGTGAGCTTTCCGTTTTTGTCGTAGCTGACGTGAAGGGTGGGATTGCCGCTTGCGTCGTATTCCCATTCGTGGCTGGTGGTCACTGCATCGTTTTTGTTATAGTGGATTTCAAAGGTCACGTTGCCGTTTTCGTCATATTCGTATACGGTGCGGGACTCAGCTTCTCCCTCTTCGTCGTAGTAGATCACAAGGGTTTTGTTATTATTCTCGTCGTACTCGCATCTGTAGCGGCTCTTGAACCGATCCTTTTCATCATAAGTGGTTTCTTGAAGCACGTTGCCGTTTGAATCGTATTCGTATTCGTGTTTGGAGGTGGAATTGGTGACAACATGATCGATGGTTTTAAAGCCGTTTGCCAGGGTCACATTGCCATATTCGTCGTATTCTCGTTCAACTTTGCTCATAACCTCCCCGTTTTTGTTGTAGGCTATCAAAAGGATCTCGTTGCCGTTTTCGTCATACGCATATTCGATTTTGGATCCGGCGGCACCGCCTTTTCCGAAACTTTGCTCAAGTGTCAGGTTATCGTTTTCGTCGTAGGTGTATTCCTTTTTGGATTGAATCTCCCCGGCGCCGTTGGTAACGGTGTAGGCGTCGTAAATGGTCACGAAGTTCTCAAGGAGCTCTTTGCTGTCCTTGAAATCCTCGCATTTTTTCAAATGTACGTATGCTTCGTTGTAGTTCTTTTCTTCCATCAGCGAAAGCGCACGGGAATAATGATACTGCGGAAGCAGGAGCACCGCTGCCGCAACGATAAGGACCACGGCTAACACAAGGGCGATCAGGGCGATCAAGAGCTTCTTTTTCATAGAAAATCCTCCTTAACTCCGATTTTGGTATTTTCATTATAACCGTTTCCCGCAGGATAGTCAAGGGCTTTTTGGTGCTTTACAGCTCATAACAGTTGCGAAAGCGTCAAAAGAGCAGATGGGGAACCCACCTGCTCTCTCTTTTGTGCGTTTATCTCTTGTCAAAGCTGGGATTATAGGCGTAGAAATTCTTGTAGTCCAGGTCGTCCTGGATCATGCGCATACATTCCCCAAAGCGCTGGAAGTGGACGATCTCACGCTCTCTTAAGAAGCGGATGGGATCACGGACGTCGGCATCATCGCAGAAGCGCAGGATGTTGTCGTAGGTGGTGCGGGCCTTCTGCTCCGCCCCCATGTCCTCGGAGATGTCGGTGATGGGGTCGCCCTTGGATTGGAGATAGGCCGCGGTGAAGGGCACGCCTGCGGCAGAAACGGGGTAGATCCCCGTGGTGTGATCCACGAAATAGGCGTCAAAACCGGACTTTTTGATCTCCTCCATGGTGAGGTTGCGGGTGAGCTGGTAAACGATGGCGCCGATCATTTCGAGATGCGCCAGCTCCTCCGTACCGATATCCGTGAGAGCGCCGATGACGTTCTTGTTGGGCATGGAATACCGCTGGGAGAGATAGCGCAGGGAGGCGCCCAGCTCCCCGTCGGGGCCGCCGAACTGGGTGATGATCAGCTTTGCCAGGGCGGGGTTGGGATTTTTGATATTCACGGGGTATTGCAGTTTTTTCTCATACGACCACATATCAGTTGTCTCCTTTCCGCAGACGGGCGTTTTCACCGGGGGTACAGAGGCAATTCTGCCATGGCCAGGGGTGCTCCGTCCAGGTCCAGCGGTCGCCGTGTACGCCGAAGGCGGTAAGGGGACCGTGGTTCTTTTCAAAGGCGGCGTAAAGCTCGTCGTATTTCTTTTTGTACGTCTTGTAAAGAGAAAGCGCCTTGCGGTTGGCGGGGTGGGTGTCTAAATACAGCACCAGCTCGTGAAGGGCAAAGCCGGTTTCCCGAATCTGCTGCAGGGCGGTTTCGTAGGGAGTGGCGTTGTTCATCGGTGCTTCCCTCCCACGAAGGGGAAGTTCAGCGAGCGGAACAGGGTGCCCTGTCCCAGGGCTTCGTCTTCGCCGTAGAGGTTTTCGAAGGGCTGATTGGGCACGTAGGACATGGCAAGGGAGATCTTGGCGGGGAACATGCTCTCCTCAAAGGCCATCATCTCCGCCACAAATTGATCCAAGGGTTCCAAATCGGAAGCCTCCTTTTTCTGTTTTGGGCGGCAATTTCATCCGCCCATTGACAGGGTATGAAAGATGGCGAAAAAGGGTGAAAAGGCGGCAATAAGAGACGAAGAATTCTCATTTATTTTATATGAAAACTTGCAAAACGATGGGGGATATGGTATACTATACGTGCAAGCAAGACAAAGGAGGCGGAGAATATGGTTTTGGAAAACAAGCTGGGCATTACCGATGCTCCCGCGCTGGCGGAAGCGGAGGAGAAGATCAGCAAAAAGAAGGCGGCAGAGCTTTTTGAAAGCGGCCTTCTCGCCGACTTGGAGGCTGGGACGTTTGCTTCTTTGCAGGCCATCCATCGCTACCTTTTCGGGGAGATCTACCCCTTTGCGGGAAAACTCCGCACCGTGAACATGGCAAAAGGCAACTTCCGCTTTGCACCTGTGATGTATCTGGAGGCGGCGCTGAAAAACATCGAGAAAATGCCTCAGAAAACCTTCGAGCAAATCGTGGAAAAGTACGTGGAAATGAATATCGCCCATCCCTTCCGTGAGGGCAATGGTAGAAGCACCCGCATCTGGCTGGATTGCATTCTAAAAAAAGAGCTGGGCGTGGTGGTGGATTGGAGCTTGGTGGATAAGGAGGACTATCTCCTTGCCATGGAGCGCAGCCCCATCAAGGACGTGGAGATCAAATTTCTCCTGAAGAACGCCTTGACCTCCGACGTGGACAGCCGTGAGGTCTATATGAAAGGCATCGATCACAGCTACTATTATGAGGGATATTCCACCTTTAAGACGGAAGAATTGTGAGCTTCCCAAAAGGACCATGCCAACCGGTCAATTCGATCCTTTGAAACAACAACACAAAAGCACCCTTCCGGCGGAGGGTGCTTTTCAAATTGCTTTTTTGGGATTTTTATTCCAATCCCTGCAAGGGCTTGATCTTTTTGCGGTAAATACGGATAAACAGCACGATGGTGGCGGCAAGGCTGACGAACTCTGCGATGACGAAGGCCCACCAGACCAGGTCCACGTTGCCTGCAAGGCTTAACAGATACGCCACGGGCAACAGCACCAACAGCTGTCTGCTTAAGGAGACGATGGTGGAATAGAACCCGTTCCCCAGCGCCTGGAAGGAGGCGGACAGGGCGATGGCCACCGCCGCAATGGGGAAGGACCAGGAAATGACCCGCAATGCCACACGGCCGATGGTTAAGAACTCGTCCGTCAGGTTGAAGATCCCCAACAGGAAGTCCGGCGCCAGCTGGAAGGTGAGCCAGCCCGCAAACATCACGCCCAAGGCGATACCGCAGGTGAGCTTCAGCGTGCGGGTAATGCGGGAGGGCTTGCGGTAGCCGTAGTTGAAGGCAACGATGGAGATGCAGGCGTTGTTCATGCCGAACAGGGGCATAAAGAAGAAGCTCTGGATCTTGTAGTAGATGCCGAAGACGCCCGTTGCCGTCTCGGAAAAGCCCTGGAGAATACGGTTGATGCCGAAGTTCATCACGGCACCGATGGCCATCATAATGGCAGAGGGAATACCGATGGCAAGGATCTCCTTGACCAGATGCCACTTGGGCAAGAGGTAGGACAGGCGGAAATCCACGTCCTT
This sequence comes from Oscillospiraceae bacterium, assembly GCA_015063885.1. GTDB lineage: Bacteria > Bacillota > Clostridia > Oscillospirales > CAG-382 > Coliplasma. The sequence continues at coordinate 96,252 of SVTH01000006.1, read as the reverse complement.
GTTGCACTTCAGGTTGAAGAACAGCGCCAGGAGTGCCGCTACCCACTGACCGATCACCGTTGCGATGGCGGCGCCTGCAATGCCCATTTCGGGGATGCCCAAGGCGGGAACGCCGAAGATGAACATGGGGTCCAGGATGATGTTCAACACAGCACCCGTACCCTGGGTATACAGGGTATAGATGGTTCTGCCCGTGGCCTGGAGCATACGCTCAAACAGCACCTCGAACACGATGCCAACGATGAAGATACAGCAGATAGCCACGTAGGCGGAGCCGTTCTCCACGGTGAAGGGCACGTCGGACTGCATTTCGAAGAAAGGCCGTGCGCCGAAGAAGCCGAAAAGCATAAACATCACCGTGACCACGGCGGAAAGGAAAATACCGTTCCCCGCTACGCGGCTGCCCCGTTCCTTGTCTCCCTCGCCCAAAAAGCGGGAGAGCAGAGCGTTTACGCCCACGCCCACGCCGGTGGCAAAGCCGATCTGCAGGTTCTGAATGGGAAACGCCAGGGAAAGAGCTGTGGAAGCCTCGGGATTGTATTGGGTGACGTACATGCTGTCTACAATATTGTAGAGAGCCTGTACCAGCATGGAGGTGATGAGGGGCCACGCCATGTTCAGAAGGAGCTTGCCTTCCGACATCACCGCCATTTTGTTTTCGCTTTGGGAGATAGTCTTGGCCATAAAACGTCCTTTTTGGGGGAGTATTTAATGAAGATCTGCGGTAGCTACCAGGTTGGCGCCGAAAAGGTCTGCCAGCAACACGTCCCCGATCTTCGCGCCTTCGGGAGCGATGACGCCGTTCACCTTTTCCATGGCGGCAAACAGGCTTTCCTTGGGGATGGGTCTGTCCGTCTTTACGGGCAAGAGCTTGCCGTTTGCCGTCTTCACGGTGGTGGTGAGGGTGCGCACAGGGTGCAGCAGCTCGTTTTTTGCGTAGGGAACGCCACGGGGACAGGTGTTGCCCTCCACAGAGAGGATCTCGCCTTCCTCATTTTGGGTGACGGTGAGGGTACAGCCCATGGGGCAGACGATGCAAGTCAGTTCGGTTGTCTTCATAGGGTTCCTCCTGTCATTCTACGCAGACCGTCAGATCCCCGTCGGCCTCCGAAAGCAGGGCGGGGGAGAGACGGACGGATTCCATTTCGCCGGGGGTCATACGGCGCTTCTTCTTGGAAAGAAGCACTTTATCCCCGCATTTCACGGTGAGCAGGGCGTTATCCGCCACGCTTCCCACACGGAAGAACAGGGTGACCTCTTCTTTGGCGCTGTCGATCCGCTGGGGGACGGTGTAACGCACCTTCCCTGCAGGCTTGACGGCCAGGGCGATCTCCTTTGCGGGGGCGTTTCCCTTGATATACGCCGCGGCGGCGTTGCCTGCCAAAGCGGCCTCCTCGGAAACGAAGTCCACCAGGTCGTGAACGTGCAACACGTTTCCGCAGGCGAAGACGCCCTCCAAGGCGGTCTCACGGTTCTGATTCACGGTGGCACCGCCGGTGATGCCGTCCAGGGGAATGCCCGCAGACTTGGTCAGCTCGTTTTCGGGGAGCAGACCGCAGGAAAGAAGCAGGGTGTCGCAGGGGATGTAGGTCTCCGTCTCGGGGATCACCTGCAGACGCTGGTTCACCTTTGCGATGGAAACGCCGGTGACACGCTCCTTGCCGTGGATGCGGGAGACGGTATGGCTGAGATACAGGGGGATGTCAAAGTCCCGCAAGCATTGTACGATGTTGCGGTTCAAACCGCCGGAATAGGGCATCAGCTCGCAAACGGCCTTTACCTTCGCCCCCTCCAGGGTCATACGGCGGGCCATGATGAGACCGATGTCGCCGGAGCCCAGGATCACAACCTCTTTGCCGGGCATGTAGCCCTCCATGTTCACGAATCTCTGCGCCGTGCCTGCGGTGAAGATCCCCGCGGGACGGGTGCCGGGAATGTTCAAGGCACCTCTGGGACGTTCTCTGCACCCCATGGCCAGAACCACGGCGGTGGCTTCTAAGGTGAAGATGCCCATCTGCTTGTTCATGGCGGTGACGGTCTTGTCGGGAGACACGGAAAGCACCATGGTGCCGCAAAGGGATTCAATGCCCCGCTCCTGCACCTGCTGTTCGTACCGTGCGGCGTATTCCGGGCCCGTGAGCTCTTCGCCGAAGCGGTGGAGCCCAAAGCCGTTGTGGATGCACTGCTGGAGGATGCCTCCCAGGGAGGTATCACGCTCTAAAATGAGAATATCCCGAATCCCGCTGTCGTAAGCGGCAACGGCGGCGGCAAGGCCTGCGGGGCCTCCGCCGATGATCACAAGTTCCTTTTTCATGCTTATTCTCCCTTCGTTTTACCGATGAGAAGCTTACTGCCGCAAGAGCCCTTTTCCACGTCCATGGGGGAAACGTTCAGCTCTCTTGCCAAAATCTCCACCAAAAGCGGGGTGCAGAACCCGCCCTGGCATCTGCCCATACCGCTGCGGAGGCGGTGCTTCAAGCCGTCCAGGGTGGTGGCGCGGGGTGAACGGTGGATGGCCTCCACGATCTCGCCCTCCGTTACCGTCTCGCAACGGCAGACCACCCGCCCGAAGGCAGGATTCTCACGGATGACGGCGTTCTTTTCCTCCATGGAGAGGGAGGAGAACCAATGGTAGGACTTCCGCTTGCCGTTAAAGTCCTTGTTCTCGGTGAGCTCCAGCCCTGCTTGAGCCAACAGATCCACCGCATAGGGGGCGATGGCAGGGGCGGAGGAAAGCCCGGGAGACTCGATACCCGCCACCTGGAGGAAGCGGGGATCCTTCTCGGAGAAGCGGATGATAAAATCCTCCCGATCCGGCACGCTTCTCACCCCGGTGAAGGAGGTGATGACGGCACGGAAGTTCAGACCGGGCACGCTCTTCATAGCGGTCTCCCGCACGAAGGCCAGCCCCTCACGGGTGGTGGCGGTGTTGCCCTTTTCCCCGATGTTCAAGGCGGTGGGGCCTGTCAACAGGTTGCCGTGAACGGTGGGGGTGACCAGAATGCCCTTGCCCATTTCGTTGGGCGTCTGGAAAATGGTATGGGACACGGTGTCCCCTTCGGATTTATCCAGCAGGAGATATTCTCCCGCTCTGGGCTTGATGGCAAAGCTGTCGTCCCCGATGAGGCGGGAGACCTCGTCGGAATGGATGCCTGCGCAGTTGACCACGTAATCCGCCTGCAGGGTCTTTTCCCCGCAGGTGAGAATAAAGGACTCCCCGTCCTTTTCGATGGCGGTGACGGGAGAGGACAGCCAAAGCTCCGCCCCGTTGTCTGCCGCGTTGCCTGCGGCGGCGATGGCAAGGGAATAGGGACAGACGATCCCCGCAGAGGTACAGCGCAAAGCGCCCACAGCTTCGGGAGACAGGTTGGGCTCCAAGGCGTGAAGCTCCTCTCCGTTCAATACGGAAAGACCGGGAACGCCGTTTTCCAGCCCTCTGGCGTATAATTTGCGAATGTGGTCCATTTCCTTTTCGGAAAAAGCCAGCACCAAGGAGCCGTTGTTCTTGTAGGAGACCCCAAGCTCCTCCGCCAAGGCGGGCATCATGGCCGCACCTTGTACGTTCAGCTTTGCCTTCAGCGTCCCGGGAACGGGGTCAAACCCGCCGTGGACGATGGCGCTGTTGGCGCCGGTGGCTCCCGTGGCGATGTCCTCTCTCGCTTCGATGAGGATCACCTTCAGCTCGTATTTCGTTAATTCTCTGGCGATCAGGCTACCTACGACCCCCCCGCCAATGACGGCTACCGTCGGTTTCATGCTTCGCACACTCCTCCCAAAACAAATATGAATGATTTAACATCTTATTCTATCACAAACCGCCGTGGAAATCAACCGCAAAACCCCTGTTTTCCGTGGGTTTTCCCGTTTTTTTGAAAAAGAAAGAGCCGAGCCTTTAAGACTCGGCCCGCAGAATCAAGCCGTCAAGGCTCCATTCCGGGAAGGTTGAAATCGTAAGTGGTCTCGAAGAGGAGCTCCTGCGAAGCGTTCCGCAGCAAGAGGGCGCCGCAGGAATAGACGGCGATGGCGATCAGAGAAGAGATCATACCCAAAATACCGCCCGCCATAAGAAGCAAGCTGAAGGCGTTCAGACCGACGATGATCCACAGCGTTACGGGGAGCACCCGGGAAAGCTTGACGGGGACGTTCATGGTGACCAGATCCCTCATGGCGTTGCAATTCTTGATCAGCGGCACGCCGTACAGGAAGATAAACGCCACGCACACTCCGCCGATGATAATCATCACCACGGACAAAAAGCCGAACAGCTCTCCGAAATCGTTGGTGCCCAGCAGCTTACCCAGCTCCGTCAAGGTTTCCCGGGAGGCGGGATCCTCACGGAGCACCTGCTCCACCATCTTGGCGCCTTCTTCGGAGCTGATAACGAACCCGCTCAAAAGCATCAGCGAGCCTACCAGCGCCATGGCCACCAGCTCGATGATGGCGACTACCTTAATGACGGTAAAGCCTGCGGCGGGGATGGTCTCGGAGCGCTTGGCTTGCCCTAAGAAGGAGAACAGCGCCCAGACCGTCAGCCCGGACATAACGGCCGTCACCAACGCGGCAAAAACGCCGTTGACCAACAGGTTGCTGATAAAAGAGAGAACGAGATTGATGCAAAGACCCACGGCCACCGTCGTGATCAGCCCGCTGTTTTTGAGGATGAACATGCGGAGGGCAGAGGAGCCCTCGGACCCAAAGGCCGTGATCCTTGCGCTGCAGGACATGCAGAACTTGGCGCCATCCGGAAGGGGTGCGCCGCACTGGGGACAGAATGCCATAGAAAAACCTCCTTTTTTGTCTTCGTTTACAGTATAGCACAGAAAAACGCAGGTTGTCAAGTGCATTTCCGCCTTACCCTGCCGGGACAAAAAAATCTCCCCGCCTTTGAGACGGGGAGACGAATGGTGCTTGATTAGTGAACGAGCTCCTTCTTTGCATTCAGAAGCAGCAGACCGCCTACGACGGAGGTTGCGATAGAGATGAGAGAGGAGAACACGCCCAGCACGCCGCCGGGGACCATGAACATGGAGATCAGGCCGACGCCTGCGATCACGAACATCATGATGGGAAGCACGGGAGGAACCACCACGGGGCTGTCCAGGGTAACGGCGCCCTTCAGGGAGGCGATGTGCTTCAGCAGGGGCTTGCAGTACAGGAAGATCAGCACGATGCAGTATGCGGCCAACAGGAAGAAGATGGTGCCGAACATGGAACAGAACTCGTCCCAACCGCCGATGTCCCAAGCCTCTACCAGCTCTTCAAACAGATCGTAGAACTCGTCGGACTCGTAGAGAAGATCTTCCATCAGATCGGAAATGAGATCCTGCGCGGAAAAGAACAGCAGGGAGAACAGCAGGCAGACGAAACCGCCCAGGGAGTAAGCCACGATCTCAAGGATGGTGAAGACCTTGACGATGGTGAAGCCTGCGGTGGGGTATGCGTCGGTCTTGTTGGCCTGAGACCAGCACAGGAACACGCCGTAAACCAGAATGCCGGAAATTGCGGCGCTGACCAGGGCAGAGAAGACGCCGCCGCCCACGTTGACGATGAAGCCGAAGAGCAGGCTGAGAGCCATACCGCCCAGCAGGGCCAGGATCAAAACGTTGTTCTTAGCGGTGAAAGCGCGGAGTGCGGAAGCGCCGGAAGCCGTTACGGGCTGACCTGCACCATGGCCGCAAGAGGTGCAGAACTGAGCACCGTCCTCCATGGGAGCACCGCATTTGGTACAAAATGCCATAGAAAAATCCTCCAATATATTTTTGTTGGTTCCATTATACCGCTTGTTCATAAGTTTGTCAACTTTTATTCTCGTTTTTTTCATAAAAATGTGGGCTTTGAAGAGGTTGGGGAGCGAGGGTGCGGTGCTATACGCAGCGTTTTTGCCATTCTTGCCCCTGGCTTCAGTAGGCGCTCAGAAAAACGGCTTTGCCTTTTTTCAACCGTGGTGCCGTTTGCAGGACAAGGTTCGCACTACACGAAACGTTTTTGCCCTTCCTCGCTCTACGATCGTCATTCTGAGCGGAGCCGCGGAGAAGGGGGAAAGGATAGGAAAGAAAAGGCAATCCCGCGGCGGAGTCGAAGTTTTGCGGAGAAAGCAAGGCACGTTAGTGCCGTTCGGAGCAAAACCAAGGGGTGCGTAGCACCCCGCAGGGATATGGTAGGGAGTTAGATCAACCTTTCTGTAACGCAAGAACTGTTTTAAGTAACTGACGGAACGGAAAAAGGCGGTAGTGCTAATGTGTAGCCATACCCTCAAAAAATGCTTGGCATTTTTTGCCTCTTATTCGGGCTCACGCCGCTCATAAGAGTTCGACTCGCGCGGGTTGTTGCATTGTTGCACAGCCGCGACGGCTCTATCCCGCACTCGCTCAGAGTGACAAACAGGGGTGGCGTTGTCGATATACGTAGCGGTTATTGAGCTATATCAATTCGACTGTCATTCTGAGCGGAGCCGCGGAGAAGGGGGGAGGATAGGAAAGAAAAGGCAATCCCGCGGCGGAGTCGAAGTTTTGCGGAGAAGGAAAGGCACGTTAGTGCCGTTCGGAGCAAAACCAAGGGGTGCGTAGCACCCCGCAGGGATATGGTTGGGAGTTAGATGTACCTTTCTGTAACGTAAGAACTGTTTTATAGTAACTGACGGAACGGGAAAAAGCGGCATAGCAAATGTGTAGCCATACCCTCAAAAAATGCTTGGCATTTTTTGCCTTCCGCTTAGGCTCACGCCATGCGCGGAAGTTCGACGCGGCAGGGATTTTACCGTATGCTCCTATCGAAAACACCGTGCTCCCTGCCTTGCTCAGGGTGACCAAGTCGGCGATTGGGTGCGGACTTAAAGGTAGCGTCAGTACGCCGACGTTAAAAACGGCTTTGCCGTTTTTTCAACCGTGGTGCCGTTTGTAGGACAAAGTTCGTGCTATGCGTAGCATTTTCGCCATTCCACCTTCCGGGGCGTCGTCTCTAAGCATGCCAACCCGCAGTAAAACCATCCCCCGGGAGCAAAAGAACTTTTCTTCCCGTCCGTCCTTTCCCTTGACGGCGGGAGGATTTTGTGATATACTATATTCTGAAGTATTCTGTCGGAGGGCAACATGGAAAAGCTCATCGTTTTTGACGGCAACAGCATTCTGAACCGTGCGTTTTACGGGGTGCGTCCCCTTTCCACCAAGGAAGGGATCCCCACCAACGCCCTTTTTGGGTTCGTGAACATCATCCGCCGCGCCGTGCAGGAGGCGGGGGAGGAATTGAAGTACGCCGCCATCGCTTTTGACCGCAAGGAGCCCACCTTCCGACACAAGGCCTGCGATTTTTACAAGGCCAACCGCAAGGGGATGCCCGAGGAGCTGGCACAGCAGATGCCTTATGCAAAAGAGGTTGCAGCCGCTTTGGGGCTGAAGGTGGTGGAGCTGCCCGGCTTTGAGGCGGACGACATCATCGGCACGTTGACGGACAACTTCTCCCGCCGCGGGACGGAGTGCATCATCGTCACGGGAGACAGGGACAGCTTCCAATTGGTGAACAACCGTGTCACCGTGCACCTTGCCGCTACCAACGAGACCCGTATCACCGGGGTGAAGGAGATCTTTGAGCAATACGGGGTGGATCCCAAGCGCCTGATCGAGATCAAGGCCATCATGGGAGACTCCTCCGACAACATTCCCGGGGTGGCGGGCATCGGCGAAAAGGGTGCCATCAAGCTGATCGCCCAATACGGAGACGTGGAAGGCGTTTACGCCAACATCCGGGACATCAAGGGCGCCTTGCACGATAAGCTGTTGGCGGGGAAGGAAATGGCATACACCTCCCGCTTCTTGGCGGAGATCCGCCTGGATGCGCCTATTGAGACCGCCCCCGAGGGGTATCTTTACAGCGGACAGAACGTTCCCGCCCTGCGGGAGCTGTATACGAAATTGGAGTTCCGCAAGCTGCTGGAGCAGCTTCCCGGGGAGGAAGAAACTTCCCCTGCGGCGGAATTGCCGGAGCAAGTGACTTATACGGAGGCGGACGCCGTCCCCGCAGACCGCTTCGGGGTGTTGCCCACGGAGGATGGCTGCTTGGTCTTTGACGGCAAAGGGGGCTATCGCATCCCCTGGGACAAGGCGGAAGCCTTGTTTGCAGAAGGAAAGACCGCCTTGGTGTGGTCGATCAAGGAGACCCTGCATACACTTTGGAACAAGGGGATCCAACCTGCCTGCGAGATGGAGGATCTCTCCCTGCTGGCATACCTGTCTTCCCCTGCGGACAACGGCATCTCCTTTGCGGGAGCCGTGTTCCGTGCCACCCGGGAAGTGACGGAGGACGTTCCCGATCCCGCCTTGTATTTCCTGTTGTACGATACCTTCCGTCCTTCTCTGACGGAGGCCCTGGAAAAGCTTTACACCGGGGTGGAAAAGCCTCTGGCGTACGTGCTGGCGGATATGGAAAAGGAGGGCTTCCTCCTGGACCGTGAGGGCTTGGAATCCTTCACCGCCGCTTTGGGGGAGGAGATCGACCTCTATGCGGAGCAGATCTACGCTTTGGCGGGACATCCCTTCAATATCAATTCTCCCAAGCAGTTGGGAGAGGTGCTCTTTGAGGAGCGGAAGCTTCCCCATTACAAAAAGACCAAATCCGGCTATTCCACCGATGCGGAGACTTTGGAAAAGCTGGCGCTCTACGACCCCCTGGTGCAGTTGATCCTGGATTACCGCAAGGCGGCCAAGCTGAGATCCACCTACGGGGAAGGGCTTTTGAAGGTGATCTCCGAAGACGGGAGAGTCCACACCACCTTCAAGCAGACCATGACCATGACGGGCAGACTTTCCTCCGCAGAGCCCAATTTGCAGAACATCCCCGTCCGCACGGAAAAGGGGAGAGAGCTGCGGAAGTTCTTCAAGGCAAGGGAAGGATGCGTTCTGGTGGATGCGGACTATTCCCAGATCGAATTGCGGTTGCTTGCCCACATTTCCGGGGACGAGGCTCTTTGCAACGCCTTCCGCGAGGGGGCGGACATCCACACCGCCACCGCCGCCCAGGTCTACGGCGTGCCCATGGAGATGGTGACGGGAGAGATGCGAAAATCCGCCAAGGCGGTGAACTTCGGCATCATTTACGGCATCGGGGAGTATTCCCTGTCTCAGGACATCGGGGTTTCCGTCAAGGAGGCCAAGGGCTTTATCGCCAGATATTTTGAGAAATATCCTGCCATTCGGGACTATATGGAGTGGGCAAAATCCTTCGCCGCAGAGCACGGCTACGTGGAGACCCTTTACGGCAGACGCCGTGAGATCCCCGAAATGAAGCAGGCCAACAAGATGCGCCGTGCCTTCGGGGAGCGGGTGGCCATGAACACCCCCATCCAGGGAACGGCGGCGGATCTTATCAAGATCGCCATGATCCGTGTGTTCGACGCCTTAAAGAAGGCAGGATTGGAAGCCAAGCTGATCCTGCAGATCCACGACGAATTGATCGTGGAAGCTCCCGAAGGGGAAGCACAGCAGGTGAAGGCGCTTTTGGAAAGAGAAATGGTGGAAGCGGCAGAGTTTGCCGTGCCCTTGGTGGCGGACGCCAAGATCGGCAAGAGCTGGTACGACGCAAAAGATTAAAGATCTGCTTGTAAAACTGCGTTTTACAAGCATGAACCGCGCGGCGGGGTACGCGCGCTTATCGCCGCCTTCCCCTACGGCGCGCGAACTCGCTTCGCTCGTTTAAAAGGTGTTTTTCCGAAGGCAAAGCCTCCGAAAAAACGGAATTTATTATATTTTGCGTGCCACGGACGCTACTTGACGCAAAAGATTAAGGAGACGTAACTATGTGCGGGATCGTAGGATTTACGGGGAACCCGGAGAATAAAGAGCAGATCATCCGCGCCATGGCGGATGCCATCGCCCACAGAGGCCCCGACGGAGAAGGCTATTTCTGCGAAGACGGGGTGGCCTTGGGGCACCGCAGGCTTTCCATCATCGACTTGGAGGGGGGCGCACAGCCTCTGTTCAACGAAGACGGCAGCCTCGCCTTGGTGTTCAACGGGGAGATCTATAACTTCATGGAGCTCCGCAAAGAGCTGTTGGCAAAGGGGCATACCTTCACCACCCGCTCCGACAGCGAGGTGCTGTTGCACGGCTTTGAGGAGTGGGGAACCGCTCTGCCGGAAAAGCTGCGGGGGATGTTCGCCTTCGTGATCTGGAACAAAAACGAAAGGGAGCTGTTTGCCGCAAGGGATCCCTTCGGCATCAAGCCCTTCTATTACGACGCAAGGGACGGCAGATTGCTGTTCGCCAGCGAGATCAAGGCTTTTCTGCACCACCCGGCGTTCAAAAAAGAGTTTAACGAGTCGCAACTGACGCTGTACCTTTCCTGTCAGTATTCCCCCGGGGAGGACACCTTCTTTACGGGGGTGAAAAAGCTTCTCGCAGGCCACCGCCTGCTGTGGAAGGACGGAGAATTGACGGTGGAGCGGTATTTTGAGCCCACCTTTATCCCCGATACGGAAAAGACCGAAGAGGAATGGGTGGAGGCCATCGACAAGGTGATGGCGGATTCCGTCCGTGCCCACAAGATCGCCGACGTGGAGGTAGGCTCCTTCCTGTCCTCCGGGGTGGATTCCAGCTTCGTGGCCTGTATCGCCAAGGTGGACAAGACCTTCACCGTGGGCTTTGAAAACCGCAATTACGACGAGGCGGAGTACGCAAAGGCTTTCTCCAAGGAATTGGGTGTGAAGCACAGCGTGTATTACATCAATCCCGAGGAATATTGGGAGAATCTTCCCAAGATCCAGTACCATATGGACGAGCCCTTGGCAGACGCCGCCGCGGCCGCCTTGTTCTTCCTGAACAGGGACGCCGCCAAGCAGGTGAAGGTGTGCCTTTCCGGTGAGGGCGCCGACGAGTTTTTCGGGGGCTACAACGTGTACAAGGAGCCTTTTGCATTGGCCTGGTTCGATAAGATCCCCGGGTGTATCCGCAGAGGTCTGGGGAAGGTGGCGGAGCGGTTCCCCCGTATGAAGGGCGCCAACTTCCTGCTGCGCCGTGCAAAGCCCTTGGAGGAGCGTTACATCGGCAATACAAATCTGATGAGCGAGTCCTTCAAGAAGCAATTGCTTCTGCACTACGACGGCAAGGTGAAGCCCACCGATCTCACCAAGCCCTACCGCCATAAGCTGAAAGGGATGGACGCCGTCACCAAGATGCAGTACATCGACCTCCATACCTGGCTCATGGGGGACATCCTGCTGAAGGCGGACAAAATGAGTATGGCCAGCAGTCTGGAGCTGAGAGTGCCCTTCCTGGACAGAGAGGTATTCGCCCTGGCCTCCACCATCCCCACCAAATACCGCGCGGATAAGAACGGCACCAAGCTTGCCATGCGCAAAGCCGCCGCAAAGCACATCCCCGACGGCGTGGCCTCCAAGAAGAAGCTGGGCTTCCCCGTGCCTGTGAGAGCATGGCTGAGAGAAGAGCAGTACGCCTCCCGCGTGAAGGAGCAGTTCGCCTCCGCCCACGCCGCAAAATTCTTCCGTACCGACGCCCTCTTACAGCTTTTGGAGGAGCACGTGGCGGGGAAGAAGGACAACTGGCGTCAGATCTGGTGCGTTTTCGTGTTCCTTGTGTGGTACGAGGAATTTTTCATCAAGCGGTAAGCGCTTTTTACAAAATGTTTTCAATTAACCCTTGCAAAATAAAAAGGGCGTGTTATAATAGGGTATGCCGTGCAAAAGCATCCTCGTTCCCTTGCTTTCGACACGCAGATCATTACAGTAATTTCAGTTCCGGAGGGATAACCTATGACCCGTAACGTAAAATTGTTCCTTGCCATGTTCCTGGTGTTCACCATGCTGTCCGTTTTTGCTACGGTAGCGTTGGCAGAGCCGGAAGATACCCGCACGGTGACCCTGGAGGGTGACCTGGAGGGCGTGTTGGCCTACTTCAACGGTGCCAATGAGCCCGCCACCCAGTTCCAGGCTCCCGTAGGAGCGCCCTTGAGCGTCCGCATCGAGCCTGTGGAAGGGTATCAGGTGGACAGCGTGAAGCTGTTCAACTACATGGAGCTTACTCCCGATGAGAACCTGGTGTACACCGTGGACATCACCGAGGACGACGTGACCTACGTGCTTCATATCAACGCTTCTCAGACGACTCCCGACGTTCCTTCCGAGGATCCCGCACCCTCTGAGGATCCCTCCGACGTTCCTTCCGAGGATCCCGTACCTTCTGAGGATCCCTCTGACGTACCTTCCGAAGAGCCTTCCGAGGATCCCTCTGACGTACCTTCCGAAGAACCTTCCGAGGATCCCTCTGACGTTCCCTCCGAAGAACCCTCCGAGGACCCCTCCGATGAGCCCGAGCCCTCCGAGGATCCTTCCGATGAGCCTTCCGACGTGCCTTCCGATGAGCCCTCCGAGGAACCTTCCGAAGACTCCTCCGAAGAGCCCGTGGCCCAGGCTGAGCTCCGTGTGACCATCAACGGCGCAGGCTCCGTCACCGCAGGGGATTCCACCGTGACCGCTACCGGCAACCGCGTGGTGGATTCCGTTTGGCTCAACATCGGCGAGACCACTTCCATCACCATCACGCCCGCTTACGGCTACAAGCTCACCGCTATGAAGCTGGACGGGCAGACCCGCGATATTTCCAGACCTCTTACAAGACTGACCATCACCGAGCTCACCACTCTGGAGCTCACCTTCGAGCCCGACACCGTGACCCCCACCACCTATCAGATCGTGGTTTCCTGCGCTACCGCAGGGGGTTACGTCTCCGCAGGAGGCTACACCATCACCTCCGGCAGTGCCACCACCATCAGCGTGGAGGCAGGCGGATCTCTGGTGATCAGCGTTTACGCCGCTGAAGGCTATCAGGTAGACGCTTTCCGCGTGGGCGGTACCGCACAGAACCTCACCGACGGCACCTACGTGCTGGAGAACGTGGCGACCAACGCCACCGTCACCGTCAGCTTCAAGGCTGTGGTCACCGAGATCGATCCTCTGGAGGCAGAGGACTTCACTTGGGAGAGGGACGTCAACGGTCTGATCGTGCTGGATCTCACCGGCAACAGCTACATCGGCAAGTCCGTGTTCGATAAGATCAACACCCTCACCGCAGAAGACGGCACCTACGTGGTGCTGAAGACCTCCTCCGTGCAGTGGTTCATCCCCTGCGGCGGCATCGTGGGGGGCGTTGAGAAGGATTACATCAACTTCTCCGTGGCTGTAGGCGCCAACGGCTCCTACTACGAGATCATCAAGAACGCCGTGCTGGCCGCAGACGCCGAGACGGTATTCCAGTATTTCGAGCTGGCCGAGACTCCCGCCTTCCCCGAGGGCACCCTGGCTTCCTTCAACCTGGCGGAATTTGCCACCGCCATCGGCGGCGACGGCGTTGACCTGATGGTCAAGGACGGCACCAACCTGAAGGTGGTTGGCACCGGCACCACCGAGGCAGGGGGCTGGACCACCCGTATGAGCTTCCTGACCTCCCGTAACATGGTGGTGCGCATCAAGGTTCTGGATACCTACGTGATCCAGGCTGAGTCCGCTGTAAACGGTACCATTACGCCCGCAGGCTCCAACACCGTTTCCCGCGGGGGCGAGATGGCGTTCACCATCACCGCAAACGACGGCTTCATCATTTCCGCTGTGTACGTGGACGGCGTTCCCGTGGCAGGTGCCGCCGGCAAGACCGCTTTCCTGTACACCGAGAGCAACGTCAGCGCCGATCATAAGATCCGCGTGGAATACCTGTCCGCCGACGTCAACTACCAGATCGTAGGCAACGTGGCGGTTGAGGCAGAGGAAAGCTCCGTGGAGAGCATTCCCGAGGCGCCTCAGCGCTCCAACACCGGTCTCATCGTAGCGCTGGTGATCATCTTCGTGGCCATCGCAGGCGCGGCCGCCCTCTTCATCGTGAAGTGGCGCCAGGAAAAGTTTTGATCCGTAAATAACAAAACTCCGTAAGGGTACGCCCTTACGGAGTTTTTTTCGTGGCGGGAAAGAGCCATGCATCGGCAAAAACCGTTGCCCTTAGGTTTGAAGCGCCGATACCGCCTGCGGCGGCGGGACGTCGCCCCCCCTGCGGACCCGAACCGAGGTAAGTGAAAAGCACATCGTATTCTCCCGCATAGAAGACGGTGAAAATCCGGTTTACACCCTTCTCATTGCGTGAAATGCGGTTTATTTTTATCCAATGCCTCTTGCGTATTCGTAGGGGACGACGTCCACGGCGTCCCGTTTGCGTTGAAGGAGAAATCGGTTTTGCGACGTGCGGCTTGCGGGAGATAGGGTTTGTTCTTTATGTGGAAAACTTTGAGGCTCCCCCTTGCTCCAAGCAAAAAAACAGTGCGGCTATTCACCGCACTGCGTATATCGTATTTACGGAGCAACGAAGGTTTCGCCCACGGAGACGGCGAAGAAGAAGTTGCCGTTCTCGCCGCTTTTGCCCACGGTACCCAGCTCCTCGGAGCGGGAGATCTCGTCGCCCGTCTTGGCGGTGAGGGTATCCAGCAGGCAATAGTAGCTGAAAACACCGCATCCGTGGTCGACCACCACCACGTTTCCGGCGGCGCCCAGCTCCCCTGCGAAGACGCAGACGCCTTGCTGAACGGCGGAAACCTCGTCACCCTGCTCTACGTGGTACAGCTGCCCCTTCAAGGAGGAGACGCCTGCGTCGTTTTCCGCATTGGCGTTGCCCACGATGACGGTGGTGCCGAAGTCGTAGGCCACCTCTCCCTGCACCGCTTCCGTAAAGAGGAAGTCGGTCCTCAGATGGGGCGTGCCGTCGGAGGCGGCGCGGAGCTCTGCCAGGGTGTTCCGCAGGCCGTCCAGCAACGCGGGGGTGAAGTAGGTCTCGTAGTCACGGTCGTTCACCGCTACGGAAAGGATGTCGTCGTTGGTACGTCCCTCCACGGTGACGGCGTAGGTATATTCCGTCTCCCCGGAACGGACGGTGAGGGGGTACACCCCTGCGGGGGTCTCGGCGCTGACGGGAAGGAAGGCGTAGCTGTTGCCGTCTCTGCCGTCGTAATAGAATTTCAAATTATCCGTCCGGTCCCCGAAGGTGACGGAAAGGGCTTCTTGCGGGTTGGTGAACTCTGCCACCAGGGTGAGGTAGCTTCCCGCAGACAGGGTGATGCCGCCGTTTTCCTCCCCTTTCAGCTTTACCACCGCAGGCACGTCGTACAGCGCCAGGAAGCGGTAGCTGGCTTCCCCGTACTGGGCGGCGTTGGAGGCCTGGCTCCAGGTGGCGGTGATCTCCACGCTTACCAGGGTGTCCCCGGTGAAGTGCAACCCGCCCAGGGAGGTGACGGGCACCTCGTAGCCGTCGGCACCGTCCTCAAAACGGCGCACCACGAAGCTGTAGTGGGAGGGCTCCACGGAAAACTCCAAAAGGTTCTCAAAGTCCGCAAACAGGTTGCAGGTGAGGATCTCCTGGGAGACGGGGGTGGAGGCGTCGTTGTAATACACGCCGTCGGGTTTTTTATAGGACCAAACGTAATCCAAAGGCAGGATGTCGTAGACCTTCGCCCCGGAACGGACTGCCAGGGAGGGCAGGCGGTGGTCGTCGTAGAGATACTCCAGCTCGGGACGCACCACCAAAGCGGCGGCGTCCTCGTTGGTCAGCAGGTAGCAGGTGCCGTTTTTGTCAAATGCCATACAGCCGGAAAGGCTGAGGGAGGGGTACAGCTCGTAGACGGCGTCCCCCAGGGTCAACAGCAAGGGCGTCTCGCTCCCCACGTTCCGCACGGGCTCCTCCATGACGGCGGCACGCTCCAGCATCCCGCCGAAGAGGGCGAGATCCTCTTCCTCCGTGAAGGTGAGGCGGGTGCCGTCCTGCAATTCCAGGGTGGCCTCCGTCACGTGGTCGAAGGAGATCCCTCCTGCGGCCAGCTGCAAAGAAAGCAACACCACGAACACCAAAGGCACGCACAGCAATACCGCGATCACCGCGGCGGTTTTTTTATGATTGGCAAGCTCTAACACGAGGGGATACCTTCCTTACAGCAATTCTTCCTTTATTATATAACAAAGGGCGTGGTTCGTCAAGAGTTTTTTCAAAGCAGCTCCGCTACGGAGCAAACGGCAATACCCATCCCTGCGGAGATGGCGATGAGCCAAATGGAGGAAAGCTTTTTCTTCCACAGCTTTTTCACCCCGAAATAGACCCCCAACAGCAGGGCGAAGATCACCATGGAGCGGTAATCGGGGGTGAACTCCGGCTTGAAGAAGAACCCGAAGGCGTTTGCCAGCAGTACCGCACCGGTGGAAAGGATCAAGGCGGAGACCACGGGCTTGACGCCCTTCAAAAAGCCCTTGAAATACTTGTTTTCGGTGAAATTCTTCAGAATGGAGGCGATGATGAGAATGATGATAAAGGCGGGCAACACCGTACCCAGGGTAGCCACGATACTTCCCAAGGGGCCGCCCGTCACGGAGCCCACGTAGGTGGCCATGTTTACGGCGATGGGGCCGGGGGTGGACTCGCAGACACCTACGAAATCGTAGAATTGCTCCGCGGTGAGCCAGCCCTTGGCAACCACCGTCTCCTCCATGAGGGGAAGCATGCCGTAGCCGCCGCCGAAGCAGAACAGACCCACCTTAAAGAAGCTTAAAAACAGTTCCAAAAAGATCATTTCTTGCCCTCCTGTTCTTTCGCACTGCGGAGAGCGTAGGCGTAAATGCCGATGGCACCGCCTGCCAGGATCCAAACGATGGCGCTGACGCTGACGGCAAACCATTCAAACACCAAAAGGGTGACAAACAAAACGCCAAAGGTGAGCATGGGCAACAGTTTTTTCCCCGCCTTGGAAAGCAGGTTCAAGCCTGCCTTCAGGATCAAAAACGCTACCGCACAGCGGATGCCCACGAAGGCGTATGCCACGTACTTGTTGGCCATAAAGGGCTCCAGGAACAGGGAGATGATATAAATGATCACCAAAGAGGGGGTCACCACGCCCAGGGTGGCCATGGCACTGCCCGGAACCCCCGCCTTCTTGTAGCCCACGAAGGTGGCCATATTGATGGCGATGGGGCCGGGGGTGGATTCCGCAATGGCGATGACCTCCATGAACTCGTCCTCCGTCAGCCAGCCGAATTTATCCACCACGGTCTCCTTCACCACGGCGATCATGGCGTAGCCGCCGCCGAAGGTGAACAGACCGATCTTAAAAAAGTTAAAAAACAATTTCCAAAGCATAGGTTCCAAAACCTCCTTGCCTTTCAGTATATCATAGTTTCCCCCCGATTGCAAGGCGTTTTTCTTTTTGCTGAGAAAAAACCGCCGTTCTCTTGACAAAAGACGACACAGGTGGTACAATAACAAATAAGAACAAAGTTCGAACAAATTTTGAAAAAGAAAAGAATAAATAAAAAACAAGGAAGGTCTTTTTCCCATGAAGCTTACCTACGGCGTCAAAGACAAGCCGAAGTTTGGTCAGACGATCATCTTCGCCATCCAGCAGCTCCTTGCCATTATGGCCGCAACCCTCGTCGTTCCGATCATCGTCGGCAACGGCATGAGCCCCGCCGCCGCTCTGTTCGGCGCAGGCGTCGGTACCTTGGTCTATCTGTGCTTCACTAAGTTCAAGAGCCCCGTATTCCTGGGCTCCTCCTTCGCGTTCCTCGGTTCTATGGCAGCCGCTTTTGCAGGCGGTGTTTCCATGGCTCTGGGCTACGTCGGCCTGATCATCGGTGCCGTATTGGCAGGTCTGGTCTACGTGATCATCGCCATTTTGGTGAAGATCGCAGGCGTTAACTGGCTGAACAAGCTGATGCCTCCCGTAGTTATCGGCCCCACCGTTGCCATCATCGGTCTGTCCCTGGCAGGCAACGCAGTCGGCGACCTCAAGTCCGGCGACGTTGCTACCGGCTCTCCTTACGTTGCTCTCATCTGCGGCCTCATCGCTCTGATCGTGACCATCCTCTGCTCCACCTACGGCAAGAAGATGATCAAGCTCATCCCCTTCATCATGGGTATCCTGGCAGGTACTGCCGCCGCTACCATCTTCACCGTCATCGGTGACGTGATGGGCAACGACGCCCTGAAGCTGGTTGATTTCTCCAACTTCACAAACCTGTGGGCAAACGGCGTAGGTCTGGAGACCTTCGTGACCCTGCCCGACTTCACCTTCATGACCGCTCTGGACGGTGTGAAGGAGATCACCTTTGACTATATCGTAACCATCGCAGTGGCTTACATGCCCGTTGCTCTGGTAGTATTTGCAGAGCACGTTGCTGACCACAAGAACATCTCCTCCATCATCGAGTCCGACCTGCTGGAGGATCCCGGTCTCCACAGAACTCTGCTGGGCGACGGCGTTGGCTCCATGGCCGGTGCCTTCTTCGGCGGCTGTCCCAACACCACCTACGGTGAGTCCGTTGCTTGCGTAGCCATCTCCGGCAACGCTTCCGTCATCACCACTCTGTTTGCCGCTATCGGCGCCATCCTCATCGCCTTCTTCGCTCCCTTCGTGGCTTTCGTAAACTTCATCCCCGCTTGCGTGATGGGCGGTATCTGCGTGGCGCTCTACGGCTTCATCGCAGTTTCCGGCTTGAAGATGATCCAGAAGGTTGACCTGGAGAAGAACCGCAACCTGTTCGTGGTCTCCACCATCCTGATCTGCGGCATCGGCGGTCTGTCCCTGTCCTTCGGCCAGGTGACCGTTACCTCCATCGCTTGCGCTCTGATCCTGGGTATCATCGTGAACCTGATCCTCTCCCGCGAAAAGGACGCAGAGTAACCTTTTTTGAAAGGATTTTGAAACATGGCACAACTTCACGTTATCGACCATCCTCTGATCCAGCATAAGCTGTCTATCATGAGAAATCAGAATACCGGCTCCAAGGATTTCCGCCAGCTGTTGGAGGAGATCTCCATGCTCATGGGCTACGAGGTGACCCGTGAGCTCCCCTTGGAGGATTACACCATCAAGACCCCTCTGTGCACCATGAATGCAAAGCGCATCTCCGGCAAGAAGTTGGCCATCGTTCCCATCCTCCGCGCAGGCTTGGGTATGGTGGACGGTCTCCTTTCCCTGATGCCCGTGGCAAAGGTTGGTCACATCGGTCTGTACCGTGATCCCGACACCCACCTTCCCGTGGAGTATTACTGCAAGCTTCCCCCGGACGTTGCAAACCGCACCGTGCTGTTGGTTGACCCCATGCTGGCAACCGGCGGCTCCGCCTCCGACGCTTTGACCAAGCTGAAGGAGCGTGGTGTGACGGATATCCGTCTCATGTGTCTGGTAGGCGCACCTGAGGGTGTGAAGAAGATCGAAGAGGACCATCCCGACGTTCCCATCTATCTGGCGGCGCTGGACGAGAAGCTGAACGATCACGCTTACATCCTGCCCGGTCTGGGTGATGCGGGCGACCGTATCTTCGGTACCCTTTAACAACTTACGGGACTGCCGTTTTTCGGGCAGTCCCGTTTTTTCACCAAGGAGGAGATCCCTATGTCTGTCTCGCTGCCCCAAGCGTTTTTGGAACGCATGAGCTCCCTGCTGGGGGAGGAATACCCCGCTTTTTTGGCGGAATATGACAAAGATTCCACCCGTGCTTTGTACAAAACGGCGGAGGTGGAGCTTGGCTTTCCCACGTCTCCCATCGGCCATCTGCCACACGGGTATACCTTTGATACGGAAAAGCCGGGGAACCACCCCTTCCACCACGCAGGAGCGTTTTACGTCCAGGATCCTTCCGCCATGGCCACCGTTTCCGCCGTGCCCTTCCGTGAGGGGATGCGGTGCCTGGACCTTTGCGCTTCCCCCGGAGGGAAGACGGTGCAAATGGCTCACCGTATGGGGAAGGAGGGCTTTTTGGTGTCCAACGAGATCAATCCCTCCCGCTGTAAGGTGCTTTACGGCAACGTGGAGCGGATGGGCTTCGGCAACGTCCAGGTCACCAACGCGGATCCCAAGCGCATTGCCGCCTGGTATCCCGATTTCTTTGACCTGGTGACGGTGGACGCCCCCTGCTCGGGAGAGGGGATGTTCCGCAAGTACGAAAACGCCCCCGCAGAGTGGTCGGAAAACGCTCCCGCCTTCTGCGCCGCAAGGCAAAAGGAGATCCTGCATTACGCAGGGCAGACGGTGGCCCCCGGCGGGTGCCTGCTGTACGCCACCTGCACCTTCTCCGTGGAGGAAAACGAAGGCTCCGTGAAGGCGTTTTTGGAGGAATTCCCGGAGTTCACCTTGGAAGAGCTGCCTACCCGTTTGCAGGCGGTGTCCTCTCCCGGGGTGGATATGCCTCTTGCACGGCGGTTCTACCCCCACAAGGCGGCGGGAGAAGGGCAGTTCGTAGCTCTGTTGAAGCGGAGCGACGAGGGATTGCGCCGCGATGCACCCGCCTTCCTCGACGGCAGGGAAGTGATCCCCTACGAGGAATTGAAGATCCTGCAGGACTTTTTGGAATCCGTCATGGAAAAGGGCGGGGATCTTACCCTGTGCAAATACGGGAAATACCTGTATTCCGCTCCCATGCCCGTGCCGAAGGAGAACGTTTTCTCCGCAGGGGTGACCCTGGGCACGGTGGAAAAACGCCGTTTCGTGCCCCATCATCAGCTGTTTAAGTGCTTCGGAAGCCGTTTCCTTCGGAAATTGGAGCTGGAGCCCGACGACAAGCGGGTGATGCAATACCTTTCCGGGGCGGAGATCGATTGTGACCTCCCCGACGGATGGGCGGCGGTACTCCTTTGCGGCTTGCCCCTGGGAGGCATCAAGATCTCCGGGGGAAGGGGCAAAAACCACTATCCCAAGGGGCTACGTGTGAACGGAGTGTAAAAACCTTTTTTCGCCTTGACAGCGCCCCGAAGTCCGTGTTACAATAAAGTCAGAAATCAACGAGAAGGAAGTCGTTTTTGTGAGAAGATTCCCCCTGCGGTTTTTTAGTTTCCTGCTGGTCTTCAGCTTGCTTTTGGGTCCGGTTCCGGCGTCCGTCGTGTCTGCGGAGGAGCCCTACGCCTATGAGATCCTGGAGGGAAAAGCCGTCATCACCCTATACAACGGAACAGAAGAAACGGTGACGGTGCCCGAGACCCTTGGGGACGCTCCCGTTTCGGCCATCGGCGTTTTCGCCTTTGAGGGCGCTTCCGTGAAGGAGCTGATCCTGCCCTCCTGCCTGGAGCGCATTGAGGACGGCGCCTTCTTCGGGTGTGCTTCCCTTGAGAAGGTGACCTTCGGAAGCGGCCTGCTCCACGTGGGAGAAGCCGCCTTTGCGGATTGTACGGCTTTGACCGAGGCGGTTTTGCCCGCAAGCCTGCAAAGCCTGGGCAGCCAGGCGTTCTCCGGGTGTAACGGGCTGACCCTTTTGGCGGTGGAGGAGGGATGCGAGGCCTATCGCTCTGCCGAAAATTGCATCATCGACGGAAGCGGCGCCCTGGTTGCGGGGTGCGGTTCCTCTGTGATCCCCGACGACGGAAGCGTGACCTCTATTGCGCCCTACGCTTTTTCCTGTATCAAAAGTCTGACTTCCATTGAGATCCCCCAAAGCGTCACCGCCATCGGGGACGGCGCCTTTGAGGGGACGTCCCTCACCGGGATTTTCCTGCCGTCTTCCCTGAAGACCGTGGGGAAATACGTTTTCCATAACGCTCCCTTGACCGCCTTGTATTGCGGCAGCGAGGCCAAGCCGGAGGGCTGGCATCAAAAATGGAACGGGGGCGTGGAGGTTCCCCCCATCTGGAGCTACGACAACACCTGTGCTCATGCGGAGACCCGAAACGAATCTCTGGATCCCACCTGCGATACGGACGGATACCGTCGGGAGGTGTGCAACCTTTGCGGAAGCGTGCTTTCCCTGGAGGTGTCAGACGCATACGGCCATACGGAGCATACTCAGACCATCCCCTCCACCTGCGCCAAGGCGGGCTATACCCGTGTGTTCTGCACGGTGTGCGGGGAAGAGCTTTCCCGCAAGGCCTTGCCTCTTTCCACCGTCCACGGCACTACGGGCACCGAGGCTTTAGCTCCCACCTGCGAGAAGCCGGGCTACAAAAAAGAGATCTGCACGGTGTGTGGAAAGACCATGACCACCGTGACCTACCCCGCCAAAGGCCATACGGTAAAGACGGAAACGGTACAGCCCACCTGTGCGGCGGACGGCTATACCCGCACGTACTGCGGGGTGTGTGGCAAGGAGCTTTCCCGTACCGTACTGCCTATGACCTCGGAGCACGGGGCTTTGCGTACCGAGACTGCGCCTCCCACCTGTACAGGGGAGGGCTTTATCAAGCACGTCTGCACGGTGTGCGGTAAAACGGTTTCCTCCGAATCCTTCTCCCCCACGGGACACAGTCCCCAAACGGAGACGGTACGGCCCACCTGTGCGGCGGCGGGCTACACCCGCGAGATCTGCACGGTGTGCGGAGAGGTGCTTGCTTATACGGAGCACCCCAAAACGGAGGATCATCCCGGGTTCACCACCCAAAGAGGGGAGCCCACCTGCACGGAAGCCGGCTTTTTGAGAGAAACCTGCATCCTGTGCGGTAAGGCGGTGACGGAGACGGTTCTGCCCGCTTTGGGACATACCTATGAGACGAAGACCGTTTCTCCCACCTGCGGGAAGGAGGGCTACGTCTCCGTGAGGTGTATTGTCTGCGGAGAAGATAAGGAATACACCAAGCTCCTTGCCGTAGGGCACGCCTACGGGGAGGATGGGCTCTGCGCCTATTGCGGCATCCCGAAGGCCGATCCTGCAGAAGATTTTACGGTGATGCTCTATAAAAACGGCTTGGAGATCATCGGATATAAGGGGGACAGCACCCACGTGGTGATCCCCGCCTACATCAAAGGCGGCGCCGTGGTCAGAATTGCCGACGGCGCTTTTGAGAAGACCGCGATAGAAAGCGTTACCTTCCCTGCGACCTTGCAGGAGATCGGAAGCTTTGCCTTTGCGGAATGTACGTCCCTGCGGGAGATTATTCTCCCTTCCGGGGTGAAGCTTATCGGCGAGGGCGCCTTTGCGGAATGTGTGTCCGCAGAGCGCTTGTACCTGCCGGAGGGGCTGGAGTCCATCCTCTACGCCGCCTTTGCCCATTGTGACAGCTTGACCTATATAGAACTGCCCGCAAGCTTGAAAGAGCTTTCCCCCGGCGCCTTCTTCGGGTGCAAGGGATTGACCCGCCTTGGGGTGCGGGAAGGGAATGGGGTTTTCGCTTCCCACGGAAATTGCATCCTGGAAAAGGAAAGCGGCACCCTGCTGATGGGGTGCGTTTCCTCCGTGATCCCCGCAGACGGGAGCGTCAAGCATATCGCTTCCTACGCCTTTGACGGCGTGTCGGGGCTGACCTTCCTTTATTTGCCGGAAGGTATCCTTTCTTTGGGGGCGTACGCCTTCCGCGGAACGGGGCTGACCTCCTTGCGGATCCCCGCCACGGTGGAATCCGTGGGGAGATACCTTCTGTTCGACACCCCTGCACAGCAGGTGTACGTGGTTCCCGCCGAGGATCCCGACTCCTGGCATATCCATTGGATCGCAGGCAGTGAAGCAGAGGTGATCCGCGGCAGTGCTTCCTGTGCCCACGGGGAGCAGGTGCTTCTGCGGGAGACGGCAGGGGGCTGTATGTCCGCGGGGAGCCGTGTTTACGGCTGTGCTCTTTGCGGTGCCGTGGCCTCGGAGGAGGCGGTTGCCCCCAAAGGCCATACCTATAAAAACGGCGTCTGCAGTACCTGCGGATGTCCCGAGGGCTTGGTGCTGGAGCTGCAAAACGGAGCCTACTGCATCACGGGCTATCAAGGGAACGCTAAGATCCTGGTGCTTCCCGCGGCTGTGGACGGCATCCCCGTCACCGCCGTGGCGGAGGGCGCCTTCGGAGGAAACGGCAGTCTGAAGACCGTCTATCTGCCCGATTCCCTGCTTTTTGTGGGGGAGGGGATCTTCCGGGACTGCAACGCCTTGGAGGAGATCCGTATGGAGCGTATCTGCGCCCCCATCACCTGGAACGAAAGCTGGTCCTGGGGCACCGATGGAAGTCTGCTGTGGAACAGCGAGGAGCCTTCCTCCGAGCCTGTGCTTATGGGAGATCTGAACATGGACGGCAGGATCAACGTCCTGGACTACGGCATTCTGAAGCGCTACGTCATGAAGCTGGCCGACTTATCCCCCGAGCAGCTTATGCGGGCGGATATCAACGGCGACGGCAGGATCAACGTCCTGGACTACAGCATGCTGAAGCGCCAAGTGATGAAGCTGTGAAAACGAAAAATTTGAAAGGAACGTATTTGCGTTCCTTTCTCTTTTTTTCTTGCAATAGCGAAAAAGGTGTGGTATAATGAAAAAAAGAAAAGGGAAAGGCGGGTTGAACATGAAGCGAAGGGCATTTCGAGGGGTTGTGACTGCGATCCTTCTGACAGTCCTTATTGCGGGGGCGCTTCCCTTCCGCGCCGCGGCGTCGGGAGCCTTTTTGGGGGACCTTAACGGTGACGGAAGGCTGAATACGTTGGATTACGCCATGCTGAAGCGGCACGTGATGCAGACGTATCAGCTCTCTCCGCAGGGAATGGAGATGGCGGACATCAACGGCGACGGCAGGATCGACGCGGTGGATTACGCCCTGTTGAAGCTCCACGTGATGGGGCGGTACGATATCCACGTGGAGAACCATCTCCTCTTGCAGGATAAGGACGGAGGCAACTGCGAGCGCCTGCAGGGGAAGGTGTGCGTATTTTTGGTGTTTGTCAGCGACAGCGAAAGCACCTGGGACGCTTCCGCACGGGAGAAGGCCGAGGCACGGCTTCGGGAGGAGATGCTCCGTATGAACGGCTTGGCACGGGAGAACGCCGTGGACCTGACGCTGTACTACGGGGAATGGGATCTTACCGTGGACGCAGAGGTGGAGGCGTTTACTGCAGACACCTGGACGGCACCCGTTGCCGCCGCCATGGGGTTTGGATCTCTGCATCAGATGCAATTGGCGTTGGAGCGGGATTGGGCGGTGGCCTCCGCACCCGTGGTGTTCGTGGTGAACAAGGCGGGAAGGGCGGCGGCGTATTCCCACCATTCCGCAGAAGGAGCGGAGTTCCTGACGTTGTACAGCTCGGATCTTTCTCCCTTCTGCCACGAGCTGCTCCATTTGTACGGGGCGAAGGATCTGTATTTCCCGGCGGAGGTCTCCGCTGCGGCGGCAGCCTATTTCCCCGACAGCATTATGGCAACGGGAAAGCGGGTGGACGAGCTTACTGCCTACACCGTGGGCTGGCGGGACACGCTGACGGATCAAGCCAAGGCGTTTTTGCGGGATACCGCCCATCTGACCCGAGAGGATTTCGATCGGGCCATGCAGGAGGAGCAGTTTACAGGCTTTGGTACCAAGGTTTACGCCAACGGCGACAAATACGTAGGCTACCTGGAATACGGCGTCCCTGCGGGGGAGGGAGAATACTTCTTTGCCGCAGGCACCGTTTACCGCGGAAGCTTTGAAAACGGCACCTTCCACGGACAGGGCGTGATGACCTGGACCAACGGAGACGTTTACGAGGGCGCCTTCCTGCGGGGAGCCCGCACCGGACAGGGCGTATACCGTTGGCACAACGGGGACGTATATGAGGGAGGCTTCCTGGAAGGGAAGCTTCATGGACAAGGAAGATACGTTTATGCTTCCGGCGCCGAGAGAAGCGGGGTCTGGAGCTATGGCGTTTATCAAGGTGCATGATAGGAGGATATGTTTATGAAACGATTGCTCGCCGGTCTTTTGTCCGGCTTGATGCTGGGGACGGTATGTGCCGTTCCCGCTTCCGGGGCGGAGGCGAACCCCGCTCCCACCGTTCTGCCCGCCATCCGTGAATGGCAGGGAGGAAGCGGTAAGTTTTTAGCAGACGGCAACACGGTTTTGGTGGATCTGTCTTCCTCTCCCGCGGTGGAGAAGGTGCAGGGGTATTTCTGCGAGATGCTTTCCTTGGAATTGGAGATCGTCACCGCAGGGGACAGCGGCGTGATCTTTGAAAAGGACGAGTCCCTGCTTGATACCGTAGGCGAGGAGGGGTACACTCTGGACGCTGCGGAAACCAAAATTGTCATCAAGGCGCCCACGGACGTGGGATTGCTCTACGGCGGTATCACCGTTTGCCAGAGCTTGTATGCCGACGGCTTCTTCCCCGTGGGACAGGCGGTGGATTACCCCTCCTATCCCATCCGTTCGGGAATGCTCGACGTGGGCAGAGCCTGGATCCCCTTGGAATACGTGGAGGAGATCTCCCGCTACATGGTGTGGTTCAAAATGAACGAGATCCATCTCCACATCAACGACGAGGGCAGTAACGGCTACTCCGCCTTCCGCCTGGAAAGCGACGTGAAGGGGCTCACCGCCAAGGACGGCTATTATTCCAAGGAGGACTACCGCGCCTATCAGAAGCGGATGCTGGAATACGGCATGTCGGTGGTGACGGAGATCGATACCCCCTTCCATTCCCGTTGCTATCAGAATGCGGACAACCCGCCTCCCCATCTGCCGGGGAACGACAGATGCCTGGATATCTCCAAGCCCGAGACCTTGGAGTTCGTGAAGAACCTGCTTGCGGAATATATGACGGGAGACGACCCCGTTTTCGTGGGAAAGGTGGTGCACATCGGCACCGACGAATACCCCAGAGAGCACGCAGAGGATATGCGTAAGTATACCGATGCTCTCATCAAGTACGTGGATTCCTTGGGCTACGTCCCCCGCCATTGGGGCAGCATGGGGCCCAACGGCTTCCCCGGGGAGACTCCGGTGGCGCAGATCGGCCAGGTGAACTTCTGGGATTGGGGCATTTCGGGTCCTTCCGAAACCATGGCCAGCAATTACGACGTGATCAACACCGTCAACTCCATCCTGTATACGGTGCCTACCACCAACTACAGCTTCCCGGACTACTTTGACCTGCCCTATATGTATAACACCTGGCAGGTGAACGTGTTCAATTATTTCAATGACGCCAAGGTGGATCCCAACGATCCCCAATTGAAGGGCGCCTGCTTTGCCCTTTGGAACGACCTGCACACCGCCTACAAGGGGGTCACCCGCTACGACATCTTCGACCGCCTGCGGGGTATGGTCTGCATGGTGGCGGAAAAGACCTGGCTGGGTGTGGAGACCAAGAACATCCCTGCCGAGGATTTTATGAAGCGGTACGAGACCCTGTCCCTGCTGGCAGGGGATGCGGACCCGGGCAGACACACCTATCCTGAGGAAGGCATCGACCTGACCTACGAAAACGGCTTTGTCCTGGACGGGGAAAGCAGTCTTTCCGCGGAGATCCCCGCCCTGGGCTTCCCCAACACCTTGGAGTTTGAGATCTCCCTGGATGAGATCCCCGCCTCTCCCTTGTTTGCAGGGGACGGGGTGGAGATCCTGGCGGACGCCGACGGCAAGGGACACTTCGGCTTCAAAAACGAGGTGTACACCTTCACCTACGATTACACCCTGCCTGTTGGGGAGAAGGTGAAGCTGCGCCTTTCCTGTGATGGGGTGACCACCGTGCTCACGGTGAACGACGGGCTTTGCTTTGAGCCTTACAACGCCCTCAACGCAAACGATACCAAGCTTTCCACCCTCACCATCCCCCTGGAGACCATCGGCAAGGGGGTAACGGGCAAGCTGTACAGCCTGCGGGTCACCCCCGTTTACGAGAGCGTTGCACACCTGGTGGCAGGGCGGAACCTGGCCTTGAACGCCCCCGTCTCCGTCTCCAAGCTGGAGGTGGAGGACGGACGCTTCACCGCCGACCTGGCGGTGGACGGGGACGAATCCACCCGCCTTTCCTTCTCCGCAAAGGAGGACGAGCAATGGCTGTTGGTGGACCTGGGCTCCGTGTGCCGCATCTCCCGTGTGGAGATCTGCTACAACGAGCGTGTGGGAGAATACGATCTCCAGGTCTCCGAGGACGGCGAGAATTTCACCACCGTTTACACACTCACGGGAGGAGAAGAACGGAAGCAGGAGACCGACGTGATCCAATTGGAGAACGTCTCCGGGCGGTATATCCGCTACCGTCAGCACAAGCGCTGGTACCACGCCGAGTGGAACACCTATTACAGCGGCGGCATCCGTGAATTCCGTGTGTATTCCCAGGATCTTTCCGCCTACGAGGCATTGATCGACGAGGCCTATCAAATGCTCACCGAGCTGCCCGGCAACGACCCCCGCAGAAAAGCCATCCGCGACGCGGTCAACGCCTTGAAGGCCTACGTCACCTCCGGCAAGACGGTGTATATCCCCAACGCAGACCTGCTGGGCGAGGCGGTGACGGAAGCCATCAACGCAGAGCTCCCCGAGGAGGGCGAGACCTCCGAGGACGTTTCCGCCGAAGAAAGCCTGCCCGAGACCTCCGCACCTGCACCTGCACCCGATCCCGTACCCGGGGAAAAGAGCTTCCCCTGGGGCTGGGTAGCGGGAGGGATCCTTGCCTTGGGAGCGGTTGCCGCCTTGGTGATCCTCTTGGGTAAGAAAAAATCGGGAAAAATTTCCGAAAAGTCTTGAAAAATCCACGCATATTTGATAATATGAAAGCAACAAAAACACCAAAGGAGACCACGTTATGAAACAGTTCAACATTGCCATCATCGGCCAGGGCAGAAGCGGCAGAGATATCCACGGTCTGCACCTGAAGAAGGACACGGAGCGTTTCCGCGTCGTTGCCGTCGTTGAGAAGCTGGAAAAGCGTATGAACCGCGCCGCACTGGAATACGGCTGCGACGTTTACGACGATTATACCAAGCTGTTCGAGAGAAAGGATATCGACCTGGTGGTCAATTCCTCTCCCAGCCATTTGCATTATGCCATCTCCAAGGATCTGCTTTCCCACGGGCTGAACGTGCTGTGCGAGAAGCCCTGCGTTCCCACCGTGGAGGAGTTTGACGATCTTTGCGAAACCGCAAAGCAGAACGGATGCCACTTCCTGGTGTTCCAGCAGAGCCGTTTCGCCAACTACTTCCTGAAGGTGAAGGAGGTCATCGCCTCCGGCGTGCTGGGCAGGATCGTCCACGTGGGCATTCAGTTCAACGGCTTTGCCCGCCGCTGGGACTGGCAGTGCTGTCTGGATTTCAACGGCGGCAACCTTGCCAACACCGGCCCTCACCCCGTTGACCAGGCGCTGAACATCCTGGACGCTTACGACAAGGAGCTGGAGATCTTCTGCAAGATGGACCGCTGTAACACCTTCGGCAACGCCGAGGACTACGTAAAGCTCATCGTTACCGCTCCCGGCAAGCCCGTCATCGACCTGGACATCTCCTCCTGCGACGCTTACCCCCTTTACACCTACAAGGTAGAGGGTACCAACGGCACCCTGAAGGGCAACATGGCCCACATTGACTGGAAGTACTTCAAGCCCGAGGAAGCACCCGAACAGAAGTTGATCCGCACTCCCCTCTACGTGGACGAGGAGCAGATGCCCGCATACTGCGGCGAGAAGCTCACCTGGTACGAGGAAAGCTGGGACGGCGACCCCCAGGCACCCTTCATTGCGGCGGTGCAGACCTACTACGATCAGATCTACGCCCTGCTGTCCGAAGGCAGAGAGCACGATATCAAGCTGTTCCAGGTGCGCCAGCAGTTGGATCTCATCCGCAAGTGCCACGAAATGAACCCCCATATCTGCTAAAGAGGAAGCATTATGAGACCGTTTTGGGGTATTGATATCACCAGAAACAAAAAGAACGACCATCCCGACGGTGACCCGTTGATCGTGGCATCCTCCTCCGCCTCCATGGCAGAGGACGTGAATGAAGCCACGGAGCAGGCGGACGCTATGGAGCAAAAGGCCAAGCTGCCCGGTTGGATCCGCGTGATCTACACCGTATGTGCCGTTGCGGCGCTGCTGATCGCGGGGAGCATCCTGCGGGCGGACGTTACCTTTGAGCAGGGGTACAAGAATGCGCCTGCCCTCTATTGGATCGGCGGCGTCTGCGGCGTGATCGCCATTGCGCTGTTTGCCTGGTCAAAGCTGAGACGGAGCAAGGTGGAGGAAAGCGACGAGTTTGAGGAAACGGTTGTCCGTATGGATCAAGCCACGGCTGCAGCGGCAGAGGAGCTGGGAATTCCCGCCGACGCCTTGGACGTGGACGTGCTGGCAGGGAAGTATAAGATCAAGGACGGGAAACTCAAGTTCTGTGAGCTTTCTCCCATGACGGCGGCAACCTTCGTAAATATTTCCGCCTGGGCGTTTGTGGAAAACGACACCCTGTATCTGGCGGATGTGAGCAACAAGTACGCCATCCCGCTGTCTGAGATCACCTGCATCCGCAAGGGCGAAAAGCGCGCCGTCTTCCGTGGGTGGAACAAGCCTATTCCCTTCAAGGAGCCGCCTTACAAGGAGTTCAAGTTCGGCGTCAACCAGTTCGGGGACATTTTCAGCAAGACTCACTATATTTTGGAATTCCGCCATGATGGCGAAACCTGGGGCGTGTATTTCCTGCCCTACGAATTGCCGGTCTTTACCCAATTGACAGGCTTGAACGTTACGGAAAGAGCAGAATAAAAGCGATCTATACGCAAAACAAAAGAAGACCTGAAAAAAGGTCTTCTTTTTCATGCTCTTTTTTCCAGCCGCGGGGTGAGCTTTGCCGCCAGAAACAGCTTTGCCAGGTCAAAGGGGAGAAAGGGCAATACGTACCGAAGCACCGCCGCGGCGATGCCGCCTATTCCCGTATCGGGAGCGTACAGCAGGCAATACCAGGCCGTGCCGCAGAGGTACAGCGCCGCAAGTCCGCAAAGCATCCGCAGAAGCAGAGGGATCTTCTTGGGCAAGAACCCCGTTAAGGCTACAGCAGGCAAAAAGCCCAACAGGAAGCCGCCCGTGGTGCCGATGAGGTGGGAGATCCCGCCCCGAAAGCCCGCAAACACAGGAACCCCTGCCGCACCCAACGCCAAATAGCACAGGACGGCGGCGCATCCCCATTTGCCTCCCAGCACCCCCGCACATAGGAACACGGCGAAGGTCTGCAGGGTAAAGGGCGGGTCGAAGGGTACTTGCAACAGGGAACACACGGCGATGAGGGCGCAGAACAACCCCACCCGTGTGAGATGACGGTATTTGGTTGTCATTCTGCACCCCCTCGGTCAGTTCTTTACGGCGTAGCCCGCCTCCATGGTGAAGGCTTCACGGAAGCCTGCGCGGTAGCAGATATGCTCCGAAGGGCCTGCCCATTGCCAGCACATGGGGAAGTGGTGGGCTTTGCAGTGTTCCACCGCGTAGGAAAGCAGTTCCCCTGCGTAGCCCTTGCCCCGGTGCTCTTTGGCGGTAACGATGTAATCGTAGCGGGTGTTGCCGTGACGGGAGATGTGGATGTCGGTGTAGACCACGGCTTTTCCGTCAACAGCACCTACGAAAAGATAAGTGCCGTCCTGCTGCAACCGCTTCTTGGTGACTTCGATCTCCCAGGGCTCCCCGCTGGGGATGAGGATATCCGTTGCCACCCGTTCGTCCCATGCGGTGGAGAGGGTGATCTCCAAGCGGTTTCCGGACGGGATGGTGTTTTCGGCGGTGAGAAGCATCACACGGTGATCAGGCTTGCTCACGTGGGTGTAGCCGTGGGATGCCAGGATCTCTTTGTTCTTTTCAAAGTATCCCTTTTCGTAGGGATGGTAAATGGAAGGCCGAGAGATGCCGTGGGCGGCGTAGAAGGCCGTGACCTCCTCCAGAACCGCACCCAGGTCGGTGATCTTCTCCGGGTAAAGGCAGGCGTGGTTGCCGTCGTAGGAATCCTTGTTGTCGTCCATATAATAGAAGATGCCGTATTCCTTTTCCTCGAAAGAGGCAAACAGCCTGGGGAAATCGATCTCTTCTTGCTTGATGCCTTGGATCAAGGCGGGTAAATTTTGACTGTTCATAATCGGTTTTCTTGGGGTTTGTTAAGGGGGCTTCTTTTTCCCTAAAAGAAGTCCCCTTGACGCGTACTTATTACTTTGCTTTGGTATCTCTTTCCACCACGATCTTCGCCATGAGATCGTCCATGGAAAGGCTTCCCAGGTTGCCTTCCTTGCGGGAGCGGATGGAAACGGTGCCGTTTGCCATTTCCTCGTCGCCGATGACCAGCATATAGGGAATCTTTTCCAGCTGTGCCTCGCGGATCTTGTAGCCGATCTTCTCGTTGCGGGTATCTACCTCTGCACGGAAGCCTGCCTTTTTCAGCACCTCCAGGCACTGATAAGCGTAATCTGCGTGACGGTCGGCGATGGGCAGGAGGCGAACCTGCTCGGGCATCAGCCACAGGGGGAGAGCGCCTGCATACTTCTCGATGATGTAGGCCAAGGTGCGCTCAAAGCAGCCCAAGCTGGTGCGGTGGATGATATAGGGGCGCTTTGCGGTGTTGTCGGAATCGGTGTATTCCATACCGAACTTTTCAGCCAACAGCATATCGATCTGGATGGTGACCAGGGTGTCTTCCTTGCCGTATACGTTGTGGTACTGGATGTCCAGCTTGGGGCCGTAGAAGGCGGCCTCGTCGATGCCGATGGTGTATTCCACGCCCAGGTGGTCCAAAATCTTGGCCATGGTGTTCTGGGCTTCTTCCCACTGCTCGGCGGTGCCTTCGTACTTGTTCTTGGG
Organism: Oscillospiraceae bacterium; assembly: GCA_015063885.1. Lineage (GTDB taxonomy): Bacteria > Bacillota > Clostridia > Oscillospirales > CAG-382 > Coliplasma. Next base: position 63,765 of record SVTH01000006.1, on the reverse strand, counting down.
GTTGGCGGGATCCCACTGGGAGAAGCGGAAGGTGCAGTCCTCCAGCAGACCCACGGTATCCAGGAAGTACTTCGCCAGCTCCAGACAGCCCTTGAACTCCTCCTCCAGCTGATCGGGACGGAGGATGTAGTGACCCTCGGAGATGGTGAACTGGCGCACGCGGATGAGACCGTGCATCTCTCCGGATTCCTCGTTACGGAACAGGGTAGAAGTCTCGGTGAGGCGCATGGGCAGATCGCGGTAGGAGCGCTTTCTGTTCAGATAGACCTGGTACTGGAAGGGGCAGGTCATGGGACGCATGGCGAAGCATTCCTTCTCTTCGTCTGCGGGGTCGCCGATGATGAACATGCCGTCCAGATAATGATCCCAGTGACCGGAGATGCGGTAAAGATCACGCTTGGCCATGAGGGGAGTCTTGGTGAGAAGACAACCCTTCTCCTGCTCAACGTCCTCCACCCATCTCTGCATCAGCTGAACCACTCTTGCGCCCTTGGGCAGCAGTACGGGCAAGCCCTGGCCGATGGAATCCACGGTGGTGAAATACTCCAGCTCTCTGCCCAGCTTGTTGTGGTCACGCTTCTTGGCTTCCTCCTGGGCAACCAGGTAGGATTCCAGGTCTTCCTTGTTCAGGAATGCGGTGCCGTAGATACGGGTGAGCATCTTACGGGAGGAATCGCCTCTCCAGTATGCGCCGGTGGCGGAGGTGAGCTTGAAGGCCTTGATCTTCTTGGTGTAGGAGACGTGAGGGCCTGCGCAAAGATCGGTGAAATCACCCTGCTTGTAGAAGGAAAGCTCCTCGTCCTCGGGGAGATCGTTGATCAACTCGATCTTGTAGGGCTCGTCCTTCATCAGCTCCAAAGCCTCGGCTCTGGGGAGGGTGAAGCGCTCGATCTTCAGATTGGCCTTGATGATGGCCTTCATTTCCGCCTCGATGGCCTCGAAATCCTCGGCGGTGAGAGGTCTGTCTCCGCAGTCGAAATCGTAGTAGAAGCCGTTGTCAATGGCGGGGCCGATGGCCAGCTTTACGTGGGGGAAAAGGTGTTTGACAGCCTGCGCCAGCACGTGAGAGCAGGAATGTCTCAGCGTGCGCAGTTCGTCGTAGATGATATCGCTCATAGTTGTGATGATTCCTTTTCTATAGCTTAATAGGGTTTTTTCAGAAATGCAGATAACGGCGTGACGTCTCCGTTGCCCGTAAGCTGATGCTTTGCCTTGGAAACAGCCCCCAAAACGGGCTCCTTTTCAAGGCGGAACAGGGCGGCGTGGGCAGGAACGTGCTTCCTTGTCAGCTCCATGGCAAGGGGATCCTTGAAGATCCCGCCCGCCAACGCCACGGAATAGGGCTTGCCTTCAAAGAGGGAGGACGCCGTGGCGATCAGCTCCCCGATGTAGGAAAAGCTTTGCTCCAGGATGGCCAATGCGGCGGGATCGTTTTCCCGCGCGGCGGCGAACACCTTGGGGGCGAAGGAAGCAAATTGGGTCTTGGTATAGCCGTTGATCTCAAAAATGTTTTTGTGGCATCCGCCGGGGAAGCATTCGTCCATCATTGCCGCCAGCACGCCGTAGGCATCTCTGCCGTCCAGGGTGCGGAACACGTGGGCGAAGGCGGCCTTCCCCATCTCGTAGCCGTTGCCCGTCAGGTCAAACTGACCGTAACCGCCGATGCGGTAAACGGTGCCCTTGACCTGAACGAAGCAGGAGGAGCCTGTGCCGCAGATGACGATGGCGCCGTCCTCCCCTTGGGGGAAGGCTCCGTACAGTACGTTCATACCGTCGTGAGAGCAATCGCAGACGGCCTTGGGGAACAGCTTCCCCATAGCCTCCCGCAGACGCAGGTTCATATCGAAGGAGGTGAGTCCCGCCACCCCTGCGAACACCGACGCCACTTCCTCCGCCGCTACGTCGTTTTCACGGCACAGGGTGGAAAAGCCCTCCAGAAGCAGATCCTCCGTGGCTTGGTAGCCGATGTCCCCGGGATTGGATCTTCCCCGGGTGCAGGTGGCCAGGGGAGTGCCCTCCCCGTCGGCGAGAACGAAGGCGGTCTTACTGCCGCCACCGTCTGCGCCCAACAAATAGCGTTTCATGGACTTATTTCTTTTCGTTCAGCAGAGTCTTGATCTCGTTCAGAACGGCCAGGGTCTTCTCCTCAACGGTGGGTTCCGGAGGAGCGGGAGGAGCGGGAGGCTCAGCCGCGGCTTCTTCCTCTTCCTTGCGCAGGGATTCCATCTTCTGCTGGAACTTCATTGCGGAACGGATGATGATGAACAGGGTCATCGCCACGATGAAGAAGTTGATCACGTAGGAAAGGAACAGACCGTAGGAGATGGCCACCTCGGGGGTGAGCACGGTAACGCCGTCCTCTGCCAGCTCTGCGGGAGTGAGGACATACTTCAGATCTACCAGGTCCTGGGTGTCGCACAGGTTGCCGATGACGGGCATCAGAATGTGATCTACCAGAGATTTGACGATCTGGTTGAAGGCAGTACCGATGATCATACCGACTGCCATATCAAGGATGTTACCCTTGGTAATGAATTTCTTGAAATCGGTGAAGAAGCCGGATTTGTTTTTCTTAGCCATTATGTAGCCCTCCTTATGCGATAGCCGCATTCAGCTTAGCCAGAAGGGTGTCTGCGTCGGTACCGTGCACTTCGCAGGCCTGCTCAATGGATTCCCCGCGGGAATGGGGACAGCCCAGGCAGTGCATACCGATCTCAAAGAAGTATTCTGCCAGGTCGGGATACTGATCCAGCACGTCGCCGATCAGCATGTCTTTTGTGATTTTCATAATGAAATCTCCTTTTTATTTTGCTTTTTTCTTTTTCGGTTTGAAGAAGAGGAAGAGCTGTACCGCTCCCTGCCACAGTACCGCCAGGCCTCCCGTGAGCAACAGATGCTCCCGGGCGGGGAAGGTAAACAGGGCGGGAATGCACAGCGTCAGCCCGCAATACACCGCCAGGATGGGGAACAACAGCCAAAGGGCTCTGCACCCAAACCGTTTACGACGGAAGGCGCCCTCCTCGTAAAGGCACCCGCAGGCGTAGAAGAACTGGGAAAGCAAGGCTCCCGGGAACAGGCAGGCGGTACTGCCCGTCAAGCAGAAGGTCAAAAACAGCATCCCGCCGTTGCCGAGCCCAAAGAGGATGGGAGGCAGGGCTTCCGTGACTGTCGCCTTTCTGCCGGGGCGGGGAACCTTTTGCAACAGGATGGAACGGTCCTCGGGGAGCAACGCCACGACGGAAGCGATGGCAAGATTCCCCAAGATCCCGCCGAACAGCACCTCGGGGATGCCGAAGGGAAGGGGACCGCCCGTACACACGCCCAACAGCAGGCAGAAGAACCAACTGCAGGCCCCTGCGGTCAACAGCTGTAACAGCCAGCGCAGGCGGAAATACAGCATTTTCGCCCCTGCGATCCCCGCGGCAAAGACCTGGAAGCCGTTTTCCGTCATCAGGAAATCGGCGCTTTCCCGCAGGATATCCTTTTCCTTCTTGGGAACGGCGGAGATATCCGCCTCTCTCAGCAAGGGGATGTGCCCTTCCTCCGTGCCGGTGGCAAGCACCGTTCTGCCCGCTTCCTTCCGCAGGCGGAGCACGTCCAGCCATTGGTCCTGGGTGGGCTCCAAGAACACTTTATATTTCCCGGAATTCAGCACGTACATACCTCTGTCGGAGGCGGCGATTTCGCGGGAGCTGATCATCTCTCCCTCGTTTTCGATGATGCCAACGCTTTTGGCGATGCCGGCGGCGGTGTAATAGGGGTCGTCGGTGGAAAGCACGCATTCCACCCCCGCCTTGGAGGCGCGGTAGATGCCTCCTGCCATATCCACCTCCATGGAGAGACGGAAGGCCAGGAACCCGCGGAAGATCAGCTTCCGTTCCGCAAAGGGACTGCGGAGGCTGTCCTCCTCCGTGATGCCGGAGGCCACGGCCACTAAGTACGCCATGTTGCGGGAGGCACGCTCTGCGGCGGCCAGGATCTTCTTTTTGGCGTCGGGGGACATTTTGTATTCCTTCCCGCCGCTTTCATATCCCGCACAGCGGGCGAGGATGGCCTCGGGGGCACCCTTCACCACCACGCGGTAGTGATCCTTGTTCAAGGAGATCACGGCGTTCACCTCGCCGTCGCCGTTTACGGCGGTGTCCACGCGGAACCATTCCTCCGTCAGCTCGGTGACCGGAATACAGCAGTCCCGCAAATAAGCGGCGGTGACGCTTTCGTAGGTATGCAGGGTGCGGGGGAAATCGGAGCACGCCAGGGAAAGCTTCAAAACCTCCTGCACGGCGTGATCCGGCGGTGTGTCTGCGGAATGGAGCTTGCCCCCTGCAAAGACGCTGTCCAGATGGGGCTTTTTGGGAGGGAAGGTGAGCTCCTTGGGGCACATCACCGTATTTACCCGGGCCAGGCGGGTCAGCTTATCCAGGTTACGGACGATCAGCCCGTTTTTCTCCATCTTCCGCAGGCCGTCCCCAAAGGAAAGGCAGGCCAGCGCCAAGGCCACGTCGCAAAGGGACACGGCGGCGGTGACGGCGGAAAGGGCCAGCAGATTGCTCAGCCCCAGCCCCAAAAGGGCGCCCAATACGGAAAGGAGGAAGCACCCCAAGATCCCCGCCAGGGAAAGCCAGCGGCAATATTCCTTGGCACGGGCAAGCAGGGGCGGAAGGTATTCTTTTTTTGTGGAGCGGATCTGCCGCAGGAGGGTCTGCTCTCCCGTACGGCACACCATGGCAAGACAGGAGCCTGCGGTGATGAGAGTGCCTGCGTAGACCATGTTGCCGCTGACCGCTTCCGTTTCTTTGGCGGGGATGCGGCAGGATTTCCGCACGGCGGAGCGCACGCCGCTGACGGGGGTCTCCAAGGCGAAAAGCCGTCCGTCGTCCTCCAAAATGCGGGCGTCGGCGGGAACCAGGTTGCCCTGCTCCAGATACAGCAGGTCGCCGGGCACCAGCAGGCGGCTGTCCGTCTTCTGGGTCTTGCCGTCACGGATGACCTGCACTCCCAAAGCGGAGTATTTTTCCCGCTCTCTGAGGATCTTGGCGGCTGCCAGCTCCCAAACGGCACCTGCCGTGAGGGTCACGGCCCCTGCGCCCAGGGCCAGGAGGTAGATGCCGTCCTGCAAAAACAGATACAGCACCAGCATGGCGGTGAGGTACAGCAACGTCACCATGCCCCGCCATTGGCTTTTGATCCCTTCTCCCGGGTGGAGGGAGAATTCCTTGCGGAACAGGTTCTTCCCCGTCTTATGCAGGCGGAAGCGGACTTGCTTTTGGGTCAATCCGTTCAGCCCGTGGGAATCCAGGGAGGCGATCAGCTCCTCGGGGGAGAGGGTCTGGGGCGTAAACGCCCGTGTGTCTTCGGTTGTCTGCATCGGGGTCCACGCTCCTTTCTTCGGGTGAAAACGTTAGATCGCTTGGATGGTGACGCCCTGCTCGCAGGCGTCGGCGGTGATGGCGGTGACACCGGTATTGTAGCGGGCCACCAGCTCCATGGCAATGGCGTCTTCCAGATCCGTCTGGATCAGACGGCGGAGGTTGCGGGCGCCGTACTTCTCGGAGAAGCCCTTGTCCGCCAGGTAGTCGATGACCCCTGCCGTCCAGGTAAATGCAATATCCTTTTCCGCCAGGACCTGCTTCAGCTCGCCCAGCATGATGGCGCAGATGGAAGAGAAATGCTCTCGCGTCAGACGGTTGAACACCACGATCTCGTCCACGCGGTTTAAGAACTCGGGACGCAGGAAGGCCTCCAACGCCGTGCGGATGCGGGTCTCGTCGCTTTCCTTCTCCGTGGCGGTAAAGCCTGTGGAGCCTACGGAAACGGCACCTGCGTTGGTGGTCATGATGATGACGGTGTTCTCAAAATTCACTTCTTTGCCGTGGGAATCGGTGATACGGCCGTCGTCCAGGATCTGAAGCAGAATGTTCATCACGTCGGGATGGGCTTTTTCGATCTCGTCGAACAGCACCACGGAATAGGGCTTTCTGCGGATCTTCTCCGTCAGCTGTCCCGCATCGTCGTAGCCGATATATCCGGGAGGGGAGCCGATGATCCGGGAAACGGCGTATTTTTCCATATATTCGCTCATATCCAAGCGGATCAGAGCGTCGGGGGAATCAAAGAGATATTCCGCCAGGTCCTTTACCAGCTGGGTCTTGCCCACGCCGGTACTGCCGGCGAAGATAAAGGAAACGGGCTTCTTTTTGTAGGAGATCCCCGCGCGGGAACGGCGGATGGCACGGGACACCTTGTCGATAGCCTCGTCCTGCCCCACGATGTGAGAGCGAAGGGTCTCTCCCAGGGATTCCAGCTTTTTGAAATCGTTTTCTCCGATGGAGGAGGCGGGGATCCCCGTCCATACCTCGATGACCTTGGCCAGATCCTCCACGGTGAGGGCCAGTTTATCCCGCTCCGAGGAAAGCAGGTCGAACCGTTGGTCCTTCTGGAGCTTTTCCGTCTTCAGCTCCGCCAGGCGGGCGTAATCCTCCTCGCCCATCATTTCCTTGGCTTCCAGGTCGGACTGCTTCTTTTCCAAAGCCTTGATCTCGTCCGCCAGGGAATTCAGCTCGTTGATAATGGGGGAGTGCATGGACACGTTGGCGCAGGCCTCGTCCATCAGGTCGATGGCCTTATCCGGCAGGAAACGGTCGTTGATATACCGCTCGGAAAGCTGTACCATACGGCGGACGATGTGGTCGGAGATGCGGATGCCGTGGTACTTTTCGTAATAGGTGCGGATGCCCTTCAGGATCTCCACGGCGTCCTCCACGGAGGGCTCGTTGATCATTACGGGCTGGAAACGGCGCTCCAAAGCGGCGTCGTGCTCGATATACTTGCGGTATTCCGTCAGGGTGGTGGCGCCGATGATCTGCACCTCGCCTCTGGAAAGGGCGGGCTTTAAAATGTTGGCGGCGTTCATGCCGCCCTCGGCGTTCCCCGCCCCTACGATGGAGTGGATCTCGTCGATGACAAGAATGATGTTGCCGTTTTCCTTCACCTCGTCGATGAGCCCCTTCATGCGGTTCTCAAACTGTCCGCGGAACTGGGTGCCCGCCACGATGGCGGTCATATCCACCAGGAAAACTTCCTTGTTCTTTAATTTATAAGGAACGTTCCCCGCCGCGATGCGCAACGCAAGGGCTTCCGCCACGGCGGTCTTACCCACGCCGGGCTCGCCGATGAGGCAGGGATTGTTTTTCTGACGTCTGCAAAGGATCTGGGTCACACGCTCCAATTCCGTATCACGCCCCACGATGCGGTCCAGCTTGCCCTCGCGGGCACGGGTGGTGAGGTCGATACAGAAGGCGTCCAGGCATTTGTGCTTGGGGCGCTTGCCCTCGGGCTGTTTTTTGCCGCCGGGGGCCTTTCCGCCCTCCTCGGGCTTACGGGATGCGGGCTTTTGGTCGCCGAAGACGGCGCCCAGGTCGATGGCGGGGGCTCTGCCCTCGTCCTCCTCATCTCCGCCGAATTCCGCAGGCAGCAGGGAATCCAGCTCCCCGGTCATGCTTTCCAGCTCCTCGTCGGAGATGCCCATCTGCTTGAGGATATCGTCAACGGGCTTCAGCCCGATCTCTTTCGCACACTTGATGCAATAGCCCTCCTGGGTGGCTTTGCCCGCTGTTTCCTTAGTGACGAAGATCACGGCGGGACGGGTCTGACAGCGGGTACATTTTTTCAGGATCATTCCTTGGTTCTCCTCATGTTCTCAAAGTTTTTGATCCCGTACAGTCCGCGGAAGATCTTGATGTAATACATGATCAGAGCGAACAGAATGGTAACGATCAGCAACCCGCAGAGAATGGCGTTCAAAACGGCGTTGTGAGGGTACAGGATCATGGTAACGGTCAAAACGAAGATCACGGCGGTGGCAAACTTCCCGTACCAGAAGGAAGCGACCACGCTGTGCTTGGCACGCATCACGATGATGGCGCCCACCATCATGGTCAGCTCCTTTAAGGAGAAGAGGATCAACAGCGTCAACGGGATGAAGAAGTTGTCGTCGTCCTTAAAGTCGATGGTGAGGCAAAGCAAAACGGTAAACTGCATCAGCTTATCCGCTACGGGGTCAAGGATCTTGCCCACGTTGGTGATCCAGTTGTTGCGTCTCGCTAAGTAACCGTCCAGTACGTCCGTTGCGGAGGCGAAGAAGAATACCCCTGCCGCCGCCACGCGGTGTCCTTCCCAGAAGACCCACACGAAAAACGGGATGCAGAGCAGACGGATCACAGATAAAAAGTTGGGAATTTGTTTTTTCATGGCTTTTTTACTCCCCTTATGTTATACGTCAAATCTTATCAGAACAGGAATTGCAATATCTGGATCGCGTCGAAAAGGCGGTACAGGTATGTTTGCGCAGGGTCGATGGAGGCGAAGATCTCCCAACCCGTTAAGTCTGCGGTGGAGGCCAGGATGCCGATGACGGCACAGAAGATGAACACCCGCACCAGCGCCAGGACACAGCCCAGCACCAGGCCCAACAGGGTATTCGCTTGGCGGACGAAGGGAAGCTTTTCCACGATCCCCGTTAAGAGTCCCGCGGCAAGCTTCAGCAGAAGCACGGCGCCTACGTACAAGATCAGCACGGACAGCGCCTTCATCACCAGAGAGGTCACGGGCTCCGCCACGTATTCCACGATCTTTTCCCGCATGACGGCCTCGTCCTCTTCCGTCACCAGCTCAGCCGCCCAGTCGGAAAAGGCTTCCGTATCCACGCCCACCTTGTCCAGGGTGGAAAGCAGGGGGCCTTCCTCATCCTGCACCAGGTCGGCAATGCTTTCGTTTTCTGCCAGCTCCTCCACGAAGCTTGCGGTGCCGTTATACACCACGTCTGCCAGGGGCGTAGCCCCTAAGATGCCTGCAAGCACCCCCGTGAAGCAGATGACCACCACCAGGGCGATCAGAGAGCTTGCGGCGGTGACGGCGGTTTTGATAAACCCCCGCTTGCCTGCCAGGAAGATGGTCACCCCTGCGATGGCAAGGATGATCAGATCCACGAGAATGTTCATTCGGTTTCCTCCTTTTGGGTAACAGTCAATCGATATGCCAAATTCTTCTCGAAGACGACGGGTGTGCCGTCCTCGTCAAAAAGCAATTGTACCGCGTCTCCCTTGGTCTCGCAGGAGGTGCTTTCCCCTCCTGCGGGGAGAACGGTGACCTCCTCGGAGGTGAGGAGATACAGGGTGTCCCCGGTAAAGCGCACCTGAGAAGGAACGCCTTGACAGGGCGTGCGCAGGGCGATCTCGCCCTTGCCGTCGTACACCGTCAGCTCGGTGCCGTCGGAAAGTCCTCCGCCGGTGGCGGTGATCAGGACGTACCCGTTTTCAAAACGGCATCCCGCCAGTCCCGCACCCTCCATGGAGAGGGTCTTCACCGGGGTATCGCTCTGCCCGTCGTAGAACCGCAAGGCGGAGCCTGTGAGCACGGCGTAGGCACCGTCTGCCAGGTATCCCGCCATCAAGGGAAGCTCTCCCTTGAAGGTCATGCTCTTCAAGGGCTGTTCTTCCTTCACGGAGTACACCTGCAGCAAAGAGCAGAGGTAGCCGCCTCCCGCCTCGTGGCCCAGGGCCAGGAAGGTCTGTCCGTCGGGGGAGAGGGCGACGTAGTCGATGTAAGTATTGCTCAGCAGACGCTTATAGATCTGCCGTGCATAGGCGTCGTAAACGTAAATGGCACTGCGGTAGTTCTTTTCCGCCGTGATCACGGCGAAATGGCCGGAATCCGAGGCGGAGAAGCCGTAGATGGGGTAATCCATGGAAAGGCGGGCGATCTGAGAGTAGGAATTGAACATCCGTACCTCGTTTCCGCCCAGGTCGTAGGCGAAAATGTTCTGCGCCGTAGCCACCAAACGGGGATCCTCCATGCGGAAGGATTCGGAAAACAGCTTACTTCCCGTGGTGCCCGCCTCACGGCTGTACACCGTCAGTCCGTCGGTATTCAGCACCGCCAGGTCTCCCTTGAACAGGGCGCCTTGGTTGGAATCCACGTAGTCGTAGCGGATCTCGGCGGAAAGGGAGGCCTCGTCGTTCTCCGTCAGGTCCAGGAATTTCAGCATATAGCGGAAATTCTCTGCGGTGAGCACCTCTCCGTGAACGGCAAAGCCGTATACGCCGAAAAGCACCGTCACCAGCAGACAGGCGTACCGCAGGTGAGACACCCGCCGTGCACGCTTCTCGTAATACTGTTCCACGGTGGGAGTTTCCGTATTCTTTTTTCGTTTCTTTCGGTCGGTGAAGATAGAAAACGCAGACACAAAAACGCTCCGTACTTAATAAAACACTTTTTCCAGACACAGCCCCGCGGCAGGCATGGTACGCCCCGCCGCATTGCGGTCCTTAGCTTCCAGAACAGATGCGGGAGTCCCTTCCAGGACGCCGTCGTGAAGATCCAGCACGGTGCCCACCAGAATGCGCACCATGTTGTACAAAAATCCGTTGGCGGAGACGGTGAACAGCACCGTGTCGCCCTCCCGTCTGCAGGAGAAATCGTAGATCTCCCGCACGGTATCGGTAATATCGCTTCCCGCCGCCATGAAGGAGCGGAAATCGTGCTCCCCCGCAAGGGCTTTGCAAAGGGAATCGCACAGCTTTTCGTCAATGGGCTTCTGCCACAGGCAGGAGATCTCGGCGGTGAAGGGGTCCTTCACACGGGAGTTGCGGATACGGTAAACGTATTCCTTCCCCTTGGCGTCGTAGCGGGGATGGAACGTCTCGGGCACCGCCCACGCCTCCAGCACGGAAAGATCCTCCGGCAGACGGCTTCCCAACGCCAGGGGAACGCGTTCCGGGGGAACGCTGTCGGGAATCCCCTCCGCCTTGCAGACAAAGCCTTTTGCGTGGACGCCTGCGTCGGTGCGGGAACAGCCCGTCACGGTGCCTCGGGTGCCGAAAGCGGCTTCCATGGCGTCCTGCAGGGCTTCCTGGACGCTTTTGCCGTTCTTCTGCACCTGCCAGCCGCAATAGCGGGTGCCCAGGTATGCCAGCTTCATCCCCACGGTCATAAGGCAAAGCCTCCTACCGTGAAGGACAGGTAACTGTTGATAAAGGGGACCGCCACGCACAGGGCGATCATGAGAAGCAGGAACAGGTAATCGGAGACACGGCTCTTCATCACCTTCAGCTTGGTTCTGCCCTCGCCGCCGCGGTAGCAACGGCACTCCATGGCCTCCGCCAATTCATCCGCTCTGCGGAAGGCGGAAACGAACAGGGGGATCAGAATGGGGATCAGCGCCTTGGCCTTTTTCAGAAGTCCGCCGCCCTCCAGGTCGGCACCTCTTGCCTTCTGGGCAGAGATGATCTTATCCGTCTCCTCAATGAGGGTGGGGATGAACCGCAATGCGATGGTCATCATCATGGCGAACTCGTGGATGGGCACCTTCAGCTTCTGCAAGGGGCCGAACAGGGATTCAATGGCGTCGGTCAACGCCAGGGGGCTGGTGGTATAGGAGAGCAGAAGACTGCTTCCCGCCACCAGGCACACCAATCGCACCATCATAAATACCGCGGTGCGGATGCCTTCGGGGTAGATCTTCAGGATCCCCCATTCCACCAGGGGCGTTTCTCCCGTGGTGAAAAACAGATTGATGGCGCCTGTAAACAGCAATATGAAGATCACGGGCTTCAAGGACCGCAGTACCACGGAAAAGCGGATGCGGGAAACCAGCGTCAGCCCCAGGGTCACCGCCAAAAGCAGTGCCAGAGAAAGGGCGTTCTGCGCCAGCAGGGCGAAGACCATGTAGACCACCAGCACCACCAGCTTGATGCGGGGGTCCGCTTTGTGAAGAAAGGAATTCCCGGGGAAAAACTGGCCCAGGGTCACGTCTCTCAGCATTCCAGCATCCTTTCCAGCTGTTTCTTGGCGTAGTTCACGGTGTAGATATCCGTGCCTGCGCAAAGGGAACGCTTTTTCAGCTCGATGAACAGCTTGGTGATCTGGGGCAGATCCAGGGAGGCGTCAAACAGCTTTTCCGCCTGCCCGAAGACCTCCTCCACCGTGCCGTACAGGTAGACCTCGCCGTCCTTCAGCACCAGAATACGGTCGGCGTACTTGGCCACCTCCTCCATGCTGTGGGAGATGAGGAGCAGAGTAGCCCCCAAACGGTCCTTGTATTCCATCAGACCGCCGAAGATCTCCTCTCTGCCCTTGGGGTCCAGTCCTGCGGCGGGTTCGTCAAGCACCAGAACCTCGGGCTCCATGGCCACCACGCCGGCAATGGCGGCGCGGCGTTTCTGTCCGCCGGAAAGCTCAAAGGGGCTTCTTCTCAGCTCCCCTTCGGAAAGGCCGCAGAAACGGGCGGCGGCCTCCACACGGCGGTGGATCTCTTCTTCTGTCAGCCCCATATTGCCGGGGCCGTAGGCGATGTCCTTGCGGACGGTTTCTTCAAACAATTGATATTCGGGATATTGGAATACGAGACCCACACGGCTGCGGATCTTCCGCAACTCCTTGGGGTTTTCGTGGATATTCTTGCCGTCAAGCAAAATTTCTCCCGCCGTAGGGGTGCGCAACCCGTTGAGCAGGGTGGCCAGGGTGCTCTTTCCCGAGCCGGTATGGCCGATGATGCCGATGACCTCTCCCTTGGGGAAGGCAACGGAGATATTCTTTAAGGCCTCCTTGCGGAAGGGGGTGCCCTCGCCGTAGACCACGGAGACGTTTTTCACCTCCAAGGCCGCAGGCTTTTCTGCGGGAACCGCCGTTTCCTTGGGGGTGGCGGGGAACACGTTCTTGGGGAGTGCCTTTTCCAGCACGTCTGCCGCCTCCATGGTGTGGAGGATCCCCTTGGGGAAGGGGTAGCCGTCCTCCGTCATCAGATGCAAAAGCTCTGTCACCTGGGGAACGGAGAGGGAAGCGTTCTTCAGCTCCCCCACGTTGGAAAAGATCTCGCGGGGGGCGCCGTCCATCAGGATCCTGCCGTGATCCAGAACCACCACACGGTCGGCCTCGATGGCCTCCGCCATGTAGTGGGTGATGGTGATGACGGTGATCTGCTTTTCCTTGTTCAGCTTTTTCATGGCCGCCATGATCTCCCGTCTTCCGGTGGGATCCAGCATAGCGGTGGCTTCGTCGAAAATAATGCAATCGGGGCCCATGGCAAGGACGCCCGCAATGGCGATCCTCTGCTTCTGCCCGCCGGAAAGCTTGCTGGTGGCGTGGTGGGCGTACTCCGTCATGGAAACGGTGGCAAGAGCCTCGTCCACACGGCGGCGGATCACCTCCCGCTTGTACCCCAGATTCTCGGGGGCGAAGGCCACGTCCTCTTCCACTACGCCCGCAACCAGCTGGTTGTCGGGGTTCTGGAAGATCATGCCGCACTTCTCCCGCAGCTTCCACAGGGATTCCTCGTCGTCGGTGGGCAGACCTGCCACGGTGATCTTCCCCCCGGAGGGCTGTAAGATCCCGCAGATCAGCTTGGCAAGGGTGGATTTCCCGCTGCCGTTGTGACCCAGCACGGCGGTATAGCTCCCTTTTTCGAAGGAAAGGCTCACGTCGTTCAGAACGGGCAGGTCGCTTCCCTCGTAAAAGAAGGTTAAATTTTGAATATCGATAAAGCTCATAATAGCGTCATTCCCAAAAAGGAAAAGTTTTGAGGTTTCTTAAGGTACTTTTTCAAAAGTTCCTTAAGCGGGTGAAGGGCAGAGCCCTTCGTAAACTTTCAGCGGGAGCGTAGCGACTACTTTGTCCAACGGCTTGCCGCTCCGCAGGGGAGAGGGATGCCGGAGGCGACTACAGGGAGACCCAATTCGTCGCTGACCACCTTGCCGCCGAACCGCTTCATGTGGCGGTTCAGAACGTAGCCGTTGGTGGAGGGGGAAAGCCCCGTGGTGTAGGAATTCAGGATCACGAACAGGGGGTCGTCGGACAAGACGCCGCAAACCAGCTCCACCAGCCCGTCCAGGCTTTCCTCGATGACCCAGCGTTCCCCGCCGGGACCTCTGCCGAAGGAGGGGGGATCCAGGATCACCGCATCGTAGCGGTTGCCGCGGCGGATCTCCCGCTGTACGAACTTGGCGCAGTCGTCCACGATGTAGCGGATGCGATGGTCGGGGATGCCGGACAAGGCCGCGTTCTGCTTGGCTCTGGCCACCATACCCTTGGATGCATCCACGTGGCAGACGAAGGCTCCCGCCTTTGCCGCCGCCACGGAAGCACCGCCGGTGTAGGCAAACAGGTTCAACAGCTTGATCTCTCTGCCTGCGTTCTTGATGAGCTCGGAGAACCAATCCCAGTTGGCCGCCTGTTCGGGGAACAAGCCCGTGTGCTTAAAGCCCATGGGGGACAAGAGGAACTTCAAGTCTCCGTAGGAGACCACCCATTCCTCGGGAATGTCCTTCTTGACCCACTCGCCGCCGCCTTTGTTACTGCGGCGGTAGATGCCCCCGGCTTTCTTCCATTCCGGGCGCTTTTTGTCCCCGCCCCAAATGATCTGGGGGTCGGGACGGATGAGGATGTGGTCTCCCCATTTTTCCAGCCGTTCGCCGTCTGCGGCGTCCAGCAAGGTATAGTCTTTCCAGTTTTCTGCAACAAACATTAGCTTTCCTCGTTTTCAAAGGTCAGTTGCTCCGCCGTGCCGTAGACCTGCTCCGGGTAGGGCACGCCGATGTGACGGTAAGCTCCCGCCGTGGCCATTCTGCCCCGGGGAGTGCGGTTCAGGAAGCCCAGCTGCATGAGATAGGGCTCGTAAACGTCCTCGATGGTGACCGCCGCCTCGCCTGTGACTGCCGCCAGGGTGTCCAACCCCACGGGGCCGCCGCCGAAGTGACGGATGATGGCGTCCAGCATTTTGCGGTCGACCGCATCCAGACCCAGCTCATCCACCTCCATGGCACGGAGTGCGATGTCGGCGATCTCCCTGTCGATGGTGCCGTCTCCCTTCACCGCCGCAAAGTCACGGACACGCTTCAAAAAGCGGTTGGCGATACGGGGGGTGCCTCTGGAGCGTTTTGCGATCTCCAAGGCGCCCTCGGGCAGGATGGGAGTGTCCAGGATCCCCGAGGAACGGGTGACGATCCTTGCCAGCTCTTCCGGGGGATACAGCTCCAGGCGGAAGGTCATGCCGAAGCGGTCACGGAGAGGGGCGGACAATTGCCCCGCTCTGGTGGTGGCACCGATGAGGGTGAAGGGCTTCAAGGGGATGCGGATGGAGCGGGCGGAGGGCCCCTTGCCCATCATCAGATCCAGGCAATAGTCCTCCATGGCGGGGTAGAGCACCTCCTCCACCTGCTTGGGGAGACGGTGGATCTCGTCGATGAACAGAATGTCGTTCCGCTCCAGGGTGGTAAGCAGCGCCGCCAGGTCCCCTGCCTTTGCGATGGCGGGGCCGGAGGTGATCTTCAGATTGACCCCCAATTCCGAGGCGATGATGCAGGACAGCGTGGTCTTACCCAGGCCGGGAGGGCCGAAGAGCAATACGTGATCCAAAGCCTCCTGCCTTGCGGTGGCGGCCTGGATGTACACCTCTAAGTTGGCCTTCAGCTTCTCCTGCCCCACGTATTCCGATAACGTTTTGGGGCGGAGGGACAGCTCGGTCTCCGTGTCCTCCGAGATATATTCCGATGCGGTAAAACGGCTTTCGAAATCGAAGTCGTCGTTCCCGTAGGTAGGCACTTTCGTGTTGATGGGCATGTCAAATTACCGTTCCTTGTTCACTTATCGTTTGGAGGCCAAGATGCGTAAGGTCTCGGCGATCATTTCCTCCAAGGGCAGGGAGGGAGAGACGGAACGCATGGCGTCGCGGATCTGCTCTCTGGAGAAGCCGTACAGGGTCAGGGTGTCGATGACCTGGGAGGCGTTTGCCCCGCTGCTGACACCGGGAATGTCCGAGGAAACGGGCAGACCGTTTGCCACCTTGTCCTTCAGCTCCAGGATCACTCTCTGGGCGGTCTTGTTCCCCACGCCGGGGGCACGGGCGATGGCCTTGTAGTCCCCGTCGGCACAGGCGCGGATAAACTCCTCGGCGGTCAGCACCGAAAGGATGGCGCCCGCTCCCTTGGGTCCGATGCCGGACACGGAGATCAGCTTGCGGAACAGCTCCAATTCTTCCTCCGTGGCAAAGCCGTAAAGATCCGCCGCATCCTCCTTCAAGGCCAAGTGGGTGTACAGCAAGGCCTCCTTCTTCAGCTTGGAGGACAGCGCCGCAAAGGTGGAGGCGGGAATGTTCAGCTTGTAGCCCACGCCGCCGCAATCCAGAACGGCGATCTCGTTTTGCAGGACGGTCAACGTCCCTCGAAGATAATAAAACATAAGTCAAACCTCAATATTTATGCATGGCCGTACTGCCGTGGCAGATGGCGATGGCGATGGCGTCCGCGGCGTCGTCGGGCTTGGGGGTCTCCTTCATGTGGAGGTACTGCCGCACCATGTACATCACCTGCTGTTTTTCCGCCCTGCCGTAGCCCACCACGGCGGATTTCACCTGCAAAGGGGTGTATTCGTAGATGGGGAGACGGGCTTGGTTGGCGGCCAGCAGGATCACTCCTCTGGCTTGGGCCACGTCCACGGCGGTCTTCTGGTTGTTGTTGAAGAACAGCTCCTCCACGGACATACAGTCCGGGCGGTGGCGGGAGATCAGCTCCTGCATTCCTTCGTAGATCTCCGAAAGGCGATCCTCCAAAAGGGTGTGTGCGGGGGTGGTGATACAGCCGTATTCCAGACAGCGGAAGTTCCCGCCGACGCATTCCACCACGCCGTAGCCCACGATGGCAACGCCGGGGTCAATGCCCAAAATGACCATACCGCACCTCCCAAAGAATTCTCAGGGTAAAATACCCCCTATAATTGTGTTATTATACCATATAATGATAGTTTCGTCAAGAAGAAAGGTTGCAAAAAAGCCGTTTATTTTGTGAATTTTTCATGGCAAAACCACTATGCGAGCTTTGCGCCGAACGGGTGAAAAAGCGGTGGCAAAAATTTATCCTTGACAAATGTCGAAAAATGTGGCATAATGTTGCGGATCGCAGGAAACTGCGACCTATTGCAAAGGAGATAAAACGTCATGTCATCTTTCAAACGGACAGCATCGTTGCTCTTGACCTTCGCACTGCTGATCACCGCCGTGTTCGCCTGCGGCATCACCGTTTCCGCAGGGGAGTATATTCTGGACGCCGAGGAGGCACGGGGCAGTGATTATACCGACCGTCCCGCCCTTGCCGCCGCATTGGACGCCGTCTTTGCGGGGGATATCGATCTTTACAGAAACGCCGCCTGTACCAAGGAGAAGGAGGCCGCTTTGGGCTCCTCCCACCTGACGGGGAGCAATATGTATTACGTCATGTGCCCCGAGGACGGCAAGAGCATCGCCGGCTGGCAGTGCTACATATACGGCAACGCAGTCTATAACAAGCTCTTCGGCGAGTACGTCCGCCACGGCGACCACGACTTTCTTCATTCCCGGGTAGTCATCGGCGGAGGCGCCAAAACGGTTTCCTACGAGGATTTCAAGGAAGCGGGCGTCCTTTGCGGTGCCTATATGCGCACCACCGCCAACTCAAGCGGGAAGTACCACAGCTCCAAGGCCCACTCTCTCATCATTCTCTCTTACGATACGGAGACGATTTCCTACGTGGACGGCAACTCCGACGGCAGAGGCCTGGTGCGGATCAATACCCGTACCTGGGAGGAGTTCAACAAGGTGAACCTTACCGGCAAGAACCGCCGTGTCTGCCATATCGTTCAGCCCACCCCGGAGTATTACGACGCTCTGTACCCCGCCCCCCCGGATCCGCTTCCCGCAGGGGATCTTAACGACGACGGAGACGTCAACGCCATCGACTACATGATGCTCAAGCTTTCCGTCATAGGCAGTTATTCTCTTTCCGCCGCCCAGCGGCTTGCCGCCGACGTCAACGGCGACGAACGTGTGAACGCCTTGGATTACGCCATGGTGAAGCGGCACGTTATGGGGATCGTTTCCATTCCCCAAGGAAGATAAGCTTACAAACGCTCTTTCGGGTTTTACCCCCAAAAGGGCGTTTTTTATCCCTTTGGACAAGGGAAAATCCGCAGGGATAAAAGGTTTTCCTTGCTTTTGCGGGGCAGTGTGGTATAATGGAACCATCAACAGAAAGGGGGGCGGCTTATGGAGCACGTCACCATCGGAAAGCAATACGGAGAGGGGAAGGTGGCCTACGCGGAATGCGTGATGAACGGAGACCTTTCCTCCGGGGAGATCAAGGGGAAAAGCTTCCTGCTGGTGTGCCTTTTCGAGGGGGAGCTGCACTTTTCCGTGGGGGAAAAGTCCTACGCGGGGAAAGCGCCTTGCTTTTTGTGCTTTGACGAGCGGGAGGAGCCTGCGTTCCGCCCCTCCGCCGCGGCAAGATACGCCTGCATCTGGTTCCACCCGCTGTTTTTAAACGTGAACATGACCCTGGCCCGCATCCGTTCGGTGGAATATAAGGACGTGGCCTCCGTTCACGATCTGTTTTTACTGCGTCCCTTCCTGGACGGGGGTTACCTGGTCCCCTGCGAAGCCGAGCGGATGGCAAGCGCGGAGCATGCCTGCCGCTGTATGGAACGGGAGCTGAGGGAACAGCGGGATTGGTATTGGTCCTGCCGCAGCCGCAGCTATTTTATGGAGCTGCTGATCGGCTTGGAGCGTGCCTACGCAGAGGTGGGCTATCCTTTGGTTGCCAACGAGCCCTACGGGGAAACCGCAGGGGAGGCGGATCTTTTGCAGGACGCCGCCCTTTATCTGGAAGGCCATTTTGCCGAGGATATCTCCCTGGAGGAACTTTGTGCCCGTTTGGGAGTAAGTCGTTCCTCCCTCACTGCCGCCTTCCGCAAGGGGCTGAATACCACGGTGATGGAGTATCTCATGGCCTTCCGTGTGAGGGTGGCAAAAAAGCACCTTGCCTTCACCGAGATCCCCCACAAGGAGATCGCCTTCCGTTGCGGATTCAAGACCGTCCAGCACTTTTCCAGGGTGTTCAAGCAACACACCGGGCAGACCCCCGGGGAGTTCCGAAAGAATGCGGTGCAAAAACGAAAGGACGAAATCAAATGAGAATAACGGGATTGTTTTTATGCCTTTTGCTGTTGCTTTCGGCGTTGCCCTTGGGGGTCTCTGCCGCAGAGTACGGCGAGGAGGGGGATTTTTATTACTCCGTGCGTAACGAAGCGGCGAACGTCCTTCAATACCGCGGAAACGACAAGGTGGCAGAGGTGCCCGCCGAGCTGGGTGGTTACCCCGTGATCCGTGTGGATATGTACGCCTTTCGGGAATCCTCCGTGGAGGAGGTGATCCTGCCGGAGGGACTTCGGTATATCGATCATCAAGCCTTTGCGGATTGCGCCTCCCTGCGGAAGATCAACCTTCCCGAGGGACTTGCGAACATCGGAAACGGTGCCTTTCTCCGTTGCGCCGCCTTGGAAAACGTGACGTTCCCTTCCACGCTCACCCGCATTGAAAACGACGCCTTTCAGAAATGCACCTCTCTGACGGAGGTTGTGCTTCCCGAGGGGCTGACGGCTCTGAATGCCTGCGCATTTCTGGGCTGTACGGGGTTGAAAAGGGTTGTTTTGCCCTCCGCGTTGCGGTTGGGGCTGACGGACACAAGCGTGTTCCAGGGCTGTACCGCCTTGGAGGAGGTGGTTCTGCCGGAGGGCTTGGAGCTGATCCCCGGCTCTGCCTTTGCGGGGTGTTCTGCTTTGAAGAACGTAGAGCTTCCCTCCGCCTTGACCCGCATTGAAAGTCTGGCCTTCAAGGGCTGTGCTTCTCTCACCCGTATGGAGCTTCCCGCCTCCCTTTCTATTGTTGGCGGCGGCTTTTTGGCCGAGTGCGGAGAGGTGGAGATCCTTTTGGAGAAGGGTTCTTCCTTGACCTACGAAAACGGCGCCTTATACAATGGGGACGGCTTTTTGGTGTATGCAAAGGGGATGACGGAGCTTCCTGCGTTGAAAAACGGCATTGATAGCTATGCCTTTGACGGTAACACCGCGCTGAAAACCGCCCATATCCCCGCAGGGGTGACGGACGTGCGGCCTTACGCTTTTCGGAATTGTACCGCCCTGGAGGAGGTTACCATCCCTTGGAGCGTGGAGAGCCTGAGCGGGGTGTTTTCAGGGTGTAAAAATCTTTCCCGGGTGACCCTTTACGAAGGGCTGGAAGGCGTTGATATGGCTGCCTTTTCCGGGTGCGAATCCTTGACGGAGATCCGTCTGCCCGAGGGGCTTTTGACCATCGGCTACCGCGCCTTTGAGAAAACGGGACTGACCGCCGTGTATATTCCCGATTCCGTGATCCGAATCGAACGGGATGCCTTTTTGGATTGTCCCAACCTGACCCGTATCGAGTGCGGCGCTTCGGAACAGCCCGAGGGCTGGAACCACGGCTGGGCGCCCGAGGGGGTAGAGGTGGTCTGGGGCGTTGCCCGCGAGGAGGACCCCGCCTTTACCTTCAAAAAGCAAGACGGATATCTCTATCAGTTCCTGGGAGAGGAAGCCGTTCTTCTGGGCTACGAGGGGATTTCGAAGGAGTTGAAGATCCCCGCCACCCTCGGCGGCAAGCCCGTGACGGAGATTTGGGAAAAGGCCTTCAGCATGCAGGGCGCGGGAATCTACGACGTCAGCATGGACAAGGTGGTGATTCCCGAGGGAGTCAAAACGATCGGCGCGCAGGCGTTTTACAAATGCGGTGAGTTGTCCACCGTGGTGCTTCCGAGTAGTCTGGAATCTATTGGGGAAGGGGCTTTTTACAGCTGTGCTTTGAGAAAGGTGAAGATCCCCGCCTCGGTTTCCGTTATCCCCGCAAATTGTTTTGCTCAGTGTCAGTGGATGACGGAGGTCGAGATCCCCGAAGGGGTCGCCGAGATCCGGGAGGACGCTTTTTACAACAGTTCCTTGAAGGCGGTCTCTCTGCCCGCTTCGGTCACGGAGATCCATCCCTCGGCGTTCGGCGAGCTTCAGATGCTGACCTCTTTCACGGTTTCTCCCGAAAATCCCGTGTACAGCGGGTGGGAGAATTGCCTGCTTATGGGGGATACTTTGGTGGCGGCGATGGGGAACGTTTCCGGGAAAATCACCCTGCCCGAGGGGGTGCGGGTGATCGGCGAGAACGCATTTTCTTCCCAAAAGGGATTGAAGGCTGTGGTTCTTCCCTCCACCCTGGAGGAGATCGAAAGCGGCGCCTTTTACGGCTGTGAGAACTTGGGAGACGTGGAGATTCCCGAAGGGGTGACCTGCCTGGGGGAAAGAGCTTTTTACGGATGCACCGCCATGACGGAGGTGATTCTGCCGGAAAGCCTGGAGGCCATCGGCAGACAGACCTTTGAGGCAACGGGGCTGACCTCGGTGTATATTCCCGCAGGGGTGAAGACCATTGAGGACGACGCCTTTTCCTATTGCGAAGCGCTGGTGGAGCTGCTCTTCGGTGCCACGGAAAAGCAGGAGGGCTGGAGCTCCTACATGGCACAGAGATGCCCTCTGCTGAAGACGGAAAATCTGGTTTTGGGTGCGGAGAATCCTTACGCTCCCGAAGAAGACGTCAGCGGAGAGACCTCTGCAGAGAGTTCGGAAGATATTTCCGAAGAACCCTCGGCGGAAACGAGCAGTACCGTTTCCGCACCTCCCCCGGAGGAGAATTCCTTCCCGTGGGGTTGGGTGATCCTCGCGGTGGCGGCAGTTGCCGCGGCGGTGCTGGTCGTGGTGAAAAAGAGAAAATAAGCAGATCGGTCGGGCGGGATCTTCCTGCCCGGCCGTTTTTTGTGAAGGCGGTCGATTCGTGAATCGTCCCCTTCTTCCTGACGTACGGCAAAGATTTTCCTCCGGCGACCCGTTTTTTGGGAAAACCGATCCGCTTTTTCGGTTTTATGGGACGAAAAACGAATTTTGCTAAGGATTTCCGCCACTTTTCGGCAGAAAAATCGGCATATTCCACTTGACAAAGAAAAGGGGAAGTAGTATAATGAGACCCGTAAAGAAAGATTCTGTCGAACGGCCTCGGTTGCGTGGTCGCTTTTTGTGCGTAACAGGTTGGGCGGCAGAGCCACGGTTTCTGAAAAACATTATGCAGGAGGATAAGCACATGGCACTTACCCAGGAACAAATCGCAAGCAAGACGGAAGACCTGAAAGCTTACATTGCTGCGCACAAGGACGTTGACGGCCCCCTTATGCCGATCATGCAGTATGCGCAGGAGTCTTTCAGCTACCTGTCTATGGAAACGATGACGCTCATCGCCGATTCGTTGGGCATTCCCGTTACCGACGTTTACGGTATCGCAACCTTCTACGCACAGTTCTCTCTCAAACCCAAGGGTGACTACGTTATCCAGGTTTGCCAGGGCACTGCATGCTACGTTAAGGGTGCGGCCGCCGTATTGGACGAGGTGAAGGACATTCTCGGCATCCAGTCCGGCGAGACCACGGAGGACGGCAAGTTCTCTATTCAGGATACCCGCTGCCTCGGCTGCTGCGGTCTGGCTCCCGTTATGACCGTCAACGCCGACGTATACGGCCGTATCACCCCCAAAGACGTCAAGGGCATTCTGGAAAAGTATTGATCTTTTTCCGGAAACGCGATTCTAAAAATTACAGGAAGGGTTTAATTGTATGAATCTTGAACAACTTGCTCAAATTCGTGAAGCAGGCCAGGAAACCGTTAAGCTGCGCCAGGCAACCGGCGTTCCCGGTACCGGCATGCATCACATCATGATCTGCGGCGGTACCGGCTGTACCTCCTCCGGATCCAATAAACTGAAGGAGATCTTTGAGTCCGAGGCGGCTCGTCTCGGCATTTCCGATCAGGTGAAAGTGGTCATGACCGGTTGCTTCGGTCTGTGTGCACTGGGCCCCATCGTCATCGTTTACCCCGAAGGCACCTTCTACAGCCAGGTTCAGGCTGAGGACGTTCCCGAGATCGTGGAAAGCCACCTGAAGGGCGGCGTTCCGGTTGCCCGTCTGGTATACGAGGACATCGGCGATCTGAAGCTGGAGGAAGGCCGTTCCCCCACGCTGTTCGACACCACCTTCTATCACAAGCAGGTTCGTCTGGCGCTCCGTAACTGCGGCGCCATCAACCCCGAGGATATCAACGAGTACATCGCAGTAGACGGCTACCAGGCTCTTGCAAAGGCACTTACCGAGATGACTCCCGACGAAGTCATCCAGACCGTGTTGGATTCCGGCTTGCGCGGCAGAGGCGGCGCAGGCTTCCCCACCGGCAGAAAGTGGATGTTTGCAAAGGCTCCCGCTCCCAAGAAGTACGTCGTATGTAACGCCGACGAGGGCGACCCCGGCGCGTTCATGGACCGTTCCATCCTGGAGGGCGACCCCCACACCGTTATCGAGGCTATGGCCATCGCAGGCTACGCCATCGGTGCAGACGAGGGTTACGTATACGTTCGTGCAGAGTACCCCATCGCAGTCAGACGTTTGCAGAAGGCTATCGATCAGGCTCGCGAGGTAGGTCTGCTGGGTAAGAACATCCTGGGTACCGGCTTCAACTTCGATATGCAGATCCGTCTGGGCGCAGGCGCATTCGTCTGCGGCGAGGAGACCGCACTGCTGACCTCTATCGAGGGCAACCGCGGCGAGCCCCGTCCCCGTCCTCCCTTCCCCGCAGTGAAGGGTCTGTTCGGCAAGCCCACCGTTATCAACAACGTTGAGACCTACGCCAACGTTTGCCAGATCATCCGTAAGGGTGCAGACTGGTTCAAGGCTACCGGCACCGAGACCTCTACCGGCACCAAGGTATTCGCTCTGGGCGGTAAGATCAAGCACACCGGTCTGGTAGAAGTTCCTATGGGTATCACCCTGCGCGAGATCATCTACGATATCGGCGGCGGCATCCCCAACGGCAAGAAGTTTAAGGCGGCTCAGACCGGCGGTCCTTCCGGCGGCTGCATCCCCGCTCTCAACCTGGATACTCCCGTTGACTTCAACTCTCTGATGGCCATCGGTTCTATGATGGGCTCCGGCGGTATGATCATCATGGACGAAGACAACTGTATGGTTGACATCGCTAAGTTCTTCCTGGAGTTCACCGTTGACGAATCCTGCGGTAAGTGCGTTCCCTGCCGTCTGGGTACCAGAAGAATGCTGGACATCCTCACCCGCATCACCGAGGGCGAAGGCCAGGATGGCGATATCGAGAAGCTGGAAGCTCTGGCAGAGGATCTGAAGACCTCCGCTCTGTGTGCACTGGGTCAGACCGCTCCCAACCCCGTAGTTTCCACTCTCCGTTACTTCCGCGACGAGTACGAAGCTCACATCTACGAGAAGCGTTGCCCCGCAGGTGCATGTAAGGCCCTGCTGCAATACACCATCGACCCCGAGAAGTGCAAGGGCTGTTCCCTCTGCGCACGCAAGTGTCCCGCAGGCGCTATCACGGGCGAGATCAAGAAACCCTACACCATCGATCCTGCCAAGTGTATCAAGTGCGGCGTTTGCGAAGCTACTTGTAAGTTCGGCGCGATCAGCAAGAAATAAGGGGAGGAGAAACAGACATGGAAAATATGGTAACTCTGACCATCGACGGCGTACAGGTAACTGTTCCGTCTACTTATACCGTTCTTGACGCCGCAAGAGAAGCCGGCATCAACATTCCCACCCTGTGCTACCTGAAGGACGTAAACGCCATCGGCGCATGCCGTCTGTGCGTTGTTGAGATCCAGGGTGCAAGAGGTCTGCAGGCAGCCTGCGTTTCCCCCGTTGCAGAGGGACAGGTGGTTTGCACCAACAACGAGAAGCTGAGAAAGTCCAGAAAGACCAACCTGGAGCTCATCCTCTCCAACCACAACAGAGAGTGCACCTCCTGCGTACGCAGCGGTAACTGCGAGCTGCAGAAGCTCTGCCTGGAGTACGGCGTGGACGAGTACCGTTTCGACGGTAACCTCTCCAGCGAGATGTACGACGACGTCAGCCCCTCTCTGGTGCGTGACAACTCCAAGTGTATCAACTGCCGCCGTTGCGTAGCGGCTTGTAAGAATATGCAGGGCATCGGCGCCATCGGCGTTTCCGGCAGAGGCTTCAAGGCCGAGGTCGGCTGCGTTTACGGCGAGAGCCTGGCAGACAGCCCCTGCGTATACTGCGGCCAGTGTATCCTGGCTTGCCCCGTTGGCGCTCTGAAGGAAAAGGACAGCATCCAGGACGTTTACGCCGCATTTGCTGAAGGCAAGCACGTTGTGGTTCAGCCCGCTCCCGCAGTCCGCGCTACCATCGGCGAGGAATTCGGCTATCCCGTTGGCACCTCCGTCACCGGCAAGCTGGCTACCGCTTTGCGCCGTCTGGGCTTCGCAAAGGTATTTGACACCGACTTCGGCGCAGACCTGACCATTATGGAAGAGGGCACCGAGCTTCTGGGCAGAATCCAGAACGGCGGCGCACTTCCCATGATCACCTCCTGCTCTCCCGGTTGGATCAACTACTGCGAGACCTTCTATCCCGAATTCATCCCCAACCTGTCTTCCTGCAAGTCTCCCCACGAGATGGAAGGCGCTATGATCAAGACCTACTACGCCGAGAAGGCCGGCATTGATCCCAAGGATATCTACGTTGTCTCCGTTATGCCCTGTACCGCCAAGAAGTTCGAGGCTCAGCGTCCCGAGCTGGGAAGCGGCGGTCTGAAGGACGTTGACGCAGTTCTCACCGTCCGCGAGCTGGCGAAGATGATCAAGAACGCAGGTATCGACTTCCGCCGTCTGCCCGATGGCGACTTCGATTCTCTCCTGGGCGAGTCCACCGGCGCAGCCGTTATCTTCGGCGCTACCGGCGGCGTTATGGAGGCTGCTCTCCGTACCGTTTACGAGAAGGTTACCGGCAAGGTTCTTGAGGACGTGAACTTCATGGCTGTCCGCGGCACCGAGGGTGTCAAGGAAGCTGAGATCGACCTGAACGGCACCAAGATCACCGTGGCTGTTGCCAACGGCACCAAGAATGCGGCCAAGGTTCTGGACGCTGTGAAGAACGGCGAGAAGAACTACACCTTCATCGAGGTCATGGGCTGTCCCGGCGGCTGCGTATGCGGCGGCGGTACTCCCATCGTCAACGCTACCGACAAGTCCTACATCGACCTGAAGGCTGAGCGCGCTAAGGCTCTGTACAACGAGGACGCTTCCAAGGCTGTCCGTAAGTCTCACGAGAACTCCGAAGTGAAGAAGATCTACGAGGAGTTCCTGGGCGAGCCCAACTCTCACAAGGCTCACGAGCTGCTGCATACCCACTATGCCGCTCGTCCCAAGTACAGAAACCACTAATTCTCAAAGCAAACGCAAAGGAAGTCTCTTTTCGAGGCTTCCTTTTTGCATTTGATGATAACTTGTTAACATTTTTGCGGTAAACTAAGTGCGAAAGAAGACAAAGGAGGGGATACCGTGGCAAGGATCCTGATCGTGGAGGACGAGCCGACCATCAACAATCTGATCCGCATGAACCTGTCCCTGGGCGGGCATACCTGTACCCAGCGGTTTTCCGGGGAGGGGGTGGCAGAGCTGGCAGAGGAGACGGAATTCGACCTGGTGATCCTGGACGTGATGCTTCCGGGGCCGGACGGCTTTGAGATCGCCTCCCGCCTGAAGGGTACGCCCATGATCTTCGTCACCGCCAAGGACGGACTGAAGGACCGTCTGAAGGGATTGCACCTGGGGGCGGACGACTATATCGTAAAGCCCTTTGAGATTTTGGAGCTGGTGGCCAGGGTGGACGCGGTGTTGCGCCGTACCGCAAGGACGGACACCACCTTCTCCTTCGACGGCATCACCGTGGAGTTTGCCCGCCGCAGAGTGCTGAAAAACGGGGCGGAGGTGAAGCTGAAGCCCAAGGAATACGAGCTTTTCGAGGCCTTGGTCCGCAACCGCAACCTGGCACTCTCCAGGGAACAGCTGGTGGAAAAGGTGTGGGGTTACGATTACGAGGGAGAGCTCCGTACCGTGGACGTCCACATCCAAAAGCTGCGGCAGAAGCTGGGGCTGGGAGAACGGCTGAAAACGGTGTACAAGCTGGGCTATCGGCTGGAGGTAGAGGTATGAAGTTCTGGCAGAAGACCTATTTGTTCACCCTGGCGCTGGTGCTGTTGTGCCAGGGCGGGGGGATCTTTGCCCTGGCCCGCTATACCTACGGCGGCATGACCAACGCGGAGGAGAACGCCTGCCGCGCCCAGTTCGTTTATCTTTCCCGACTGCTGGAGGCCGCTTTGGAGGGGGTGGACCCGGCGGAGGGCGGGGAGGAAAAGGCGTGGCAGATCCTGGACGTGTTCGGCAAGCATTACCACAAAAGCGGGATCCGTGTGGCCGTCTATGCGGAGGGGAAAACGGTGTATTCCTCCTTCCCCTCGGACGTGCTCTATCAGCGAGACACCTTTTTGCAGACCTACCTGGGCGGGGTGCGGTATTTTCTGGCGGAGGGTCCCTTGGGGGAGATGCCTTACCGCATCGTGCTGGGAAAGGATATCAGCAGTCTGGATGATACCTTCCGAAGCCTGACCCGTACGTTCTTGCTGGTCTCCGCCTTGGTGTCCCTGCTTTTGGCGGTGAGCCTGTACTGGCTGTTGAAGCGGCTGAACACCCCCTTGGGGGCGTTGCAGGAGACGGCGGAAGCCATCGCAGGGGGCGAACTTTCCCTCCGCGCCAAGGAAACAGGGGGAGACGAGTTTGCAAAGCTGGCAAAAAGCTTCAACGACATGGTGGAAAAGCTCCGCGAGGAGGCCGAGGCAAAGCAGATGCTGGTGGACAACATGGCTCACGAGCTGAGAACGCCCCTCACGGGGATCAAGGGCTACGGAGACTTTTTGCTCCGCGCCGCTGCTTCCGAGGAGGAGAAGCTGGAAGCCGCCCGCTGTATCGTTGCGGAGGCGGAACGGCTGGAAAAGATCTCCCGCACCCTGCTGGATACGGCATATCTGCGGGCGGAGGGGATCACCCTGCAGGCGGTGGAGGCGGACTCCCTGCTTGGGGAAACGGCGGAACGCTTTGGAGAGCGGGGCGTGGAGATCGCCTTGGAAACAAGCCCTTGCCCCGTTATGGGTGACCCGTTGCTGCTGTCTCTGCTGTTTGACAACCTGACGGACAACGCCGTGAAGTCCGGAGCCGCCCGGGTAACCCTTTCCTGCGGGGCAGGAGAGGTCTCCGTCACCGACGACGGCAGGGGGATGACGGCGGAACAGCTTGCCCATATCACCCGTCCCTTCTACCGCACGGACAAAAGCCGTTCCCGTGGAGAAGGGGGTACGGGCTTGGGGCTTGCCCTTTGCAAGCAGATCGCTCTTTGCCACGGGGCGGAGCTGTCCTTTACCTCGGAAACGGGAAAAGGCACCCGGGTGAAAGTCATTTTTGAAAGGAGAAGGTGAGAATGAAAAGCGAAAACGCAAAAACCATTCTGTTGGGGATCCTGGCAGTGGGGATCTCTCTGGGACTCTTGGCAAGCGTACTGGTGGTGGCGGGAATGCCTTCCTCGGAGGGGACTCCTTACGACGGCGGGGCGGTGCTTTCCGGCTCCGCGTCCTCCGGAGATAAGCCTCTGCCCGACCGGACGCTGTTGAAGGAGAAATTTGCAGCCTACTGCATGGAAGAAGGGGATGGGGTGCTGCGCCTGTTTTCCCGGACACAATGGAGCGCCGCAGAAGAAAAACGGAAGGCGGGGGAGCGTTTTTTCCTGACCTATCAGGAAATTCGCTACCTCATCACGGATACCTTGGAGCTGTACGAGGATTACGACACCCTGCTTTTGACGGAGGAAAGATCCCTGCCCATTCACAAAACGGATCTCCTTGATATCATCGCCGACTTGGCATCCTTCGATCTTTTCGTGGAGCCTCTGCAACAAACGCTTACCGAGCTGTCCTACGAAAAGGCACATAAAGCGTTTGAAAAGAAACAGGAGGATCTCCGTGCCGTCTTGCTGTACCGCCTGTATATGTTGGACAGCGGGTGGCGGTTCGTGTATTACACCTTGGACGAGAATGGGAATTGCGAAGATCTGCGGGTATCCACCGCTTGGGATCGCTCCTCCCACTGTATGCTTACCCTTTCCCTGGACGAGGGAAGCGCCCAAAGCACGTCGGAATACGAGGAGGCCCTAACAGAGGACTGCCTGCGCATGGCAAGGGGGGAGCAGCCCTTGCATCCCCTTTTGCAGATCTATATGGATCCGATTCTTGACGGGCCCTCCCTGCGGATGACCCTTTGGGATACGGAGTCGGCAGAGAGCACCGAGCTTTACCCCGCAGGTTTGCTTGCCGCTTCTCGGCCTAAGCCTTACTTGGGTAACGTGGTGCCCGCTACCCGAGAGGGCACGGCACTGTCTTTATGGGCAGGACAGGGGAGCTATTTGGAGACGCTGTTGACGGAGGGTGTTTGGAAAGAGGGGGGCGTGGATTGCTTCTGGACCTATTCCTTCACCCTGAGCGATGGGGAGAGTGCGGAAGCCTTGGAGCGGTACACTTACCATCCGGGATGCGGTGTGATCTACGACGAAAAGAACCGAAAATATCTGGAGCTGGGGGGCTTGGACAAGAAGGCGGTGGACCGTATGCTGGAGATCGCTTCCGGAGCAAAAGCCCTCTACGGCGGAACGGTGTCCCTCCCCTGTGGGGACGGCGGTGCCGTGATCCTGTCAAACAGCCAGGGACGGCATCTTACCTCTCTGCTTTCTGCGGGGATCTGGGAGCCCGCAGGGGAGTACGGCTCCTTCCGTACCATTCTGATAGGGGAGACGGAGCTTGTGTATGCCCGGGAGGAGGGCGTTGTGATCGACCCCGCCCGCGGGATGCAATTGCGCCTTTGCGAGAGAGAAAAAGCATTTTTTGAGGGGCTGCCGTTTTTGGATCCGGGGACCCTGTAAGACAACGAAAAAGAGCTTCCCGCGGGAGGCTCTTTTTGTGATGGTTACGCTTCTTCTTCCCCGGGGACGGTGTTTAAGATCACCCGTGTTCCCGTGGGGGAGATGCCGCTTTGGAGATAGACGATCTCCACGATCTGGGCAAGCTCCGTATCGCTGATCTCCGTGGTGTCCACGATGATACTGCATTGATCCCCCGAGATCACCGCCACGCATTGGGGGATCCCCTTGGCCAGGGCTAAGGTCTCAATGTTGGCCTCCGCCTCCATGTCCTCCATGATCCGCGCGATCTGCTCCAGGGCGTTTTCCTTTTCGTCGGGCAGGGCGTCGGGGTTGTCGGCAATACTGCGGAGCACGGTGATGGCGTCCTCCCGCACCGCTTCACGGTTCAGAACGGTGACGGCGAGAAGGTCCTTGGGGTCGGTGACCGTGGGTGCTTCCTCGTCGGGAAGGTCCCCTGCGCTTTGGTTCAGATCCCCCACCAGGACGGAATTTCCCAAAAGCTTGCCGCTTTCCGATTCGTCACCCGGGGCGATGGGGTCGGAATTCCCCAGCAGGGCGCTGACGGTGATGGCCACCGCCACCAACAGCACGCACCCGCCCACCAAAAAGGCACGGGACGCCAACAGCTTGGGAACGTTGATCTTTTGGAGCTTTTCCTTTAAGCTCTGTAAGGTCTCCTTGATCTTCATAAATAGATCCCTCCGTATATGTTTATGTTTGAATGCTCACAGAATCCCCGTCCAGCCCGAAGAGGGCGGACAGCAGGGAGGCGATGCGCAGGCAGGTGGCGGTATCCGCTCCGGGGCACACCACGGCGGCACCGCAGACCACGGGCTGTTTTTCCCGCAGGAGGATGGGCGCTTCTCCTCCGTCCTCCGTTGCCAGGACCACGGTCTTTTCCGTCTCCTTCCCGCTTGCGTGCTCGTTGACCCGCTGATCGGTGGCGTACAGGTATTCGTAGCCGTAGGAAAGGGTCAGCACCACGGTACAGTCCTCCACCCCCTCCATGCGGGAGAGGAGTGCTTCCACCTCCGCTTCCAGGGCCTCCCGATAGGTCTCCGTGGGAGAGATCCCCGAATTTTGAGGGGCGGTGCCTCCTTCCGGAAGCAACAGCAGGATCACCCCCGCCGCCAAGGCCAACAGCAGGCAGGGGAGAAGATTTTTTCGTTTTGGGTCCTTGAAGAAGTCTGTCAGGGACAAGGGGGCTCTTCTCCTTCCGTTACGTAGCAGGGAACGCCGTAGGCGGCCTCCGCCCAGGCGGCGGCTTCCTCTCCGCGGTGGTTCTCTTCGGGGGAAAGGAACAGCCGTACCGCCGTGATCACAGGCTCCTCTGCGGTCCAATCTATATCTATGCTCAGCTTCACCGGGGTTATGCCTGTCCCTGCGGAAAGCTGTGCGGCAATGGTGCGGCAAAGCTCCTCCTCCGCAAGCTTTACCGAAAGACCCTCCAGGGTCTCCCCCTCAAGAGGGGCGGGAGCGGCGGAAAGGCCTTCCTCCCCGGGCTCCAAATCAAACTCCCGAAAGGGAGAGACGATGAGGAGGATGCACAGCAAGGCGGAAAGGTAGCGGAGGTATTTTTCCAGCCTCGCCCCTGCGGCGGCGGTGCACAGGGCGCCCAGCAGGGAGCCGCAGAACAAAACGGTGAGGTACTGCTTCATTGAGTGCTCCTTTTCATACCGCCACCCCGGTTTTGATGAAGGTGGCCAGATACAGCAGGGTGATGGCCTCCGTCCCCGCCAAAAGCCCCAGCAGCACGTTCAGGGTGCCTCCCAGCTGGGAGAGGAGCTGACCCTCCTTTTCGCATCCCAACAGCTTTGCCAGCACGGTGCACAAGGAGAGCATCAGCCGATAGGCGGCCACCCGCAGGAAGGGCGGCAGAAGGATCCCCAACGTGACGGCAGTGCCTACGGCGCCCACGGTGCCCTTGATCACCGAAACGCTTCCCGCCACCGTCCGCGCCGCATCTCCCAGCACGTTTCCCACCACGGGGATGAACACCCCCGAGGCAAACCGTACCGTGCGGAAGAGAAAGCTGTCCGAGGCGGCGGAAACGGTGGTCTGCATGGTGAGCATAAAGCCCAGCAGGGAGAACAGAAAAGCCAACAGTAAGGCGGAGGTACTGCGGATCCAGTTCCCCACGGGGGCAAGATCCACCGTCCCCGGCAGGGCGGCGGCAAAGCCCACGGAAAAGGACATCTGCAGAAAGGGGAACAGCACCGAGGAGCAGACCAGGCTGATGGCGGTCAAAAACAGGGAAAACCCCGCCGAGGACGCCGCAGCGGCGGAGGTGTTGCCCCCTGCGATCAGCAGGGAGGAGGACACGGGAAGCAGGGCGGCAAGGTATTCCGTAAAGGCGGCTAAGGCTTGTCCCGTGTAGGTGAACAGATCGCGGAACAGCCCGTACACCACTCCCGAAACCGCCAGCACCGTGACGAAGGCACAGGCCTCCGTCAGGGCGCTCCCGGGGGAAAGGTGCCGCAGGGCGTGGATCAGAGAGCAAAGGAGCAACACCCCCATCAGCCCGCCGAAGGTGGCGGCGGTGTCTCCGAAGATAGCGGGCGCCGCTTCCGTTGCGATGCTCCACAGCTTGTCCCACAGAAGGATGGGTGCCTCCCCCGAAAGCTCCTCCTCCGTTACGGCGGGGTGGGAAAGGGTGTCCGTTCCGA
The DNA here is from genome assembly GCA_015063885.1 of Oscillospiraceae bacterium. Lineage (GTDB taxonomy): Bacteria > Bacillota > Clostridia > Oscillospirales > CAG-382 > Coliplasma. The sequence continues at coordinate 31,340 of SVTH01000006.1, read as the reverse complement.
CTCCCGCCGCAATGGATTCCTCCTGCTCCGTAAAGCCGCAAAGGCAAAGCACTACCAGGGGGAGCAACAGCAAAAGGAGCTTCAAAACAGCTCCAGCAGCTGAACCAGCAAAGGGATGCACAGGGAGAGGATGGCGATCTTTCCCGCCAGCTCCGCCTTCTCTCCCAGGGCGCTTTCCCCGCAGTCCCTGCAAAGGGAGGAGGTGGCGTTGCACGCCAGGGAGATGGCCAGGGCCTTCAACAGCAATTCCATGTGGGCGGAAAGCCCCAGGCTTTGCGCCGCCGCCGCAAGGGGGAGCAGGGCGGTGAGAAAGGCCTTCAGGAGATACACCCCCAAAAGCACCCCGCTTGCGGCTACGGTCAGCGGGGTGAACTCCGGGGCGATACGGTGCAGCAGCAGGTTGACGCACAAGGTCGCCAGCAGAAACCCGCAAAGGGTAAAAACGTTCATACACAGGGCTCATCCTTTTCATAACCCAAAGGCGTTCCGCACGGTGGAAAGCAGGGTGGAGATCTCTCCCAAAAGCAGTAACGCCACCACCACGACTCCTGCCACGGAGACGAAGGTGGCTTGCTCGTCCCGCCCGTTTTTTTGCAGGATCTGGCAGATCACCGCCACCAACAGCCCCACCCCTGCGATCTTTACGATGAGAGTGATGTTCATGTCTTTCTCTTGACCTCGTCTTTCGTTTATAGCAGAAGCAGGGCGGCAAGAAGCCCTCCCAGCGTCCAAAGCGCCACGGTGCTTTTCCGTTTTTGAAAAGCCCCCGCCAAAAGCTCCCTTTGCACCGTCTCCAGCAGAGCGATGGCAAGGGCAAGCTGTTCCCCTTGCGCCTCCAGGGAGACCCGCCCCAGGGAGCTTCCCAGGGTACGGAGAGGGGGCAGGGCTTCCTTCGGCAGGGGCAGAAGCGCCAAAGCGGACGTCCACAGGGAGGGGTAATCCCTGCCGTCGTGGCTTTTCAACAGCTCCAAAAAGCCGTAAGGCGCCAGCCGCGGGTCCTCGTAAGCGGCAAAAATACTCCGCAACCCCTCTCTGCGGTGGAGAAGCCTGGCAGAAAGCTCCCGCAGAAGGGCAAGAACGGCGTCCAGCACCGCCAGGGAGTCCTTTTGCTTGGCCGCCAGGGAGGTGCCCCAAAGGAAAAACGCCGCCACGGTAAGGAGCCCGCCCATCAGACGCACGGAGACGCCTCCTCTGCGGGAAAGATCTCCACCCGGAAGCCTTTTTTCAACACCGCAAAGAGCTGAAACACACCGCCCCTGTACAGGGTGGAGACGCAGGGTCTTCGCAACGCCTCCTCCGGGGAGCTCCCGTGGGCGGAGGCGATGAGCTTGACCCCCGTGTTTTGCGCCGCCAGCAAGGGGGCTTCTTCCCCTGCTCCCAGCTCGTCGCAGATGAGATATTCCGGGGACATGGTGCGGGTCAACAGCTCCACGGCCTTTCCCTTGGGGCACCCCGTGATGCGGTCGCAAAGCCCCGCGGGGAGGAACAGCTCGCTCCGCTCGTCGGCGATCCCCACCCGATAGGGCTTGCTCCCGTTGGAAAGGAGGTAGGCCGCAGAACGGAGAAAGGTGGTCTTGCCCCCTGCGGGCGGGGAGATCACCAGAACGCCCTGCGGCTCCCCTTCACGGAGAAGCTCCGTCAACGGGCGGGCGAACTCCGGCAGAAAGCGGGACACACGCAGGTTCACCGAGGTGACCTCCCGAAACACGGTTCCCTTGGGGGTGACGGTCATTTCTCCCGCAATCCCCGCACGGCAACCGTTTTCCAAAGGGATGTAGCCGTTTGCCATGCAATCCTCAAAGGCGTAAAGGGAGCCCTCCGTCAGCCGTGCCACCAGATCCTCCATTTGGGAGCGGGTCACCTTCAAAGCGTAGCGGAGATCCGTCAGCCTGCCTTCTTTATCGGGGAACAGGTTCCGCCCCTCCGCCGTCACGGAAAAGGGCTTTTCCAAACGGAAACGCACCTCCGTGATCTGTCTGCGGAGATGGGAGGGCATGCCGTTCACCGCCTGCAGGAAGGGGGCGGGCAAATAATGAAGCCAGCTCATACCGCCGCCCTCCTTCCCTTGGGGAGCAATTGGACGTAGAGCGGGCGTGCCAGCAACAAAAACAGGATCAGATACACCGCCGTTCCCGCCGATGCGGCGGAAAGGGGAGCGGTCAGTATCGGCAGGGAAGAGATCCATCTCGCCCCGACTCCCGCAAGGCAGCAGCAAAGGACGGCGCCTCCCACGGATCTAACCCCGCCCAGGTGGAAGGAGGCGTATTTTTTCAGCCTGCGGTAGCAGAGAAGGAATTCCGCCGTGTTGGAAAGCACCAACAGCATCAGATATCCCTGTGCCCCGGTGAGGGGAATGAGGGTGAAGATCACCGCCAGCCGTAAAACGGAGTTGTACACGCTGTAGCGCAGGGTGTATTTCTGCCCGTCCACCGCCTTCAGAAGCCCGTCGCAGATGGTCTGCACGTACATCATGGGGGTGACGGCGGCAAGGATCCGCAGGGAGGCGGAAGTCTGCTCCCCGGGGTAGAAGGTCTCTCCGATGGCCTCCGGCAGGAAGAAAAACAGTCCCCCCGCGGCGATGCCGAACAGCATGGAGACGGAAAGGATCCTGCCGATCTGCCCATCTCTCGCTCCCAGCCCCTGTGCGGCGCCCAGGCGGGAGATCTCGGGGATCATCACCGCCACCAGGCTTTGGAGAAAGGCGAAGGGGAAGAACAACAACGGGATCACCATCCCCCGGATCCTGCCGAATTCCGAGAGGGCTTGGGAGCGGTCACCGCCGAATTGCTCAAAGGCGCCGGGGATCAGCAGGTTCTCCGCTGTGTGGAGCAGGGAGGTGACCATGACGGAAAGCCCGATGGGCGCCGCCACCGCCGCCAGGGTGGAGAGGCTGTAGCGGAAGGTCTCCGTGGGGCGGAAGTCCTTTTTCTTTTGTCTGCCCTTCAAGAAGAAATAGGCGGCCAACAGATACAAAAAGGAGCTTGCCTCTCCTACGGTGACCCCCAAAACGATCCCCACGCAAAGGGCGGCGGGGTGATTGGTCTCTGCCATGACCACGGAAAGAAAGAAGGCCATGACGGCAAATTTCACGCATTGCTCAAACAGGGAGGCGGAGGAGCTTCTCAGCACCTGCCTCCTGGCGATGAACCACCCCTTGAAGCAGGCGGCAACCGCCATAAAGGGCATGGAGAGGGCCAAGATCCGCAGGGAGGGCGCCGCGGCGGCGTCTCCCACCGCCTTTTCCGCCAGCAGGGAGGAAAGGCTCCAGAGCAAGGCCGTGGCGGCAAGGCTTACCCCCAGCCCCAAGGGGATGGAGGCGTGGAGCGTCCGCACCCCGTCGGAGAGACAGCGCTCTCCCTTTTCCGCCGCCAGGCGGGAGACCGCTACGGTGAGTCCTGCGGTGGAAAGGGTGGCAAACAAGCCGTAAACGCTCATGATCAGCTGGTAAAGCCCCAGCCCTTCGCTTCCCATACGGGAGGAAAGGAAGAGGCGGAGCAAAACGCCCAACAGCTTTCCCAACAGGGAAAATACCGTCATAATGGCGGCGCCCTTCAGCAGAACGCGGGAACCTGACAAGGGGAACGCACCTCCGAAACGCTTTTGTTGTATGTGTATGAAAGAGTTTGCAAAAACATACTTGCAAAAGGCGGGGAGTTCCTGTATAATAAAGGAGCATAAAAGATCGGAAAGGTTGTTTGGATATGAAAAAAAGACCCCAAAGCAGAGGGATCGTCATCCTTTTGGCGGTTTGCCTTTTGTGCGCCTTTTGCGGACTTACGGTGTTTGCCGACACCAAGGAGGTCCACGACGGCGACCTGATCGTTACCGATGCGGGGATCGTCACCGTGGATCAGACCGTAGAGGGCGACCTGCTGGGCGTGGCCTCGGAGATGCGTGTGACGGGCACCGTAAAGGGGAGCATCCGTGTGGCCGCAGGCTCTTTGACCCTCAGCGGACGGGTAGAGCGTAACGTTACCGTGGCGGCCACGGAGCTGAAAACGGCGGAATCCCTGCAGGCGGAGGACGTGGTGATCCTGGGCGTCCTGGCAGAGGTGAAGGGGAATTTTGAATCTCTCACCATTTACGGAACCCAAGTGGTCTTTGGCGGACACGTGGAGGGAGAGCTGATCTGCGAGGCGGATCAGGTCATTATTCTGGAGGGCGCCACCTTCGGAAGCGCTAAGATCGTCTCCCAAAACGACGTGATCGTCGCCTCGGACGCTTCCTCGAAGAGCTGGAAGACCCTTGAAAACAGCAGCTACGCCCAAAAGGTGGAGTTCACCCGTGCCCTCAGCGATCTTACCGTGGCGTTGGTGTCTTTGCTGTACACCCTGCCTGCGGCGCTTTTGCTGGCCTGGACGGCGGTTTGGTTTATGAAGCGGGTAGGGGAGGATACGGCCCATACCCTGCGGGCAAAGCCCGTGCGCTTCCTGCTTTGCGGTCTGCTCACCTTCCTGGGCCTGGTCTTCGGCTCCGTGTTCCTGATCGCAAACCCCCTGACCATGTCCTTGGGCTTCATCCTGCTGTTGTTGCTGATCGCCGTTTCCATTGCGGGGAACGCCGTGACGGCAGTCGTCCTGGGCAGGGTGCTGTTCCGCAAGAAGAGCCCCTATACGGGCGCCGCTCTGATCACCGTGATCCTTTCCCTGGTTTCCGTGTTGCCCTGGGCGTCCTTGGTGCTGTTTGTCCCCACGGCGGCGATCTCCTTCGGAACCCTGTATCACGTTTTCTCCCGCAGAACCTCCCGCAGAAACGGCTACGCCTCCGACGAGCCTGATTTCAGACTGTGAATATAACAAAACGAGGCCGGGTCACACGACTCGGCCTTGTTCTTTTGGTTTATTCCACGCTTTGCGTCACCGTGACGGTGTTGCCGTCCCGGGTGGCAATGTAGTCGCCGTCCAGCCCCAAGGAGGTGTTGTAGATCACCTCGTGGCGCTTGGTAATGGCGTTGTAAAGGTCTTTCGCCTTATAGCTTTCCCCGGTGAAGGCCAGGACGAAGCCGCCCTCGGGGATCTTCACCACCTCGACCTCCCCGTTGATGGAGCCGTCGTCCAGATTGTTGCCGTATTCGCTGATATAATACCCCGCATCCGTGGGGGTGAACACCAGGAAGAAGGCGTAGCGGAGCTTATGGGTCTTGGCGTCGATAGAGTCCATCCCCTCGTAGAGACGCAGATCTCCGCCGATCTTCAGGGCGTAGGTCTTGCCGTCCGTAAAGTCGTACACGGGCAATTCCTCAGACAAGCCCCAGAAATTGTCCTCACAGATGAAGTTTTCTCCGTAAAGCTGGCGGTAGGGATAGCGCATCTCGGGGTAGAGCACGATATTGCGGGTGAAACGGGAGTATTCCTCGGGGGTGCCTCTCTTTTTGTAGGGGATCTTGTCAGAAAGGAACACGTTGTTATACATGTCCACCCGCTCACAGGCGATCTTGGTGCCGTCTCCGCGGTCTGCGCCGCCGTGGGCGTCGAAGATGTGGTAGATGGCCGTGCCCAGATGGGCGTTGTCGTGGGCGGTATAGCCGCTGTCCGCGGAGCCGTCCGCCGCAATGGCGTGGCGGTCAAAATTGAACAGGTTGCGGTACACCTCTACGTAGGTTTTGCCGTACAGCACCACGCCGTAGCCGAAGCCGTTCCGCTGGTTGTGGTGGATCCAGTTGTGGTGAACGGTGATGTCGGTATATCCTCCCAGGTGGACCCCCGCCTCGGAGAAGCCTGCAATCTCGCAGTTATCCACCTCTGCGCCCTTGCCCACGACGGAGATCCCCCGGGTGAGGGGCAGGCTGTAGTAATAATCGGTGTACTTGTTGCCCGCCGCATTCAGACCTCTTTGCAGGTGGGTCATATGCCGTTCCGTATCGGGCCCCGCCAGGGTGATACCGCAAAGCCTTGCGCTTTCGGACAGGAACACCGCTTCTTTTTGCCGTACGGTGGTAAAGAGCAGGGCTCCCGTGGAAACACTGCCGTCCTCCCGTAAGGCGCCCCGGTCGGAGGCTAAGGTGACCCCCGCGGGAACGGTGATGGGCCTGTGGGTCAGGTCGATCTGCACGTTTCCGGGGAGGAAGATCACCTCTCCCGCTTTGGCTTGCTCCAGGGCGCTTTTCAGCTCCTCCGGGGTGCTTGCGGTGTAGTCTCCCGAAGTCAGGATCCCTTGGTAGCCCGCACCGCCGCCCAAGGGGGAGCCGTCGGGGGTGATGCCGTAGATCTTGCCATCCTGCTCGATGGTAAACCGATCCTTGTAGGTATAATACTCCGTGGTGCCGGAATGGAGCGCCAGGGCTTCCGCCAGCTTGGAGAGATCTCCCTTTGCCACCTCTCCCAGCAGGGTATACACTTCGTAAGGGTCGGCGGGGAAGACCGCCGCGGCAATATCCGGGGCCACCTGCCGAATTTGTGGGGGAGAAGGCTCTGCGGCGGAGAGAATGCCGTTGCTTTCACCCGGGGAGACGGCTTCCTTTCCTGCTGTGCGGTGGCTCTCGTTGGCGAAGAAGGCACAGCTTTCCACAGCCAGGGTGCCCTGCTCGTCCTCAATGCCGATCCTGCAATGGTGGAGGTAGGAATGCTCCACCCTGCCGCTTCCGCCGGAGGCGACGCGGATGCCGTTTCCGCTGAAGGAGGCGATCTCACAGTTGGAGACGGTGACGTTCTCTCCGTAAATAAAGATCCCCGTGTCCTTTTGGGCGGCAATATGGCCTTCGTAGGCGGTGGTGACACCGGAAAGGTTCAGCCCCGTGACCACGGAATTTTCGTAACAGAACAGCATGGAGCCGGAGGGGTGGGAGAACCGCAGAACGCCGCCCTCCCCCACGCCTCTGTCGGAGGCAAGGATCACTCCCTCCTTCAGGGAAACACGGAAGTTTTCCGTGGCGGCAAGGTCGGAAATATCAATGGTGACTCCCGAGGGGATGAAGATGACCTGTCCCGCCTTTGCACGCTTCAGGGCGGTTTTCAGCTGGTCGTCGGTGGTGACCACGTAGTCTCCGTCGGTGTAGATCTCTCCGTTAAAAGCCCCGCCGCCGATGGGGGGATCGTGGGGGAGGACACCCTTCAGCTCGGCCTGCAGGTTGGCGGCTTCCTCTGCCAGCAGGGACGCTTCCGCATCGGACACGAACATGGAATACAGCCGGGTGTAAAGGGCCTTCCCGTCGGTGGGCATCAGCCGTTGCGGTACCCACGCCTCTTCCGTGGGCGAAGAAGGAAGAGAAGAGGAGCCCACGGGCTCCTCTGCGGTGCAAGCGGAAAGCAGAGCCGCCAGCATCGCCAGGATCAAAAGCAACGATAAAAAACGGTTCTTCATAAAAGATCCTTTCCGTTATCAAAGGGTCTTGGCAAACTCGATCACTTCCTCCATGGAAGGGATGGAAGCGGAGGCGCCGGGCTTGGTGATGGACAAGGCGGCGGCAAGAGAGGCGGTGTACATAGCCTCGCTGGGAAGCACGCCGGAGGACAGAGAAGCCAGAAGGTACCCCGTAAACACGTCTCCCGCACCGGTGGTATCCACCGCCACGGCGGGCAGGGCCTCCTGGTAAACGGTGTGCTCGCTGTCGGCGTAATAGGCGCCGTCTCCGCCAAGGGTCAGGACGATGGCGGCACGGGGGAACTTCTCCCGCAGGATCTCCAGCATCACGTCGGGACGGGAGGAGCCGGAAAGGGCGGCGCCCTCCACCTCGTTCACCAGCAGGCAGGAGACGGTTTCCAAGGGCAGGGAGTGAAGATTGCTGCTGATGGGAGAGGGGTTGAAGGCCACGTGCATACCCCGCTCTGCGGCAATTTCAAGGATATCCCCTACCCCGGAGATCTCGTTCTGCAACAGGATCCAGTCACTGGGGCCGAAGAAGGTCATCACCTTGCGGACGTAGTGGGCATCCAGGCACCGATTGGCGCCGGGGAAGTGCACGATGGAGTTTTGCCCCTTGTCGTCCACCTGGATCACCGCTCTGCCGGAGGGCACGTCCACGGTGTTCAGATGGGAAATATCCACCCCGTTGGCCGTCAGGGTGTCCCGCAGGAACCCGCCGTCCTCTCCCACACAGCCCGCATGGACCACGGAGGCCCCTGCCTTTGCCAGGGCGATGGACTGGTTCAAGCCCTTTCCGCCGGGCTGGATCTGTCTGTGGGCGCAGGAGACCGTCTCTCCCGGTGCCACCAGATGGGGGACGCGGTAGATCTCGTCAATGTTCAGGGATCCGAAATTGAGAATGTGCATAGCCTTCCGTCCTTCCTCGTAATGGGTGGTTTTTTCTTCTTTCACGGACAGTATACCATTCTTTTTTCATTTTCGCAATAGGCTTGTCGCTAAAAGTTTACATTTGGCGCCGTTTCCTGCGTTGACAAGGCGTCTCTTCTGTGGTAAAATAACTTCATCAAATTCCCGAAAGAGAGGTGAATCGCCGTGAAAAAATGGTTCCTGGTGGCATTGTGCGCCATGATGCCCGGGCTGTGTGCCTGCGGGATGCAGGTGCGGGAGAACGGCTCCTGCGTGTCCTCCGTGGGCGTGGTTTCCGGCGTGACCTCCGTTCCCGAGGAAGAAGCGGCAAAAGGGAATGCGCCTCTCACCGGTGAATACCTTTCCGTGGAAGGGGACGGGGAGATCCTCCGGCTCAAGGAGGACGGTACCTTCCTTTCCTATACCGTCAGCGACCTTACGGGTGAGAACGCCCAGGGCGCCGCAGTCCCTTACGTGATGACGGAGCGGATCAGCGGCACCTACGAGGTGAACGACGACGGCACCGTAAGCCTGAAGCTGGAGCAGCTGACCCTGACGGTGGACGGCCTGGAAGAGGAAAAACAACTGGTGAGCGAGTTCGCCGACGTGTTCGCAGGGGAGGATCAAGCCCTCCATAATCTGTACGAGCGGCTGTTCGGCGGGGAAGAGATCGGCGGCGAGGAGCTTTTGGGTGAAGAAGCCTACGCCCAGCTGAAGGCCACTGCCATCCGCATCAAGCCGGATAAGGAAAACGCCTCCTTCACCTACGTGAATACCCAGGAATAGAAAGCCTTCTTGCGACGGGAGGGCTTTTTTGTTCCCTTGGGGTTGACATTTTCTCTGTTTTGGGGTAAGATAGAACATACGTAAAAAGGGAACTGAAATGGAAAGAAAGGAACGGTGAATCCCATGACGGAAAGCGTAGCCATCCGCGACGGCAAGCTGTTGCCCGAGGGACAAAGTAAATATTATTACTACCGCAAAACGTTTTTATATTCTGCCGTGCTCGCCTGCTGTATCACCATCCCCTTCATTATCTGGGAATGGGTGCGTACAGGCCACGGGATCTATTTGTATTACGGAGACTACAACGCCCAGCAGATCGCTTTCTATAAGCACTGCGTGGAGATGGTCCGCAGCGGAGACTTCGGCTGGGACTGGTTCACGGATATGGGCTCCAACTTTGTGGGAAGCTATTCCTACTATATGCTGGGAAGCCCCTTCTTCTGGGTGATGTGCCTGTTCCCCTCCTCCTGGGCCCCCTATCTCATGGGTCCTATGTATATCATCAAGTACATCGCCGCCGCATTGATCGCTTACGCCTATCTGCAAAGATGGGTGAAAAACAAGGATTACGCCGTCCTGGGCGCCTTACTGTACGCCTTCTGCGGCTTCCAGATCTACAACACCTTCTTCAATCAGTTCCACGAGGTGGTGGCACTGTTCCCCTTACTGCTCATCGGTATGGAGGAATACATTCAGAATAACCGCAAGGGCGTGTTCGCCATCGCCGTGTGCCTCAACGCCATGGTGAACTACTTTATGTTCGCCGGGCAGGTGGCCTTCTGTATCATCTATTTCCTGTTCCGCTTCTCCGACCGTTCCTTCCGCGTGACCCTGAAGAAGTTCCTCGGGTTGGCACTGGAGGCGGTGATCGGTGCGGCCATGAGCATGATCCTGTTCCTCCCGGGGGCCTTGGCGCTGTTGGGGAACGACAGAACCGCCCGCTCCTTCTCGGAGCTGAAGAACATCGTCGCCTGGTGGAAGAACGGCGGTCTGTATTGGCAACGGTACGGCCAGATCCTGGAATCCTACTTCTTCCCTCCGGACATTCCCTCCCGTGTGAACTTCTTCTACGGGCACACCGAGCGCTGGGCGTCCATTTCCGCCTACCTGCCCCTCTTCGGTATGACGGGTGTGTTCGCCTTCTTCACCACCAAGCGCCGTAATTGGCTGAAGGCTCTGATCCCCTTTTTGGTGATCTGCTCCTTCGTGCCGGGGCTGAACAGCGTTTTCTTCCTGGGGAACTCCTCTTACTACGCCAGATGGATGTACCTGATGGTGCTGATGATGGTGGTGGCCACCATCATCGCCTTGGATAATAAGGCTACCCGCTGGAAGGGCGCCTTGACCGCCAGCCTTGTGGCCATCGCCGCCATTGCGGTGCCCTTGGGGCTTTTGTGGTACGACGAGCCCTCCACCGACGCTACGGATATCCAGTTGGGCAGAGCTCCCTTCCCCGTGCGCTTCTGGATCTATACCGCCATTGCCGTGGCGGGGATCGTCCTGCTGTGGTACGTGATCAAGCATTTCCGGGGCACCAAGGTGTTTGCCCGTGCTTTGCTGCTCACCACCTCTTTGTGCATCGTGGTCTACAGCTGCGTCCACATCATCAACGGCAAACAGCATTCCCACACCAGCGACTTTATGGTGCACCAGGTGATAGGTGGGGAGGACGTGATCCTGCCGGATGCGGAGGAAGAGTTCTACCGCATTGATTTCTACCGCACCTCCAAGATCTCCACCATCGACAACCTGAACATTTATTGGCATTACCCCTCCATCGAGTGCTTCCACACGGTGGTGCCGCCTTCCTTGATGACCTTCTACGACCTGCTGGGCTATAACCGCTCCGTAGGCTCCCGCACCTACAGCTCCTGGTACGGCTTGCGCGCCATGACCTCCACGGAGTATTCCTTCATCCGCACCTCCAGCAACAAGCGGAAGGTAGAGACCCTTTACGAAAACGTGATCGACGATCTGGAACGGATCGTGGAGCTGGAAGGGGAGTCTGCTTGGACGTTGGTGGAACGGGAGGACAGCGTCCGTATCTACAAGAACGGGGACGAGGTGGCAGAGATCTCTCTGTACGACCCCAACGGGCTGTCGGAGTACGAAAACAGCTCCCTGTGGGAGCGGATGGAGTCCATCGACGGCTTCCGCCTCTTCGCTGTGGAGGAAGTGGGAAGCGACGGCATGGAGGCCACGTTCTACCGCTTGGTGGACGAGAAGGATACCCAAGCCGTTGCCCGCCTGGAAAAGGACCCCGACGCAAAGGAGATCACCCTTTCCGATTACGTCCGCCTTTACGCCAAGGATAAGAGCGGCACCGTCACCGCCTATCAGCAGATCGACGTGACACAGCTTCCCGAGGTGCAGGCGTATCTGAGCGATGCCGCTTGGAGCAAGTGGACGCCCGCAGAGGACGATTGTCTGCTTCTTGACAGCGAAAGCGGAGACTACCGCCTCCTGTCCCGCAAGACGGACGGGGAGCAGATCGAGACCCTGCTGGCTACCGAGACCTGGCAGGAGGTCGTTCCCTCCGAGGACCTCTTCGTGTTCCGAAGCGAAACCGACGAGGGCGCCGTTTTCGAGACCTTGGAGATTCCCGCGCTGGACTCCTTGAAGACCTACGAGAACAGCGGCACCTACCGCCGTATCGGAACCCGGGCAAATTACCGCATTTTCTCCTCCAACACGGAGGATAACGTCTACCGCCTTGTGGCAAAGGACGACGCTTACGACCTGGAATACTACGAGAACAGCGCCGATTGGACGGAGCTGACCGTCGACGAGACCCATCGGGTGTACGCCCGCAGCCGTGCATCCTCCGCAGAGGAGAAGATCTACGCCGTGGGCTCTCTGTACAACCAAGAGGAATTGGAGAAATACGAAAACGATCCCGCCTGGACGTTCGTAGAGGAAAAGGAGGGCTACCGCACCTATTCCAAGGAAGAATTCAAGCTGGAGAAGGGCTGGAGCTACTACGGCACCCAGAACGAATTCGACATCTACCGCAACGACAACTACCTCACCATGGGCTTCAGCTACGACGGCTTTATGACGGAGACGGAGTTCCAGAAGATCTCCGGGGGCTTCCAGCGTTCCGTTCTGCTGTGCACCTACCTGGTGGTTCCCGACGATATGGCGGACTACTACGCACAGTTTATGGACGAGTACGTGGACGACCCCAACGACGAGGGCTGTGAGGGCAAGCTGAAGCGGAAGGCGGCCAACTACAGCACCTTCACGAAGTCCGTGGAGGAGCGTAAGACCATGTCCTGTACCGACTTCACCTGGGATTCCGACGGCTTCTCCGCCAAGTACAGCTCCGAGGAGACCGACATCGTCTTCTTCTCCGTTCCCGCCGAGGGCGGCTGGTACGGGGATGCTGACAAGGGGCTCACAGGGCTTCTCACCTCCACCGGCGGCTGGACGGCTACCGTGGACGGCAAAGAGGTAGATATCCTCACGGTGTTCGGCGGCTTTATGGCGGTTGAGGTTCCCGCAGGGGAAAACGTGGAGATCGTCTTCACCTACAAGACCTTCGGCTCCGGGCTGGGTACCGGGATCACCGTGGTTGCCATTCTGGGCTTCATCGTGTATATGACCGTGCTGTATCTCAAGAAAAAGCATAAGGCGGATTACCCCTTCTTCGCAGGCACCTACTACGAAGCGGGCGACACGGTAACGGAAGAGACCGAACCCAAGACGAATGCCAAGGCAAAACCCAAGGCAAAGACCAAGACTAAGAAAAAGAAATAAGATGCGGAAAGCGTTCTCCCTCCCGGGATGAGCGCTTTCTTTTTTGTGGATTTTTCCGGGATTTTTGCGGGATGACAAGAATGGATTTTTCTGCTATGCTGTAGGTGCTCCTCCATTTCTTTCCGGAAAGGAGAAACCTATATGAAAGTATACTTCCAAGTGCACGTGGAAGGCGAAAAAGCGGTTGCGGGCGCCATTCCCACCGTTGCGGAGGGCTCCCGCGGGGTGGTGTATCTGTCCGTTTCCTTTGACAAGGCCTGGGCGGATTTCCCCCAGAGAAAGCTCACCCTTTGGCGGGAGGGCGAGGTGATGCTCCAGTTTTTGCTGGATGACAGCGGAGAGGTGGCCATCCCCTCGGCGTTCACCCGCTCGGAAAAGCCCTTTTACCTGCGGTTTACGGGGGAGGACGGCGGAGTTTGCTTGCAGACCAACGCCCTTTGCGCCTCCTTTGGAGATCTGCGGGGAGAGGGAAGAGAACCCGCCTACGACGTTTATCACGGCAGCTACCGCATTACGGAAAACGGCGTTTACCCCACGGAGAGCATGCTGTTCGGCGAGGATCTGACAGTGGACGTGTTCACCGTGGATACCACCGCCGACACGGTGACGCCGGAGACCCTGCACAAGGGTGTGACAGCCCATAACGCAGAAGGCGCTCTCATCGAAGGCACCTACGTCAACCCCTACAACGCCAACACGGAACAAGACACAGTCACGCCGGAGACCTTGCACAAGGGTGTGACAGCTCATAACGCAGAAGGCGCTCTCATCGAGGGCACTTATGTGAACCTCTACAACGCCAACACGGAAGAGGACACGGTGACGCCGGAGACCCTGCACAAGGGCGTGACGGCACACGATGCGGCGGGCGCTCCCATCGAGGGCACTTACGTGAACCCTTACAATGCCAATACGGAACAAGACACTGTCACGCCGGAGACCTTGCACAAAGGCGTGACGGCACACGATGCGGCAGGCGCTCCCATCGAGGGCACTTACGTGAACCCCTACAACGCCAACACGGAACAAGACACGGTGACGCCGGAGACCTTGCACAAAGGCGTGACGGCACACGATGCGGCAGGCGCTCTCATCGAAGGCACTTACGTGAACCCTTACAACGCCAACACGGAACAAGATACGGTAACGCCCGAGACGTTGCACCAAGGGATCACAGCTCACAATGCGGAGGGCGAACCTATCGAGGGCACCTACGTGCCCAAAGCGGGAAGCACGAATACCGCCTATTCCAAGATGGTCCTGCAAGGATTTTACACTTCGGCGGGGGATGCCGACACCGGTCTGCAGCTCAAATAAAGGAGGCACCGTATGCAGGAATACGTAATGACCGTAACGGCGGAAGGGGGAGAGCTGCGGCTGCTGTCCGTCCCCGTTTTGCCCCGTGAAGCCTGCTCTTTGCGGCTTCGGGCGGAGCTTTCTCCCGATTGGGAGGGGTTTTGTCACAAATACGCTTTGCTTTGGAGAGAGAGCGGGGAGCTTGAACGATTGCCCCTGGAAGAGGGCACGTGTCTGATCCCCCAAGGCTTTGCGGAATCGGAAACGCCCTTCTATCTGCGGTTGCGGGGCGAAGCAGGGAAACGGTATCTTTCCACCAATCAGATCTGCGCATCCATCCTCCGCAGAGGGTAAAAAGGAGATCCGCTTCGGGAAAAGCCCCGGAGCGGATTTTCATTTTCCTGCGTTTTCCGATTGACAATTGACGGCGGGTGTGGTATACTTTTACGAGAGAGTTTTTGCAATTTGGAGGTGCCCGTTATGGAAAAGCCTTACAAGAAATATCGGGGGGGCGAAAAGCCCGCAGACCGTGAGCGTCGCGGGGAGCCCGTGGAGGGCTTGTTCATCGGCAGAAATGCGGTGATCGAGCTGTTGCGCAGTGACAGAGAGGTAGACCGGGTGTTCATCCGCAAGGGTGAACGGGACGGATCCCTGTCCGTGGTGGCCGCTTTGGCTTTGGAGAAGGGCGTGCCCCTTCTGGAGACGGATATCCGCAAGCTGGATTCCCTGGCGGACGGCGGCGTTCATCAGGGGGTTGCCGCCATTGCCGCAGAGACGGCGTACCTTTCCGTGCAGGAGCTTTTGCAGAAGACGGAGGCGGCGGGAGAATTGCCCTTCTATCTGATCTGCGACGATGTGAACGATCCCCATAATTTGGGTGCCATGATCCGTTCCGCAGAATGTGCGGGCGCCAACGGCGTCATCATCCCCAAGCGCCACGCCGTGGGGGTGAACGGTACCGTTGCCAAATCCAGCGCAGGCGCCGTGTTCCACGTTCCCGTGGCACGGGTGTCCAACCTGGCCTCCGCCGTGCGCACGCTGAAGGAAAACGGCGTGTGGATCTGGGCGGTGGAAGCAGGGGGCAAGCCCTATTACGAACAGGATTTCCGCGGCAAGATCGCGCTGATCCTGGGCAGCGAGGGGGAGGGCGTTTCCCGTTTGCTGAAGGAAGAAAGCGACTTTATGGCAGGGATCCCCATGTACGGGAAGATCAACTCCCTGAACGTATCCAACGCGGCGGCGATCCTGCTGTTCGAGGCGGCGAAGCAGCGTGCAAAGTAATTCCGAAAGGAGCACCGACAGCTTGAAAGAAGAAAAGAACGGTTTTGATATCTCGGCGCTTCTGGAGGAGGCGACCGAGGAAAACGAGCGTGCCAGAGCGTTGCAGGAGAAGCGTGCCGCCGAGGAGGCGAAGCTGACCAAGACCATCGTGATGCCTCCCGTGGGGAGTGAGGAAGCGAAGGAGCACTTGGAGCCCAAGGTGCGCCGCAATCTGGACGCGGAGACCATCGAGCTCATTGATAAATACAGCACCAGGGAGATCCCCGACCGTCGGAGCGATACCCTGGAATTGAAAAACACCCTGGCGCGGAAGCTCCAGGGGGATAAGCTTTTGGGATACCTGGAAAACCAGCCCGACGGCGGTGCCCGCAAGGCGGATAACCTGCGGACCATCATTCGGGAATCCGGGCAGATCAGCGCCGAGGAGATGGAAAAGCGCATGGCGGATGCCGCCGACCGCTTCTCCGACGAGGCGGATCTCCCCGCAAAGGAATCCTACGAGCAGGCGGAAATGTTCCCCTTGGGGGACGGCATGACCCTGAAGGAAAAGAAAAAAACGCCCCGCCCCGCAGGCTTCGACAAGGACTACGAGAACCTGGGAAGCAAGGTGGTGGAGCACGCCCTGGACGGCGTGGAGGAAAAGGACGACGGACAGATCGCCTTCCTCCCCGAGGAGACCGACGTAGAGCCCGTTTCTGCGGAAATGGACGAAACGGAGATCAACCTGCGCTTGGCTTTTGACATGATGCAGGAGGACGAGGCAGAGGGAGAAGCGCTTCGGGTCAAGGCTAAGAAAGAAAAGAAAATTGCCAAGCAGAAGGCGGAAACGCCCATCCTGCGGTATACCGACCGTTCTCAGAACGGGGAGATCGACGGCAAGCTGCGGAAGGCGCAGAGAAACGCCTTCTTCCGTATTGTTGCATCCGTGATCTTGCTTTTGTTCCTGTGGCGGTTTGAGACCTCTGGCGCAGAGGGAATGTTCGGCTTCCTGTTGAAGGAGGGCGTCACCGGCGTCCGCTTGTATCTGATGATCGACCTGCAGATCCTGTGTCTGTGCGGTTTTACCGTATTGCCTTCCTTGGTGCGGGGCGGCAGGGGATTGTTCTCCGCCAAGCCCGTGCCGGAAAGCGTCCTGGCCTTTGGCTTCCTGTTTGCGGCGCTGTATTCCTTCGTGACCGCAGTGGCGGCACCTGCCGCAGAGGATCTGCGTCTGTACGGTCTTCCCCTGGCGGTGACGGTTGTTTGCGCCGCCGTTTCCGAGTTCCAGACCGCCGCCCGTAACCGTCACGCCTTCCGCATGATCGCCACCAAGCGCCCCAAGTATATTGCCGAGCGCTTGCAGAATGCGGTGAAGGAATCCGAGGAATTCGGCAGATATCTGTATGAAGACAGCGAGCTTTACACCGTTTGCCGTACGGAATTCGTGGAAGGCTTTTCCGAGCGCTCTGTGAAGCGTCCCAAATACGACGATCTGTACCGCTTCCTGCTGCCCTTGCTGGTGGTTCTGGCGGGCGGGCTGTTCGTGGCGCTGATCGTGCTGGGCAGATCCGCGGGCGAGGCGTTTAACGCCTTTTCCGCCTTGGTAGCGTTTGCATTGCCCTCCTCCGCCTTCTTTGTGATCAATCTCCCTCTGACGGCGGCCAACCGTAAGGGCAGAAAGTGCTCCGGCGCTTTCATCGGCAACTGCATCGCCGAGGAGTATTCCATGGCCTCCGCTCTTTCCTTTGCGGATACGGAGGTGTATCCCGCATCCCTGGTGAACATCACCAGCGTGCGGACCTACGGTGATTACCGTATCGACAAGGTCATTCCCGACGTGGCAAAGGTGTTCTCCTTCCTGGGCGGACCCCTCGCCAAGGTCACCGAGCGGATGATGGACGGCAACGTGGAAAAGCCTGCCACCGCACGCGTCATCGAAAACGCCAAGGACGGTATCTGCGTGGCCATCGACGGCCGACATATCTTCCTAGGCAAGCGGAGCTATCTCCGCCGTTACCGCTTTGAGGCTCCCGTGGATCAGGGAGACGAGGGCTACGAAAAGGGCGTTGGCTCCGTGATGTACGTGGTCATCGACGAGCAGCTGGCGGCAAAGTTCTACGTACGTTACCGTATCAACCCCCGCTTCGAGCAGCTTTTGCAGGATATGTACCGCGCGGGTCTTTGCCTGGGCGTGAAGACCATGGACCCCAACATCACCAACGAGATGCTGCAGAACGCCATCAAGTTCCGCAGATGCCCCGTGGCGGTGCTGAAGCAGAACTCCCCCGACGAGATCTCCGGGGAGACGGCTTCCACCTCCGGCGGCGTGGTGTGTAACTCCTCCCTTCACAATTTCCTGCGGATGTTCTCCCTTTGCGACAAGGTGCGCCACGTGACCAAATGTAACGCCATCATCATGACGGTGGCAACGGTTTTGTCCGCTCTGGCGGTGGGCTTCCTGGCCGTTACGGGGGATCTGGAGTCCTTCGGTGCCGTGCAGGCGGCCATCTTCCAGCTTTGCTGGCTGATCCCCGTTTGGATTTTGTCCTTCCTTGCGGTATAGTTTGTGGAAAAGCACCAAAAACCGAAGCGATAATTCTCCGTATCGGCAAGAAAGAAAATGAGTTTTGCTCTTGCATATTTTTGCGGAATCCTTTATAATAACAGTATATGGATACTTTGGGGTCTTGCCCGCACTTGCGGGGAGGACGTTCCCGAAAAGAGAGGTTCTTTATGAAGTTTGAAAGAAAAAGAATTGCACTTCTGACCGTCGCTTTGCTGGCTTGCACGGCAATGCTGTTTGGCGCCTGCGTGCCCAACGAGGCTCCGGACGACCGTAAGCTGGTTTCTCTGAACCCCAGCGAGGAAGAGGTCAGCGAGGTCGACACCGAGTTCCTTGCAGAGAATGAGTACATGACCATCAACGACGTGGTCAGCGTTACCCCCACCAACGTAGCCGTTTTCGGTCAGCTTTCCGAGAAGGCTCTGGACGAGGGCATTGATTCCGTTCGTATCTCCGGCGGCGTGGATATTTCCGTTCAGGAAAAGTGCTCCGGTAACTATTTCATCATCGCCGTGGATCTTCCCGGCACCACCGCCTCCACCTTTGCGGCTACCGCTATGAAGGGTGAGGAGGAAGTGGGCGAGCCTCTGACCTTCTCCGCTCCCTACGACGCAACCGCAGAGGAGCGTCTGGACGGCAACAGCGTTTCCGTCGGTAAGGATTCCAGACTGTATCTTTCCGCATACCTGGACGACTATCTGGGCAAGGTGCTTTACACCGCTTCCCAGGTCAGCGAGATCAAGTCCACCGTGGCTTCCACCTACAAGGCGTATCTGAAGCGTGCAGGCGGTAACGAGGTCGGCCTGATCTACGTCTTCCTTCCCGACTTGACCACCATGGATCCCTCCATCCTCCACGACGAGGATCTGGCACAGAAGGACCACGACCTGTTGACCCGTTATCAGCAGATCGTTTCCGCCATCGGCGGCACCATGGCCACCGTTGTGGATATGCAGACCGTTCTCCAGGCCGAGCTGGATGCAGGCAAGGACATTTACGATCTGTACCGTCAGACCGATACCCATCCTACCGATTATACCTCTTATTTGATGTACCGCGAGGTCATGAAGCACATCTCCGCTTTGGATTCCGACGCCAAGGCATACACCCTGGAGGATTTCGAGGAGAAGAAGCTTGAGGTCAAGGGCGGCAACCTGGTTACCTACCGTGAGCTGGACGCAGATACGATCACCGAGACCTTGACTCTGCTGGCTCCCAAGTTCTCCTACGTAGATGCCGTGAAGAACATCCGCGTTTACAACGATACCGAGAACGGTGATTACTCCTACTACACCACCATCAACTCCTCCGACACCACCGTCGGCGGCGCTGAGCGTACCGTTATCAAGACTGAGCGCACCGAGCTTCCCAACATCCTGGTTTACCGCGACGAGAACGCCATCAACACGTCTCTCCTGCTGGCAAACTCCCTTGACCAGACCGTGCTGGCAAGATGCGGCGACTTCAACGTCAGCTTGACCGACGCAGGTCAGTACCGCGACAAGGAAGAGGGCAAGGCTATCGTTGACTTCATCGTAGTCTTCGTTTCCGAGTCCAACCTGGGCAACGCCTTCATCGTATCCGACTGATTCCATTGCAAAGCGATCCCCTCCCCATCGGGAGGGGATTTTTCTTTGCTTTTTTGAGAAAAAACAGGGCTTCGATGATAACTTGATAACATGTGGGAGGTAGAGTGGAGTCAGAAAACAAAAGGAGGATCCTGTATGTCAAAAGTATATTTTTGTTTGGTGCTTTCCCTGCTGGCGGTCTGCCTGTGCGCCTGCGGAGGCGGGGAAGAGATCGGTAAGGCGGAAAGCACCGTGAGTGAAGCTTCCGAGGCTCCCGAAGCTTCCGATGTTTCCGAGGAGAGCAAGCAACAGATCTTTGAAGGGCTGGAGGATGCGTTCTACGAGATCGAGATTCCCGCCGACGGGGAGAAGATCACCTACTCCCCTGAGTTGACCCTGTTTGACGACGGTAGCGGCTATAAGCTGGTGGTGTATTCCGCAGAGCGGCAGGGGGACGTGATCTATTTTGAAGCCCGGGAGGCGCCCTATTGCTTCGATCCCCTGGGGATGGTCATCATCACGCCCGCGGGGGAAAACTTCATCTCTCTGAACACCGTCAGGGGAGAAAACGGCGAGGTCCATCCCGGGGTCTACGAGATCTGCTTGTATACGCCGATGAGGCCCGACGACACCACCGTGAAAAACAATCTGAGAGATCTCAAGAAGTTTTTGGGGGAAGCCTACGATGAAACGAAAAGCTATTACTCCGTCCGCTTCTACAACGTTTTTTAAGGGCAAAAGAACTGCCGCTCGCTTGCTGGGATGCCTGTCCCTTCTGCTGATGCTGACAGCCTGCGGCGAAAAAGAATTGCAGACCAACGCATCCATGCAGGAGGAATTGGAGAACCGTGATCCCTCGCCGCCCACCTTCTTTTTGCCGGAGAACACGGGATATGACTGCATGGGTGAGCACACGGAGGAGTGGAACGATTTGGGAGTGACACATTACCGCTCCTGCCGAAATTGCGGTGCCGTTCTTTCCCACCCCGAAAAGCATACCTCGTCTATGGTCTTGCGGGATGGGTATACGGTGATCGGGGAGCAGGTCTATCTGGTGACCAGGCACCTGTGCCTGTGCCGTGCAGTGGTGGAAAGCGTATACGAACCCCTTTCGGAAGGGAGGGGAGGCGGAGAATGAACGCTGTCAAATACGGATGGAAAAGCTTCTTCCGCCGCGGACGGTCTTCTCTTTTGCTTGCGGTTCTGATCTTCCTGGCAGTGTCGGCTTTGGCATTGTCCGTTATCGTGGTGGAGGTGTGCGGGATCTACAAGGCCCGCAATGAAAACCCCTACGGGGACTATTACCGCCTGCTGGTGGACAGAAGGAACCCCGTCTTCGACGCAGGGCACGAATCGGTGAATAAAATGTACGCCGGATGGTGGCCCCGCCTGGAAAAGATCCATCAATACTTTCTTGATATCACCGACTATACGGCAGAGGTGTACGGACAGGCGGAAACAAGTCTGCAGCCCTACCTTCCTCCCTGGTGCGACGATAAAGGCTACTTTTTGCTCTACGGCGTCACCGATTGCATGGAGGTCTCGGAGTTTGCCAAGGGGGAGCTGATCTTGACGGAAGGACGGCATTTGTCGGAAAAAGACCGCAGAGAGGACGCAAGGGTGTGCTTGGTGAGCAAGGACATCGCATCCGCCAACTGCGTAAGCCTCTACGATACCGTTGAGATCAAAATGCAAGACGGCTCTATGGAGCCATATACGGTGGTGGGCATCTACGAAGACCGCGTACAGCGTTCCAATCTGAACGTGACTCTGAGCTACAATTTGCCTCGGAACCGTATCTTCGTCCCCCTTTCCACCTTTGACCGCGCCTATGCCTCGGGGTGCTTCAACTACCAGGTCAAGCTGACCGACGATGCCTTGATCGGCGAGGTGGAGGCTTTGGTAAACAAATACGGCATGTGCGAGGGCTATCCTGCCTATTTCATCAAGGTGGCGGATCTTTATGAAACGAACAACCGCGGCGTGAGGTCTCTGGAAAATGCATTTTTGATCACTCGGTACGTTTATATCACCGTTGCGGTCCTGCTGATCGCCGTTTACATACGCTCCGTGGCAGTCTCCCGCAAGAAAGAGTACGGCGTATTGCTGGCAACGGGACATTCCAAGGGATATCTGGGAGCAAGCACGTTTGCCGAGCTCTTCTGCTGTGTGGCGGCAGGCGTTTTACCTGCCGTGGGGCTCCTGATGCTTTTCGGAGAACCTGCCGCCAAGGCGCTCTTGGAGGCGACGGTCGGAAACGTCTCAGCGGAGGCCCTGGCTGTGACCACCTCCGATACCGTCCGCGGGATGCTTCTGGAAGCGGAAGCGCTTGATACTGCCATCAGCGGCTGCTTTATAGGCACTTGCATTGGGAAGGCCCTCGGGGTGTTCTTCCCTGTGGCGGCGCTTTCTATGGGTGCTTCCCTGTGGAGCATTTTGCGGATAAAGCCCATCGGGCTGTTGAGCAGACAGGAGGAAGCTTGAATGAAAGGATCCTTGAAGAACATTTTTCGTCTTCCCAACGTGTTTTTGCCCGTCTTTTTGGTGGTCTTCCTGTCGGCGGTGCTGATCCTGCTGTGCAATTCCGTCTACACCTCCTGCGTATCCGCCGAGGAGACCCTCAACGAAAACACCGAGATCTCCATGGAACTCGTCTTGAAGGAACGGCTCGCTCGGGTGGAAACGGAGGACGGCGGGTACGAGATCGTGGATCTGAACGACAAGCTGTTGGACGGGCAGGTGTTGGAGCTCCTGAGAGCGGAACCGCGCATTTCGGAGCTGCATTACGTCTGCAATCCCTATTTCGTCCCTGCGGGCTTGCTCTGTACGGAGGCGGAATACGCCGGGATGCAAGCCGCCATGGCGGAGGGAGGCTCTTTTTCACGGAATACACAGCTTGGAGTCCACGAAGTAGGCGTTGCGGGATGCACTCGTGAGGAATTGATTCCGGAGACGTTAGGCGTAGCAAAGGAAGATCTTTCCGTTACCTACCTTTCAAAATCCGCTTTGAGGGACGGCGTTCTTCTGCCCAAAAAGCTGTACGACGGTTTGGGACGACCTGAGCGCTTCCTTGTGGGATGGTACAAAACGGAAGGGTATGGTCTGCAGCTTGACGCCGACCTTCCCGACTACATGTTATCCCATTTCGAAGACCTGAAAAAGAAGCCGGAGCCGCCCTTGCTTTCCGTTCCCGTATGCGGGTACTACACCCGCAGGGATGACCCCAAAGCCGCCGCGGTGATCGTCGCTGACGTGGCATATTGGCAGAGCATCTACCGTGCCCGGGAGTATTATGCCATCGGTGAACAGGGTCAAAGCTTTTCTGCGGAAGGGGATGCATTTTCCCGGGTGGGGCTTTTACGGATTGGGATGACCACCCCATATCCGGGAGAAGTCTCTTCCATCATGGGCGGTCTCATGGATGCGGGGTTGGACGGGGACAGCTATCTGATCACGGCCTCGGACTACGAATATAAGTTCGTGCTGGCGCAGATCGAAAGCCTGGAAAATTTCTCCGGGGTGCTCTTTTACGCCGCAGCGCTGTTCGGCAGCTTGCTCCTTGCCGTTTTCCTTACCTACGCTGTCCGCAAAAGGCAAAAGGAGAGCTACATCCTGCGAGCTTTGGGATACGGAGAGCGGGGGATCACCCTTTCCTTTACCCTTGAGTTCGGGCTCGTGATGCTGGCCGCTTTGGCCTGCGGTATCGGGGCGGCCTCTCTGTGGGGCAACGGGATCTGTAGCTTCATCAGCCAAAAAGCCATGGAAAGCGTAGGGAGTGCCGTGGAAAATCTCTCGCCCGTGGCGCAGAGCATGGCGAACAGCGAGGCCCTCCGTGAACAATTGGAAAACGCCGTGCGCAGGTATACGGAGACGGATCTATCCTTAAGCTACGGCGTTTCCTACGAGACTTACGGGGTCCTTTTGGCGGCGGTGTGGGCTTTCTCTGCCTATCTCTATGGGCTGGCAAGGCGCATCACCAAACGAAATATGATGGACAAGGAGGACTGAAAGTGTCCATTTTAGAAGTTCAAAACCTATGCTACGATTACGTACAACGCTTTGGGATTACCCACGTGTTGAAGGGCGTCAGCGGCGTTTTTGAGAGCGGAAAGCTTTACGCCTTGACGGGGAGAAGCGGCTCGGGAAAGTCCACGTTGCTTTCCCTGCTGGCGGGGTTTGACCGTCCGAAGGAGGGCAAGATCACCTTGGACGGCGAGGATATTTCTGCCGTCAACCCCTCCCTTTACCGCAAAGAGAAGGTAGGGGTCATCTTTCAGGCCTACAATCTGATCCCCCATCTGACGGTTGTGGAAAACGTGATGCTGGGGTACGGGGAGGGAAATGACCGCCGTGTATTCAAGGCGCAGGAAGCCCTCTTTGCCGTGGGGTTGGAGGAATCCCATTTCCGCAAAAAGCCTTCTCGTTTGTCCGGGGGCGAGCAACAGCGGGTGGCCATCGCACGGGCACTGATCTCCCCTGCTTCCGTCATCCTGGCGGACGAGCC
This sequence comes from Oscillospiraceae bacterium, assembly GCA_015063885.1. GTDB lineage: Bacteria > Bacillota > Clostridia > Oscillospirales > CAG-382 > Coliplasma. The sequence continues at coordinate 7,396 of SVTH01000006.1, read as the reverse complement.
CACGGGGAACTTGGACGACGAAAACAGCCGAAGGGTGGCGGCGCTTTTGCAGGATCTGGCTCACCGTGCGGGGAAATGCGTCATCGTGGTCACCCACTCCCGCGAGCTTGCGGCAGAGGCGGACGTGCAGTACCGAATGGCCGACGGGACCCTGGTATAAAGCAACGAAAAAAGAGCATTCAAAACGAATGCTCTTTCTCTGTCTTTTGTCATACCTTGCGGCGCAGGAAGTGAGAAACCACCATACAGATTCCGTAGACTGCCAGATATACCAGCAGGGCAAAGAAGTAGTACGCCACGAAGGCCTGGGTGTCCAGATTGGTATCGTTCACCAAGGACTGGGAGATCATCACCACGGGGAGGAAGGCCACCACCATGTGGAGGAAGCGCTTCACCGCAGAGGGGACGCCTTTCCAGCGGAAGACGATGAAGGAAAATCCGAACAGGAAGGATGCCGCCAACAGTACGGTCATTTTAGACAGCAGATCGTCTGCCAAGCCCACCAGCACCTGAGTCTCCTCGGAGGTGCGCACCGTCATCAAAGCGATCTCCAGCCAACTGCAGATGGCGTAGCAGACAAGAGAACGCAGGGTTGCGGCCTTGGAGAAGTCCTTCAGCCAGGGCTTTTTAGCAGGCTTCAGATCCGCCGTAGGGCGGGTCGCCATTATGCCAGGTAAGCGCGAGCCTTTTCGGAAAGGAGCGCGGGATCAACGGATGCGGTGATCAGGCAGGCAACGTTGTTCTTAGCGGTGATCTCGTCAGCCTTCACCAGGAAAGCCTCCAACTCTTCGGGCTTGCCGCCGCAGATTGCAAATGCGTTGTCGATAAAGATCTCGGTGATATCGTAGTTCTGGGAAAGGATGCCGCAGAGGAAGCCGTAGAGCATATCAGCGCCCAGAATGCCGTAATCCTCGGTATCCACCAGACGTGCCTGGTAGCTAACGTCGAAAGTGAGCTTTTTGCCTTTTTCTACGCAAACGATGGAGCCGTGGGACTCGCCGCAAACCTTGTTGACCTCCTGGATCAGGGCTTTGGTCTTACCAGTACCTTTTACACCGGCTAACAGTTTCATAAGTAGTATCTCCTTTAGGTTTTATTTATGCGGGGTCAGTACCGCGTTTTTTGATCAGATGTTTTTGATCTGCTCTTCCAGGGCAGATTTTTGTTCCTCATAACCGGGCTTGCCCAGCAATGCGAACATGTTTTTCTTGTAAGCCTCCACACCGGGCTGGTCGAAGGGGTTGACCTCCAGCAGGTAGCCGCTGGCGGCGCAGGCCATTTCGAAGAAGTAGATCAGCTCACCCAGGGTACGGGCGTCCTTGCGGTCGTACTTCACCAAAAGGGTTTCCGTTCCGCCCTGCTCGTGGGCAAGCAGAGTACCCAGCATGGCTTTTTTGTTGATCTTGTAAAGGGAGTTGCCCGCCAGGAAGTTCAGCCCGTCGGCATTGGCTTCCTCGTAAGGCACGTTCATATCCCGTTCCTCGGGAGTGGAACGCATACACACCGTCTCAAACAGGATGGGGGAGCCGTCCTGAACGAACTGCCCCAGAGAGTGGAGATCGGAGGAATACACCACGGAGGCGGGGAAGAGGCCCTTTTTGTCCTTGCCCTCGCTTTCGCCGAAGAGCTGTTTGAACCACTCGCCCATATAACGGAAGGCGGGGTCGTAGCTTGCCAGCACCTCCACCTTGCGGCCTCTTTCCAGATAGATGTTCCGCAGGATGGCGTAACGGTAAGCGTCGTTGGAAAGGCCTGCGGCAAAGAGCGCCTCCCGCTCCTTGGCGGCACCTTCCATCAAAGCGTCGATATCAATGCCTGTGCAGGCGATGGGGAGCAGACCCACGGGGGTCAGCACGGAGAATCTGCCGCCGACGTCGTCGGGGATCACGAAGGTCTGGTAACCGTTCTGATCCGCCAAGCCCTTCAAGGCGCCTCTGGCGCAGTCGGTGGTGGCGTAGATGCGGGCGTTCATTTCCTCTTCGCTGTAACGCTTTGCCATATATTCACGGACGATACGGAAGGCAATGGCGCTTTCCGTGGTGGTACCGGACTTGGAGATCACGTTGACGCTGACGTCCTTGCCTTCGCAAAGCTCCAGAACGTCCTTCAGCTCCTCCCCGTTGAAGGAGTTGCCGATAAAGTAGATGTCGGGGGTGTTCTTTCTCTGCTGGTTGTAGTAAGCACCGTGGAGAAACTCGATCACGGCGCGGGCGCCCAGGTAGGAGCCGCCGATGCCGATGACCAACAGAATATCGCTGTCGCGGCGGATCTTCTGGGCCGCAGCCTTGATCCGTGCGAACTCTTCGCGGTCGTAGTTCACGGGCAGGTCGATCCATCCGAGGAAGTCGTTGCCCCTGCCGTTTTTGTTGCGGATCAGAGAATCCACCGCGGCGATGCGGCTGTCAAAAGCGGCGACGTCGGTATCGCTGACCGACTTGATGTGGGAATGCTGGAATGTAATCATGGGGTAAATCCGTTTCGTTTTGCGTAAATGTATTTGTATGCACCTACATTATACACGATTCATCGCCACTTGTCAATCATAAAAAGCTGAATATGTTTGTGAAAATTCTGTTTATCATGGTCAGAAAGTCCATTCTTTTTGCATCTTCTGCCGCAAACACGGGAATCACCGCCAGGGACACCCCGTTTTGGGTGAATTCCACCGTCCCCAGCTGCTGTCCCTTCTTCACGGGCGCTTCCGTTGTTTCCGGGAGGGTCAGGGTCTGGGTCAGCTCTCCCGAGGCGCCTTTTTCCAGCAGAAGGGCGGGAGGTTCGGCGGTAAGCTTGACCCTGTCCGTTACCCCGCAGGTCACGGGGAGGCTTTCCGGCAGATCCATTTCGGGGGTGAAGATCCGATAGTTAGCAAAGCCGAAATCCAAAAGCTGCTTTGCCAAGGCGAAGCGGTCCTCGCTGGTGGGGGAGCCCAGCACCACGGCGATGAGCTGCATCCCGTCCCGCAAAGCCGTGCCGGAAAGGCAATACCCCGCCTCCGAGGTGAAGCCGGTCTTCATGCCGTTGGCGCCCTTGTAGAACCGCACCAGCTTGTTGGTGTTGGCAAGACCGAAGGCGCCGTCGCGGATGGTATCCATCCAGATGTTGGTGTAGTTCAGCACCGTGGGGTGCTTCAGAAGCTCCCTCGTGGTGACGGCAACGTCGTAGGCGGAGGAGTAATGCCCCTGGGCGGGGAGCCCGTTGGTGTTGACGAAGTTGGTGTTCTTAAGCCCCAGCTCCTTGCCCTTTTGATTCATGGCGGCGATGAAGGCCTCTTCACTGCCGTAAATGGCCTCCGCCAGGGCAACGGTGGCGTCGTTTGCGGAGACCACGATCACGGATTTCAGCAGATCGTCCACGGACATCTGCTCTCCCGGCTCCAAAAACACCTGGGAGCCCCCCATGGACGCCGCCCGCTCACTGACGGTGACGGTATCCTCGAGGGCGATCTTCCCGCCGTCCAACGCCTCCATGATCAGAAGGGTGGCCATGACCTTGGTGACGCTGGCGATGGGGAGACGCTCGTGCTGGTTATCGGCGTACAGGACCTTCCCCGTGGAGGCCTCCATCAGCAGACAGCTTTTCCGGGGGAGAGAGCTTTCAAAATTGACGGCGGAAAGCGAGGGCTCGTACCAAAAGGCCTCAAAGGCGAAATCGTAAGGATAGACCTTGGCCTCCTCCGTGGCCAGGGCGGGGAGAACGCCCCGCACCAAAAGCAGGCAGACGACAAGAAAGGCAAAACAACGTTTTTTCATACTGTGGACTCCTATTCGTTCGTTTTTTCATCTATATGAAGGCAAAACCAAAAATCGAACGGGAGAAAAGTTGAATTTTGTGGAATTTTTTTCGAGAAAATACTTTACGAACAGAAAAGTTTGCGGTATAATATAGGGCATAAAGACGTTTTAGTTTTGGAGGAATCTCTATGCAAAGCAATGTTCGTCCCGCATCCATGGAACGCATCACCACCCCCGAGCTGGCGGAAGCGTTTATCCGTGAGCAGATTGCGGAGGTCCGTGCCCAGGTAGGCGATAAGAAGGTCCTTCTTGCCCTGTCCGGCGGTGTGGATTCTTCCGTCGTTGCGGCTCTTCTCATCAAAGCCATCGGTAAACAGCTGATCTGTGTCCACGTGAACCACGGTCTCATGCGCAAGGACGAGAGCGAGAGTGTTATCCGGATGTTCAAGGATGGCATGGATGCCAACCTGATCTACGTAGACGCCACCGATCATTTCCTGGATCTTTTGGCAGGTGTGTCCGATCCCGAGCGGAAGCGCAAGATCATCGGCAAGGAGTTTATCACCGTATTCGCCGAAGAAGCCCGCAAGCAGGAGGGCATTTCCTTCTTGGCGCAGGGTACTATTTATCCCGATATTCTGGAGTCCTTCAAGCAGGCAGAGGGCAAGAAAGCCGTTAAGTCCCACCACAACGTGGGCGGTTTGCCCGAGGATCTGCAGTTTGAGCTGGTAGAGCCTCTGAAGCTTCTCTTTAAGGACGAGGTCCGCGTGGTAGGCGAGGCTTTGGGTCTGCCCCACGCCATGGTCTATCGTCAGCCCTTCCCCGGCCCCGGCCTGGGTGTCCGCTGTCTGGGCGCCATCACCCGCGACCGTCTGAACGCACTCCGCGAAGCAGACGCTATCCTCCGCGAGGAGTTTGCAAACAGCGGCCTTTCCGAGAAGGTCTGGCAGTATTTCATCGTGGTTCCCGACATTAAGAGCGTAGGCGTGAAGGACGAAAGCCGCTACGAGGGCTGGCCCGCCATCATCCGTGCCGTCAACACCTCCGACGCCATGTCCGCCACCATCGAGGAGATCCCCTATGCACTCCTGCATCACATCACCCACCGCATCACCCACGAGGTAGAAGGCATCAACCGCGTCCTCTACGACCTCACACCCAAGCCCATCGGGACGATTGAGTGGGAATAAGTTCCTGTAAAAAAGTTAGGTTCTGTCAAGCCCGAAGACCCTTGTATATCAAGGGGGTTCGGGCTTTTAGCTTTTTGTTTCTCTATGTGTTTTTGCGGAATATATGCGGTACAATTGGGGAACGGTATGCGGAACCATCGCAGGATTATGGAAAAAACATCCACACGGCAGGGACTTTTGTTCCTGCCGTTGCTTTTTGCGTGGGTTTGTGGTATTCTGTAAAAAAGTTTTTCTTTTGCCGTAGTGCAAGGGGTGGTTTTCCCGTTTATTGGGGTGAAGGGCCTCTTCAGAAAAAAGTGAAAGGAGAGAAGGCGTTTGGAAGACAAGCAGATCGTGGAGCTGTATTTTGCACGGGCGGAGTCTGCCGTGGCGGAGACGGAAAAGAAGTACGGGCGTTACTGCCGCTACATTGCGTACCGCATTCTGGAAAACGACGAGGACGCCGAGGAGTCTGTCAACGATACCTATCTCAAGGCGTGGAACACCATGCCTCCCCACAGGCCTCAGGCGTTGAAGCCTTATTTGGGGATGCTTTGCCGTCAGATCTCGTTGGATCGTTACGAAATGAATCACGCCGGGAAGCGCTTCGGGCAGGTGTCTCTTGCCCTGGAGGAGCTGGCGGAGTGTATTCCCGATGGCAAAAACGGAGATCCGGGAGAAGGTCTGGCCTTGCGGGATGCGTTGAATCGCTTCCTCTATTCTCTGCCGGAGAAGACGCGGAAGATCTTTCTGCGGCGGTATTGGTACACAAGCTCCATTGCCGAGATCGCTTCCGACTTCGGCATGAAGGAAAGCAACGTCACCGTCCTTCTGCTCCGCACCAGAAGGAAGCTGAAAGCATTTTTGCAGAAGGAGGGCTTTTTTGTATGACAAGCGAACAGATCTACAGAGAACTGGGGGGCATCGACCCTGCCCTGGTCGCACAAGCGGCGCCCGGGGAGAAGATAACGAAAAAACGGCATAAATGGATCAAATGGGTGGCTGCGGCGGCCTGCCTGACGTTGATGGCGGCGGGGGGGATTTTGTGGCGGTGGCAACAGACCCCCGAGATGCCTGTGGAAACGGGGGACCCCGTTACCTCTTACTTTACCATCACCGCCATGGCCGCCGACGGGGAAGTGAAGGACCTGGGGGTGCACAGCAGCTGCTTCAATTCCGGCACCGCAAAAGAGAACATATTCGGCGTGGACATGCCGCTGTTTAACTTTGAGGTACGCCCCACGGATCTGAAAAACAACGAGGTGCTTTATCAGCGCTTTGATATCGCCGTTTCTTACAACGGTAAGTTGGCCCAGGGGAAGGACGAGCACGTGATGGTGGGCTTTGTGGGCTACAGGGACGGTCCTGTTGCATGGGCATATTTCGTTTCGGGATGGTTTACCGAGCCTACGGAGCTGTTGATCCAGATCATAGACAAGGAAAACCGTCAGATCGTGGAGACCATCGCCGTGATGGTGACCTATCACGCCGATCGGCAGGGATACGACCTGGAGATCACCAACCTGACCACCCTGTTTGGGGATCAAAAGCAGGCGGTGGAAGCACAGAATTGGCTGATGACCTACTTCTTCGTTCAAGGGTACGTCACGGAGTATCCCGATTGGTTCGGCGGGTGCTATATCGAGGACGGCATGCTGTACGTGAAGCTGGTCTCCCCCTCCGAAGAGGTGCGGGAAACGCTGTCCCGGCGGCTTGATCACTATAAGGACGTGGTTGTTTTCCTGGATGAGGAGCTTTCCTTGAGCGTTTTGCAGGACTATGCGGACCGCGGGGCGGAGGAGCTGATGGAACTTGGCTGCGAGGTGACCTCCTGGTACGTGGACAGCGTGGATGGACAGATTGTCATCACGGTTCCGGAAAAGGATCACGCCGCCGCTATCGCCTGGGTGGAAGCCGCCTCCCGGGAGGGCGTTCGGATCAAGATCGAAATAGGCGGTTATATTTCCCCCGACGTGGGGGAAGTGATCGAATTCCGTGCAGAGCCCTTTTTGCAGGACTGCAGTCTGTCCTGGGTGTATGGTATGGACGTGCGGATCGAGAACGGGAAGTATTATTTGAACGACATCCTGTACGACAAAGTCACCTACGTGGAGGATTTCGTTCCCGATTACGGAACGGGACTTTCTTCAATGTACTATCAGGAGGAAAAATATATTGAGGTGCTGGCGCAGATCAACAGCCAAAAGGGCTGCTACCTGCTGGAAACGGAAAGCGAGAAAAGCTACGGCACTCTTGCCATGTACGTCATCGGCGACACCTATTATTTCTTCCGCTTCTTTGAAAACGGAACGGTCATGCGGATCCACGCGGGCACCGTTTCGGAATAACGAAAAAAGCGCAGTCTCCCACGTGTTGTGCCCCAAATTATACGGACAGCACAAAAACACCCCTATGGTAGGCAATATTAGAATTTAAGCGACAAACTGACTTCGTTTTTCAAGCGGGGTCAGTTTTGTTTTGGTTTGGATGCGATCG
>SVTH01000021.1 GCA_015063885.1 Oscillospiraceae bacterium | reverse complement strand
ATGATCGGCAGCCACACCTTCAAGGACGCCGCCGGCTCCACGGTGCATTACTACACCCCCGCGGCACCGGAAGAAGGCGACCCCAAGGAGGAGAATCACACCCATGATTTCAAACCCGCCAAGCAGGAGACCTGCCTGGAGGACGGCTACAAGCAGTGCGCCTGCGGTGCCACGGAGATCATCCCCGCCACCGGCCACGCAACCGGGGACAAGTTCACCCAAGTGGGCAACCTGAAGATCTACACCTGTACCCACGAGGGCTGCAACTACAAGGTCGTCAAGCCGGAAGGCAGCTTGATCGGGTGAGCGGTATGAAGGCATTGGTTGTATTGCTGACGGCTTTGCTGCTTTTGTGCCCCGCCGTGACGGCTTTTGCGGACAACGAGGGCCCCATGGACGAGTTCGAGGAGACCTACGCCCAAGGCGACGTAAACGGCGACGGCAAGATCAACGTTATGGATTACGGCATGGTGAAGCGGTTTACCATGCGGCAGATCCAATTCACCGACGCCCAGTTTGACGCCGCCGACGTGAACGGCGATGGCAGGGCGAACGCCTTGGACTACATGATCCTCAAGCGCGTGGTGATGAAGCTGGGCGAGTTTCCCTGCCGTCACGTCTACGACGAGACCGTAGTGGGAAATCTCCACGTTTTCACGTGTAAATCCTGCGGACACAAATACGAACGCTTCGACGGCGAGCTGATCGGGTAAAAAGAAAGCCACGGAAGGAATTTTCGGTTCCTTTTCGTGGCTTTTTGTTGCATTTTGCGGGAAACGTGCTATAATGAAAAGAAAATGCGGGACGGTGAGGGAACGATGGATAAGACAGAGGTTTTGCGGAAATATTTCGGCTACAGCGCCTTTCGCGCAGGGCAGGAGCAGGCGGTAGACGCCATCCTGCGGGGGCAGGACGTGCTTTGCGTGATGCCCACGGGAGCGGGGAAGTCCCTTTGCTACCAGGTTCCCGGACTGGTGCTGGACGGGGTCACGTTGGTGGTATCGCCGTTGATCTCTTTGATGAAGGACCAGGTGAACGCCTTGACGCAAAACGGCGTGCGGGGAGCGTATTTGAACAGCTCCCTGACGGCGGCACAGTACGCAAAAGCACTTGCCAACGTAGCCGCGGGAATGTATAAGATCATCTACGTCGCCCCGGAGCGTTTGGCGGTTTCGGAGTTTGTGGAGGCCTGCCGGGGGATTCGGGTGTCTCTTTTGGCGGTGGACGAGGCTCATTGTATTTCTCAGTGGGGTCCGGATTTCCGTCCCGGCTATTTGAAGATCGCAGAGTTTGCGGCGGCGTTGGGCTACCGTCCCACAATTGCGGCGTTCACTGCTACGGCGACCCGGGAGGTGAAGGAGGACATCGAGCGCTCCCTTGGGCTGCGTGAGCCCTTCCGCTTGACCACGGGCTTCGACCGTCCGAACCTGCGCTTTGAGGTGCGCCGTCCGAAGAGCAAGTTCGATGCCTTGCTGGACGTTGTTGAGCGCCATGCAGGAGACGCAGGGATCGTTTATTGCTCCACGAGAAAAACGGTGGAAGAGGTCTGTGCACGGTTGAACGAGGCGGGCTTCTCTGCCGCCATGTACCATGCGGGATTGGAAGACCGGGTGCGGCGGGAAAGCCAGGAAGACTTCGTGTACGACCGCAAGAGCATTATGGTGGCCACAAACGCTTTTGGCATGGGGATCGATAAATCCAACGTATCCTACGTGGTTCACTATAATATGCCCAAGGACGTGGAGAGCTACTACCAGGAGGCAGGACGCGCCGGGCGGGACGGAAGCGGGGCGGAGTGTGTCCTTTTGTATTCCCCCGGAGACGTGCGCACCAATCAATTCCTCATCGAAAAATCGGAGCCCAATCCCGCTTTGACCTCGGAGCAGCAAGAGGCGCTGAAGGCGCGGGAGCACGACAGATTAAAGCGTATGACCCGTTACGCCACCGGAAAGAACTGCCTGAGAGGCTATATCCTGCGGTATTTCGGGGAAACCGCTCCCGAACGTTGCGGGAATTGCTCCAACTGCCTTGCACAATTCCGTGAGACGGACGTCACCGTGGAGGCGCAAAAGATCCTTTCCTGCGTCAAACGCACGGGGGAGCGGTTTGGCAAGAAGATGATCTGCGATATTCTCAAGGGGAGCAGAAACGAAAAGCTTCTCCGCCTGGGGCTGAACGGCCAGACGACCTACGGCTTGATGAAGGGGTGCAAGACCTCGCGGCTGAATGAGCTGATCGACCTCCTGGAAGCGGAGGGATATCTCCTTTCCGTGGGGAATGAATTCCCCGTGCTTACCGCCACTCCAAAAGCGAACGACGTGCTCTTCGGCGGAAGCTCCGTGATGCTGAGGCAAGGGGAAGAGAAGACGGCCGAGAGGAGGCGTGACACAGGTGACGGCGGGCTTCTGGACGTTTTGAAGGCGTTGCGCCGCAAGATCGCAGACGAGAAACGTGTTCCCGCTTACGTGGTGTTCCCGGATGCTACGCTTTCGGATATGTGCAAAAAGCTTCCCAAAACGCGGGAAGCCCTCCTTGCGGTCTCCGGCGTGGGCAAGACGAAGCTGGAGCAGTACGGGGAGCGGTTTCTGAACGCCATACGGGACTATGAGATCGGTGCGGGGGAGACGCCGCGGGAAACGACGTCCTTTGATCTTTCGGCAGGGCAGGTGAAGGCCTTTGCCTATTCCAAGGAGCCCATCACCGCAACCGAGATCTTCGAACGGATCGCCGCTATTGCACCGCAGGAGGGCGGTCAAAGGTTTCCGAAAAAGAATCTGGTCAAGTGGCTGATGTCCTTGGATCTGATCGAAGAGGAGACGCTTTTTAACGGCACCAAGCTTCGTAAACCCACGGAGCTGGGGGCGGCCATGGGGCTTCTGTTGGAAAAACGGCAGGGGCAGAAGGGCTTCTACTACGTGCTCCTGTATTCTTTGGATGCTCAGCATTTTGTGATGGACAACATTTGGGCAGTCTTATCCTTTGAGCCCCGGGAATCGGCGGCGTCTCCGCGGCGAGGGAGAGCCTGGTCCGAGGAAGAGGAGCGGACGCTGGCGGAGCTGCTTCGGAAAGGCGCTCCGTTGACGGAGATGGCAAAAACGCTGAAGCGAAGCGAGGGCGGTGTTTGCGCACGCTTAAAAAGGTTGGGTCTGATCGAAGACCGAAGCGATCTTTCCTGAATAAAAAAACGACAGGTCGAAACCTGTCGTTTTTTGGTGGAGACATGGGGACTCGAACCCAAGACCTCTCGGATGTGAACCGAACGCTCTAACCAGCTGAGCTATGCCTCCGCGGAACGAGATGTATTATAGCACACTTTTTTCCGTTTTGCAACGGGTTTGGCAATATTTTTTTGAAAATTTTTCTTTGCGGGAGATATTTTTTGCCACAAAGGGGTTGCAATTCCTTCCTATATTTGTTATAATGACTTTCTGAGACACTATGAAAATAATTTCGGAGGTATATAGAATGAGCAAAAAGTACGTTTACCTGTTCCGCGAAGGCGACGCTTCCATGCGTGAGCTTCTCGGCGGTAAGGGCGCAAACCTTGCGGAGATGACCAAGATCGGTCTGCCCGTTCCCCAGGGTTTCACCATTTCCACGGAGGCCTGCACCCAGTATTATGAGGATGGCCGCAAGATCAACGAGGCTATCCAGGCCGAGATCATGGAAAACATCGTTAAGATGGAGGAGATCACCGGCAAAAAGTTCGGCGACAAGGAGAACCCTCTGCTGGTTTCCGTTCGTTCCGGTGCACGCGCATCCATGCCCGGTATGATGGATACCATTCTGAACCTGGGTCTGAACGAGACCGTTGTGGAGACCATGGCGGCCAAGAGCGGCAACCCCCGTTGGGCGTATGACTGCTACAGAAGATTTATCCAGATGTATTCCGACGTTGTTATGGAAGTCGGCAAGAAGTATTTCGAAGAGCTCATCGACGAGATGAAGGCTGCCAAGGGCGTTACCCAGGACGTCGACCTCACCGCTGAGGATCTCAAGGTTCTGGCTGAGCAGTTCAAGGCTGAGTACAAGTCCAAGATCGGCAAGGATTTCCCCTCCGATCCCAAGGAACAGCTCATGGGCGCCGTAGAGGCAGTGTTCCGCTCCTGGGACAACCCCCGTGCCAACGTTTACCGTCGTGACAACGACATTCCCTATTCCTGGGGTACTGCCGTTAACGTGCAGATGATGGCCTTCGGTAACATGGGCGACAACTGCGGTACCGGCGTTGCCTTCACCCGTGACCCCGCCACCGGCGAGCGCGGTCTGATGGGCGAGTTCCTCACCAACGCACAGGGTGAGGACGTTGTTGCAGGCGTTCGTACTCCCATGCCCATCGCAGAGATGGCTGAGAAATTCCCCGCAGCATTCGAGGAATTCAACAAGGTTTGTGCGATCCTGGAGGATCACTACCGTGATATGCAGGATATGGAATTCACCGTTGAGGATGGCAAGCTGTACATGCTCCAGACCAGAAACGGTAAGAGAACCGCTAAGGCGGCTCTGAAGATCGCTTGCGATCTGGTGGACGAGGGCATGATCGACAAGAAGCAGGCAGTTGCTATGATTGATCCCCGTAACCTGGACACCCTGTTGCATCCCCAGTTCGATACCAAGGCTCTGGCCGCGGCTACTCCCGCAGGCAAGGGTCTGGGCGCTTCCCCCGGCGCGGCTTGCGGTAAGGTTGTCTTCACCGCAGAGGACGCAGAGGCTTGGAACGCCCGCGGCGAGAAGGTGATCCTGGTTCGTCTGGAGACCTCTCCCGAGGACATCACCGGCATGAAGGCTTCCCAGGGTATCCTCACCGTTCGCGGCGGTATGACCAGCCACGCAGCAGTCGTTGCACGTGGTATGGGTACCTGCTGTGTATCCGGTTGCGGCGATATCATCATGGATGAAGAGAACAAGCAGTTCACCCTGGCAGGCAAGACCTACCACGAGGGCGACTATATCTCCATCGACGGCTCCACCGGTAAGATCTACGACGGCATCATCCCCACCGTTGATGCAGAGATCGCAGGCGAGTTCGGCCGTATCATGGCATGGGCTGACGAGTTCAGAACTCTGAAGGTTCGCACCAACGCAGACACCCCCGCAGACGCTAAGAAGGCTCGTGAACTGGGTGCAGAGGGTATCGGCCTTTGCCGTACCGAGCACATGTTCTTCGAGGCAGACAGAATCGCCGCATTCCGCGAGATGATCTGCTCCGATACCGTTGAGGAACGTGAGGCTGCTCTGGCTAAGATCCTGCCTTATCAGCAGGGCGACTTCGAGGCTCTCTACGAGACTCTGGAAGGCAACCCCGTAACCATCCGTTTCCTGGATCCTCCTCTCCATGAGTTCGTTCCCACCGAGGAAGACGATATTGCGGCTCTGGCAAAGGCACAGGGCAAGACCGTTGAGGATATCAAGAACATCATTACCGGTCTCCACGAGTTCAACCCCATGATGGGTCACCGTGGCTGCCGTCTGGCTGTCACCTATCCCGAGATCGCAAAGATGCAGACCTCCGCTGTCATCCGTGCGGCTATCTCCGTGAAGAAGAACCATCCCGATTGGAACATCGTTCCCGAGATCATGATCCCCCTCACCGGCGAAGTGAAGGAAATGAAGTTCGTGAAGAACATCGTTGTGGAAACCGCCGACAAGGAGATCGCTGACGCAGGCGTTGAGCTCCACTATGAGGTTGGTACCATGATGGAGATCCCCCGTGCATGTCTCACCGCTGACGACATCGCAAAAGAGGCTGAATTCTTCTGCTTCGGTACCAACGACCTGACTCAGATGACCTTCGGCTTCTCCCGTGACGACGCAGGCAAGTTCCTGACCGCCTACTACGACAGCAAGATCTACGAAAACGATCCCTTCGCTAAGCTGGACCAGAACGGCGTCGGCAAGCTGATGGAAATGGCTGTTACCCTGGGCAAGAAAGTTCGTCCCGAAATGCACTGCGGCATCTGCGGCGAGCACGGCGGCGACCCCGTTTCCGTTGAGTTCTGCCACAAGATCGGTTTGGACTACGTTTCCTGCTCTCCCTTCCGCGTTCCGATCGCACGCCTTGCCGCTGCACAGGCTGCTATTAACGAAAGTAGGAAAAAGTAATTTCGTTAAAGTCCAAGAGTTTTCAATAGATTTAAGCGAAGCCAAAGCTTATCTCTACGCATACTCCACAAGGCACAGGATTCATAAA
>SVTH01000005.1 GCA_015063885.1 Oscillospiraceae bacterium | reverse complement strand
TACGCCGACGTTAAAAACGGCTTCGCCGTTTTTTCAACCGTGATGCCGTTTGCAGGACAAGGTTCGTGCTTTTCGTAGCGTTTTAACCCTTCTCGCCCCAGGACTGTCATTCTGAGCGGAGCCGCGGAGAAGGGGGTAAGGATAGGAAAACGAAGGCTCTCCCGCGGCGGAGTCGAAGTTTTCGTAGTCGAGGCGCAGCCGAGCGGAGAAAACCGAAGCCTGCGATAGCGGGCTGAGGGATATGGTTGGGAGTTAGATCAACCCTTTTGTAACGCAAGAACTGTTTTAAGTAACTGACGGAACGAAAAAACCGGCAGTGCGAAGGAATCGCCCCCCTTTCCAAACCAAAGAACCGTTTTTTCCTTCTTGACAAATCCAACCCGCTTTGATACAATAAGGAACGAAGAATTGTAACTTGGGGGAAAATGCCTTGAAACTGCCTTCTTTGGATCTGCTCCGCGGAAAAGCGCCGCAGGAGAACCGAAAAAATCTATGGGAATGCGGGACCTTCTGCATTCTGCTGTTGCTTGCCGCCTGTCTGGCCCTCGGGCTTTGGGGGGCAAACGTCCTGGAGGAAAACGCCGCCTTGAAGGAGGCGGAGGAAGAGGTTTGGGACAGCATGTTCAAATACATGCTGCTGTTCACCGTGTTCGTGGGCTGTTCCTTCCTGCTGTATTGGCAGAGAACCGGCACCCTGACGGAAGAAAAGCTGATGGCCATTCTGTTCCTCACGGCGTTGGTAGCACGGCTGGTGTATACCTTGGAGATTGGCATCACCACCAACCAGCACGATACCTCCTGGTTCGGCAAGGAAGGAACCAACTACGGCCACACCGGATATATCAAGTATATCATGGAAAACGGCATCCCCAACTTTGACGTGATCGGGAAGAGCCAGTTCTACCACCCGCCCCTGCACCACACCATCTGCGCCTGGTTTCTGACCATCCAGGGGGATCTGGGCATCGCCTTCGAGACGGCTATCGAGAATCTGCAGATCCTGACCCTGTTCTATTCCATGGTCACCCTGTACGCCGCTTACCGGATCCTGAAGCTCTTTGAGTTCAAGGGGATCGCCCTGTTCCTGCCCATGACGGTCTTAGCCTTCCATCCCACCTTTTATCTGTTCTCGGGAAGCATCAACAACGACTGTCTCAGCGTGATGTTCGTCTTCCTGGCGGTCTGGGCGGCGCTGGAGTGGCACAAAAGCCCCTCCTTCCCCACCATTGCCCTGCTGGGATTGTGCATCGGATGCGCCATGTTCTCCAAGCTTGCCACCGGCGTGGTAGCCCCTGCCGTGGCGTTCCTGTTCCTCCACAAGCTGGCCACGGAAAAGGATTGGAAGGGCAGATGGACCCTCATCGCCCAGTTTGCCCTCTTCGGGGTGATCTGCATCCCCTTGGGCATCGGCTGGCAGGTGCGGAACTATCTGCTGTACGATACCCCCCTCACCTACGTTCCCAAGCTTTCCACCAAGGCGGATCAGTACCTTGGAGGCTACTCCGTGGCGGAACGGTTCTTCGATTGGGATTCCTTAAAGGACTTCGGCGTTTACCCCATGCGGGGCGGCGTCCAGGGTGCGGAATATTTTGAGCATTGCATCCCCTTGGCGGTGCTGAAGATGTCCCTGTTCGGGGAGTATTCCAAATGGAAGAATTACCATATCTACGACGCTTCCTCCAATTTGCTGTTCTGGATGAACGTGATCATCGTTCTCGCCACCCTCGTGGGCGCGGCGTACTGCCTGTGGCAGGTGTTCTCCCGCAAGACAGAGGAGGAATTCAAGGACACCATGGGCTTCGGCAGGATCCCTTGCCTGTTCGTCCTGTTCTATTGGGCGACCATGCTCATCACCTATATCCCCTTCTGCTTCTCCTACCCCCATTTCTGCTCCATGGACTACCGTTACCTGGTGCCCACTCTGCTGACGGGCGCTATCTTCCTGGCAGTTCTGCTGAAGAGAATGGAGAAGGAAGACGTCGCCACCCCCAAGGGCAAGCTGTTCTCCGCCCTCCGCGGGGTCCTCATCGCCGCCACGGCGCTGTTTGCGGTGTGCGCTACCATGATCTATCCCATGTATTATTAAGCTTATGAATATTTTCGATACCGCCGTACAGGTACTCTCCATGATGGCCTACGCCGTCCCCGGGTTCCTGTTCGTCAAGACCAAGACCCTCTCCCCAAACCAGATCGCCCCCTTCTCCAAGGTGCTGGTGTACCTTTGCCAGCCCTGCTTAGAGGTCCACGCCTTCCTCTCCGCCGATTGCACCCCCGCGTTGCTGCAAAACATGGGATGGTTCTTCCTCCTTTGCACCGCAGTCCAGCTGGCGGTTCTGGGGATCGCCTGCCTCCTGCCGGGGGACAGAAAACGGGTCTGCCGCCGTGTTTCCGGTGCGGCGTCCACCTTCGGCAACGTGGGCTTTATCGGGATCCCCCTGTTAGAGGCCTTACTGCCCTCGGAGGTGGCTTCCGACGCCGTGGCTCTGTCCGCAGTCTTCGCCCTTTCCATGAACCTGTTGGCATGGACGGCAGGGCTGTTCCTGATCACCGGGGAAAAGAAGCATATCCGTGTGAAGGGTCTGCTGTTAAACCCCGCCATGCTGGCCTTTTACGTAGCCTTTCCCCTGTTCCTGGCGGGCTTCAAGCTCCCGGGCGCTTTGGAGACCACCGTCTCCCTGGCGGGGAAAATGTCCACCCCTCTTTGTATGATCGCCTTGGGAATGCGGCTGGCCGCCACCCCCTTCAAGCGTATCGTCACCGACGGCTGCGCCTGGCTTTCCTGCGCAGGGAAGCTGGTGGTGATGCCCTTGCTGGCATTGGCGTTTATCAAGCTCCTGCCCTTCCCCTGGTACTTCGGCGCCACGCTTTTCCTGCTTTCCTGCTGTCCCACGGCGGCGGCCGTACAGAACTTCTCGGAGATCTACCTCCCCTCGGAGGAGACCGCAGGGAAGCATACCGCCGCAGACGCCATTTTGCTGTCTAATCTGCTTTGTATGCTGACAATTCCTTTGTTGGTGACGTTACTGTAAGTGTCGGGGACAACGAAGTGTTTTCTGTGAAAACAATGAAGTTCGGCAAAGCCGAAATGAAGTGACGCTGACGCGTCAATGAAGTTGCGACCAAAGGTCGCAAATGTTAAGTTGTTTGCAGAACGAAAGTCTGCCGGCACTTAACAATTCCTTTGTTGGTGACGCTGCTGTAAGTGTCGGGGACAACGAAGTGTTTTCTGTGAAAACAATGAAGTTCGGCAAAGCCGAAATGAAGTGACGCTGACGCGTCAATGAAGTTGCGACCAAAGGTCGCAAATGTTAAGTTGTTTGCAGAACGAAAGCCTGCCGGCACTTAACAACTGACCATTTGTGCGCTGTGCGCACAACTTCATTGTCCCGCAGGGACACTTCATTGCGCAGCACTTCATTGCGCACAACTTCTTTGCACAGCACTTCATTGGCGAAGCCATTTCATTCCTTTCGGAGGTCTTTATGCGCATCGGTATTTTTGATTCCGGGTTGGGAGGGCTCACCGGCTACCGCGCTCTGCGGGAGCTGCTGCCCGCCCACGACTTAATATACTTCGGTGACAACGCCCGTGTGCCCTACGGCACCAAATCCGGGGAGGTCATCTGCCGTTTTGCCCTGCAGGACGTGCGGTTCCTCCTTTCCCAAAAGGTGGAGGCGGTGCTGGTGGCCTGCGGAACGGTGTCCTCCAACGCCCTGGAGCTGTTGGAGCGCACCTTCCCCCTGCCCTTCGTGGGCGTGGTGGAGCCCGCCGCCAAGCGTGCCGCGGAGATCGCCGCCGCAGGAAACGGCAGGGTGCTGGTGCTGGGAACCGCCGCCACGGTGGGCTCGGGAGCCTACGAAAAGGCCATCAAGGCAATCGACCCCGCCATCCGTGTGGAATCCGTTGCCTGCCCCATGTTCGTCCCCCTGGCGGAAAACGGCTTTACCCAAAAGGGTGACATCGCCGCCACGGAGATCGCAAAACGGTACCTGAAGCCCTACGAAGCCTTTTCTCCCGACGCCATGATCTTAGGGTGCACCCATTTCCCCTTGCTGTCGGACATTCTCACCGACGTGCTCCCCGCTCCCCTGCAGGTCTCCGCCGGGGAGGAAGCGGCAAAGGCCATGGCCAAGGCCGCACTGGCCCTCTCCCCCGCCGCGGGAACGGGGCAGGACCTGTTCTTCACCTCCGACGACCCGGAGGCCTTCCGCAAAAACGCCGCCGCTTTCCTGGGGCGGCCCATCACCGCAGAGATCAAACGTATAGAAATCGAGAAATATTGAGTATGAACGTTTCCATTGAGATCACCAACTACCGCTACGATACCGCCGAGGGGGAGCCCGAGACCATCCGTTATCGGGTGGACGGCACCTGCCGCAACTCCCGTGACGGCATCAAGGTGGAATATACCGAGCCGGAGCTGACGGGGATGGACAACACCGTCACCACCCTCACCGCCATGAAGAACGGCATCGTTTCCGTAAACCGCGTGGGGCAGATCAACACCCACATGGTCTTTGAGGAAGGGAAGCTCCACGCCTGCATTTACAACACGGGGTATTTCCCCATGCAGATCACCATCCTTACCACCCGTCTGCAGAACGAGCTTACCCCCAAGGGGGGCTGTCTGGACGTGGAGTACAGCATGGAGATCGGCGGACAGCACTCCGCCAAAAACCGTATGCGCCTGACGGTGACCCCCGTGGGCATCCTCTCTTGAGAAGGAAGAACACATGAAGATCAAAACACCCTCCGACAATCTGATCCTCCTGCCCATGGAGGTACTGCCCAAGGTGAAAAACGCCTCCGCCACGGAGCTGAAGGTGCTTCTTTTCCTGTTCGGCAAAAAGGAAGCCGCTCCCGCAGAGATGGCACAGCAATTAGGCATCACCCCCGCAGACGCAGAGGCGGCCTTTGCCTTCTGGCGGGGCGCGGGGATCTTTGAGGAAGACGATTCTACCCCCAAAAAGGCGGTGGCGCCCTCCACCTCCCTGTTCAGATCCTACGACAGCCACACCATCTCCTCCTACCTGGACGAGGACACCGCCTTCCGCTCCTGCACCGAGCTGGTGGCGGAGACCTTCGGGACGGGGATCTTAAACAAAAACGAGCTTTCCTCCCTTTTGTACCTTTACAACTACGTGGGCTTGCCTGCCGAGGTCATCGGCGGCATCGCGGGGTACTGCAAGACCAAGGGAAAGACCTCCATGCAGTACCTGATGAAGACCGCCCTTTCCATGTACGAGAAGGACGGCATCGACACTTACGAAAAGTTTGAGCAATATATGATCCTTTTGGAGAAGCGGAACGCCGATTCCACCCGCTTGCGCACCATACTGGGCTTCGGGGAGCGTGCCCTTTCCGCCAAGGAGAAGGAGTTCTTCACCCGCTGGCTGGAGGATTGGGCGCTGCCCTTCGACCTCATCTCCCTTTCCTACGAGAAAACGGTGGACAACCTCCACAAGGTGAACCTTGCCTACATGAACGCCATGCTGAAGCGCTGGTACGAAAGCGGCTTCACCACCGCGGAGGACGTGGAGATCGGTGACGCCAAGGCAAGAGCCGAGAAGACCCCCGACGCCTCCTACGGCGACAGCGACGCCTTCTTCGACGCCGCATTGAAAGCGGGCTTTGAAGGCTGATACGGAAGGAGTTTTTTATGAACCTCACCCAAGCGTTACATATCAAGGACAAGCTGCGCAACGAGGCGGAGGCCAAGGCGGAAGCCCGTACCGCCGCCCTTTGCAAGGAGATCCCCGCACTTGGGGACATTGACCGCCGTCTTTCCGCCTTCGGGCCTGCCATCGTGGGGCTGGCCATTGCGGGGGACAAGGAGGGCATCGCCCGCTTGGAGCAGGAAAACCTGGCGCTCCAGGAGCGTCGGCGGCAGCTGCTCATCTCCCACGGCTACCGTGGGGACGAGGACACCCCCGCTTACGAATGCAAGGTATGCTCCGACAGCGGCTACGTGAAGGGCACCCTGTGCCTGTGCGTAAAGAAACAGCTCACCCTCTCCGCCTACGCATCCGCAGGCCTGGGGAAGGGGCTGATGGACAAGACCTTTGAGAATTTCTCCTTGAAATACTTCACAGGGGACGATCTGGCCCGCATGGAGCGGGTGCTTGCCATCTGCAAGGACTACGTGAAGAATTTCAACCCCGCCTCCCAGCCCTTGCTGTTTTTGGGCAAGACGGGGCTGGGGAAGACCCACCTTTCCGCCGCCATTGCGGGAGGGGTTGCCGCCAAGGGGTATCGGGTGATCTACGAGACCTCTCAGAAGCTGTTCGACACCTACGAGGCCGCCCGCTTTGCCAGGGATAACGCCCCCGATACGGAAAAATACGAAGCTTGCGACCTCCTGCTCATCGACGACCTGGGTGCGGAATGCGGCTCCCAGTACACCGCCGCCACCTTCTTCAACCTGCTGAACACCCGCCTCATGGAGGGCAAGCCCACGGTGATCAACACCAACCTGAACCGCCCCCAGCTGGAAAAAACCTACGGGGAACGGGTGCTCTCCCGACTGCTGGGCGAGTTCCGCGTGCTCCTCTTTACGGGAAGCGACGTGCGGATGCAGAAGCTTTCGGAGAAGTGACGTTAAGGACGTTAAGTGACGTTAAGGGGCTCTGCCCCTTATGATCCCCGCTTAGGGAGCCCGCTCCCTAAGAACCCGGTATTGTGAGGAAAAATAAAAAACTTCCGAAAACGACAGTTTTCGGCAATAAAAGCTTTTTGGAGATTCTTAAGAACCTTTTTCACGAAAAAGGTTCTTAAGGCCATATACCTATGAAACAAATCGAACTCTACACAGACGGCGCCTGCAGCGGCAACCCGGGACCGGGGGGCTACGGCGCGGTGCTGAAATACGGAACCACCGAAAAAGAGCTCTCCGGCGGCGAAAAGGAGACCACCAACAACCGCATGGAGCTGATGGCCGCCATCGTAGGCCTGGAGGCCTTGAAGGAGCCCTGTGCCGTGACGCTGACCAGCGATTCCAAGTACCTGGTGGACGCCATCCAAAAGAAATGGCTGGAAAACTGGCAAAAACGAAACTGGCGCAAAGCCGACGGCTCCCCCGCCTTGAACCGTGACCTTTGGGAGCGTCTGCAAAAACAGCTGGACAGACACGAAGTCACCTTCCGCTGGATCAAGGGCCACGCAGGCCACCCCTACAACGAACGTTGCGACCGCTTGGCAGTGGAAGCCATCGAAAAATTTCGGTAAATTCTCGGCTGATCGAACATCAAATGTTTGATTAGCCGGAATTTTTCTTTCAAAAGGGTTGATTTTTGCAAATATTTCGGCTATAATAACATCAGATATTTGATCAGCCGAAAGGAGGGCGCCGTTTTGTACCTCAAAAGACATGCGGAAGCCACAGTAAAGACCCTTGCCGAAATGTTTGGTGCCGTCCTGGTAGCAGGGCCCCGACAGGTCGGGAAGACCACCATGCTCCGGAACATCACCCAAAACGCAGGGTACGTTTCCTTGGACGACCCCATCCTGCGGGCAAGCGCCGCAGAGGAAAGCGGCACCTTTTTTAAGGACAATCCGCCTCCCGTCTTTGTGGACGAGGTGCAGAAGGCCCCTGCACTGTTTGAGCAGATAAAGCTCCATCTGGACAGAAGCCGCCAAAAAGGGCAGTTTTATCTTTGCAGCTCCCAGCAGTTCCGCATGATGAAGGGCGTCAGTGAATCCCTGGCGGGGCGCATCGGATTGGTGACCTTGTTGGGCTTTTCCCTGCGGGAGACCTGCGGGGTGTCCTGCGATCTTCCTTTTCTGCCCGCGGAGGAGTATTTTTCCCTGCGGAAAAAGGAACAAAACCAAATCACCTACGACGAGGTCTGGAAGCGGATCCACCGCGGCTCCATGCCCGAGCTGGTGAGCAATCCCTCCTTCGATTGGCAGTTGTTTTACAGTGCTTACGTACGCACCTATATTGAGCGGGACGTGCGGGAGCTTTCCGAGATCGGCGACACGGTCACCTTTACGAAATTTATGGTGGCTGCGGCGGCTTCCGTAGGTCAACTGGTGAACCTTGCCTCCCTGGCGCGGGACGTGGGGATCAGCCCGCCCACGGCGGAACGCTGGCTGTCCATCCTGGTAGCGTCCAACGTGGTATATCTGTTACAGCCCTATTCCAACAACATTACCAAGCGGGCGGTGAAGACCCCCAAGCTGTACTTTTTGGATACCGGTCTGGCGGCGTATCTTACCCGTTGGAGCTCCCCCGAGGTTTTGAAGAACGGTGCCATGGCAGGCGCGTTTTTTGAAAACTTCGTCATCGCCGAGGTGATCAAAAGCTACTACAACAAAGGGATCACGGAGCCGCCCTTGTATTTCTATCGTGACAAGGACATGAACGAGATCGATCTGCTCATTGAGAAGGACGGCGTTCTCCATCCCGTAGAGATGAAGAAGCACGCGGATCCCCGCAAAAAGGATATTGCGGCCTTCGAGCTGCTGGATCGGATCCCCGGTATCACCAGAGGCTCGGGAGGTGTGGTGTGCCTGTACGACAGCTTGGTGACTCTGCAGGGGAACGACAAAGTGATCCCCGTGCAATATTTGTAAAAGAAAGGAGCCGGAATCCTTATGAAGACCGTTCTGATCACAGGCGCCTCCGGAGGCATCGGCAAGGCGGCGGCGAAAGCCTTCCACAGGGAGGGCTACCGTGTGATCCTCCATTACAATAAAAACGAAGAAGGGGCAAAAGCCCTGGCGGCAGAGCTGGAAAACGCCGTCCTTTACAGGGCGGATCTGGCAGACCGAGCCCAGGTAAAAGCCCTGGCGGAGGCCTTCCCGGAAACGGACGTGCTGGTGAACAACGCGGCGGTGGATCTGTTTGCGCTGTTTGATCTGGTGTCCGAGGAGCAAGCAAAGGAGCTTTACGAAGTGAACCTGTTCGCTCCCCTCGCCCTCTCCCGCATTTTGGTAAAAGGAATGCTTTCCCGGGGGGAAGGTTGCATCCTCAACGTGTCCTCCATGTTCGGGGAGACGGGAGGGAGCTGTGAGGTGGATTATTCCGTTACCAAAGCCGCCCTTATCGGGTTGACCAAGGCCTTGGCGAAGGAAGTGGGCCCCGCAGGTGTGCGGGTGAACTGCGTCTGCCCCGGGGTGATCCAAACCCCCATGAACGACCGCTTGACCGTTGAGGAAGCGGAGGATCTCATGACCTCCATCCCCTTGGACCGCTTCGGTACCCCCGAGGAGGTTGCGGAAGCCTTGGTGTTTTTGGCGTCGGATAAAGCGTCCTATATCACCGGCGCCGTGCTGGACGTCAACGGCGGGATATGAAAAAGAGAAAGCACTTACGGATGTTTCGCCGCAAGTGCTTCTTTGCTATTACTTCTTTTTACAGATCAACCAAGTGATTCCTGCGGCAGTCCCTGCGCAGAGGGCACCTACCAAGAACACCGTCCACAGGGGGACGCCTTGGGTAGGCTCTTCCCCGGGAACGCTTTCCTCACTTTCCCCGGAAACGGGATCTTTTGAAGGAACGGAAGATTCCTCTTCCGAAGTCTCCTCGGATTCTTCTTCGGAGACCGCTTCGGAAGCTTCCTCCGAGACCTCCTCGGAGCTTTCTGCTTCCGAGCTTTCCTCTGTTTTCTCCAAAACGGGAATAGCTTCCGTCTTCAGTACCTCTCCGCAGAGGGTACAGCTTTGCCGTTTTTCTCCCTCCTCGGTCTCCGTGGGCTCCTTCACCGTTTCCCACTCGCCGGAGGTATGCTTTACGCCGTTTTCCTTTTCAGCGCCGCACTTGGTGCAACGGGAAAGCCTATAACAAGGATTCTCGGGATCCTCTTCCTTCTCCCATTCATGGGGGCAATTCACGTACAAAACGTAGTTACCCACCGTTTCCGTTGGGGTATAGACCGCTAAGAACCCTTCGCCGGGGGTAACGTACGTAGAAACGTACACCTTGGAAACACCGTCCAGCCAGGAATGTTCCACCTTCTTCATATCCAGCAGACCGCTGACGTACAGTTCCAAGGACGGACAATTGTAGAACACTCTGCTTTCTGCATCGTCTGCGTCGAAATACACCTTCGTCAGACTTTCGCACCCGGAAAAAGCTCCCCTTCCCAAGTAACAGTATTTGGGGTTCGGAATGGACGTGAGGCTCTTACACCCGGAAAAAGCAAATTCTTCTATCCGGCATTCATACAGATCCCCTTCCCACTCCCTGAGGTTTTCGCATCCCGCGAAGGCGTATTTACCGATGTATTTCACCTCGCCCAAAAATTTCACCCGGGTAAGATCCTTGCAGTTTTGGAACATCGCAGGAGAAATATAGGTCACGTCCTCGGGGAAAACGACCTCCGTTACCGGGTCGCCGTTCAACAGCAACCTGCCGGTGTAATACACAGGAGACGCGGCTTCGAAGCCGAATCCTCCTCCGTCGCTGATCGACTCTCCAAAGGTGATCCGGCAATAGGCGTCCAGATCGGAAATATGTACCTCGCTGATCTTTTCACAGCTGTCGAAGGCACCGCCGCCGCAGAACTTCAAGGTAGAGGGCAACGTCACCCGCTGAAGCTTTTTCGACCCCTCGAATGCGTACCAGCCCAAGTATTCCAGCCCTTCGGGAAGGTCTGCCGCTGTCAAACCGCTGTGGGCAAAGGCACATCTCCCGATCTTCTTCAGATTCTTGGGGAAATTCACCTTGGCGACGGAGCTTCTGTTGAACGCGCCGTCACCAATCTCGGTAATGCCGTCGTGGAGGATCACCTCGGTGATGCCGCTTACCCGCATAAAGGTGCAGTTGTTCACTTTGGTCAGCTCCCCGGGGAACTCTACCACGCCCTCCAAGCGGACGCCGTCAACGTATAACGCCCCCACCACGGGAGAAGACAGGTAGCTGCAAGGAGTATCCCACCAGCCGGTGGGGGATTCAAACTCAATTTCGCACCAATCCAGCAGGCTGGGAACGTGTACCTCTACCCCCTTGGGAAGTCCCCATCCGTAGTTAAAGGCACCGTCCCCCACCGTTTCCAAAGTGGTGGGGAAAATGATCTTCCTTAAATTGGTGCTGTCGTCCGGCCAAAGATACATATCGCCGCCGGCAAAAGCCTCCTCGCCGATGTGAGTGATGCCTTCCCCAATATGGATCTCGCAAATATCGGGGATCCAATGCGCCCAGCCCTCACGGCTGTCAATAGCTCCCGTTCCTACGAAGGATAGGATCCCGTCCTCGGAAAAGCTCCAGGAAACGGTATCGGAAAGCTTCCCCTCTCTCGGATGCTCCTCGGCCGCAAAAACGGAAAAAGGTAAGAACAGCATCACCCCGCAAAGAAGCAACGAAAGCATGGCGAAAAGCCGTTTGACGGTTGAAGTTTTCTTCATTTTTGCTTGCATAAACGCATCCTCCCCAAAAAAAGATTTTTCTGTATTCTCATACTACCATCGGTTTATGAACGTGTTGTGAACGTTTACAAAAAAACGATGAAATTTCAAGAAAATTTGATGATTCCGACGATTTGCACAGGGGGATGTCCCACGCAAGAAGGCCGTGCAGATCCGCCGCATAATTCAACGCAAACGGGGCGCCGATACCCCCTATTCGTTTCCGTAGGGGCGATTCACGAATCGCCCGCCGAAATTCCACATAGAGAAGATGAACAAAACACTTTCTCCCTCTCCCGAAAACGACAGTTTTCGGCAATACGGTTTCTTTGGGGTTTTTAAGGGTGTTTCTTTTCCCAAAGAAACACCCCTAAACCGTTCTTTTGCAACGAAAAAGAGCCCCTTTTCGGAGCTCTTTCTTTTATCCCAACAACGTATACACCCAAAACACCACGGGGATGGTGGCCACGGACAGCAAATGGGAGATCAGCGCCATCCCTGCGGCGGTGGAGGTATCCAGTCCGTACGCCCCGGGGATCACCACGGGACTCAGCCCCAAGGGCATGGCAACGGCGCAGAGGATACACAAGGAAAGATCCTCCGGCAGGGGCAGCAGCCACAGCAGAACCAAAAATACGGCGGGGAACAAAACCAAACGGAAGAAGGAGGCCAGATACACCGCTTTATTGGTGAAGGTCTTCTTCAGATCCAGAGAGGATACCGTCATGCCCGTCAACAGCATGGCCACGGGGGACATACAGCCCCCCAGGGAATCCAGCCCCGAGGCCAGAAAAGCGGGCAAGGGCACGGCCAAAAGCCCCAAAACCATCCCAACCAGCATGGCGGCGAACATAGGGTTCACCAGCCGCTTCAGGGAAGATCTCAGAGAATTCTTTTCCCCCTCTTTCCGGGGGATCAGCAAGGCGGGCACGCCCCACAGATAGATCAAAACCCAAAGGGGCAAAACGAACACCAGATAATCCCCGAACACTGCGGGGAATAAGGCCAGCACCACCGCGTTACCCATGAACCCGAAGTTGGAAAAGGACAAGCCGTAGGTGTAGATCTTGCGGGTGTACTCATCCTTTGCGCAGAACCTCCCCAGCAAAAGGGCGGCGGGAATGGAGAGGGCAAGCACCCCGAAGCCTCCCGCCACGAACATCCAGGCGCTCCCCAGGCTCTCCACGGTAAATCCCTTCCAGAAGGTGGAAAGCACCAATGCGGGGATGAACACGTTGTTTTCCATTTTGGAAAGCACCGACGCCCCCGAGGCGGGAACGGCTCCTGTGCGGGAGATGATATATCCGATGAGGATCAGCCCCATCAGCACGCTCATTTGTTGTAAGGTAGAGATCAAAACGTCCATAAAAGCTCCTTATTTGGGAGAGATCTCTCCCCCGCCCAAAACCACGTCTCCGTCGTAAGCAACAGCGGATTGTCCCGGGGCGGCAACGGCGGCAGGGGTGTCAAAGCGGATCTCCACCCCGTGCTCCCTTGGGATCAGGGTGGCGGGCATCTCCTTTTGGTGGTAACGGGTGCGCACCGTGGCGGAAACGGGTGTCTCCGGCGTGCCGTGGATCCAATGGAAGTCCTCTACGAACAGAGAATCCACAGGCAGCTCTTTTGCGGTGCAAAGCACCACCCGATTGTTCTCCGCATCCTTTTTGCAAACGTAATAAGGCTCCGGCAAGGCAAGTCCCAAGCCCTTTCTCTGCCCCACGGTGTAATGAACGATGCCCTTGTGCATCCCCATCACCCTGCCCGTCAGATCCACGAACTCCCCGGGGGAGAAGTCTTCCTTCACACGGGTGCGGATGAATCCGGCGTGGTCGCCGTCGGGGATAAAGCAGATGTCCTGGCTGTCCCCGCTTTTTGCGTTTTGGAAGCCCTGCTCTTCCGCAATAGCCCGCACCTCCTGCTTGGTGTAATCTCCCAGGGGGAATCTCACCTTGGCAAGCTGCTCTGCGGTAAGGTTGTAAAGCACGTAGCTTTGATCCTTGGCGGGGTCCTTTGCTTTTTTCAGGCGGAAGACACCGTTTTCCTCCGTGATGCGGGCGTAATGCCCCGTGGCAAGGAGGTCCGCCCCCCATTCCTCCGCCACCTCCCAAAGGGCGCCGAATTTCAGATGGCGGTTGCAAAGAATACAGGGGTTGGGGGTGCTCCCTTTTAAATAAGTCTCCACGAAGGGCTCCACCACCAAGCGGTTGAAGTCCTCCCGCTTGTCCGACACGGCAAAGGGGATCTCCAAACGGTCGCAAATGGCTTTTGCATCCTCGGTGCGCTCGTTGCCCCAAAGGCGCATGGTGACGCCTATGCAGTCGTAGCCCTGCCGTTTCAGCAAAAACGCCGTGACGGCGCTGTCTACCCCGCCGCTCATGGCCACGAGAACCTTGTTGTTTGCCATGGGAATCCCTCCTGTCGCTCTACTCGTTAGGAGTATACCCGTTTTGATACGGATTGTCAAGAAGGAAAAACGCAAAAAATGCCGGGCATTTTTTGAGGGTATGGTAACATATTTGCACTACCGTTTTTTCCGTTCCGTTAGTTACTTAAAACAGTTCTTACGTTACAGAAGGGTACATCTAATTCCAAACCATATCCCTGCGGGAGGCAAGCCTCCCTTGGTTTTCTCCGCTCGGCTGCGCCTCGACTACGAAAACTTCGACTCCGCCGCGGGAGAGTCTTTTCTTTCCTATCCTTTCCCCCTTCTCCGCGGCTCCGCTCAGAATGACAGTCGAATTGATATAGCTCAATAACCGCTACGTATATCGACAACACAACCCCTGTTTGTCACTCTGAGCGAGTGCGGGATAGAGCCGTCGCGGCTGTGCACAATGAAACAACCCGCACGAGTCGAACTCTTATGAGCGGCGTGAGCCCGCATAAGAGTCAAAAAATGCTAAGCATTTTTTGAGGGTATGGCTACACATTTGCACTACCGCTTTTCCCGTTCCGTCAGTTACTTAAAACAGTTCTTGCGTTACAGAAAGGGTACATCTAACTCCCAACCATATCCCTGCGGGGCGCTCCGCACCCCTTGGTTTTGCTCCGAACGGCACTAACGTGCCTTGCTTTCTCCGCAAAACTTCGACTCCGCCGCGGGAGAGTCTTTTCTTTCCTATCCTTTCCCCCTTTCCCGCGGCTCCGCTCAGAATGACAGTCTAAGGGAAAGAACGGCAAAAACGCTACGTATAGCACAGCCGCAAGGGCACTGTCATCCTAAAGGAAGGAATAGGAAAAACGCTACGTATATCGACAACGCCACCCCCGTTTGTCACTCTGAGCGAGTGCGGGATAGAGCCGTCGCGGCTGTGCACAATGAAACAACCCGCACGAGTCGAACTTCCGCGCATGGCGTGAGCCTAAGCGGAAGGCAAAAAATGCCGAGCATTTTTTGAGGGTATGGCTACACATTTGCACTACCGCTTTTTTTCGTTCCGTCAGTTACTAAAACAGTTCTTGCGTTACAGAAGGGTACATCTAATTCCCTACCATATCCCTGCGGGGCGCTACGCACCCCTTGGTTTTCTCCGCTCGGCTGCGCCTCGACTACGAAAACTTCGACTCCGCCGCGGGAGAGCCTTTTCTTTCCTATCCTTTCCCCCTTCTCCGCGGCTCCGCTCAGGATGACACTCCAAAGGTAAGGATAGCAAAACCACTACGTATAGTACGACCTTTGTCCTGCAAACGGCAATGCGCCTTCCTTCCCCGATTACGCTTTTTCCAAAAGTTCTTTCTCCCCTCTCTTGACAACTCCCCTTTCTTTATGGTATTCTACATATAACTATGTAAACGTACGGGAGGTGCTTCTCAAATGACCCATCATCTCTTTATCGTCAACCCCGCCGCGGGGAAGGCAGACCGATCGGAAGCCATTGAAAAAGCCGTGAACAACGCCAAGGAGCAAGGCGCCGTGGAGGGAGAGGTCTCCCTGTACCGCACCACAGGCCCCGGGGATGCCACGGAATACCTGATAAACTTCCTCCGTGAGACCAAGGACGACGTGCGGGTGTACGCCTGCGGCGGCGACGGCACTCTCAACGAGGTGGTGAAGGGTATTTACGTCTCCGGCAAGGAGAACGTTGCCCTGGGCGTGGTTCCCACCGGCTCGGGAAACGATTTTATCCGTTCCTTTGCCATTCCCGAAAGCAGCTTCCGCTCCGTGCGGGATATGATGAAGGGGAAGGCGACCCCCATCGACCTGATCCGCGTCACAAGCGAGGACGGGGTGGAATACGTTTGCATCAACGTGGCCAGCGCAGGCTTTGACGCCGCGGTGTGCCGCAAAATGCAGTCCTTCCGCCGTCTCCCCATGATGGGAGGCTCCGTAGCCTACAACATGGCGCTGGTACGGCAGTTTTTGGGGCATCTGGGCCACAAGTTCCAGGTCTTCGGGGACGGCAAGCCCATGAAGACCCCAAATAAGGACGAATACCTTTTCACCGTGGTGGCCAACGGCAAATACTACGGCGGGGGCTACTGCTGTTCCCCCAAGAGCTCCCTTTCCGACGGGCTTTTGAACCTGGTGATGATCGAGTCCATCCCCCGCACCCAATTCCCGGGATTGCTGGGTCCCTACCGCAAGGGAGAATATTTTGAGAAATTAGAGGGCCGTATGCTCCACAAGACCGTGAAAACGGTGGAGTTCCGCGGGGAAGAGCCCTTGGATATGAATCTGGACGGGGAGATCATCGCCATCAAGAACCCCGTTCTGGACGTGATCCATCACGCCGTGGGGCTGATCCTTCCGGGTTAAAAGGATTGACATTTTCCCGCCTCGGCACTATACTGTACTGTAACCATCTTTTCAAAGGAGTCTCCTTTTATGCCTCGTCTTTCCGTCTCCGGTATCGGCGTCAATTGCATATTTTACGGGGAAGAGCACCCCAAGGACACCGCCGTGGTGTTTTTGCACGGCTGGGGCTCCAACGGAGGCGCCTTCGGCAGACTGCTTGCCGCCGCGGGAGAAAAATATTTCACCGTGGCGCCGGATCTTCCCGGCTTCGGGGGCAGTGAAGAGCCCAAGTCCCCCTGGGGCGTGGAGGAGTACGCCGCCTTCACTTCGGAATTGGTACAGAGCCTGGGAATCCAAAAGGTGATCTTCGTGGTCCACTCCTTCGGCGGGCGGATCGCCATCACGCTGGGCGCAAAAAAGGATCTCCCCTTTTCCATCGAGAAGATGATCTTCTTCGGTGCGGCGGGATTGAAGCCCAAAAGAGGTCCCAACTATTACGTCAAAGTGTATACTTACAAGTTATGTAAACTGCTTTTGACCCCCTTCCCGGAGATCAAAAAGCGCTACCAAGCGGGGAAGGGCAGTGCGGATTACCGAAACGCCTCCCCTATGATGAAGCAGATCCTTTCCAAAACGGTGAACACGGATCTCACCCCCCTGTTACCCGCCATCTCCGCCCCCACCCTTTTGGTATGGGGAGAGAAGGACACCGCCACCCCTCTTTACATGGCCAAGATCATGGAAAAGCAGATGCAGGACGCAGGGTTGTTCGTGATCCAAGGAGCAGGGCACTTTTCCTTTGCGGAACAGCCCGGGGTAGCCGTTGCTGCATTGGAAAACTTTATTTGAACGAAATCACCTCTTTTTCCGTGCCCGGCACTTCGCTTTTGCGGAACAGCCCGGAGTAGCCGTTGCCGCATTGGAAAACTTTATTTGAGGGTTTGAAGAACGCCGGTTTCACGCAAGAAGAACCGTGCGGATCCGCCTCGTATTCCAACGTATGCGGGACGCCGTGGACGTCGTCCCCTACGAATACGCAGGGAATATTGGTTAAAGCCGTACCGTCTCCCACGCAACAAGATAGGTAAAAAATTTTCACTGTTCCCCATGCGGGACAGGAGAGGCAGCATTTACCCCTTTCTTATTTCGGGTTTGTAGGGGACGACGTCCACGGCGTCCCATTTCCAAGGCATTTGATTATTTGTTATCACAACAAGGAGCATCCCACATGGACATTGTTCTTTCCGTCCTGTTTTACGTTCTGTACCTGACGGCGGCGGTATTTGCCTGCCTGCGCTGGGTGCACAATTTACAATTGAATTCCTATCAGAACAAGACCCAATTGCGGAGATTCCGCTCTGCGCCGGAGAAGCTGTTCTGTCTCCTGCCCCTGCTCCCCGCCTGGGTGTTCTCCTTCCTGCCCTTTGCTTGGGCAAAGATCGTCACCCTGGTATTCCTGGCCCTTTCCTGCCTGAGCCTGAAGCCGGGGAAGGCCAAGAAGCCCTTGGTGTTCACCGCCCGTGTGAAGCGTCTGCTTGCCGTGACGGCGGTGCTTCTTTTGGTGCTTGCCTTTGGCGGATGGTTTGTCCCCGCCTTGTCGGTGGGTGCGTTGTTCCTGTCCCCCCTGGTGATCCTCCTTGCCAACCTGTTGTGCGCCCCCATGGAAAAGGCGGTTCGCAATTGGTACATCAAGGATGCCCAACGGATCCTGCGCTCCTGCCCCGAGCTGTTGATCCTGGGAGTGACCGGCTCCTACGGCAAAACCAGCGTAAAGAGCTACCTGGGCGCCCTTTTGAACGCAGGGTTTGACACCCTCATCACTCCCGAAAGCTTCAACACCCCCATGGGTGTGGTCCGTACCGTGCGGGAAAACCTCCGCTCCACCCACGAGATCTTCGTGTGCGAGATGGGTGCCCGCCACGTGGGAGACATCAGGGAGCTTTGCGACCTGGTCCACCCCAAGCACGGCGTCATCACCGCGGTGGGGAACCAGCACCTGGAGTCCTTCCGTACCCATGAAAATATCCGCAAGACCAAGTATGAATTGGCGGACGCCCTCCCCCCGGACGGCAAGCTGTTTGTGAATTGGGACTGCGAAGCCATTCGGGAGAATCCTCCCGCCCGTCCCTATCTCACCTACGGCTTTTCCGAAGGCTGTGATTACCGCGCGGTGGATATTGAGCTCACCCTTTCCGGCACCTCCTTTACGGTGGAGTTCCCCGACGGCACCCGTCAAAACTACCGTATGCCCTTGATCGGAGAGCATTCCGTGTTGAACGTCACCGGCGCCGTGGCGGTGTGCCATGCCTTCGGCATCCATCCCTCCGCTTTGGTCCCCGCCATGCGGAAGCTGAAGAGCGTTCCCCACAGAATGGAGCTCCGTCCCGGCCCCATCACCTATATCGACGACGCTTACAATTCCAACCCTGCGGGATGCAAGGCGGCCTTGGACACCCTTGCCCGTTTTGACGCCTGCAGGATCCTGGTCACCCCCGGCATGGTGGAATTGGGCAGTGCATGGGAAGAAGAAAACAAAGCCTTCGGCAGACACGCCGCAAGGGTCTGCGATCTTTGCGTGCTGGTGGGTATTCGTGAAGCGGAGCCCATCAAGGCAGGCCTTTTGGAGGAAGGCTTCCCCGAGGAGCGCATCGCCGTGGTCAGCTCCCTGCAGGAGGGTCTTGCCCGTGTGAATAGCTTTTACAGCGAGAAAAAGAAGGTCGTCCTGTTGGAAAACGACCTGCCGGATAATTATTAAAAATGAAGTTGCCTGCGGAAAATGAAGTGTTTCCTGCGGAAACAATGAAGTTCGGCAGAGCCGAAATGAAGTGACGCTATCGCGTCAATGAAGTTTGGCGGAGCCAAAATGAAGTTGCCTGCGGCAAATGAAGTGTCCCTGCGGGACAATGAAGTTGCACGCAGAGCGTGCAAATGCTAAGTTGTTAAATGATGGAAAAATCGTTCTCAAAACAACTTAACATTTGCGACCTTTGGTCGCAACTTCATTTGTGCGAAGCACAACTTCATTGCGTAGCACTTCATTGGCGAAGCCACTTCATTGCGCAGCACTTCATCGCACCTTCGGTGCACATCGAAAGGAGTTTTTTATGAAAATCCAGGTTGCCGTACTCTTCGGCGGAAAAAGCGTGGAGCACGAGATCTCCGTGATCTCCGCTTTGCAGGCTATGAACAGCATTCCCGTCGAAAAATACGATATCATTCCCGTATACATCACCAAATCCGGGGAGTTTTACACCGGTGCCCCTTTGCGGGAGATCAACCGTTACAGAGACATCCCTGCCCTGCTTGGGGACTGCGTGAAGGTGGCCTTCGTCCCCCAAAACGGCAGGACCGCCATCGTCCGCACCCCGGGGAAGAAGTTCGGCAACAACACCGTTGCCGTCCCCGACGTGGCATTCCCCATCGTTCACGGCACCAACGTGGAAGACGGCAATCTCCAGGGCTTCCTGGGCACGTTGGGTCTGCCCTACGTGGGCTGTGACGTACTGTCCTCCGCCGTGGGCATGGACAAATACGTGATGAAATCCGTCCTTGCGGCGGAAGGGATCCCCGTTCTGCCCGCTTTGCGGTTCCGTTCCTCCGTTCCCATGGAGGAGATCGCCCAAAAAGCGGAAGCCGCCATCGGCTACCCCCTCATCGTGAAGCCCGTGAACTTAGGCTCCTCCGTGGGCATTTCCAAGGTGGGCGACAGAGAAGAGCTGGTCACCGCTTTGGATCTGGCCTTTACCTTCGCCGACGTGGTGCTGCTGGAACGCGCCGTGGTGAAGCTGAAGGAGATCAACTGCTCCGTGGTGGGCGACGAGGACGGCGCCGAGGCTTCCGTTCTGGAAGAGCCGGTTGCCCAGGATAAGATCCTCTCCTACAAGGACAAGTACATGGACGGCGGAAAGGGCGACAAGAGCGGCGGTAAGTCCTCCGGCATGGCTTCTCTGAAGCGGAAGATCCCCGCGGAGATCCCCGATGCCGTAGCGGACGAGGTGAAAGACCTTGCCGTGAAGGCCTTCCTTGCCATGGGCTGTTCGGGCTTGGTACGCATCGACTTCATGCTGGACATGGCGGAAGACAAGGTATATCTCAACGAGATCAACACCATCCCCGGCTCCTTAGCCTTCTATCTGTGGGAGCCTGCGGGTGTGAAATACCCCGTGTTGTTGGATCGGCTCCTCTCCCTGGCCGTGAAGCGCGCCAGAAAGCAGAGCGAGCTGACCTACTCCTTCGACACCAACGTTTTCGCCATGGGCGGCGGCTTCGGCGGTGCCAAGGGCGCAAAGGGGTAAGAGAGTACGTTAAGGGGTACGTTTGGGGGTACGTTTGGGGGCCGCTTTTTGAAAAAGCGCCCCCAATCCCCCCCGAAAAACATTGCCGAAACGCAGTTTGCGTTTCGGTTTTTTGTTTGGAAAGAAGAAACGCTGCGGAAAGCACCGCGGTCGCAAAACGACGCTTCAGCGGCGTTTTGTATAGGGCGCAAGAACGAGCAAGGCGTTGTGCGGGAAAACGCTACGTATATCGACAACACAGCGCCTTGCAAACGGCACCACGGTTGAAAAAACGGCGAAGCCGTTTTTAACGTCGGCGTACTGACGCTACCTTTAAGTCCGCACCCAATCGCCGACTTGGTCACCCTGAGCGAGGCGTTGTGCGGGAAAACGCTACGCATATCGACAACGCCACCCCCGTTTGTCACTCTGAGCGAGTGCGGGATAGAGCCGCTACGGCTGTGCACAATGAAACAACCCGCACGAGTCGAACTTCCGCGCATGGCGTGAGCCTAAGCGGAAGTCAAAAAATGCCAAGCATTTTTTGAGGGTATGGTTACACATTTGCTATACCGTCTTTTCCGTTCCGTCAGTTACTAAAAAAACAGTTCTTACGTTACAGAAGGGTACATCTAACTCCCTACCATATCCCTGCGGGGCGCAAAGCACCCCTTGGTTTTGCTCCGAACGGCACTAACGTGCCTTGCTTTCTCCGCAAAACTTCGACTCCGCCGCGGGATTGCTTTTTCTTTCCTATCCTTACGCCCTTCTCCGCGGCTCCGCTCAGAATGACAGTCCAAAGGAAAGAACGGCAAAAACGCTACGTATAGCACGAACTTTGCCCTACAAACGGCACTGCGTTCGCAAAACGACGCTTCAGCGGCGTTTTGTATAGGGCGCAAGAAACGTAGCCTTTGCAGATGCCGTTACAGCGCCCGATGGTCACTCTGAGCGAGTGCGGGATAGAGCCGCTACGGCTGTGCACAAGGAAACAACCCGCACGAGTCGAACTTCCGCGCATGGCGTGAGCCTAAGCGGAAGGCAAAAAATGCTAAGCATTTTTTGAGGGTATGGTACCCCATTTGCACTACCGCTCTTTCCTTTCCGTCAGTTACTTCCACACACCTTTCCTCCTCCCCGGCATCGCCCCCTTCCCCTTCAAAAAAATTTTCCAAAAAACATTGCAATACCAAAAGAAATGTGGTATACTGACTCTGTATAAAAATGCCTTCATGGGCGAAAATCACTTTATTAAAAGGAAGACGTATATGAGCAACTCTATTTTCGGCGCAGAAAAGCGTCCTATTCTGACCATCGTCATGGACGGTGTGGGCTACACCCAGCGTACTGCGGGCAACGCGGTTTACGCCGCTGACACCCCCACCCTGGACATGCTGAACGAGAAATATCCCCGTTTCCTCCTCCAGGCACACGGTACCGCAGTAGGTCTCCCCTCCGACGACGACATGGGCAACTCCGAGGTGGGCCACAACGCTTTGGGTGCAGGCCAGGTGTTTGCACAGGGTGCCAAGCTGGTTTCCAACGCCATTGAAAGCGGCAAGATCTATACCTCCGATTCCTGGCAGGCTCTCATCGGCGGCGTGAAGGCCAACGGCTCCACCCTCCACTTCCTGGGTCTGTTCTCCGACGGTAACGTGCACTCCCACATCGACCACCTGAAGGCAATGGTTGCTCAGGCAAAGGCAGAGGGTGTTTCCACCGTCCGTATCCACATCCTGCTGGACGGCAGAGACGTGGGCGAGACCTCCGCTCTGGAGTACGTTCTCCCCTTCGAGGAATATTTGGCTGATCTCCGTGACGATTCCTTCGACGTTGCCATCGCCTCCGGCGGCGGCAGAATGCAGATCACCATGGACCGCTACGAGGCCAACTGGGCAATGGTGGAAAAGGGCTGGCACACCCACGTATTGGGCGAGGGCAGACAGTTTGGTTCCGCAAAGGAAGCCATCGACACCCTCCGTGCAGAGACCGGCGCCATCGACCAGGATCTGCCCCCCTTCGTCATCGCAAAGGACGGCAAGCCCGTGGGCACCGTTAACGACGGCGACTCCGTGATCTTCTTCAACTTCCGCGGGGACCGTTCCATCGAGATCTCCAAGGCCTTTGAAGCAGGCGCTGATTTTGATAAGTTTGACCGCGTCCGTGTTCCCGCAGTTCTGTACGCAGGCATGCTGGAATACGACGGCGACGCTCACATCCCCTCCCGCTACCTGGTTTCTCCCCCCGAGATCTCCGGCACCATGGGTGAGTTCCTGGTAAACAAGGGCGTGAAGCAGCTTGCTCTTTCCGAGACCCAGAAGTACGGCCACGTGACCTATTTCTGGAACGGCAACCGTTCCGGCAAGTTCTCCGAGGAGCTGGAGGAGTATATCGAGATCCCCTCCGACGTGGTTCCCTTTGAGCAGAGACCCTGGATGAAGTGCGCCGAGATCACCGACGTGCTCATCGAGAAGCTGAAGAGCGGCGAGTTCGGCGCTTTGCGCGTGAACTTCCCCAACGGCGACATGGTGGGCCACACCGGCTCCTTTACCGCTACCAAGATCTCCATGGAGGCTCTTGACCTCTGCCTGGCAAGAATTCTGAAGGCCGTTGACGAGGTGAAGGGCGTGGCCATCATCACCGCAGACCACGGCAACGCCGACGAGATGTACGAGATCGACAAGAAGACCGGCGGCGCAAAGCTGGGTGCGAACGGCGTTCCCAAGGCAAAGACCTCCCACACCCTCAACCCCGTTCCCTGCTATATTTACGACAATTTCTATTCCGATAAATACGAGTGCATCGAAGGCAAGTACGGCCTGGCAAACGTAGCCGCCACCGTGGTCACCATGATGGGCTACGAGGCACCCGCCATCTGGGAAAAGAGCATGATCAAGGTCAAGTAATTCCCCTCTTTGCTGTTTTCCCTCCCGAAAGGAGCTCTTTATGATCGTCAGTTTACTTTCCATGGACCTGCCCATGAATCTTTTGGTGGGGCTTTTGGTGATCCATTTGTTCTGCGTGGTCATGGCGCTGACCGTCCATGAATTTGCCCACGGCTTTATAGCGGGCAAAATGGGGGATCCCACTGCGGGGATGCAGGGCAGAGTGACCCTGAACCCCGTGGCACACATGGATCCCGTGGGGTTTCTGATGATGCTTTTGGTGGGCTACGGCTGGGCAAAGCCGGTGCCCATCAATATCCGCCTGATGCGGAACCCCAAGAAGGGGCTTGCCCTCACCGCCTTTGCGGGCCCTGCCATCAATCTGAGCCTTGCTCTTTTGTGCGGCATCGCCGTAGGGGCCTTCAACCAAATCGCTCCTCCTATTGAGGGGGATTGGTTCCATCAGCTGTATTTTGAGATGATGGGGGACGGCATCACACCCTTGACGGTGGTGGCATACGCCCTGGAGCTGTTTGCTTATCTGAACGTGGGCCTCGCCCTGTTCAACCTGATCCCCATCCCCCCGTTGGATGGCTCCAACGTGCTGGTGGCCTTCCTTTCCAACAACGCCGCGGCAAAATACCTGCAGATCCGTTACTACACCCGCTATATCTTCCTGGGGCTGATGCTGCTTTCCGTGGTGTCCCGTTATTCCGCTTTGGCAAGCATGCTGTACAGCCTGATCTGGCTCCCCTTCGATCTGCTTCGCGAGGGGCTGTTCTTCCTGTTCACTTCCCTGGGAGAGCTTATCTTTAGTTTCGTTTAACCATTTTCAAGGAGAAAAACGCCCATGGCGGAAGTCAATCTGAAAATTGAACAGTACGAAGGTCCTCTGGACCTGCTTCTGGCGTTGATCTCCAAGCACAAGATCGACATTTTCGACATTCCCATTGCCGAAATTTGCGACCAGTACAACGAGTACCTGGACTCCATGCAGAAACTGGACATGGAGGTAGCGGGAGAATTCATCGTCATGGCGGCGGAGCTGATGCTCATCAAGAGCAAGATGCTCCTGCCCCGTCCCGAGGACGGCGAGGACCCCCGTAAGGTACTGGTAGACGCCCTGCTGGAGCACCAAAGAGCCAAGCAGACGGCGGAATTTCTGAAAAAGCAGTCGGAGGTCTACTACGACCGCTTTACCAAGCCCGCAGAGGAGCAGACCGACCCCACCTACCACAGAGAGCACGCCGTTTCCCTGCTGCAGGAGGCCTTCGAGCGGATCACCCTCCGTTTGGAGACGGAGCGTGCCCAGAAGCAGGAGGTCAAGCTGTTCAAGACCCTGCAGGAGGAACGGTTCTACACCGTGGAGGAAAAAATGGATCTGCTCACGGACACCCTGCGCAGATTTGAGAAGATCACCTTCGATTCCCTGTTTACCCACGTCCATTCCCGTGGCGAGGTGGTTGCCATCTTCCTTGCGGTACTGGAAGCCGTCCGCTTCGGCTACGTAGACGTGGCAAGACAGGACGAAGACACCCTGTGGCTGAGCCTTGTAAATGAATGAAGTGGCTTCGCCAATGAAGTTGCCTGCGGCAAATGAAGTGTCCCTGCGGGACAATGAAGTTGCGACCAAAGGTCGCAAATGTTAAGTTGTTTGCAGAACGGAAATTTTCCATCACTTTACAACTGAACATTTGCACGCTTTGCGTGCAACTTCATTTGTGCGAAGCACAACTTCATTGCGTAGCACTTCATTGTTTTCGCAGAAAACACTTCATTTATACCATCGGTATAACCTATCCTTAGGAGAAAACCCTATGTCCATTCCCAACGAAACAATCGCATCCCTTGAGGCGGTGCTGTTCGCCTGCGGCGGTCCCGTGGAGTTCCAGCGCTTGCAGGAGCTGCTTGCCCTTTCTCCCGAAGAATTAGAGGAGGCGGCAAACGCTTTGCAATCGGTTCTGGAGGACGCCCATCGGGGGATCTCCCTCATCAAGGTGGAATCCGCTTACCAGCTTTGCACCAAGCCCTTCGTGGCGGAGACGGTGAAGAAGGCTCTGGAGCTTCGGAAAGCTCCTCCCCTGTCCAAGGCGGCGTTGGAGGTGCTGGCCATCGTGGCCTACCACCAGCCCGTCACCCGTTCCTTTATCGAAATGGTGCGAGGGATCGACAGCTCCTCAATCGTCAGCTCCCTGTGTGACAAGGGGTTGATCGCAGAGCGGGGCTTTTTGGACGCCCCCGGCAGACCCGTGCTCTTCGGCACCACGGAAGCGTTCTTGCGTTGCTTCGGGCTGGAGTCCATCCGTGACCTGCCGGAAGCCTCTCCCGTGCCGGAGCAGCTCTCCCTTCCGGAGGAAGCGCCCGAGGAAGCTCCTACCGAAGAAGTGGCAGAAGCATGATCGTTTTAGAGATCATCGGCGGGATCCTCCTTTTCCTTTTGGGGCTTGTCCTGTTGCTTTTGGCGTTGCTTTGCAGTCTCAAGCTGTCCTTGCAGGCAGGGTACTGTGAGGATCTTCTGCTGAAGGTGGGCATCGGGCCCGTGACGCTGAACCTTTCGGAGTCTATGCAGATGTCCCGGGAAGAGGCGGATGCCTACACCAAAAAGAAAAAGAAGAAGAAAACGGGAACAAAGCCCGGGAAAGCAGCGAAAAAGAAGGAAAAACCCCTGAAATATACGGAAAAACCCGCCTTAACGGAGATCATCACCGCCTTTAAGGATCTGGCGGTGGGGATCCTGACCCGCTTTGCAAGGCATATCAAGCTGGAGGAATTGCGCCTGCGGGTGCTGGCCGCCTCCGACGATGCGGCGAAGACCGCCCTGGAATACGGCTCCCTTTGCGCCGCGGCGGGAATGGTGCAGACGGCGGCGGAAGCCCTGCCCAGAACCAACCCGAAGAAGGTGTACATCGCCGTGGAATGCGACTTCCTGGCGGACAAGCCGGAGGTGGATGCGGAGATCCGTGTGTCCATCCGTATCTGGCGTTTGGTTTGGATGGCTCTGTTTGCCGCCAAGCCCTTGATGGAGGCTTTGGAGCTTCTGAAGGCCTACAAGCACTTCAAAAAACTTGAAAAAGAAGAAAAAGACTCTGAAAAGGAGATTAAATAATGGATACTCCCATGAAACAGCTCATTGAGGACGCCCTCAAGAATATCAATTCCGTGGCAGACGTAAACACGGTGATCGGCGAGCCTGTGACCCTGCCCAACGGCGTGACGGTGGTGCCCTTCTCCAAGGTAAGCGTGGGCTTTGCCACCGGCGGTACCGACCGCAACCCCAAGACCACCGACAGACCTCTTTTTGCAGGAGGAAGCGGTGCGGGAGTTTCCGTGGTGCCCATGGGCTTTTTGGTCATCGGTGCGGAAGGAAACGTGACGCTGTTGGATCTGAAGAACCCCGATTCCTATACCCCCAAGCAGAATCCCGTGGAAAAGCTTTTGGACGGCGCCAACGCCTTGATGGACCGTGCCCCCGAAATGATCGCCAAGTGCAAGGACGCCTTTGGCAAAAAACAAGAAACCCAAGAAACCGAGGAAAACTGATATGGCACTGAAATGTATCGTTCTGGCAAATAACCCCGATAAAGAGGCCCGCCACGCCGCCGTTCTGGAGGCCGTGCGGAAATATTTCGGCAACGACGAGGTCATGGTGAACTACGGTGAGACGGGCAAGCCCTCCATCACCGGCGTGAAGAAGTACATTTCCGTCACCACCACCGGGGAAAAGATGATCGTGGCCCTTTCCGACTCTCCCGTGGGCATCGACGGGGAGTATCTCCCCCGCTACGCAGAGGGCAAGACGGACTACGCCATGCTGGCGGACAGATTCTTCTCCGGAGAGGAATCGGAGTACGTCCGTGCGGGGAGCACCGTGGTGGACGAAAAGGACCGCTTTATGAAGATCTGGACCCGTAAGGAAGCCTACGTAAAATGCACCGGCAAAGGTGTTGCAGACTTCCCCTCCTTCTCCGTTATCGAAGGGGACAAGCTCCTTCCCAAGGTGGGCAGCATCCCCCTGCGGAAGTTCTCTATCGCCTTTGAAGGCTCCGAAAACTACCTCTTCGCCATCGCGGGAGAGCTGAAGTGACGTAAAACGTCAATGAAGTTCGGCGGAGCCGAAATGAAGTTGCCTGCGGCAAATGAAGTGTCCCTGCGGGACAATGAAGTTGCGACCAAAGGTCGCAACTGTTAAGTTGTTTGCAGAACGGAAATTTTCCATCACTTTACAACTGAACATTTGCACGCTTTGCGTGCAACTTCGTTTGTGCGAAGCACAACTTCATTGGCGAAGCCACTTCATTTGCGCATAGCGCAACTTCATTGCGCAGCACTGAAAGGAATTCTACATGATCACAACCAAACAGCGGGCGTATCTCCGCTCCATTGCCGCACAACTCACCCCCATTATGCAGGTGGGCAAGAACGGCATCACCGACAATTTGGTGAAGACCCTTTCCGATTCTCTGGAAGCCCATGAGATCATCAAGCTTACCGTTCTGGAGGCCTGCCCCATGACGGCGAGAGAGGTTTCCGACGCTTTGTGTGCCGCCCTGTCCTGCGAGGCGGTGCAGACCATCGGGCGGAAGATCTCCCTGTACCGTCAGGCATCCGAGAAGGAAAAGCGGAAGATCGTCCTTCCCAGAGGGTAAAAAATGAAAATTTTGATCCTGAACGGGCCCAACATCAACATGCTGGGCATCCGTGAGCCGGAAATTTACGGCAAGCAGAACTACAAAGCCCTGTTATCCTTCCTTGGGGAGGTCTGTGAGGGCCTGGGCGTGGAATACGAGTGCTACCAGTCCAACCATGAGGGTGCCCTGGTAGATAAGATCCAGGGGGCTTTGGGCGTGTTTGACGCCATCGTGTTCAACCCCGCAGCCTATACCCATACCAGCGTCGCCATCCACGACGCTCTTTTGGCCGTGGCCATTCCCACCGCGGAGGTGCATCTCACGGACACCCAATCCCGAGAGGATTACCGCAAGGTGAATTTCATCACCCCCTGCTGTGTCAAGACCTTCCAGGGGCACGGATTTGACAGCTACCGCATGGCCATTGAGTATATGGCGGAAAAATATCGCTGAAATCTCTGTATTTTTCTCTTGACAAACAACCACAAGGTGTGGTATACTACACCTCGCACGGGGCATTAGCGCAGTTGGGAGCGCACAACACTGGCAGTGTTGGGGTCAGGGGTTCAAGTCCCCTATGCTCCACCAAACAAAAAAGGAACTTTTGTCTACCAAAAGTTCCTTTTTTGTTTATCCAAGCCGCAGGCTTGGTATATCATCACGACGCAGTCGTGGATAACATCAAGGGCGGCTCACCGCCCTTGTATCTCATCACGCGCCAGCGTGCATTTTCCTGCGGCTTGATGATATACAACACTTCGTGTTGATGATATACCGCAACAAGTTGCGGATGATATACACGCCTTTGGCGTGATTAAGGAACTTCCTCCCCGGCTAAATACCCTCTTGCATTTTCTCCCTTTTTATGGTAAACTGTGGTTGGACATGATTTGAAAGGAGTACAAAATGAAAAAAAGAATCTTACTGTCCGTTTCTCTTCTTGCACTTTGCGCTCTTCTCAGCGGATGCTTTTCCTCCATCATGATCCTTCCTGATAATGATTCCATCGGGGAGACCAAAACCTTTTCAAGCGACGGGATCACCTTGACTTTGACCGACAGCTTCAAGGAAAAAGAAAGCGAATTGGGCTTTGACGCTTATTATTCCGCCCCCTTCTGCGGCGTAGTGGTCTTGAAGGAAGAGTTTTCTTTGGAGGAAGGTCTGGCAGAAAAATCCTTGCAGTCTTACGTGGAAGGCGTGATCGAAAACAACGGGTATACCGATTTGAAGCCTATGGAAAAGGACGGCTTGTGGTATTATATCTCGGAAAAACAAGACACCTATTCCTATTCCTTCTCCTACAAAGGAACGGATGCCTTTTACATCGTTCAATTCCTTTGCTTAAAAAAAGATATTGCCAAATACGAAGACCTGATCTTCCTCTGGGCGCAAAGCGTGGAAGTTTCGTAAATCAAAAAAAGACCTCGCAAGGGGTCTTTTTCGTTACGGAAAAGCCCGGATTGTCACCTCTGAGCAAAGCGTTGTGCGGGAAAACGCTACGCATATGGACAACACAGCGCCTGTTTGTCACTCTGAGCGAGTGCGGGATAGAGCCGTCGCGGCTGTGCACAATGAAACAACCCGCACGAGTCGAACTTCCGCGCATGGCGTGAGCCTAAGCGGAAGGCAAAAAATGCCAAGCATTTTTTGAGGGTATGGTTACATATTTGCTATACCGCTTTTTCCGTTCCGTCAGTTACTATAAACAGTTCTAACGTTACAAAAGGGTACATCTAACTCCCAACCATATCCCTGCGGGGCGCAAAGCACCCCTTGGTTTTGCTCCGAACGGCACTAACGTGCCTTGCTTTCTCCGCAAAACTTCGACTCCGCCGCAGGAGAGCCTTTTCTTTCCTATCCTTACCCCCTTCCCCGCGGCTCCGCTCAGAATGACAGTCCGAAGGAAAGAACGGCAAAAACGCTACGTATAGCACAACCGCAAGGCCACTGTCATTCTAAAGGAAGGAATGGAAAAAACGCTACGCATGTCGGCAACACAACCCCTGTTTGTCACTCTGAGCGAGTGCGGGATAGAGCCGTCGCGGCTGTGCAACAATGCAACAACCCGCACGAGTCGAACTCTTATGAGCGGCGTGAGCCCGAATAAGAGTCAAAAAATGCCAAGCATTTTTTGAGGGTATGGCTACACATTTGCACTACCGCTTTTTCCCGTTCCGTCAGTTACTATAAACAGTTCTTGCGTTACAGAAAGGTTGATCTAACTCCCTACCATATCCCTCAGCCCGCTATCGCAGGCTTCGGTTTTCTCCGCTCGGCTGCGCCTCGACTACGAAAACTTCGACTCCGCCGCGGGATTGCCTTCGTTTTCCTATCCTTACACCCTTCTCCGCGGCTCCGCTCAGAATGACAGTCCGAGGGGAAGGGTAGCAAAAACGCTACGTATAGCACGAACTTTGTCCCATCTCCCCCTCCCGAAAACGACAGTTTTCGGCACTGCTTTTCGGGGTTTTAAGGGGGACTTTTTCAAAAAGTCCCCCTTTACGTACTCATCCTTATAAACTCTCCAAAAGCGCCTTTAAATCATCCTTGGAGTACTTGTAAATATTATCGCAGAACCGGCAGGTCATCTCCATGGTCTCCTCCGGGTCGTCGATGAGCTCCCGGAGCTGCTTCTTGCCCAGGGAGATCAGCGCACGGTCGGTGCGGTCTCTGGAGCAGTCACAGCGGTACTCACAGTCGAACTCGTCGAAAATATCAAAGGGAATGCCGTCCAGGTACCCCGCAAGAATGTCTTCCAAAGAAGCCGCCTGCAAGGCGGTGGTGATGGGAGGCATTTTCTTTGCGTTTTCCTCCAATTTTTCCGCCACGGCCTCGTCGGCAAAGGGCAACAGCTGAATAATGATGCCCCCCGCCTCCTTGCAGGAATAGTCCACGTCCACCAATACGCCCAAAGCGCAAAGGGTGGGCACCTGCTCGGAAAAGGCGTAATAGTAAGCGATGTCCTGGGCCACCTCGCCGTTCTGGATCTCACAGGTCCCCTGCCAGGGCTCCTTGCCGCCGGCGTCACGGATCACGGTGAGATACCCGTTGCCGATGCACTTGCCCACGTCCAGCTTGCCGTCGCTCTCCCGCAAAGGCAAATCGCAATCCGGGTTGCCGATCAGCCCACGGACGTTTCCGCTGTAATCGGAGGAGGCCAGCACGGTGCCCCCTTCCCCGTCACCCTGGAAGCGCAGGGTCAAGGCGTCTTCCTTTTCCCCCATCATGCTTCCCATAAGAGAGGTAGCCAAAAGCACACGCCCCAAGGCCGCGGTGGCGGTGGGAGCGGTGTGGTGAATTTCAATAGCGCGGTTGACGATGTCCCGCC
The DNA here is from genome assembly GCA_015063885.1 of Oscillospiraceae bacterium. GTDB lineage: Bacteria > Bacillota > Clostridia > Oscillospirales > CAG-382 > Coliplasma. The sequence continues at coordinate 135,864 of SVTH01000005.1, read as the reverse complement.
CCTGGATGATAAAGGCTCTGGCGGAGCCGTCCTGTGTCATTGCACGGATGATTTTTGCCATATATACTTAGATCTCCTCTGTTTTGACAGCTTTCATCTCTCCCTTGCTCATCCGCAGGGTGAAGACCTCCCCCGCCTGAACGTCTGCGGGGGTACGGAGGATGCTGCCGTCCTCCTTCAAGGCCACGGAGAAGCCTCGCTCCAAAATGGCCAGGGGGTTGAGGGAAGAAAGCTTTTCCGCTTGCAACTGCAGCTTTTGCTTCTTCCGCTCCTCCGATACCACCAAAGCCCTTGCCAAACGCTCCTCCAGGGACAGGATCTGTTGTTTTCTGTCGTCAAAATACGCCTGGGGAGAGGCCAGCACCGGGCGGGCGGCCAAGAACTGCAGACGCTGAGACATGACGCTGACTCTGTTCTGCAGGGAATTCTTCATTTTTTCCTGTACGTTTCCGAACTTCCGCCCCAATTCCACCATGTCGGGCACCGCCAGCTCCGCCGCCGCAGAAGGGGTGGGAGCACGGAGGTCCGCCACGAAGTCGGAAATGGTGAAGTCGATCTCATGCCCCACGGCGGAGATGATGGGGGTCTTACAGGCGTAGATCTCCCTTGCCAATCCCTCGTCGTTGAAGCACCACAGGTCCTCCATGGAGCCGCCCCCTCTACCGATGATGATCACGTCGCAGAGGTTATTGTCATCCAGCAGGTGCAAGGCACGGATGAGCTCGGGAGGGGCGTTGGGTCCCTGGACCGTGGCAGGGGCGATGAGCAGCTTTGCCGCAGGGAAACGGCGGCGGGTGACGTTGATCATATCCCGCAGAGCCGCACCGCCGGCGGCGGTAATGATCCCCACACGGAAGGGGATCTTGGGTATTTTCTTCTTGTGCATAGGGGAGAAAAGCCCCTCTGCGTCCAGCTTGCGCTTCAATTGCTCAAAGGCGATGGCCAAAGCGCCGATGCCGTCCGGCTCCATGGAATCGGCGTAAAGACGGTACTGACCGTCCCGCACGAACACGGAGACTCTGCCGGTGCACACCACCTTCATCCCTGCCTCGGGCTGGAAATTCAGCTTGCCGATGCCGCCGAACATGGTGGCGGGGATGGTGGATTTTTCGTCCTTCAGGGTGAAGTAGATATGCCCGCTGGAGCCGTACACCCGCACGTTGGAAAGCTCCCCCTTCACCGTCACGTGGGAGAGGTAGGGAGCGCCGGACAGGTAGTCGCGGATATAGGTATTCAGTTGTTCAACCGTGACCGCTCTTACTGCCTGTTCCATAAAAACCTCAAACGAATATTACCCTCTGATCTGGATCACCTTTGCCAGCACGCCGTTGATAAAGGGAACGGCCTTCTCGCTGTCCAGCAGTCTTGCCAGCTCCAAGGCCTCGTTCACCGCAATCTCGTCGGGGGTGGGCTCGGGCAGACAGCAAAGCTCCGCCGTGGCAAGGCGCAGAATGGCAAGGCTCACCTTGTTGATCCGCTTGAAGCTCCAGTTGTCGGAGGCGTCGGAGATCCGTGCGTCAACCTCTTCCAGGTTGTCGATCACCGTCTCAAACAGCATTCTCGCAAAGCCGCTGGTGGTCTCCCCGCGCTCTTCCACCGCCGTCTGGACGATGGTGTCTGCGCTCAGCTCCGGCTGGCAGGCGTATTCGTATAAGTAACAAACTGCTTTTTCTCTCGATTCCCGTCTGGTCATACCATAAGAATCCTTTCTGTCTTGTCAATCGTAGTCAGTATAGCATTGATTAAAAAAAAAGTCAATGGGAACAGACGGGAGGTTTCTACTTTTTTTTCTTTGGTATTTCTACTTTTTTTCTTTTTGGAAAGAAAAAAAGTAGAGCAAAAAAAGAAAACCCATTGCCAAAAACTATCGTTTTTGGGAGTTTTTTGATGAATGTTGCGGTTGAGAGGAAGAGACGGAGAGCACGAGCGGTACCTTACAATCACAGTCGCAAAAAAACGCTGCGTATAGCACAACCGCAAGGGCACTGTCATCCTAAAGGAAGGAATGGGAAAAACGCTACGTATGTCGACAACACAACCCCTTGTATTGTCACCCTGAGCGAGTGCGGGATAGAGCCGTCGCGGCTGTGCACAATGAAACAACCCGCACGAGTCGAACTCTTATGAGCGGCGTGAGCCCGAATAAGAGTCAAAAAATGCTTAGCATTTTTTGAGGGTATGGTTACACATTTGCACTACCGCTTTTTTCGTTCCGTCAGTTACTTAAAACAGTTCTTACGTTACAGAAAGGGTACATCTAATTCCCTACCATATCCCTGCGGGGCGCTCCGCACCCCTTGGTTTTGCTCCGAACGGTGCTGACGCACCTTGCTTTCTCCGCAAAACTTCGACTCCGCCGCGGGACAGCCTTTTCTTTCCTATCCTTGCCCCCTTCTCCGCGGCTCCGCTCAGAATGACAGTCCAAGGAAAAGAACGGCAAAAACGCTACGTATAGCACAACCGCTACCCCTTGTATTGTCACTCTGAGCAAGGCAGGGAGCACAGTAGTTTCCATAGGAGCACACGGCAAAATCCCTGCCGCGTCGAACTCTTATGAGCGGCGTGAGCCCGAATAAGAGGCAAAAAATGCTTAGCATTTTTTGAGGGTATGGTTACACATTTGCACTACCGCTTTTCCCCTGAAAAAATCCTTTGTTTTTAGCAAGAAAATTCCCCGTATCTCTTGATTTTCTTACTAAAATATTATATAATATTACATCTGAGTGTCCCTATTTTTTCGGGTGCGGAAAGGAGCGTGTTTATGGACCAGTTTGCTGAGCTGAAAAACATTATTTTGGAGGAGCTGAAGAAGCAGTACGCCTCCACCATCATCACCCTTTGGTTTGATAAAATGGAGATTATTGAGATCTCCGGCTCGGAAGTGATCCTGTCCTTCCCCGCTTCCCGTAAGCTGTTTGTGGAGGCCAATTACAGCGCCGTTCTGGCACAGACCTTCGCTTCCGTACTGGGCGTGGCGGTGGACGTTAAGTTCATCTCCCCCGAGGACGTGAAGGAAAAAGAAGCCCCCCCTCCGGAGCCGGAAAAGCAGAAGAACGCTTACCACACCCGCTTCAACCCGGATTACACCTTTGAGACCTTCATCGTGGGCAAATCCAACCAGCTGGCACAGACTGCCTCCATGGCGGTGGCGAAGAATCCCTTCCATCTGAACAACCCGCTGTATCTTTACGGCCCCTCCGGCTTGGGAAAGACCCACCTGTTATACGCCATTATGGCCAAGCTCCGTGAGGATCATCCGGAGTATTCCATTCTCTACGTCACAGGCGAGGAGTTCACCATCGACATGATCGAGTCCCTTGCCCAGCACAACCCCGCCGCACTCCGTGATAAGTACCGCAGTGTGGACGTGCTGTTGGTGGACGATATTCAGTTCATTTCCGGTAAGATCGCGGTGCAGGAGGAGTTCTTCCACACCTTTGAGACGCTGTTCCGTCAGAACAAGCAGCTGATCATCGCCTCCGACGTGGCGCCGGAACGGATCGACAACTTAGAAGACCGTCTCCGCGGCAGGTTCTCTATGGGCCTGGTGGCGGACATCCAACCCCCGGATCTGGAGCTGCGTACCGCTATCTTCCGCAGGAAAGCACTGGATTTCGGCTTCGACTTAGATTTTTCCGTGCTCACCTACCTGGCGGAAAACATCACCCGAAACATCCGTCAGATCGAAGGGGCCATCAAAAAGCTCCGTGCACATTGCTTCTTAACCGGTGATAAATGCACCGTGAAGATCGCCGAGCTGGTTTTGAGCGAGTTCTTGAAGACCAAGGCCACCGAGGACAGTATGTTCGAAAAGGTGCTGGAGTATTCCGCAAAGAAATATATGGTCTCCATCGAGGACATCCTGGGGAACAAACGCACCGCCAACATCGCAAACGCAAGACATTTCGCCGTCTATATGGTGCGGAAGACCACCAACTACTCCCAGAAGCAGATCGCCGAGCTGTTTAAACGGAAGGATCACACCACCATCATCAACTCCATCAACGTCATGGAGCAAAAGGTGGTCACCGATCCCATCTTCGCCCGTGAGATCGCTCACACCATCGAAGAGATTACGCAGGGGTAAATAGGTACGAAGAGGGCTCTGCCCTCTTAAACTCCCGCTTAGGGAGCCCGCTCCCTAAGAACCCTGTATTATGAAGAAAAAAATAAAAAATTCTCCCGAAAACGTCAGTTTTCGGCAGGAAAAGTTCTTTGGAGATTCTTAAGAACCTTTCTTTCAAGAAAGGTTCTTAAGCGTACCCCCCGTCGAAAAATGTGGATAGTTTGTGGAGTTTTGTGGACAACCCATGGGCTTTTCCACCGCCCGCAAAAGGAGTTATCCACAGGCAAGATCAAGCCGCCACGGGGGTTTTCGGGACTTTTCCACCAAAAACATCTCCCTCTACTACTACTACTACATTCATGTACCTTAAAGGAATGGGTAGGTGGCAGGGTACGCGCACGCGCGTAAGCCTTTTCAGAGCGGTCGGTTAAGACCGTGACCTTCTTTTTTTCAAAAAATTCTTGTTTCCGAAAGGACGACACGTTATGGCAATCAAATTCTTATCCGACAAAAAGACTCTTTTGAACCTGATCCAGCCTGCCCTTTCCGCCACCTCCTCCAAGAGCACCCTTCCCGCACTGGAGGGTCTGCTGTTCCGTTTGGAGGACAACGTACTGACGGTGTGCGGCTACGACCTGGAAAAGGGTGTACGCACCAGAGGTGTGGTCATCCCCAAGGAAGAGGGTGCCGTGATCCTGAACGCACAGAAGGTTGCCGCCATCGTGAAGAACTTCCCCGATTGCGACATCAGCTTCGAGGCGGACGACAAGAACATGGTGCGGATCACCGGTGGCATGAGTGACTTCACCGTCCACGGTCTGACCGCAGAGGCGTTCCCCAATATGCCCACCCTGGGGGGCGACAACGCCTTCTGTATCAGTCAGAGCCTGATGAAGGAGATCATCGCCTCTACCTGCTTTGCGGTGTCCCAGGTGGACGCACGTCCTATCCTGACGGGCGAGTTTTTCCATATCGAGAACCGTTCTATCACCGCCGTGGCCCTGGATAACTACCGTCTGGCGCTCCGTGAGGAGAAGGAATGCATTTTTGATAACGAGAACGACTTCTCCTTTGTGGTACCCGGAAAATCGCTCTTGGAGCTTTCCAGGCTGTTAAGAGACAGCGACGATATGCTCCGCGTGGAGTTCACCGCCAAGTACGTCATCTTCAAATTGGACGATATCGTGTTGTTCTCCCGCCTGTTGGAGGGCGAGTTCCTGGATTACAAGCGTGCCATCCCTTCCCAGAGTAAGATCTTCGTGACCTTGGACAGAAGAGCCTTTGAGGAGTCCGTTTCCCGTGCTTCCCTTTTGGTGGACGAGAAGTTGAAGACCCCCCTGCGCTGCCGCTTTGAGGGAGATATCCTCCACGTCACCTGCTCCACCCAGTACGGCAAGGTGAACGATCATCTGCGGATCGAGAAGGACGGAGACGACCTGGAGATCGGGTTCAACAACAGATACCTGCTGGATGCGCTTCGGGCTTGCAAGGACGATACCCTGAAGATCTCCCTGTCCACCGCCTTTATGTCTATGGTCATTCAGCCCAAGAACCCCTCCGAGTCCGGCACCTACCTGTATCTGGTATTGCCCGTGAAGCTGAAGGATTAAGGGATACGTTTTTACGTGGGGCCCGCCCCACGCCCCGCTTAGGGAGCCCGCTCCCTAAGAACCCTGTATTATGAAGAAAAAAATATATTTTTCTTTCAAGGTGCAGGGTGAAGGGGGATCATCCCCCTTCCGGGGATCTTAAGGGGCAGAGCCCCTTAAATACAATTACGTTATGAAGATTGAGAAGCTGTATTTATACAATTTCAAAAACGCCGCAGAGGAGACCTTGTCTTTTGCCCCGGGAGTGAACGTGATCTACGGGGAGAACGCCTCGGGAAAGACCAATCTGCTGGAAGCGCTGTTCTATTTTGCCTCGGGGAAGTCCTTCCGCGGGGGAAAAGAGCGGGAGCTCATCCGTCTGGGTGAGACCCGTGCCAAGGCGGAGCTGTTGTTTTCCGCCCATGGATTGGAAAAGCGGATGGCGCTGACTTTGGAAAAAGGGAAAAAGCGAGAGCTTTCCGTGGGCGGTGTGAAGGTACAGCGGCTTTCCGAGTATTTGGGGCTGTTCCGCGCCGTGATCTTCACCCCGGACCACCTGGACCTGGTGAAGGGCGTTTCGGAAAACAGAAGAAGGTTTTTGGACCTGGCCATCTGCCAGTCCTTTCCCAGGTATGCCGCGTCGCTGAACGAGTACGGCAGACTGCTGATGCAGAAAAATGCGGTTCTGCGGGGAGAGGACCCGGATCGGGGTCTTTTGGAGGTCTATCACGAGCGGATGGCCACCCTCAGCGGGACCATCACGTTGAACCGCATGAAATATCTGGCAAATCTGGAGTCTGCGGCAAAGGAATTTCAAAAAGAAATGTCCTCGGGGCTGGAAGACTTGAAGCTGAAATACAAAAGCCAGGCGGTACCCAAGGAAGAGGATACCGCAGAGGTGCTGAAGGAACGGTACAGAGTGCTGTTCGGGCAGAAGATGGAAGAGGAGATCCGCCGGGGTTTTTCGGTGTGCGGTCCTCAAAGAGATGATTTTGACCTGTACCTGAATGGGCTGAACTGTAAGATGTTCGGCTCCCAGGGACAGCAACGGTCCTCGGTGCTTTCCTTGAAGCTGGCGGAGGGGGAGCTCTCCAAGCGGCTGACGGGAGAATACCCGGTGTTTCTGCTGGACGATATCCTTTCGGAATTGGATATGGGCAGACGGGAGTATATCCTGGATAAGATCACCGGAAAACAGGTGGTGCTCACCGGTTGCGAAACGGAGCTGTTTGAAGGATATTTCGGCAGTAACAGGATCTTTGTGGAAAAGGGTCTGGCGAAGAACGTGTGAGGAAGTAACCGACGGAACGGGAAGAGCGGTAGTGCGAAGGGGTAGCCATACCCTCAAAAAATGCTCGGCATTTTTTGACTCTTATTCGGGCTCACGCCGCTCATAAGAGTTCGACTCGTGCGGGTTGTTTCATTGTGCACAGCCGCGACGGCTTTATCCCGCACTCGCTCAGAGTGACAATAAAAAGGATAAAGTTCTTGCTATACGTAGCGTTTTCCCGCACAACGCCTTGCTCAGGGTGACCATCGGGCGCGGTAACGGCAGCCGTAAACGTTGCGTTTATTGCGCCCTATACAAAACGCCGCTGAAGCGTCGTTTTGCGACCGCAGTGCCGTTTGCAGGGCGGCGGTTGTGCTATACGTAGCGTTTTTGCTACCCTTACCCTCGGACTGTCATTCTGAGCGGAGCCGCGGAAAAGGGTGTAAGGATAGGAAAACGAAGGTAATCCCGCGGCGGAGTCGAAGTTTTGCGGAGAAAGCAAGGCACGTTAGTGCCGTTCGGAGCAAAACCAAGGGGTGCGAAGCGCCCCGCAGGGATATGGTAGGGAGTTAGATGTATCCTTTCTGTAACGTAAGAACTGTTTTTTAGTAACTGACGGAACGGGAAGAGCGGTAGTGCAAATGTGTAGCCATACCCTCAAAAAATGCGAGCATTTTTTGACTCTTATTCGGGCTCACGCCACTCATAAGAGTTCGACGCGGCAGGGATTTTGCCGTGTGCTCCTGTTGCAAGTGCTGTGCTTCCTGCCTTGCTCAGGGTGACAATAAAAGGATAAAGTTTGCGATATACGTAGCGTTTTTGCTACCCTTACCCTCGGACTGTCATTCTGAGCGGAGCCGCGGAGAAGGGGGTAAGGATAGGAAAACGAAGGCTGTCCCGCGGCGGAGTCGAAGTTTTGCGGAGAAGGAAAGGTGCGTCAGCACCGTTCGGAGCAAAACCAAGGGGTGCGGAGCGCCCCGCAGGGATATGGTAGGGAGTTAGATGTACCCTTCTGTAACGTAAGAACTGTTTTTTTAGTAACTGACGGAACGGAAAAGACGGTATAGCAAATGTGTAACCATACCCTCAAAAAATGCTTGGCATTTTTTGACTTCCGCTTAGGCTCACGCCATGCGCGGAAGTTCGACTCGTGCGGGTTGTTTCATTGTGCGCTGCCGTGACGGCTCTATCCCGCACTCGCTCAGAGTGACGAACAGGGGTAGCGGGTGTGCTATACGTAGCGTTTTTTACGCTTTATTATTATTTTTTCCCTCACAATACGGGATTCTCAAGGGACGGGTCCCTTGAGTGGGGATCCTAAGGGGCAAAGCCCCTTAACGTCCCCCTTATATAATCGCCCCCTTTTCGGAAAAAAGTGGGATTTTTGCGGGATTTTCCGTGGAAAAAAACGGGATGACAAATTGTTGGTTTTCCTGTATACTCGTTTGCGAGCAAAAAAAAACGCAAAGGAGCGGCAAAGCCATGAAGACGAAAATCACCCGTGTGGGGGAGCTTGTGATCATCGAGTACCTGAGTGAAGAGCAGGAAGCCTTGTACAAGCCGGGGCTGACGGAGCGTCAGCTGGAGAAGAGAAAGCAGCTGGAATTCAAGCGGAGGGATGCGTACGCAGAGATCCGCAGGCAGTACGGCAGGGTACTGAAGGGAGAGCTGATCCCGGAGGACGACCCCCTTTCTTTGGAGTTTGACAAGCAACGGAACGGAAACTCCTTGAACAGCCTTTATCTGGGCTTGTGAGATTTTTTTAAAAAAACGGAGAAACGACAGTTTTTATGAAAACGCCTTTTTTACATCTGGAGGGCGGGGAGACCTTGATTGCCGAGGACGTGGTGGGGATCTTTGATATGGATCTTGCCACCGTGGAGGAGGGCACACGGGAATTCCTGGCGCAAAACCAAAAACAGATGCAGGTGGTGAGCCTGGCATCCGACCTGCCCAAAAGCATCGTGCTGGTGCGGGAGGCATACGGAGACAGGGTGTATATCAGCGGGCTTTCCACGGAGACCATTGCAAAACGCAGTTACGATCTTGATTGAAAGAAACGGAGAAAACTATGGAAGAATTACTGGAACAAGGCTTGCAGGGAGAGGCTTCTGCCGCTCCTGCTTATGACGACAGCCAAATTCAGGTCCTGGAGGGTCTGGAGGCGGTTCGGAAGAGACCGGGTATGTACATCGGTACCACTTCTTCCAAGGGTCTTCACCATTTGATCTATGAGATCGTGGATAACTCCATCGACGAGGCTTTGGCAGGCTACTGCAAGCAGATCACGGTGATCCTGAACGGAGACGGCTCCGTGACGGTGAAGGACGACGGACGCGGTGTGCCCTCGGGTATGCATCCCAAGCTGGGGAAGCCTACTTTGGAGGTCATTTATACCGTTTTGCACGCCGGCGGTAAGTTCGGCGGCGGCGGTTACCGTATCGCAGGCGGTCTTCACGGCGTGGGCGCTTCCGTGGTGAACGCTCTCTCCAAGCGTGTGGAGCTGGTGAACTGCCGTGACGGGAAAGCGTACGCCATTGCTTTTGAACAGGGCAAGACGGCGGAAGCCTTCCGTGAGCTGGGAGATACGGAGGATCACGGTCTAACCGTGCGCTTCTGGCCCGACCCGGAGATCTTTGAGACGGTGGAATTCGATTGCGACGTGGTGCGCACCCGTTTGCGTGAGCAGGCGTTCCTGAATGCAGGTGTGAATATCTGCCTGCGGGACGAGCGTGGGGAGGAGCCTACCGAGGAGATCTTCTGCTTTGAGGGCGGTATCCGTTCTTTTGTGGAATACCTGAACGAGCAGAAGGGTTGCAGCGTGCTCCACGACGACGTGATCTATATGGTGGGGGAAAAGGACGGCTCTTTGGCAGAGGTGGCGTTGCAGTACAACGATACCTATTCCAACATCGTCATTTCCTTCGCCAACAATATGCATACCGTGGACGGCGGTACCCACGAGCAGGGCTTCAGAATGTCCCTGGCCAAGGTGCTGAACGAATACGGCAAGAAGTTCAAGCTTTTGAAGGACGACGAACGACTCACCGCCGAGGACGTGCTGGAGGGTCTCATCGCCATCGTGTCCGTGAAGCTGGAGGACGCCCAGTTTGAATCCCAGACCAAGGCGAAGCTGGGTAACTCGGAGATCCGTACCCTGGTTTCCGGCATCGTGGCGGATAAATTGTATACCTACCTGGAGGAAAATCCCCAGGCAGGGCGGATCATCATCGAAAAAGCGGTGGCCGCAGCCCGTGGCAGAGAGGCCGCAAAGAGAGCCAGAGAGCTCACCCGCAGAAAGGGGCTTTTGGAATCCTCTTCCCTGCCCCATAAGCTGGCGGACTGTAACGAGAGACGGATGGAATACACCGAGCTGTACCTGGTGGAGGGTGACTCCGCAGGCGGTACCGCAAAGGACGGGCGTGAAAGCCAGTTCCAGGCCATTTTGCCCTTGCGCGGTAAGATTTTGAACGTGGAAAAATCCCATCTTGACCGCATTTATTCCTCCGATTCCATCACCCCCCTGATCCAGGCGCTGGGCTGCGGCATCGGCACGGAATTTGATATCAGTAAATTGCGTTACGGCAAGGTGATCATCATGGCGGATGCCGACGTGGACGGCGCTCATATCCGTACCTTGCTTTTGACCTTCTTCTTCCGCCATATGAAGCCGCTGGTCGAGAACGGCCATATCTACGCGGCGGTTCCCCCGCTGTACAAGATCTCCCGGGGTAAAGCGGAACGGTACGCCTTCTCCGACGAGGAAAAGGAGCTGTACGTGGAGGAGCTGGGAGGCAACGTCCGTGTGGAACGTTATAAAGGTCTTGGTGAGATGGACAAGGAACAGCTTTGGGAGACCACTATGAATCCCGAAACCAGAACCTTGAAGCGGATCACCATCAACGACGCCATTAAGGCGGACGCCTTGTTCTCCGTCCTTATGGGGGATAAGGTGGAGCCCCGCCGTGCCTTTATCGAGGCAAACGCCAAGTACGTCACCAATCTGGATGTTTGATAAACGTTACTGCGTGTATATCCTTGCTTCGCCTCAAAATGCTATGCTGTACGTGGGGATGACGAATGGGTTGCCCCGCCGATTAGCGGAGCATCAAGGGGGAGAGATAGAAGGATTTACCAAAAAATTCGGGATCAAAAAGCTGGTTTATTACGAGGTTTTTGAAGACGTTTTAAACGCTATTGCAAGAGAAAAGCAGTTGAAGCGTTGGACGAGAGCGAAAAAGAACGCTTTGGTGGAAAAGGCAAACCCTGAATGGGCGGATTTGAGCGGACAGTTTTTGGAGAGTGAATAAAGGGGATGGGGATTGGCGGTAGTGCAAAGGGGTAGCCATACCCTCAAAAAATGCTTAGCATTTTTTGCCTTCCGCTTAGGCTCACGCCATGCGCGGAAGTTCGACTCGTGCGGGTTGTTTCATTGTGCACAGCCGCGACGGCTCTATCCCGCACTCGCTCAGGGTGACAATACAAAGGGTTGTGTTGTCGATATACGTAGCGTTTTCACCCTTCTCACTTCAGGACTGTCATTCTGAGCGGAGCCGCGGAGAAGGGTGTAAGGATAGGAAAACGAAGGTTGTCCCGCGGCGGAGTCGAAGTTTTCGTAGTCGAGGCGCAGCCGAGCGGAGAAAACCAAGGGAGGCTTGCCTCCCGCAGGGATATGGTTGGGAATTAGATGTACCCTTCTGTAACGCAAGAACTGTTTTATAGTAACTGACGGAACGGAAAAAACGGTAGTGCAAATGGGGTACCATACCCTCAAAAAATGCTTGGCATTTTTTGCCTTCCGCTTAGGCTCACGCCATGCGCGGAAGTTCGACTCGTGCGGGTTGTTTCCTTGTGCACAGCCGCGACGGCTCTATCCCGCACTCGCTCAGAGTGACAAACGGGGGTAGCGGCTGTGCTATTCGTAGCGTTTTCCCGCGCAACGCTTTGCTCATTCTTGCGCCCTATACAAAACGCCGCTGAAACGTCGTTTTGCGACTGCGGTGCCGTTTGCAGGGCGCTGTAGCGGCAGCCGTAAACGTTGTGGTTTCTTGCGCCCAACTGCAGTATTGTTTACAGGACAAAGTTCGTGCTATTATTAGCAATTCCACCCTTTACGGGGTTTACAGCATAGATCTGAAAAAGACAAGGAGAAATTCCAATGGCTGAAAAAGAATACGATTACAGTGCCCACGAGGTACAGCATATCAAGGATATCCGCATTGAGGACGAGATCAAGAATGCGTATATCGACTATGCCATGTCGGTCATCGTTGCCCGTGCATTGCCGGACGTTCGTGACGGCTTCAAGCCGGTTCACCGCCGTGTTTTGTACGCCATGTACGAGGACCATCTGACCCACGACAAGCCTCACCGCAAGTCTGCCACCACGGTGGGCGACGTGCTGGGCCGTTACCATCCCCACGGCGACTCCGCCGTATACGACACCATGGTACGTATGGCGCAGGATTTCTCTCTGCGTTATCCCTTGGTGGACGGTCACGGGAACTTCGGTAACATCGACGGCGACCCCCCTGCGGCGTACCGTTATACCGAGGCGAGAATGGCGAAAATTGCCGACGAAATGTTGGCGGACATCGACAAGGACGTGGTGGATTTCGATCCCAACTTCGATAACACCCGCAAGGAGCCTTCCGTGCTCCCCGCCCGTTTCCCCAACCTGTTGGTAAACGGCTCCGTGGGTATTGCGGTGGGTATGGCCACCAACGTGCCTCCTCACAACCTGAGAGAGGTTTGCAACGCCTGCTCTTATCTCATGGACAACCCCGAGTGCTCCATTCCCGAGCTGATGCAGTTCGTGAAGGGACCCGACTTCCCCACCTACGGTACCATTTACGGCACCGCGGGGATCTACCAGGCTTATATGACCGGTAAGGGGCATATCAAGGTCCGTGCCAAGGCTCATTTTGAGGAGAAAAAGGGCAGGACCGCCATCATCGTCACCGAGCTTCCCTACCAGGTGAACCGTTCTCTGCTGTTGGAGAACATGGTGAATCTGGTGAAGACCAAAAAGATCGAGGGCATCTCCGACATCCGTAACGAATCCGGCAGAAAGGGTATGCGCATCGTCATTGAAGTGAAGAAGGATGCCAACCCCCAGATCGTTTTGAATCTCCTTTACAAGTACACCCAGATGGAGGACACCTGCGGTGTGAATATGCTGGCGCTGGTGAAGGGCGAGCCCAAGGTGCTGAACCTGAAGCAGATCCTTCAGCTCTATATCGAGCACAGAGAAGAAGTGATCGTCCGCAGAACCAGGTTTGAGCTGGCCAAGGCGGAGAAGGAAGCCCACATTTACGAGGGCTACATGATCGCCATCGACAACATCGACGAGGTGGTGCACATCATCCGCCACTCCTCCAGCATTCCCGACGCCAAGCAGAACTTGATGAACCGCTTTGGGCTTTCCGAGATCCAGGCACAGGCCATCGTGGAGATGACCCTGGGTAAGCTCACCGGCTTGGAAAGACAGAAGATCCAGGACCGCTTGAACGCCCTGTACGCCCTCATTGAGGACTTGAAGGACATCCTTGCCAACCCCGCAAGAGTGTTTGCCATCATCAAGGAGGACTTGGAGGACGTTTCCGCCCGCTTCGGCGACGACAGACGTACCGACATCGTGGAGGTGGAGAACGAGATCCTCATTGAGGATCTGATCGAGAAGCAGGATTGCGTCATCACCGTCACCAACGACGGCTATATCAAGCGTATTCCCGCCGCTACCTACGCCGCACAGAGACGCGGCGGCAAGGGCGTCACCGCCATGGGCACCAAGGAAGAGGACTTCGTGAAGAACGTGTTCGTGGCGTACTCCCACGATACGCTGCTTTTGTTCTCCAACAAGGGCAGAATGTATACCAAGCGGTGTTTTGAGATCCCCGAGGCCTCCCGTACCGCAAAGGGAACCAACCTGGTGAACGTTTTGAACCTTTCCGAAGGGGAAATGATCACCGCAGGTCTTTCCATTAAGGAATTCACCGAGAACGAGTACCTGGTGTTCATTACCCGCAAGGGCGTGATGAAGCGGGTACAGCTCATCGAATACAAATCCCGCAGACAGAGCGGTCTGTTCGCCATCAACCTGGACGAGGACGACCTGCTGTTGGCTGTCCATAAGACCGGCGGCAAGGATCACATCCTCTGCGCCTCTCACAACGGCGCTACCATCCGTTTTGCGGAGACCGACGCCAGATGTATGGGCAGACAGGCCCGGGGCGTAGGCGCCATGGAGCTTCGCGAGGGAGACTACCTGGTAGGTGCCTGCGTCATTCCCGAAGGGGCTGACAACGAAGAATGCAAGGTGATGACCCTCACCGAGGGCGGCTACGGCAAGCGCAGTGAGATCGCATCCTTCCCCGTGCAGAAGCGTTACGGTATGGGCGTCCGCGGCCACGTTCTCAACGAGAAGACGGGCCTGCTCACCGGCATTGCCTTGGTGAAGGAGGAGGACGACCTGATGATGATCACCGACGGCGGTATGATCGTCCGTACGGCGGCATCCGAGGTTCCCGTTTACGGCAGACCCACCTCCGGCGTTATCGTCATGCGTTTGGCGGAGGACGCAAAGCTGATCAGCTTTGACGTTGCGGCCAAGGCCGAGATCCCCGAGGAAGGGGCTTCCGAAGAAACTACAGAAAACATGATTGAGGAGTAAGTGTTATGGCATCCGAAAGAGAAAAAGCAAAAGACCAATACCTGGTTCTCCGTGAGCAGGCGTTGAAGGTGGAGAAGAAGTACAATCTGGTGAAGATGCTGTCCGACATTCTGTATATGCTTTGCGGCGGCGTGATCATCGGGGCGTTCATCTATATGTTCTCCGTGTGGACCCAGATCGAGGGCGGCGACAGAGTGGTGAGAATTCTGCTGTTCGTGGTTGCTTTCTTCGCCTCCGTTGCCCTGGCGGCTGTGGTCTCCCGTGTGGCTTTGAAGAAAAAGAAGGAGCTCCACGACCTGAAGGTCAAATTGGAGGACCTGGAGAACAAGTATCATCTGTAAGAAGCAGAGAAAAAGACCGTTCGTCACGAGCGGTCTTTTTTGCCGAAAAGTTTCCCTTTTCGGAGGGTGGACGATTGTTTTTTTCCTTTGTTTGTGTTACACTGAAGGAAAGAGATGAACAGGAGGAGCCTTTATGCAAGCAAACCCCATTTTTACCTCCCGCATGGTATTTGCCGCGGGACAGCCCATCCGTGTTTACGGCACGGGAGAGGGGACGGCGGAGGTCAGCTTTGCGGGGGAGACCCGCACCGTAACCGCAAAAGAAGGCGTTTGGGAGGCAGAGTTCCCCCCTATGGCCTACGGCGGGCCCTACGTGTTGACTATGAAATTCCCCGGGGGAGAAGCGGTCTTGGAAGACGTTTACGTGGGGGAGGTCTACCTGATGGCGGGGCAATCCAATATGCAGTTCAAGCTGAAGGAATCCAACTCCCCCAAGGAGCTGTACCGTGAAAACCGTCTTTTGCGGATGTTTTCCACGGAACGGCTGGAAAAAAGCGACCGCTTTACCCCCACAGACGGCTGGGTGACGGCGGAGGCGGACACCGTGGGGGATTGGACCGCCCTGGGGTACCTGGCGGGGGATCTGATCTCCCAAAGAAAGCAGATCGCCGTGGGGATCATCACCTGCTACCAGGGAGCTTCCGTGATCGAAAGCTGGCTCCCCAAGGGACTTTTGGCGGAGCACGGCATCGCCCTGCCCCCGGAGGTCTTGCACGGGGATCATTTTTACCATGAGTTTGCCTTGTGGAAGCAGGAAGGCACTTTGTATGAGTTTGCCCTGTCCCAAGCGGCTCCCTTTCCCCTCACCGGCGTGGTGTGGTACCAGGGAGAAAGCGATACCTCGGAGGAAGAGGGGAAGGTTTACGTCAAAGAGCTGGAATTGCTGATCGAAACCATGCGGAAGGACTTCCGTCAGCCCCGCCTTCCCGTGGCGGTGGTGTGCATTGCGGACTTCCTGCCCAGAAGCGACGGGGGCTGGAGGGCTGTTCAGGAGGCTCAGGTCAAGGCGGGAGAGGTGATTCCTTACGTGACCACCGTCCTTTCGGCGGATATTTGCGAAACCGATCAGATCCATCCCCCCACCAAGCACTTGCTGGCAGAGAGAATTGCGAAGGTGTTTTTGGAGTAACCGGCGGAACGGGAAAAAGCGGTAGTGCGAATATGTAGCCATACCCTCAAAAAATGCTTGGCATTTTTTGCCTTCCGCTTAGGCTCACGCCATGCGCGGAAGTTCGACGCGGCAGGGGTTTTACCATGTGCTCCTATGGAAAGCACCGTGCTCCCTGCCTTGCTCAGGGTGACAATACAAGGGGTAGCGGTTGTGCTATGCGTAGCGTTTTTGCCGTTCTTTCCCTTGGACTGTCATTCTGAGCGGAGCCGCGGAGAAGGGTGTAAGGATAGGAAAACGAAGGCTCTCCCGCGGCGGAGTCGAAGTTTTGCGGAGAAAGCAAGGCACGTTAGTGCCGTTCGGAGCAAAACCAAGGGGTGCTTTGCGCCCCGCAGGGATATGGTCGGGAATTAGATGTACCCTTCTGTAACGCAAGAACTGTTTTAAGTAACTGACGGAACGGGAAAAGCGGTAGTGCAAATGTGTAACCATACCCTCAAAAAATGCTTGGCATTTTTTGACTCTTATTCGGGCTCACGCCACTCATAAGAGTTCGACGCGGCAGGGATTTTGCCGTGTGCTCCTATGGAAAGCACTGTGCTCCCTGCCTTGCTCAGGGTGACAATAAAAGGATAAAGTTTGCGATATGCGTAGCGTTTTTGCCGTTCTTTCCCTTGGACTGTCATTCTGAGCGGAGCCGCGGAGAAGGGTGTAAGGACAGGAAAGAAAAGGCTGTCCCGCGGCGGAGTCGAAGTTTTGCGGAGAAAGCAAGGCACGTTAGTGCCGTTCGGAGCAAAACCAAGGGGTGCGGAGCGCCCCGCAGGGATATGGTAGGGAATTAGATGTATCCTTTCTGTAACGCAAGAACTGTTTTAAGTAACTGACGGAACGGGAAAGACGGTAGTGCTAAGGAGTAACCATACCCTCAAAAAATGCTTGGCATTTTTTGACTTCCGCTTAGGCTCACGCCATGCGCGGAAGTTCGACTCGTGCGGGTTGTTTCATTGTGCATCGCCGCGGCGGCTTTATCCCGCACTCGCTCAGAGTGACAATACAAGTGGTAGCGGTTGTGCTATACGAAGCGTTTTTGCCGTTCTTGCCCCAGGCTTCAGCAGGCGCTCAGAAAAAAACGGCTTTGCCGTTTTTCCACCGCGTTGTCACACGCAACCTTCCCTTACCATCACAAAAAGAGGAGACCTCCTTTGTTAGGAAGTCTCCTTTGCTTTTGCCGTATTTACTCCTGGGGCTGGGTGTTTTCCTGTTGCTGCTTCAACAGCTCTGCCAGGTCCAGGATGGACATGACGTTACCGTTTTCACCTACGAAGGTTTCGGGAAGCTTGCCGTCCCATGCCTCCAGCAGGTAGAACTCCAACAGCTCGGGGGTGAGGGATTCTGCCAGCATTTTGTTGACCTCGGCTTCCTTTTCGCCCACGTATTCCGCGGCGTCTGCCTCGATCTTCTTTACCTCGGCCTCGGCCTCGGCGTTGATCTTGTCGGTCTCTGCCTTTGCCTGGGCCTCGATGACCTTACGTTCTGCGGCGGCTTCTGCCTCCATGATGGCCTGCTGCTGAGCGATCTCAGCCTGGAGCTTGTTCTGTGCGGCAACCTGCTTTGCCTCAACGGCGGCGGTGAAGGCGTCGGTGAAGTCCATGTCCTCCACGGCGGTGGAAAGAACCTCGATGTTGTAGGTCTCCAGATCCTTCACCAGAATGTCCAAGATCTTAACGGAAAGCTCGTTGCGGCTTTCCACCAGCTCGTCGGCGGTGTACTGAGCCACCACGCTCTTCACAGCCTCCTGGATACGGGGGATCATAACGGTTTCGTAGTAGGAGGTACCGATGGAGCGGTAGATCTCCTGGGCGTTGGTCTTCTGGATCTGATAGTTGATGGAGTAGACCACGCTGACCTCCTGGATATCGCTGGAGAAGCAGGTCATGGTGAGGGAGCCCTTCTGGTTACGGTTGTCCATCTTGACAACGTCCTGCCAGGGCATTTTCACGTGAACGCCTGCCTCGAAGGTGTAGTCCTCTACCTTACCGAAGGTGGTGACGATGCCGGTGTGACCGGTGGGCACGGAGGTGACGCAGGAGAGACCTACGATGATCAGACCTGCCAAAGCGATGAACTGCTTGGGGTTCACCTTCCATACGGGCTTCTGCTTCACCTTGCCGAACTCGGAATACTTCTCCATAGAGAAGCCGAAGAAAATGAACAGGGCGACGATTGCCACCAAGCCAAGTGCGAATAATACCATAGTTTTTGTTTCCTTTCTTGTGGGTGTGTATGTAATTTGTTTTATTTTTTAGGTGACTGCACTCACTCCCGCCAGTCTTCCCGTGGCGTAGGCGATCTGCAGGTTATACCCGCCGGTGTAGGCGTCCACGTCCAGCACCTCCCCGGCGAAGAACAGCCCGGAGATCAGCTTGGATTCCATGGAACGGGGGTCCACCTCGGTGACCTTCACCCCGCCGCTGGTGACGATGGCTTCCGCAAGAGGGCGGGTGCCTGTGATGGGGATGATCATGTCCTTCAAGGCGTCGCAAAGCTTTTTACGGGTCTCTTTGGTGACGGAATGGACCTTTTGGGTGCCGTCGATGCCCGCTTTTGCCAGGAAGTGAGGGATCATGGAGGAGGGGAGCAGGGCTCCCATGCAGTTCTGCAAATCCTTATTGGTGGCCGCACCGAACTCCCGCAGCAGACGGTTTTCCAGGGTTTTGTGATCCAGGGCGGGCTTCATGTCCAGATGCAAGTCCACCGGGTACTGATGCCCCAGGTGTGCCGAGGCGGACAGGATCACAGGCCCCGTGACGCCGAAGTGGGTGAGCATCATCTCTCCCTGCTCGGTATACAGGGTCTTGCCGTTCTTTACGAAGGAGATCCCCACGTTCTTCAGGGAAAGTCCCATGCATTTCTTGCAAAAGGCATCTGAAGACACCAAGGGCACCAAGGAAGGCTTGGGCTGGATGACCGTATGCCCCGCCTGCTTGGCGAAGCGGTAGCCGTCTCCCGTAGAGCCTGTTAAGGGGTAGGAAGCACCCCCGGTGGCGACGATGACTCTGTCAAACAGCCGTCTCTTGCCCTGTTCGGTGACGATGCCTTTCACGGCGCCCTCTTCCAGGATCAGCTCCTTCACGGCGGCCCTTTGGATGTGCACCCCCGCTTCCTTGGCGGTTCTCACCAGGCAATCCGTCACGTCCCTGGCCTTGTCGCTGATAGGGAACACCCGTCTCCCCCGCTCCACCTTGGTGGGCACCCCGTGGGACTCGAAGAAGGACACGGCGTCCTCCGGCAGGAACTCCGAAAGGGCACGGTACAAAAACCTGGGGTTCACCGGGACGTTTTGGAGGAAGGTATCCAGGTCGCAAAGGTTGGTGACGTTGCATCTCCCCTTGCCGGTGATATTCAATTTCTTCCCGCAGAAGGGGTTTTGCTCCAATAGGGTGACTTCCCCGCCGTATTCTGCCGCGGAAATGGCGGCGAACAGCCCTGCGGGGCCGCCTCCCAGGACGGCAATGCGAATAGGCTCCATATCGTTCTTCCTTTACCTGACGAACACAGTATACCACACAATCACATGATTGTCAATAGGTTTCCTACGATTTTTTAAAAATATTTCAAGAGGTGCGGATGTTGGGGTCGGCCACACGGTAGGGCGGCAGCTTTACGGGGGGGATCCCCACCATGGCGGAGAACAGGGTGATGGTCTGGTTCCAAAGGGGCTGGAGCATCCCTGCGGCCTCCATATGGAGACGGCGCTTTTCGTTTTCGTCGTTGTGGTCGAAGCCCTCGCAGGCGAAGACCCCCACGTGGTGGAACTTCAAGCGGAACAGCCCTTCGTGGCCTGCGTCCTGGACGGTGACGGTGGCGTCCCCCGCAAACTGCTTGGTCTCCCCGTTATACCGCACGGCGAATTTCACCGTGGCCTCCAACCGCATCTCCGTATCCTTGCGGATGTTTTTCTGAAAGGTGAAGTCGTCGATGGACGCACCCAAAAAATGCAACGTGCTCATACTGATGAACGCTCCTTGTCGGTATTTTCTCCATTATACTATGAAGACACGGGGTTGTCAAGGGCGGAGAAAACGTAGTAATACAAGGATTTTTCCTGTTTTTTTGTAAAAGAACTTGACATTTGTGCAGAAAAATGGTACAATACATTTGTAAAGTTTTTACAGATTATTATAGGACGTTCTGTAAACAAATTGTGTCCGAAGTATTTCGGAGCCCGAGAAGGCGAGGTAAAAATGTTTCAGCAAGGCCAGCAGATCATATACGGGGGGAACGGCGTTTGCCGCATTGAGGAGATCGTCATGCGGGAATCCGCCTTGTCGGAGGAGCCTGTACCCGTGTACGTGATCCGTTTGGATTCCGGGCTGACCTCCTACGTTCCCGTGAGCAGTACGGTGTTCATGCGGGCGTTGCTGACTCCCGAGGAGGCGGAAGCCGTCATCGCGGAGTATCCTTCCATTGAGATCCGCACCTTCGGAGGCACCAATTCCAAGGCCATGGCGGATCAGTACCGCAGCATTCTGGCGGGGCACGATCCCCGAGAGATGCTTTGCCTTTACAAATCCCTGCAGAAAAAGATCGAGACCGCAAAGAAAAGCGGGAAGAAGCCGGGCTCCATGGACGAGCGCTTCTCCCTGGCGGTGACGGACGAGATCTCCAAGGAGTTCTCCGCCGTGCTGGGATGCACCCCCGCCCAGATTCTGGTGCGGCTGGGGATCAAGGGCTGAAGTCCCTTTTCAATTCAATACGCCTACATCTTCTTTTCATTTCATTTTCCCCTTTCAGATCAGGACCGTCTCGTTTCTCCCCCTTTTCGAGACGGTCTTGATCTTTTTTTGTTGCATTTTTTGATTTTTTATGGTATACTGTGGTATCACATTCCTATGGGAGTTTTTTCATGGAGCGTCTCACCGATCATCAGAAATACATCGCCATCCTGAGAGAGGAGCTTGTCCCCGCCATGGGGTGCACCGAGCCCATCTCCCTGGCTTACGCCGCCGCGGTGGCGCGCTATACCCTGGGCTGTCTGCCCGACCGCGGGGAGGTCACCGTCAGCGGAAATATCATCAAGAACGTGAAGAGCGTCATCGTGCCCCATACGGGAGGACTGCGGGGGATTGCCGCCGCCGTTGCCGCAGGCTTTGTGGCAGGGGACGAATCCCGCCATTTAGAGGTGCTCTCCCGTGTGACGGACGATCAGGTGGCGGACATCGCCGCCTATCTGGAAAAGGACGCCATCATCGTGGAGCAATCCCGCTCCGGCAGGCTATTTGAGATCATCATCACCGCCAAAGGGGGCGGACACACCGTGCGGGTGGAGATCACCGACGGACACACCAAGGTCTCCCGCATCGAAAAGGACGGGGAGGAGCTGTTTGCCCAGGAGGAGGTCTTCGCCGAGGCGGAGCAGACGGACAGAAGCTTTATGACCGTGGAGGGCATCGTGCGCTTTGCTGACGAGACGGATCTGGAGGAGGTCACCCCCATTCTGTCCCGCCAGATCGCCTGCAACACCGCCATCGCCATGGAGGGGTTGACGGGGAAGTACGGCGCCGCCGTGGGGAAGGTGCTTCTGGACACCTACGGGGACAACGTCCACACCCGTGCAAAGGCCTGGGCCGCCGCAGGCTCCGACGCCCGTATGAGCGGCTGTGAGCTTCCCGTGGTGATCAATTCCGGCAGCGGCAACCAGGGACTCACCGCTTCCCTGCCCGTGATCGTGTACGCAAAGGAATTGAAGGTCCCCCAGGAGAAGCTGTACAGGGCGCTTTTGGTCTCCAACCTGGTGACCATTCATTTGAAGACGGGGATCGGCTGTCTTTCCGCTTATTGCGGTGCCATTTCCGCAGGATGCGGAGCGGGTGCGGGGGTGGCTTACCTCCGCGGCGGGGATTTCACCGCCGTCGCCCATACCGTGGTGAACGCCATCGCCATCAACTCCGGCGTGGTGTGCGACGGTGCAAAAGCAAGCTGTGCCGCTAAGATCGCCTCCTCCGTGGAGGCGGGGCTGTTGGGCATGTATATGTACCAAAACGGCCGCCAGTTCTTCAGCGGGGACGGCATCGTCACCAAGGGCGTGGAACGGACTATTGAGAACGTTTCCACCCTGGCACGGGACGGCATGAAGGAAACGGACAAAGAGATCTTGAAGATCATGCTCAGCTGCTAAAAGAAATGGAAAAGGTCCTTTCCGTAAGGGCCTTTTGTGGTTTTTGGGATGGGGAAGGGTGCGTCGGCACCGGAAGAACGGGTTGGAAGTAACCGACGGAACGGAAAAAGCGGGAGTGCAAAGGGGGTGCCATACCCTCAAAAAATGCTTGGCATTTTTTGACTTCCGCTTAGGCTCACGCCATGCGCGGAAGTTCGACGCGGCAGGGATTTTGCCGTGTGCTCCTATCGAAAACACCGTGCTCCCTGCCTTGCTCAGAGTGACAATACAAGGGGTAGCGGCTGTGCTATACGTAGCGTTTTTGCTACCCTTACCCTACGATTGTCATTCTGAGTGGAGCCGCGGAGAAGGGTGTAAGGATAGGAAAACGAAGGTTGTCCCGCGGCGGAGTCGAAGTTTTGCGGAGAAAGCAAGGCACGTTAGTGCCGTTCGGAGCAAAACCAAGGGGTGCGGAGCGCCCCGCAGGGATATGGTAGGGAGTTAGATCAGCCCTTCTGTAACGCAAGAACTGTTTTAAGTAACTGACGGAACGGAAAAAGCAGTAGTGCTAATGTGTAACCATACCCTCAAAAAATGCTTAGCATTTTTTGACTCTTATTCGGGCTCACGCCGCTCATAAGAGTTCGACGCGGCAGGGATTTTGCCGTGTGCTCCTATGGAAAGTATTGTGCTCCCTGCCTTGCTCAGGGTGACAAACAGGGGTTGTGTTGTCGATATACGTAGCGTTTTCCCGCACAACGCCTTGCTCAGAGGTGACCATCGGGCGCTGTAGCGGAGGTTGTAAACGTTACGTCATTTGCGCCCTATACAAAACGCCGTTGACGCGTCGTTTTGCGACCGCGGTGCCGTTTGCAGGACAAAGTTTTCGATCTACGTAGCGGTTATTGAGCTATATCACTTCAACACGTCACCTTGAGCGGAGACGCGGAGAAAAATGCAGCAATAGGGAAATAAACGATTTCCCGCGTCGGAGTCGAAATTTTTGCAGGTTAATCCCTTTAGGGTTAGCCTGCAAAAACTGCCGAACCCGTTGGTTCGGCAGGGTCTAGGTTGAAGTTTAGAACGACCTCTACAAGGGAAAAGAACTGTTTTTCCGTTTTCCATCAAAAAACTCCCTTCCCCCGTGAGGAATTTTTCGGTTTCAATTGTATAACAAATAGAAAACCAAAGCAAAAACATGCTTTGCTTTTCGGAAAGGACAAATGCCATGGATAACGGCGCAAGTAGCTACCGCCGCTACCTGGATGGTGAGGAAGAAGCCTTTGACGAGATCGTGATCACCCTTTACGACCCGTTGGTGCTGTTTCTTTGCCGCTACGTGAAGGATCCACACACCGCGGAGGACATTGCAATGGACGTGTTTTCCGACCTGGTGGCCCACAAGCATCGATACAATTTCCGCGTTTCCTTAAAGACCTACCTGTTCATGGTGGGGAAATCCCGTGCGCTGAACTACTTAAAGAAGCACAAGCGCATGGTTCCGATTGCTCCCGAGGAGCTTCCCACGGAAAGCGGCGAAGCCTCTCCCGAGGAACAGCTGTTGGTGAACGAACGGAAAAAAGCCCTCCACGCCGCCATGGCAGAATTGCCAAGGGACATGGCAGAGGCGGTGTATCTCATGTATTTCGAGGATCTTTCCTATGAAGACATTGCCCGCGTGATGAAGATCTCCAAAAAGCAGGTGGACAACCTGCTTTACCGCGGGAAGAAACAGCTTCGCACCATCCTGGAACGAACGGAACAGCCCTCTGATAAGACAGGAAAGGAATGAAAAGTTGATGAAAGATTATATTGCCATCAGCCGCGAGATCAAGCGCCGCGGCGAGGCAAAGCGTGCCGCCCGCAGACGGCGGATGCATCACGCCATGGCGGCGTGCTTGCTGTTGTGCATTTGCATCCCTGTGGGCTTTGGGGTGTGGCAGTGGGTTTCCCCCACGGAGGCACCCTCCCTGCCGCCCCTATCGGAAAGCGCGGGGGAACAGGTGGATCCGGGAGAGGGTTCCAGACAGCCCGTGTCCCTGCCGGGAGAGCATCCCGAACAGGAGGAGCCGGTCTATTCCGAAGAGCCCGATTATTCCGAGGAGCCATGGGAGGAAGAACCCCGGGAGGAAGCGTCCGGGGAGACTTCGGATTCCCACGCGGGGGACGTGTCCGAAGAACCTCTGCCGGAGGGGCCCGAGGAGCCCATTTCCCCCGATACGCCGGGAGATCCTGCCATGGATAGGGTAGTATTGCCCGACGGGACTTCCCTGGAGATCCTTTTGTTCCCCATCCCCGGCGGCTCGTCGGTGGAGCATTTTCATAGGGAGGCCATCGGCGTTATCGGCGTGACGGTGGATGGAAAATGGGATCCCAAACAGGGATATATCCTCATAACGGAGGGGAAACGGCTCCCCAACGGGGATGGGGCAGACGGTGTTTCCCGATTGGAAACTGTTTTTGCGGAAGCAGATCTGGAGTACCCCTCCCATTCCCTGACGGTGGAGGAGGCCGAGGAGCTTCTGTTTGCGCTATATCTTTATTATCGGTAAAAGAAAGGAGCTTCCGTGAAGATATCGCTTTGCCATCAGTCTGAGCCGTCCCAAAAGGGGGACGGCTTTTTGTTATCCCTCCAACACCTCTGCGGTCTTTTGCAGGATGCGGGCGGGGTGTTCTTTGGTCGCCGTAGGCGTGAGGGGGCGGGCTTCAAAGGCGGCTTGGTTGGCTTTGGCGAAGGAGAGCAGGGCGTCTTTTCGGTAGGTCTTCCCTTTCAGCAGCTCCGCAAGCTTTTCCGCCTCGGGGAGGTACAGCTCCTGCACGCACTCCGTGACGGCACTGCGGCAATAGAGATTGTCGCAATTCCGTTTTAAGGTGGGGGTGAAATGGGGATTCACGGGGGCGGTCTCGTTCAGGCCGCACAAAGTGTGGAACAAGGAATACTCCTGATTGGTGGCCAAAAAGTCCCCGTAAAGGGTGAGCAGCTCCACGAACGCATCCGCCGTGTCTGCCACCGCCTCCCCGCGGCTGTACTGCCTGCACAGGGTGAGGGTCAGCCCGTTGAGGTAGCGGATGAGGATGGTGCGGGCCAGGTCGTAAAGATCCCGGGTTTCCCGCGCATCCTCCTGCCCCAACAGCAGGGAAATTCTGCGGAGGCACCACACAGCGTCGCCGCGGGAAGCCTCCAGGGGAAGTAAATAGTCGTCGTAGAGGGGGTCGTCCCTTTCAAAATCCAAGGTGTATGCACAGCGGCAGAAAATATCCGTCTCCACCCAGGGAGTGACGGCTTCGTACTTGCTCCAGGACATGAGCTTTGCAAGAGGAAGCACCTTCTTCCAAAGAAGAAACAGCTCTTCCCCGTGGGTGTACCGCGCCATGCAGAAGTCGTAAAGCTGTTCTTCCCCGCTCTTTTCGGACACCTCCCAGGCGTTGGAAGCGAAGAATTCCGTCATAAAGGGATCCCCGTGGGACAGCTCCGGCCAGAACACCAGCCCCTTGCAGAAGGGGTCTTTTTTTGCGTCCTGCAGCCGCTTGGTCAGCATCTCGTAGTCTCCCCGCAGGTCGTTGGAGGGCTGATAAGCGTGGAAGATCCCCATGATCCAAGGGAATTGCCCCTCCACGCCCCAGGTGCGGTAGTTGCTTTCCCTTGCGGAATCGGAGGTGTAATCCAACAGCACCACCTGCTCCTTGTCCAGCTGGGCAAGGAGAGTCTGCACTTCCTTGGGGGTGTAGAACATCCAAAGATCCCAGCTTGCCAACAGCAGCTTGGAGCCGGGGTATTGCTCCCGCAGACGGCGGCAGAGCAGACGGTAGGTCAACAGCTTTAAGCGCAGGTTTTCTTCCCGATTCTTGGAAAAAGCCCGTTCCGCCAGCCCGATGGTGTGGAACAGCCCCGCCTGCCCGTACTCACGGATGTGGGTGTCGGTGAGCTGAAAATACAGATCTAAGTTTTCTTCCTCCCGAATATCCCACACCAGCCCCGTGCTTTCGGCGTAGTTGGTGCCTTTGGGCTGGGCAAGGAGGGCGGGACGGCGTTTTTCCAGGAAATCCCTTGGCGTGGGGGAATACCAATGGGTCATGGTGCCGCAATCCTCGGGCAACAGCAGGTCACGGTCCTTGGCGTACTGCAACACCTGCTTCCGCAACTCCCCGCGGAAGGGGAGATCCCAGAACAGGGTGCGGTCGTTGAAGCCGTCCCCGGTAAAGGGCAGGGAGGCCTTGGCGTCGGGATAGTCCGCCAGGCCCGGGAAGGCCTTCTGGAACAAATCGTCCTGCCCGATGCGTAACATCATCAGGTTCAGCCGCTTTTTCAACAGCCAATCCACCTCTTTTTGCCAGTCCTCGCCGTTCCAATGCTCCGCCTGGAAGCGGTGAAGCCCTCGGTGGGCGAAGTAACGGGTGCCGCGGTAGAGGAATTTGGTGGTTTCCATGAGGCGGATGTTTTCCATGGGGAGGCGTTCCAGGGTGGGGAGCTTGTCCCCGTCCCAAAACCATCTGCACCCTGCGAACACCTCGAAATAGCGGTACACCGCATAAAGGGTGCTTCTTCCCCGTCCGCCCCACAACAGCAGGGCGTTGTGTCCCCGCAGGGTGGCGGAAAGGATGGCGTACCCTTCCCCGCCGCTTGGGATGGGCAGGTTTTCCTTGTATTCACGGGCCAGCAGGTTCACGTCGTCCCCGCCGATGACCACAAGGCGCAGGTCGGGATGGGCAGGCAGGCCTTGGATCGCCGAAACGTCGGTGACCGTTCCCGGGCGGATCCCCGTGATCTTCCGGCAAAGACCGCAGAATTCCTGCGCCGCAACGGCGTATGCCTTTGGGGCGTTTTTGGGGCAGACGATGAGCAGACTCATAGGGGGAGTCCTCCCTTTCAAGCAGTTTGTATCTTTAGTGTAGCACAAAACGGCGGGATTTGCAAGACCGAGCGCCATAAGAAAAACGCCACCGCAAGGGTGGCGTTTTTGGAAGCGTTGTTCTTTGGTTATGCCTGAGCGGCTTCGATGATGGCGGAGAAGTCTGCTGCCTTCAAAGCGGCGCCGCCGATGAGGCCGCCGTCAACGTTGGTCTTGCCCAACAGCTCTGCGGCGTTCTTTGCGTTCATGGAACCGCCGTACTGGATGGTGGTAGCCTCTGCAACAGCCTCGCCGTAGAGGGTAGCCAGGGTAGCGCGGATGTGAGCGCAAACCTCTTCAGCCTGGTCAGCGGTAGCGGTCTTGCCGGTGCCGATTGCCCAAACAGGCTCGTAAGCGACGATGATGTTTGCCATCTGCTCAGCGGTGATGCCCAGCAGGTCGATCTTGGTCTGCATAGCGATGATCTCGGCGGTGATGCCCTGCTCACGCTGCTCCAGGAGCTCGCCTACGCAGAGGATGACCTTCAGGCCTGCTTCCAGAGCGGCCTTCACACGCTGGTTAACGGTGAGGTCGGTCTCGCCGAAGTACTGACGTCTCTCGGAGTGGCCGATGATGACGTACTCAACGCCGCAAGCCACCAGCATGTCTGCAGAGATCTCGCCGGTGTAAGCGCCGCTCTTTGCCCAGTGGCAGTTCTCAGCGCCGATCTTGATGAAGGAGCCCGCAGCTGCCTTCACAGCCGCGTCGATGTCAACGTAGGGAACGCAAGCGATGACCTCGCATCCGCTGACGTCCTTGCCCTCGTTAGCCGCAAGGATCTCTCCGATGAGCTGGGTAGCCTCTGCGGGGGTCTTGTTCATTTTCCAGTTGCCGGCAATGATTGCCTTTCTGACTGCTTTATTCATAGTGGTAAATCCTTTCAAATTATGAAATGTTTGCCTTCTGCGGAAGGAGACGCTAAGAGGGCGAAGCCCTTAGCGATCTGTCATTGCAGCGATGCCGGGGAGGTCGATGCCTTCCAGGTATTCCAGAGAAGCGCCGCCGCCGGTGGAGATGTGGCTCATCTTGCTGCCGAAGCCCAGGGTGTTCACAGCTGCTGCGGAGTCGCCGCCGCCGATGATGGTGGTAGCCTCGGTCTCAGCCATAGCCTTAGCCACAGCGATGGTACCTGCTGCCAGAGTGGGGTTCTCGAACACGCCCATAGGACCGTTCCAAACCACGGTCTTGGCGCCCAGAACCTCTGCGGCGAAGAGCTCGCGGGTCTTGGGGCCGATGTCCAGACCCATCATGTCCTCGGGGATCTCGGTGGCGGGCACGGTGATGGTCTCGATGTCGCCGTCGATGGGGTTGGGGAAGGAAGCCGCGCAAACGGTATCCACGGGAAGCAGAAGCTTCACGCCGTTTGCCTTAGCCTTCTCCAGCATCTCGCGGCAGTAGTCCAGCTTCTCATCGTCTACCAGAGAGGTACCGATGGTGTAGCCCTGTGCCTTCAGGAAGGTGTAAGCCATACCGCCGCCGATGATGAGGGTGTCTGCCTTGGTCAGCAGGTTAGCGATGACGTTCAGCTTGTCCGCAACCTTAGCGCCGCCCAGGATGCAAACGAAGGGACGAACGGGGTTGTTGACAGCGTCGCCAAGGAACTTCACTTCCTTAGCCATCAGGTAGCCGTTTGCGGATTCCTTCACGAAGGAAGCAACGCCTACGGTAGAGCAGTGAGCACGGTGAGCCGCGCCGAATGCGTCGTTTACGAACAGGTCTGCAAGAGAAGCCAGATCACGGGAGAACGCCTCCACGTTCTTGGTCTCCTCGGGACGGTAACGGGTGTTCTGGAGAAGAACCACGTCCCCATCCTGCATAGCGGCAACTGCTGCCTTTGCGTTTGCGCCTACCACCTCGTCGTCAGCGGCGAACACAACCTCTTTGCCCAGCTTTTCGGTAAGACGGGCGGCAACGGGAGCCAGGGAGTATTCGGGCAGAGGATTGCCCTTGGGTTTGCCCATGTGGGAACAAAGGATGACCTTTGCGTTCTGCTCCAGCAGGTACTTGATGGTGGGCAGAGCGGCAACGATACGGGTCTCGTCGGTGATGACACCGTTCTTGATCGGCACGTTGAAGTCGCAACGCACCAAAACGCGCTGACCGGTTACTTTCAGATCTTCTACGGTTTTCTTTGCGTTCATGATGAAACTCCTCTGTATAAATGTTATTGTTTTCCAATGGTCATTTTACCACATTCATAGCGGTTCGTCAAGCGGTAGGCTTATGATTTTCGCCCCTTGGGGGTGGGATTTTTTGTGGATTCTTCCCATTTTGCCTGCTTCTTATTCCTCTTCCGGCTCTATCCTGTCGGGATGAAGGATGGCGTCCAGCTTGGGCAGGTATGCCGCAAGGTCCTCCTTGCCGTGGCGGATGAGGGAGGAAAGACGGCTGCTGTCGTCCACCATCACGTAAGCCAACAGCTCCGTGGTCAGGGCGCCGATAGAGGGATCGCACACCCCGAACACCGTGGCGAAATCAAAATATTGGGAATCCAGGATGATCTCCAGCATACAGGATTGGTCGTTGTCTGCGGAATACAGGGAAACGTAGGTCTCCTTTTCCGCCTCGCGGATCAGCAGGCCGCCTGCGGTACACAGGGCGGAAAGTCCCAGCCCGCTCTTGGCGGGGCTGTTCATCAGACGGGGCACGGAAAGCACTCTGCCCGCCGAAGTGGTGGGGTTGGTGTAGCGGTCGTTCCCTGCCGTTTTGGGCATGGGCAGGATGCCGTAGGAGCGGTTTCCTTGGGCGTACAGCGCCTTCAGATACTCCAGCCTCTCCACCAAAAAGCCCAGTCTGCCCTCCAGGAAGGCCGCCTGTCCATCCGTCCCGTCCAGGGGATAGCGGCAGGCGCTGTCGTAGATCCCCCGCTGTACGGTGATGGCCTCCAGCAGGGTGGCCTTTTCGTAGGGGAAGGAGAGATCTCCGTTTTCGTCGTACACCAGCAGGGAGTTGCCGCCGCAGCTCCAAAGGAGGTAGGGCAGCAGGGTGTTATGATCCGGGGAGGAATAGCCGAACACGTCGTTGGCCAGGTCGTGGCTGGCGCTGTTCATCACCTTTTCCGCCACGGTCTCGCAATAGAGTTGGAAGGCCTCGTAGGTCCACTCCCCTTTCTGCACCAGGGTCTCGGGGCGGGGCAAGCCCGCTTCCTCCACCAGGGCACGGTCGTAGAACACCACGTACATTTCGTCACAGCTTTGGGCGGAGGGATCGGGAAGGGCGTACACCTCCCCGTCGTATTCCAGATCCACGGCGGCTATGGGGTCGATGCAGGCGGCGGAGATGTCAAAATAGGGTAGCTCTCTCACGTTCTGCAAAAGCCCCTGAGCAAACAAAGCGGCGGTGGTGGTTGCGGAATAGCACAGCAGGTCCCCTGCGGCCACCCCGGACTCCTCTGCGGCGATGAGCATTTCCGCCAGCTCCTCCTCGGGGACGGAAAGCACCGTGACCTCCATCTCGTAGGCGGAGAGCAGCAGCTCGTTACGGCGCTTGACGGCGTTCCGCACGGAGCCTGCGGCGGTTTCGTCTCCCAGGAATACCTTCTCGTCGGGGGTGAGGATCACCAGGGGCTGCCCCGTGATGGCCTCCGCCTCGCTGCTTTCCACAGAGGGAAGCTGGCTGAGGATCTCCTCTATGATCTGGGATTCCGTTTTGCTCACCTCGGGAGGTGCGGACACCTCGGGGGTGGGCATCACCACGTTGGCGCAGGACGCCAACAGCAGTGCACACAGGGAGAGAATGAGTAGCTTTGTGAAGAATTTTTTGTGGGTCATAGTGGTTACCTTCAAAGTGTAGTTAGATGTATGTGGGGTGAGGAACCTCATCCACCGTCCGCAAGCGGACGGTCCCCCTTCCCCAAAGGGGAAGGCGAGGCACACCTGCGGTGTGCGGAAAACGATTCCTTTTTCTACGTTATTGCTTTTGCCGATGCAGCTTCGAGATTTTTTGCACGCCAACGGCGTGCCATACCTTCCCCTCTGGGGAAGGGGGAAGGCGCAAGCGCATGGATGAGGTTCCTCCCTCCTTTGGGGAATGGAGGAAGGCGCAAGCGCATGGATGAGGTTCCTCTTGCCTAAACGCTTCGTTTTTGCACAAGGTCGTGGATCCCTTCACAAACGCCGGGAAAATTTACCCAGATCCGTCTGTTTGGGATGCGCAGGACGTAGATGCCGCAGGAATTCAAGTATTCCGTTCGGATGCGGTCTTTTTTCAACCCCTCCGGCTCTGCATGCTGACAGCCGTCCAATTCGATGGCAAGCTGTACTGCAGGGCAGTAGAAGTCAAGAATATAGTTTCCGCAAGTGACTTGACGTTTGAATTGCACCGGGTAGCTTCGCAAAAAGCCGTACCACAGCCGCCGCTCTTCCTTGGTCATGTGCTTGCGGAGCTCTTGGGCGTAGGGAGTCAGTTTTTTGTTGTGCTCCATAAGGACTCCTTTTTTGTGGGGTGAGGAACCTCATCCACCGTCCGCAAGCGGACGGTCCCCCTTCCCCAAAGGGGAAGGCAAGGCACACCTGCGGTGTGCGGGAAAGGATTCCTTTTTCTACGTTATTGCTTTTGACGATGCAGCTTCGATTTTTTTGCACGCCAACGGCGTGCTATACCTTCCCCTCTGGGGAATGGGGGAAGGCGCAAGCGCATGGATGAGGTTCCTTCTCCTTTGGGGAAGGGGGAAGGCGCAAGCGCATGGATGAGGTTCCTATTACATCGAGCTGCGGCAACACATATATTCGCCATAGGACGGCCCTTTCACAGCTCCTTCAAAACGTCTGCGATGATCTGCAGCTTCCGTTCCTCGTTGGCTTCCCGATAGGGGATCCTTTGGAAGTCCTGCAACAGAGTGCTTTTGGAAAACTCTGCGCTGTGCTGTTTTCCTGCCTTTACCATGCAGTAAAAGGTGTCCTTGCTGTTATACAGCTCCACCTTCAGGCCGTCCTTTTGGTAGGTGTACACCTCTTCCCCGTAGCTTTTGGAGAAGCGGTAGGCAAACCCCCGGGCGGTGAGGCAGGCCAGGGTGGATTCCACCTCCCTGCGGGACAGGATGCCGTCCCCGTTCAACACCGCTTTGGGCTCTTTTTTCTCATCCGTCCATTTCAAGGCCTTGTCCATGGGCTCCTCCTCGTGGGGATCGAACAGCAGGGGGTGACCGCCGAACCACCCGCGCAGGGTGCGGCGAACCTCCCACCGTCTTCCCGTGCCGGAAAGAAGCTTTCCCAGCCCCAGGATCATAACTGCCGCACAGCGGAGAGCCAGCTCTTTCCCCGCAGGCTCAATGCCTTGGGTGAACAGTTTCTGCGGCCAGAAGTGCCACTCCCCCTCCAAATGGGCGGGACAAAGCAACACCAGGGCAAACAACAGCCAAAAGAAGAGCTTCCGGATCTGCTTTAAGGTGTAATGCTTCATATCTCTTCTCCTGCCGATCGCAACAATTCCGAAAAATCCATCAAAAACTGGTCGCAGGAGGCCTTCATGTCGGGAAGCTCTCCTTCGCAGGCGGGGTCGTATACCCCGATGACGCCGAAGCCCTCGGCCTTGGCCGCTTTGCAGTACTTCCCCCGGTCCTCCACCACGATGCATTCCCCCGGGGTCAGCCCAAACCGCTCTGCGGCGGCGTGGAAGATCTTCATGGAGGTCTGCTTGTACTCCCCTACCTCGTTACTGCCGATGTAGAAGTCCACACGGCCTTCCAGGTCGAACCGACGGAACATCCCCGCCGCCAGCTCCTTGGAGGTATCACTGGCGATGCACACGGGAACGCCATGCTTTTTCAACAGCGCCAACAGCTGGAAGGCGTAGGGCTTTGGCATCACCGTGGTCTCGTAATGCCCGCGGATGAACTCCCGCTTTTCTTCAAATCCCCCGGGAAACTTCTCCCCGGGTATGGACCAAAGGTGCATGGAGTCGATAAGGGTGCCGTCCATGTCGAACAGGAAGGCTTTTTTGCCCTTCAGGTATTCGTATTTGGAACCGAACAGTTGATACAGCTTCATATTGGTTCGTCCTTTGTATCGTGCAAAGCCTTCACCTCTCGGGCGAAAGAACGGATGGAATAGTGATCGTAGGGGGCAACGCCTACACTGAAGGTGTCCTGCAAGGGTGCGGAAAGATCCTCGGGGATGCCTTGCTTGCCCAGGAAGGCTCCCATAAAAGAGCCCACGGTGGCACCGTTGCAATCGGTGTCCAGCCCGCATTCCACGGCGAAGGCGACTGCCCCCCGGAAATCGTGGCTGTAACGGGTGATGGCGGCGATGCAGAAGGCGGCGTTGTTCAGGGTATGCACCCAGTTGTAGGTCTTGCTGAAGGTCAACAGCGTGTCCAGCAGTGCATGACGGGAGAGGTCGCTTTTGGCAAGTTCTCTTGCCCATACGGCCGTTTCGTAGAAGCGGCTCTTCCTCGGCACCACCGCCAAGGCGGCTTCAAAGCAGACGTTGATGTCCTTCTCCGTAAAAGCGGCGGCGATGAGGGCGGCGAAGAACATCTCACCGTAGATGCCGTTTTTGACATGGGAGAAATAAGCGTCGGCGTGGGCCATGCGGGATGCTGCCAAGGGGTCTCCTGCCGCCAGGTAGGCAAAGGCATCACAGCGGATCTGGGCGCCGATCCATTCTCTGTACGGGTTGAGGTAGGTGTTGACCTTCGCCTCCCGCAAAAGCTCTACTGCGCCATGGGGCTTGCACCAGGGGGTACATTGATCAATATTCAAAAAGTTCAGGTATGCTTGGTTTTCTGCGGTGCAGACAAAGCGGAAGGGTAATTTTCTTGACCAATGATCCCCCACGTCCCAGGAATCGAAGGCCGTCCCCTTTTCTCTGACCAAAAGATAATACAGCACGGTGAAGCGGGTGTCGTCATCCAAGGGCATACCGCAGATCTTTTCGTCGGTGGCGGGTCCCTCGTTGCGCCGTCCCCCGGAGACGGTGGGCACATAGGAGCGGATGGGGTACTTTCCTGCTTCCTTGTACCATGTGACGATATCCTCGGATCTCCAGCCCTCCACGGGCTGACCCCAAGCGCAACCGATGCAACGTCCCAGCCATGCACCGTAGAAATCGTCTTCGCGGGCATCTGCGTGGGACTTTTGCAGAGTGGAAGCATCGCTTTGGGCTTCGATCTCTGCAAGAAGCGAGGGCTCGCAGTAGGGGTAGTCCTCCCGCATGGGCAGCGCTTGCAGCTCATCGTACAGTGCCATGAGCTGTTCTTTGCTCTCGGCGGAAGCGATCCTTGTCCGAAAGGCTTCTTTGTCGATGGCTCTGCCCTCCTCAAAAAGCTGGTCCAGCTCCTCGGTGAGCAGGGTGGAAAGGGTATTGTATCCTGCCATAGTTATGACCGTTCCTTTCGCAGCCCGCTTCTTGCGGGCGGCCTTAAAAGAGTTTCTTTCTCCTTATCGGGCGGCTTCCACGCCCATGACGGCCAGCTCGGAGACGGAAATAAAGCCCGCGTCTCCGCCTGCCGTTCCGAAGAGACGGATGCCGTCGCAGGTGGTTTCTTCAAAAGTAAAGGTGTATACCTCGAACTGAGAGCCAAACACGCTTTGGCTGTTGCCCACCGGGTAAGCGGGAGACACCGTTGCCTCCACGTCCACCCAAGCACCGTCTTTGAAAACTTGCAGCTTTAAGGTTCCGCCCGAAAACCAGCCGCCGTTGCCGAAGTGCATCCCCTCGGTGAAGGTGACGGTATCCACGGTGCAGGGCGCCTTGAACAGATAGCCCACGTATTCGTCGTGAGCACCGAAATACCCGCAGTAGGTATCGTACTGCATGGTGTTTCCCCCGCCGGTCTTGCCGTCGTTGATGACGTAAATATCCTTGCTTCCCGACCCTGTGGGCAGGGAATCACTGCAGATGGGGAGCATGATGGGTGCCAGATTGCGGTAGGTGCCCACATCGGGATCCTCTACTGCCGCGGCGCCGCTGATCTTTACGGTCTGCTTTTCGGAAACGGTGTTCCCCAGCACGTCGGTGACGGTGCAGGTGATGGTATAGGTGCCGTTTTTGGAATAGCGGTAGCCCGCCACGTTGTCCTTGGCAACAAAGCCGTCGCCGAAGTCGATCAGAGTGGATCTGATCCCCGGCACGGAGTACGCCCACAGGCTGACGGTGACTCTGTCCTTGTCCGCCGCCGCGGAGAAGGTCATCACAGGGGATTCCGGCCATTGCTCCAAGGCCACGGGAGACACCTTTTCGGGCGTGAGGGTGTAAAGCCCCTCCCCGTTTTGGGTCAGCCGTGATTTGAACAGCTCTGCGGTGGTATCCACGGCGTTTTGCAGGGTATAGTTGGTGTAAGAAAATTTTGCGGTGAGGGTATCCAGGTTGTTTTTGTATTTTTGGGGGATCTTTTCATAGCCCAGCATAGTTCCCAGCACCCCGCCGACGGTGGAGGGGTTGCAATCGCTGTCCTGGCCGCAACGCATGGCGATGGTCATGGACTTTTCAAAATCCCCTTCCCCGTAGAGAAGGCCCATCAGCACGTAGGCAGAGTTGATCTTGGCGTCGATGTTTGCCCCGTGGGGATAGTAGCTGACGCATCTGTCGTCGTTCCCCCATTTGTCCTGAACGGTCTGCCAGGTTTCTTCCCAGGGAAGGCCTTTTTTGTAGCTGTCAAGAACCTGGCTCATCACGGCTTTGTATTCCGTATCCTGAGGAATAGTCTGCAAAGCCATTTCCACGGCGGTATAGATATCGTCTGTGAGGAAGGCCGCCGCCGTCAACGAGGAAACGAACACACCGCCGTACACACCGTCGCCGTAACAGATCATATGCCCCATTTCAAAGGAACGGTTTGCCGCCGCCATGGGGTCGCCTCCGTAGATAAGCCCCAGGAAGTCCGCTTCGATCTGCCAGTCGATATCGTCGCAATGAAGGTTGTTGTCGTAATGCCCGCAAAGGGCGGGAGTAATCCCCTTTTGCAGATTTTCCCGTGCTTGCTTGTTGGCGTGGTCTAAGCTGTATTCGCTTTTGGCAAAGGCTTCCCCCAAAAGCTCCAGGCTTGCGTTCAGACCGTTGGTCTCCATGACCTCCAAAAAGGTCATTTCCACGTACAGATCGTCCTGCCAAAAGGCGTCGTTTACGTTCAAGGAGGCAAAGTCGATGATATCCTTTTCAGGCATGATGGTGCCCCAGTATTGGAACTCCGACTTTGCGCCGTACACAACCCCTGCCATTTGGCCCGCCCAGCCGCCAAGGATCTTATCCTGTATCTGCTCCTCGGTGAAGGAGTAGGTCACAGGCTCCTCGGGAAGGGAGCTTTCTGCCGAGACCTCCCGGGAGGGGGTGGATTCTGCGGGTGCGGGGACTTCCCCACAGCCTGCAAGCAAAAGACAGATCACCAGCGAAAGAAGGGTGAGCGTTTTTTTCATAAACAGTCTCCTTTTTTACGGTTGAAGTTGGTTTTTCCATTTTAACAAGTCCCGCAGGGCTTCTTCCCCGCGGTGTAAATGCCCCGCATTCCTTTGCCTTCTAAGATCAAGCCTGTTTTCATACGTTGTCCTTTTTCATCGGGAGAAAGAGTACCGCACACCCGACGGCAAGACACGCCGTGATCGCCCCGCCCGTTACGGAGAAAAAGCGGACGCCGTACAGCAACGGACACAGGGAGATCACGCTCCCTTCCGCAAGGAGAAGTTTAGCCGCCTTTAACAGGGAAGGCTTCTTTTGGAACAAGTGGATCAACAGCAAAATAATAACGATACAAGTGACGATTGCCGTCAGCAAAGGGGCGAAATTCGCATAGCCGAAGGGCGTCATGTCAAAATACGAGTAGGTGCGCCGAAAGGATTCCCCTTCCGGGTTGGCAAAATTGCATACGGCGCCGTAGGGCAGAAGCTCTAAGATCAGCGCGGCGACGGGGAAAAACAGGTTGAGCAGTCTTCTTTTCATGGGGAGGTTCTCCTTTCGGTGGGGATGTGCGTAGCGGTTATTGAGCTATACCGCTTCGACGCGTCACCTTGAGCGGAGACGCGGGGAAGGAGGCAGGGATAGGAAAACAAATGCTGTCCCGCGGCGGAGTCGAAATTTTTGCAGGTTAAATCCTTCAGGATTTAGCCTGTGCAAAAACTACGGGTGCGTCAGCGCCCGTAGGGTCTAAGCCGCACATGGCACGAGCCCTTCCGGGGGGTAAACTTGAATTCCTTGTATGAGGTAAAAAACAGTTCTTTCGTTCCAAAGGGGATATCTTAAGACACAACTTAGACCCTCCTTATCGGGCGCCAAAACCTTCGCTATTTCCCGACTTTTGGTTGCGCCCTACCGAAAACGTCGCCTCTGCGGCGCCGTTTTCCCGGCAAGGCCAACCCTAACGGGATTGACCTCCAAAAGTTTCGACGCGCCTTTCAGGCTTGCTCAAGGTGACGTATAGACGAGTGTGCGGTGCCATACGTAGCGGTTATTGAGTCCTTTCCGACTCCG
Organism: Oscillospiraceae bacterium; assembly: GCA_015063885.1. Lineage (GTDB taxonomy): Bacteria > Bacillota > Clostridia > Oscillospirales > CAG-382 > Coliplasma. The sequence continues at coordinate 98,372 of SVTH01000005.1, read as the reverse complement.
GACGCTTACTCCCCGCAGCTCCTCACGAAATCCTCAAAGATCAAACGGTTCTTTTCGTCCTTGGCGGCAAGTCTTTCCGGGTGCCACTGGTAGCCGCGGAGGTAGGGCGTTTCTCTTCCGTACACCGCCTCGATGGTGCCGTCCTCTGCCGCGGCCATGATCTCCAGCCCCGGCGCCAACGCCTTGATTGCCTGGTGGTGGAAGCTGTTGGCTTGCATAGAGTCTGCCCCCATAAGGGTATGTAAAGGGGTGTTTTCTTTGATGAATACCCGGTGAGAGGGAGAGAACTTCTCTTCCTTCTGCCTGTGGAAGATCTCCGTGGGGCGTTCCGTGGGGAGATCCTGGTACAGCGTGCCTCCCAGGGCAACGTTCACCAGCTGGATCCCGCGGCAGATGGCAAGGATGGGCTTCCCCGTTTTCAAAGCCTCCGCAAACACACGGAACTCTAAATCGTCCCGCAGGTAGTCGATGCCTCCGCAGGTTTCCTTCGCTTCCTCGCCGTAGCGCTTGGGGTCCACGTCCGCCCCGCCGGTGAACACGAAGCCGTCGCAAATCGCCGCAAAACGGGCAATATGCCCCTCCCCTGCCACGTAAGGCAGCAGAATGGGGGTGCCCCCTGCGTTTTCAATAGATTGTAAGTATGCCGTCTGGACGATGGAGCTTTTTGCAGCATCCACCTCGCCAAGCATGCCGATAATAGGTGTCATAAGGGGGTGTCCTTTTTCTTCAATTTGCGCAGAGCGCGGAGCTTATCTCCCATCCCGCAGAAGACGATCACGAAATTAAGAAGGAAGATGCAGTACAGGATAGTGTCTCCCTGCTTTCTTTCCTCATTGTATCGCTCTAAGGAGTACAAAACGGCATCTTCGCTTGAGATCTCCGCAATTTTCAGGTAGTCTTCCTCCCCCGTTACGTAACAAACGATGGGGTCCCCGGAACGCAAGCTCTCCAAGAAGGCCTCTTCCTCCAAATTCGGCATATGCAGGTAACCGTCCCGCTCTGCCACCCGCACCTTCAGCTCGCCTTGGTAGTGCGTGCCATGGGCCTTTCCGCCCTCTACCACCTCGTAGGACTTGAAGGTGTATTCCTTCCGTTCCAGATCTTCATATTGAAGGGGTTTGAACTGAAATACATACAGGAAGACCATTACTGCCAATGCCGCCGCGGCATATCCGCCGTATATCCATAGGGAACGCTTGAGCTGCTTTGCCGTTCTCTTCCGCTTCGTGCCCTTTTTGCGGCGGGGCGGTTTGTCTCCCAAGTGGCCTCGGTCTGTCACTTGGCAGAGAGCGTTCACAGCCGATTCCACGGTGGAAAAGGTGTGGCACGAGGCATCCTGCTCCGGGGCACAGAGGACGAGGATCAGCTCGTCGTCTTGCAAATACATCCCGAAAAGGACGTCAAAGGCTTTCCCGTGGATCACCGTTTGTTCTATCAATATATCTTCGTTCAGCCGCACTTCGTCGGACAGCGTGACAGCGGTATGCTCTTTTGCCCGACGGTATACCGCCAGTAAATCTTCGTGTGTCATAAGGGGTGTCCTTTTTATGGTTGTGGGAAGATCATGGAGGTGAGCAGTTCGATCAGCTTCTCCGTTTGCTCTTTGCTCGTTGTTTGCAGCTCGTTTTTTGACCGTTTTTGAAGGCGAACAGGATCTTATGGGTGTCCATCCCTCCGTCGACGCCTTCTTGGAAGCAGCTTTTGATGGTTTTGACCTCGTCGAAACTGTAGGTTTCCCGGCACAGATTGCAGATATTAAGCTCCCGCTTGTCTGCGTCCACAATAATTTTGCTGAAGAAAACGGAGAGAAACCAAGCGGCGTTCGTGAGCATACAGGCGGTAAGAACGATCCAGAAAAGGAAGCTGCCTCTGAGTTCGCCGTATAAAACGGGAAGCAAAATGCCTGCGAGAATTACCAGCGCAAAAATGATACAGCTTGAAGCATCCGGTTTTTTCTTGATCGTGGTTACGTTTCCGTTTTGAGAAACGTTCAGTTTGCTTTTGGTCATAGGTGCTCTCCTTTCAGTGGGATGGGGCGCTATACGTAGTGGTTATTGAGCTATATCAATTCGACTGTCATTCTTGAGCTCAGGTTTGCAAGCAAACCGTCGAACTTTTGCGGAGAAACCAAAACCAAGGGGTGCGTAGCCCCCGAAAGGGGATTAGCAGGGATATGGTTGGGATTAGATCAACCTTTCTGTAACGTAAGAACTGTTTTAAGTAACTGACGGAACGGAAAAGACGGTAGTGCTAATGTGTAGCCATACCCTCAAAAAATGCTAAGCATTTTTTGACTCTTATTCGGGCTCACGCCACTCATAAGAGTTCGACGCGGCAGGGGTTTTACCGTGTGCTCCTGTGGAAAGCACTGTGCTCCCTGCCTTGCTCAGGGTGACAATACAAGGGGTAGCGGGTGTGCTATTCGTAACGTTTTTGCTACCCTTACCCTACGACTGTCATTCTGAGCGGAGCCGCGGGAAAGGGGGAAAGGATAGAAAAACGAAGGCTGTCCCGCGGCGGAGTCGAAGTTTTGCGGAGAAAGCAAGGCACGTTAGTGCCGTTCGGAGCAAAACCAAGGGGTGCTTTGCACCCCGCAGGGATATGGTTGGGAGTTAGATCGACCTTTTTGTAACGTAAGAACTGTTTTATAGTAACTGACGGAACGGAAAAAAGCGGTATAGCAAATGTGTAACCATACCCTCAAAAAATGCTTGGCATTTTTTTGCCTCTTATTCGGGCTCACGCCGCTCATAAGAGTTCGACTCGTGCGGGTTGTTTCATTGTGCGCTGCCGTGACGGCTCTATCCCGCACTCGCTCAGAGTGACCATCGGGCGCGGGAACGGTTACTGTAAAAGTTGCGTTTCTTGCGCCCTATACAAAACGCCGCTGAAGCGTCGTTTTGCGACCGCAGTGCCGTTTGTAGGGCGATTGGGTGCGGACTTAAAGGTAGCGTCAGTACGCCGACGTTAAAAACGGCTTTGCCGTTTTTTCAACCGCGGTGCCGTTTGCAAGGCGCTGTGTTGTCGATATGCGTAGCGGTTATTGAGCTATATCAATTCGACTGTCATTCTGAGCGGAGCCGCGGGGAAGGGCGTAAGGATAGGAAAGAAAAGACTGTCCCGCGGCGGAGTCGAAGTTTTCGTAGTCGAGGCGCAGCCGAGCGGAGAAAACCAAGGGGTGCTTTGCGCCCCGCAGGGATATGGTAGGGAATTAGATGTACCCTTTTGTAACGCAAGAACTGTTTTAAGTAACTAACGGAACGGAAAATCGGTAGTGCTAATGTGTAACCATACCCTCAAAAAATGCTTGGCATTTTTTGACTCTTATTCGGGCTCACGCCGCTCATAAGAGTTCGACGCGGCAGGGATTTTGCCGTGTGCTCCTGTTGCAAGTGCTTTGCTCCCTGCCTTGCTCAGGGTGACAAACAGGGGTGGCGTTGTCCATATGCGTAGCATTTGATGAGGTTCCTATCTCCTCACGATCTCTACCACACTTCCCATGAGCAGGGAGCGCAAAACATATATTTCAATTCAAAATGCCCAAGTGCATCAAGGTAAAACAGATGATAAACGCTGATCCGAGAAGGACAAAAATCACGCCGGATCCCGTAACCTCTCGTCTTTCCGATTTTGACCATCCTCTTTTGGGATTGACGGTTTGAAACGGCATATGGCTTGCAAGCTGTAACGAAACAAGGAGATGCTTAAACCCAAGCAATGCGCCTATCATTTCGTAAGTACCAACGCAAAGCATTGTTATGCCGGCAAACAAAAATGTGACATAGATTTGCGTTTTAGGCTCTATATTTAGTAAATTGCAAATTCCAAACACAAGAGCGGGCAGCAGGATCAACACCGCAAGACTGCCCCAACGCCATAAATATCCCAGAGTGATGGCCCGTTTTTCTCTTTTTGAATATGAAATGCCTGTTTTCATATGCTTTTCTCCTGTGCTATCCGCCCGGAAACGCCGCTTTACGTCGTTTTGTCTGACCGCGTCAGACAAACCACACATTCCACGTGTCCCGTCTGGGGGAACATATCCACGGGCTGTACGGTTTTCACCTTATACCCGCCCTTGGAGAGGGTGAACAGGTCCCGCGCCAGGGTTTCGGGATTGCAGGAAACGTACACCACACGTTTGGGGGCGAGGGCCAAAAGAGACTGCAAAAACTGCTTGCTGCACCCTGCGCGGGGCGGGTCGGTGACCACCACGTCAACTTTTTCCCTGCGCTTTGCCGCCTCCTCCAGGAACTGTCCTGCATCACGGCAGATGAACTTTGCGTTGGTGATGCCGTTTAGCCTGGCGTTTTCCACGGCGTCCGCCACCGCCTGGGGGTTGGTCTCCACCCCGATGACCTCTTTGGCGTCCTTAGCCAGGGTGAGCCCAATGGTGCCCGTGCCGCAATAGGCGTCGATCACCCGTTCCTTCCCTGTTAAAGCGGCAAATTCCTTTGCCTTCCCGTAAAGCACCTCCGTCTGCACGGGGTTGATCTGGTAGAAGGAAGCGGGGCTGACACGGAACTGCAATCCGCAGAGGGTGTCCGTAATGTAACCGTCGCCATAGAGAACTTCACTTTTATTTCCCAGGAACACGGGGGTATCCGTGGGATTCACGTTCCATACCAGGGTGGTAATTTCCGGGTGAGACCTCAAAAACGCCTCCGCGAGGGCTTGCTTTTGGGGAAATTTGTCGAATTTTGTCACAATGACCGCCATCACTTCCCCGGAAGAGAAGGACTTCCGCACCAGCAGGGTACGCAAGTTCCCCTTCCCCGTTTGCAGGTCGTAGACGGGGATCTTTAAGGTGGCGGCAAGCTTGCGAAGGGTGGCCGCCATGGGGGCGACGGCTTCATCCTCCAGTAAGCAATCCTCCACGGGGATCACCTTGCGGTGGGAGGCTTGGTACAGCCCCGAGATCACCTTACCCCGATAAAAGGAGAAGGCGTGGGTGGATTTGTTGCGGTAGCGGGAGGGGGTCTCCATGCCCATGATCTCCTCCACGTGGCAGAGCTTCCCCACCAAGCGGATCACCTTCACCTGCTTGTGGGAGAGCTGCTGCTCGTAGGTCATATTTTGCAGCTGACAGCCGCCGCATTTTTTGGCGTAGGGACAGTTAAGCATGGATGTACCTCAAATCACTTAATAAATGCAGATAAACGACTGTAAAACTCGGTAGGCACCTGACACATTCCCATGGCCACGTCGGGCTTGCGGGTGCCGTGGAAATCGCTTCCCCCGGAAGGGAGAAGGTTGTATTTTCGGATCAATTCCGCCACAAAGGCCTGTTCTTCCCTGCCGTGGGCGGGGTGAAGCACCTCCACCGCCGCAAGGCCTGCCTCCACAGCTTGGGGCAGAAATCCGGTCAGCCCTTCCCTACTCAGATCCAGCAAGGGGTGAGCCAACACGGGAACGGCGCCGATAGACTTCAGAAAGGCGATGGCCTCCAAGGACGGGATCCGTTTCACGGGAACGTAGTAGGGGCTTTCCTTAGCAAGCAGGGTGGCAAAGGCCTCCTTCACCGAGGAAACGTAGCCCTTCTCCGCCAGCTTTGCACCGATATGGGAGCGGTTGAACCTGCCCTTGGGGGTGAGGCTCGCCACCTCCTCAAAGGTGATCTCGTAGCCGTCCTTCTGCAGGCGAGCAATCAGCTCACGGTTGCTTTGGGCTTTCTTGTCAAGTAACGCTTCCGTGTAGGCCTGTACCTCGGGAAGTCTTTCCGCAGGCAGGAACAGCCCCAGGATGTGAAGCTCCGTTTCTCCGTAGTCGGTGGATAACTCCACCCCGGGGACGGCGGCCACGGGACTGCTCTCCCCTGCTTGTAAAAACGAGGGGACGCCCTCCACGGTGTTGTGGTCGCATAGGGCCACGGCGGAAAGACCAAGCCGTTCGGCCTCGGCGATCAATTCGGCGGGAGAAAAGGTTCCGTCGGAATAGTATGAATGGGTATGTAGATCACAATAGTGTTTCATAGGAGTTTGTTAGGATGTATAGAGGGTAGTGCGGTGAAAAGAGGAGGTCAAGCAGCAGAGAGAACGGGCGTTCTTCCTTCTGTTACGCCTGTTCTTGTAGGGGCGATTCACGAATCGCCCGCTTGAAAAGTTAAGTATACTTGAAAGAAGCGGATGCTTTACAGAAACAGCTCCCGCTTTTCCTTTTCCCAAAAATGGGTCAGAAACTCTCTGTTGGCGGGGCAGTCGCAAAGGACGATAACGTTCTTTGACCAAGTGCTGGGCTCTCCCCTATGGGCTTTGCCGACGATCAAAATGGATTTTCCCCGCAGAGTGCGCTTGTAAACCACGTTCTTGACGTCGTCTTCGTGCAACTCCAGCTGGAAGCCGCGTAGATACCCTCTGCGGTAAAGAACCCCGTCTTCGAGATAAACGTGAGGATATAACCTGTTAAAGTAGAAAAAGGCCAAGCATAAGGGAATTCCAAGGCCCAAAACCCAAAAGAGGGTCTCCAACTCTCTGTATCGGGGGTCAACGAGGCCTGCGAAGGCATATATAACGGTTAAAATCATCAAAACTGTTGCAGCAAAAATGGGAGACGGCGTGGTGTAGTGGTTGCGGAATCTACCGGAAGGCGTGTTTGAAAACTGAGCTTTCCACTTCATAGAAGTGCTCCTTTCTGCGTTTCACGATAGGCTGACATGCTTCTTTATCCGGGTTGCGTGTAGATTTTTTGGGCCGCCGTGGACGTCGGCCCCTACGAACCCGAGACGGGGTCGGCGGGAACCACGGCCTTTTCTCCCGCAGGCAGTACGGAGAGAAAACCGATTTGCGCCCATCTGATTGCGTGGGAACACGGTGCGTTTTTTGTGGACGCTATATGCGCATTTGTAGGGGACGACGTCCACGGCGTCCCGTTGCGAAAAGCTAAGTATACTTAAACCTTTTTTGGAAAACGGGCTCAAAAATCTTTCGTCCCGCGGGTCTTTAGCGCGGCAAGCAAGTCTTCCCTCGAAAGGGAGATCTGCTGTTTCTCGCCGTCCTGATCTTCCCCGTGAAGGATCAGGGTCTTCTCCCTGACTTCTTCCTTATCCAACGCAAACCCGGGATACAGCTTGGAGAGGCGGAGGAAACGCTTGGTTTCGTAATCAAAGACAAAACCTTCGTCGGGACAGGCCCAATAGCAACCGCCAAACACGAGGAGGTTTTCGATCTGGTGGACGGAACAGACAATGAAGGATTCTTGATCTTGAAGAACGCCCTCAGGAAAATACTCATATTCCGTCGATAACGTTTCACAATCCAGCAAAACAAAGCCGTAAAGACTTCTGCGAAAGCAGATATACCACTTCCCTGCCAAAAGCAGAGGGAAAAAGCCGGTGGGGTCGTCACAGCATTGGCAGGTGTAGGACAGTTCCCCTTTTGTAAAGGTAATGCAGGACAACTGACCGTGAGCTGAGCGATCTGTGCGCATATAATCACGAGTTTCAACACAGATCTTCACACCGCAGAGGGTCTGCTCTATGTGCTCTACCGTTTCTTGGCAGTCGGAGAGTGCGGAATCGACCCATACTTTGTATTTTTCAATGTATTGTTGTGTGAGGGACATGGGAAGCTCCTTTCCGTGTTTCACGTGGACTTGTTTCACGTGAAACATTTTCACAGTGAAACATTTTCACAGTGAAACATTGTTGCAGTGAAACATACTCGGCGGGCGATTCGTGAATCGCCCCTACGAAAGAAGGGCGGGATTGTAAGAATGCGGTAGTATTTGCAGCGTGCTTGTTGTTATAGATGGGTTCCGGTGTTTTTGTAGGGGCGATTCACGAATCGCCCGTTTATGCCGTTCATTTACTTCTTCGTCAGACACACGACACTCTCAACGTGCCCCGTCCTCGGGAACATATTGAAGGGCGTAACAACCCCGATTTCGTAAGTATAGCTCAATTTTTCGCAATTTGCGGCTAAAGTTGCGGGGTTACAGGAGATGTAGATGATCTTCTTGGGTGCCACATCCAGCAGGGTTTTGATGACTTCATCGGACAAGCCTTTTCTGGGCGGGTCAACCACGATGACGTCGGGGTCGCCGAAGGCGTTTCTGCAGGCGTCCACCCCCAAAGAGGCGTCTCCGCAGAGGAAAAGGGTGTTCTCTTCCCTTCTGCCGTTGATTTTGGCGTTGAGCTTGGCGTTTTCCACCGCTTCCGGGACAATCTCCACCCCGCAAAGCTTGTGAGAATCCCCTGCCATGGAAAGCCCGATGGTACCTGCGCCGCAATACAGGTCCAAAAGCACCCCGTTTTCGGGAAGATCTGCCAATTCTGCGGCTTTTTGGTACAATGCCTCGGTACAAACCGGGTTTACCTGGTAAAACGCCGTGGGAGAAATGGAGAATTCTTTCCCGCAAAGAGTATCCTTGAGAGTAGGTTCTCCTGCCAAATGGAGAGTTTCTTCTCCGAAGATCACGTTATCTCCCTTGGAATTGATATTCAAAGCCACGCCGATGACCTGCGGAAAGGCTTCCATCAGCTCCTCGGCCAGCAATTTTGCCTTTGGGAAGGGCTTTGCGGCGGTAAAACAGACGAAATAGTCGCCTTTTCGGCTCTTCCGCATGGCGATATGGCGGAGGATGCCTTTTCCTGTCTGTTCGTTCCACACGGGAATATGGTGTTTCTCGGATTGTTTCACGTGAAACATTGCGATCTGAGAGAACAGATCCTCCTGCAAAGGGCAGGTCTCATGCTCCACGATGGCGTGGGTGTGGCGGGCGTAGTATCCGAAGGTCACGTCACCGTTGTTATTCCGCCCAAGGGGGTAGACCACCTTGTTGCGGTATCGGGAGAAGTCAAAGGACACGGTATCCGCCACGGTGACGTCCAGATGTCCGATCCGCTTGAAGGCGTTTTCCACCGTCTGCTTTTTGATCTGCAGCTCCGCCTCCCGGGAAAGGTGGCGGTAAACGCATCCGCCGCAACGGTGATACACCGGGCAATCAGGCTCCACCCGCAGCGGGGAAGGGGAGACAAGCTCCTCCAGACGCCCCACGAAGTAGTTCTTGGCGCACTTGATGATCTTCACCTTGGCGATATCACCGGGGGCGGTGAGGGGCACGAAGACCACTTCGCCGTTTTCGCCTCTGCCCACGCCGTTGCCGTCGGGGTTGATGTCGGTGACGGACAGGGTGATGATCTCATTCTTGTTCATCGGTTGCTTCCTCGTCGTTCATATCCATAACGGTGACTTCTTCCGTCTCGGGGAGAACATCCGTTTGGGTTTCGGGCTCCTCTGCAGGTTCCTCCGCTTGTTCCTCGGCAGGGGAGGGGAGAGGCGGTTCTGGGGCAAAGACGATGTCCTTTCTCCGCAGGCGGTAGTAATCCTTCTGCTGGGTAAGTCCCTCCAGCAGGGGAGTCAACAGGTTACAGCACAGCACGGCGTACAGCACGCCGTCCACGCCCAGGTACTTACGGAACAGGAAGGTAAACGCCGCCGCCAGCATGCCGAACATCAGCTTGCCGCCCTTGGTGCGGGGGGTGGAAGAGGGATCGTTCAGCGGGAAGACGGCGCCCAGGGCGATCCCGCCGCAGAGAAGGTACAGATAGCCGTAGGCGGTCATTTCCACCTCTTCCGGGGCGAAGGCCATGGCCAGCACCAGCAAGGTGACCACGAATCCGCCGCAGGTGTACCAGGAGATCAGCTTGCGGTACAGCAGCCAGGCGCCGCCCAACAGCAGGCAGAGAATGGCCACGGCACCCATAGCGCCGGAGGCAAAGCCGTAGAGTTGGGGCAGGGCGCCGTCCTCGTACATGGTGCCTTTTATCAGCACGTCAAAAGGGGTCTTCACCTGATAGGCGGAGACCAAAGCGGGGTCGATTTCCCATTGCAGTGCGTCAAAATACGCAAAAGGCTTGGTAAACCGTGTCATTTCAAATGGATATACCAATCCCATGATCACAGCGGAAAGGGCAGAGGGACAGAAGATCCTGTGTCCGAACCAAATATACAGGGACCTGGCCACGGCCACGATGCCTCCCGCGATCATGGGGAAGTACAGGGGGACCGTCACGGGGAACCACAGCATGGTGAGCACCCCTGCCAGGAAGGAGAAGGGAGAAGCGGATTCCCCCCATCTCCGCCAAAGGATCAGTTTTTGGATGAGGAAATCCAAGGCGAAGGCGCACCCGCCTGCGATGAGCATCAGCACGGCGGCACGGGCGCCGAAGAGATAGATCGCCCAGATGGTCACGGGGATCATGGCAATGGTGAGATCCAGGGCCAGGGCGTTTTTGGTTTTGGGTGAGGATTGAAAGATCATAGGAAGAGATCCTTTCCAAAGGGGGTTCTTTAAGGGTTTTTATGCCGCGCGATGTGCTCCCGCAGGGGAATGGCGGCAGGACAGACGTATTCACAGCAGCCGCAACCGATGCAAACGGCGGCCAGACGCTTTGCGGAAAGATAACTGCGCTGGGTAAGGCTCTTGTAAGGCATCAGCCGCATGGGGCAGGCGTCTGCACAGCGTCCGCAGGAGATGCAATGGGAGGGCTTTTTCGTCAGGGGCAGGGAAGCGAACACCGCCTCCGCCTTGCCGTCGATAGCGCCTTCCGCCTGCTTGCCTCCCAGGGGGCTGTTCACCATGGTGCGGTACGCCCCGCCCTTGAACTGCACGGCCTCCAGAACCGTCTTCCAGGGAGTGCCCAGGGGGAGATCCACCACGGCGTTCTTGCCGAAGCCTTCTCCGAAGGCGGTGAGGGTGCGGGTGGTATGGGGCTTGCCCGTCAGCAGGGAGGTATACAGCTGTGCGGCGGTCTGAGGCTTGATGAAGAGGACGCCTTCCTCCTCTGCGGAGCCCCCCCGCTTGAGATGGCGGACGTACAGGGCTTGGTACAGGGTCTCCTCCCGTGCGGGGTATTTGGCCTCCGTTTCCGCCAGCACGATGAGGGAGGGATCGTTGATCAGGGTGGTAAAGGCCTCCTTGATCTTGGGCTTGGTGACGTCGATGGCGAGAATGGCCTTGGAAGCCCCCAAAAGATGCAACAGCACCTTGACACCGCCCAAAATAGCGCCGGAATGGCGGAGGGAGGTGCGGTATCCTGTGAAGGAACAGCCGGTATCGTCGGTGGTGTCCACCACCACTCGGCGGATCTTGCCCACCAAGGGGGTGAGCCTGCGCCAAAGGAGATCCCCGCTCCAAAGATCGTGGATGCCCAGGGTCTTGATGGCGGACAAAAGCTCTTCCGCTGTCAGCTCCTCCAAACGCTTGCTTTCCGGCTCCCGCACGGAAACGGGGGAGAGGTCGGCGACTTCACGGTTCCGCTCCACGGAAACGTAATGCATGCCGTCCTTTTCAAACACGCCCGTCACTCTGCCGGGGATGGAGCTGTAAACGGGGGAGCCGTCCCCAAGGGTGGCCACCAAGCCCCCCGCAGGCACCTCCTCGCCCTCACAGACCGTCAGGGTATAAGCCTCCTCGGCGTCTCCCAGGGGAAGCATCACTTGGGGAACGTCCGTTAAGATCAGGCTGTTTTTCAAGGCGTCGGTTCTCGTGGGGAGGGTCACCCCGCCCGCAAATGTCAAGACCATAAGCTCCTCCGAAAATTCATACAAAGATTCATCCTAATTATACCATAAAAAACGGGGATTTCAATACGAAAATGTAAAAAAACACCTCGCAGGAAAGGGTTTCCCCTTGCAAAACGGAGAAAAATGTTTTATAATGTAAAATTGACGGGGTATCCCCCATAAACAAGGAAGGTAACTTGATATGAACGAGAAAGCGATTCGCACCCAGGCGAAGATCTTTATACTCTATATTTTGGGCAACGTGGAGGAGCCGGTGGAGTTCACCGTGCTCAACGACATGATCCAGCAGGACGGCCTGGTCACCTATTTCGACTTTGCCGCCGCCTTCTCCGATCTGGTGGAGCAGGAGCAGATCGCCGCCGTGGGCGAGGGAGAGGACGGGGAAGTGCTCTACACCGTCACCGCGGAGGGGAGAGCCGTTCTGGATATGTTCAGCCACGAGCTGGTGCCCGACGTCCGTGACAGAGTGCTCCGCCACGCCCAGCGGGTGCTGGTGACCAAACGCCGCGGGGTGAAGTATCACAGCACCGTGACCCCCACGGGAACGGGCTGGACGGTGACCTGCACCATCAGCGACAGAAGCAAGACCCTGTTTTCCACCTCCGTCTACGCCGCCACCCGTGAGTATGCGGAAAAGCTGCGGGACGCCTTCGAGGACCGCTCGGATATCATCTATCGGGGCGTGATGACCCTGTTCTCCGGGGACGTGAATTTTATTTTTGAGTAAGTTTGTTAAGGTCTGTTTCGGGGGACATACATCTTTTCGTAGCGTATAAAACAGTTCTTTCATTCCAAAGGGGGTATACTAAGACGTTACTTAGACCCTGCGGAATGCAAGGCATCCCGCAGCTTTTGTAGGCCAACCCTACGGGATTGACCTCCAAAAGTTTCGACGCGCCCTTCGGGCTTGCTCAAGGTGACGATCGGAGGTGGGGTTGGGTCTATACGTAGCGAGATATGGTTTATGCTTAACCTCCCCCTCCTCGGTTTTAACAGGCGTTCTAAAAACGGCACCGCAGAGGCGACGTTTTTCATAGGGGACAATTGAACCTCGGAGTTTTGCCAAGGTGCCCGCCCCCGATGGTCACCTTGAGCGGAGACGCGGGGAAGGAGGCAGGGATAGGAAAACAAAGGCTGTCCCGCGGCGGAGTCGAAATTTTTGCAGGTTAATCCCTTTAGGGTTAGCTCTGCAAAGGTCTAAGTAACACATGGCACGATCCCTTCCGTGGGTAAACTTACATCTTTTCGTAGCGTATAAAACAGTTCTTTCATTCCAAAGGGGATAGCCTAAGACGCAACCTAGACCCTCCGGAACGCAAAGCATTCCGGAGCTTTTGTAGGCCAACCCTAACGGGCTTGACCTCCAAAAGTTTCGACGCGCCCTGCGGGCTTGCTCAAGGTGACGATCGGAGGTGGGGTTGGGTCTATACGTAGCGAGATATGGTTTATGCTTAACCTCCCCCTCCTCGGTTTTAACAGGCGTTCTAAAAACGGCACCGCAGAGGCGACGTTTTTCATAGGGGACAATTGAACCTCGGAGTTTTGCCAAGGTGCCCGCCCCCGATGGTCACCTTGAGCGGAGACGCGGGGAAGGAGGCAGGGATAGGAAAACAAAGGCTGTCCCGCGTCGGAGTCGAAATTTTTGCAGGTTAATCCCTTTAGGGTTAGCATGCAAAAACTACGGGTGCGTCAGCGCCCGTAGGGTCTAGGTTATCCTTTAGTATATCCCTTCGAGGGGCAAGTACTGTTTTATCCGTTACGAAAAGATGTAAGTTTGCGCCCGGAAGGGGTTGCGCCATGTGCAGCTTAGACCCTGCTTATCGGGCGCCAAAACCTTCGCTATTTCCCGACTTTTGGTTGCGCCCTACCGAAAACGTCGCCTCTGCGGCGCCGTTTTCCCAGCAAGGCCAACCCTAACGGGCTTGACCTCCAAAAGTTTCGACGCGCCCTGCGGGCTTGCTCAAGGTGACCATCAGGGGCGCTACCTTCGATAGGCCCCTGCCAAAAACAGCAAAGTCGTTTTTTCAACCATGGGTGACAAGCGAAGGGTCGGGTGCTTAGAGTAGCGTTTCTTGTGCCCAATATTTCCTTATTTCTTGCCGAAAAAACTCACCACCCGGACGAAGGAGCCTTGCCCGTGGAGAAAAGCAGTTACGTATACATCCTCACCAACCGTACAAACACGGTGTTTTACATAGGCGTGACCAACAATATCTCCCGCAGGCTTACGGAACATAAGGAAGATCGCCCGGGGACGTTTACCGCTAAGTATCATCTTCACAAATTGGTTTACGTAGAGGTTTTCTCTTCCATCATGAATGCCATTGATCGGGAGACGCAATTAAAGGGTTGGTCAAGGCAGAAGAAGATGGACCTGATCCGCTCTGCAAACCCCGATTTCAATGATCTACAGGAGCCGTATTATGACACCTAACGAACGTATGCAAGAAATCATCCGCCGTTTAGAGGCGTACTATCCCGATTCCGCTTGCGCTTTGGAGGCCAAGGGGGATCCCTTTCGTCTGCTGGTGATGGCCATTTTGTCCGCTCAGTGTACCGACGCACGGGTGAACAAGGTGGCTGTGGATCTGTTTGAACGGTTTCCCCATGCCGCCGCCATGGCGGAAGGGGAGGTTCCCGAGATCGAAGAGCTGATCCGCTCCTGCGGGCTGTACCGCTCCAAGGCGAAGAACCTTTCCCTGTGCGCCAAGCGGCTTTGCGAGGTGTACGGCGGGGAAGTGCCCTCCGCCATGGAGGATCTCCTCACCCTCCCGGGGGTGGGCAGAAAGGTGGCCAACCTGATCCGCGGGGACGTGTTTGGGCTGGGAGGCATCGTGGCGGACACTCATTGCATCCGCATCACCAACCTTTTGGGCTTTTGCCATAGCGACGACCCCAAGAAGGTGGAGTTCACCCTGGACCCCCTGGTACCCAAGGACAAGCAAAGCGACTTCTGCCACCGCCTGGTGCAGTACGGCAGGGATATTTGCATTGCCCGCCGTCCAAAGTGCGAAGAGTGCGTTTTGAAGGACGTTTGTGCCCACGGAGAAAGCTTATGATCAACGTCAACATTCCCCAATTGCAAAGGCTCCTTTCCTCCACCCGCCGTGCGGTGGACGATTACGGGATGATCTCCGAGGGCGACCGCATCGCCGTAGGCATCTCCGGGGGGAAGGACAGCATGGCTCTCCTGGCCGCCCTGGCGGGGCTGAGGAGATTTTACCCGAAAAAGTTCGACATCGTTCCCATTCATCTGAGGATGGGCTTCCCGGGAAGCGACGACGGGAACATCCGTGAGCTTTGTGAGGCGTTGGACCTGCCCTTGGTGGCGGTGAAGACCGACATCTACGAGGTGGTCTTTGAAGTGCGGAAGGAGAAGAGCCCTTGCTCTCTCTGCGCCAATTTGCGAAGAGGCATCCTGTACAGCACCGCCAAGGAGCACGGATGCCGTAAGATCGCCCTGGGGCACCATTTTGACGATGCGGTGGAGACCCTGCTGATGAATCTGTTCATCGAGGGGAACCTGGGGTGCTTCTCCCCGGTGACCTACCTGGACCGTATGGACGTGACCATGATCCGCCCCTTGCTGTACGCCAAGGAGAAGGAGCTGAAGTCCTTCGTCACCGCCGCGGGGATCACCTGCTCTCCCAAGTATTGTCCCGCCGACGGGAATACCAAGAGAGAGGAATGGAAGCAGTTCCTGGCGGAGATGGAGCGGAAGGACCCGGGGGTGAAGGACCGCCTCTTCGGCGCCATCGAGCGGGCGGAGCTGGACGGCTTTTCCGTGCACAAACGGGGCAGAAAGGAATAAAAACAAGGCAGAGACCGTGCGTTCTCTGCCTTTTTTCGTGTGGGGGGAGGCATGTCGATACGTGTGCGTTTTTGCCGTTTCTTCCTTCAGGACGTCATCCTTGAGTGTAGGTTTGCAAGCAAACCGTCGAAGTTTTGCGGAAGGAGCGTAGCGGATGGAGCAAAACCGCCGCAGGCGGGATCTCCTCGGAGTTAGATGTACCTTTCCGAGGGTAAAGAACTGTTTTTTACGTTACGAAAAAGATGTAAGTTTACGTCCAAAGGGGTTGGATCTAAATGTAACGAGACCCCTTGCGGTTTCGCTTTCCGAAATTGCTGTGGAAGACAAACCCGCATCCAAAATTTCGGGGCAATTTCGAAAAGCAAAACTTCGACGCGGCAGGGGGAGTACTGCAGTAATCCTATCAAGCGTACGGTGCCCCCCTGCCTTGCTCAGGGTGACCATCGGGCGCTGTAGCGGCCGATGTAAAGGTTACGTTTCTTGCGCCCTATACAAAACGCCGCTGAAGCGTCGTTTTGCGACCGCGGTGCCGTTTGCAAGGCGATTGGGTGCGGACTTAAAGGTAGCGTCAGTACGCCGACGTTAAAAACGACTTCGCCGTTTTTTCAACCGTGGTGCCGTTTGTAGGGCAAGGTTCGCGCTATTCGTAACGTTTTTTGCTACCCTTCCTTTCGGACTGTCATTCTGAGGGAGCCCGAAGGGCGAGTCGAAGTTTTGCGGAAGGAGCGTAGCGGATGGAGCAAAACCGCCGATAGGCGGGATCTCCTCGAAGTTAGATGTACCTTTCCGAGGGTAAAGAACTGTTTTTTACGTTACGAAAAGATGTAAGTTTACGTCCAAAGGGGTTGGATCTAAATGTAACGAGACCCCTTGCGGTTTTGCTTTCCGAAATTGCTGTGGAAGACAGAACCGCATCCAAAATTTCGGGGCAATTTCGAAAAGCAAAACTTCGACGCGGCAGGGGGGAGTACTGCAGTAATCCTATCAAGCGTACGGTGCCCCCCTGCCTTGCTCAGGGTGACGTGCCGGGGTGGTGTTTGTGCTATACATAGCGTTTTTTGCCCTCGACTGCGGTGTCGTTTGCAGGGCGCTGCAGTGAAAGGGATCGGCGCATGCTGCCTTTTTGGCAAAATAGGTTTCTTTGGGGGTTCAAGGGGGCTTTCTTTTTCGAAAGAAAGACCCCTTCCGTCTCCCCCGTCCCACCCGTCTCCCCGTTTCCTATTCCTCCAACAGCTCCTCTGCGGTCTTGCAAAGCTCCTCGGCGGCCTCCCAGCCGATGGCCTCGGCGATGAGGGTGTAGCCCCCTCCGCCCCTGGGGAAGAGGGTGATGCACCCCGTTTTGCGGTAGATCCGTGCGGGATAGCCCCCGTCTCTGCACAGGGAGGCGATGGTCTCCGCCCGTCTGTCCGCACCTTGCGTGTCTGCAGGCGGGGGAAGCTCCTTTTTCACCACCGAGAAGGCGGGCAGTCCCGAAAGGATCTCGTCGGCGGTCTTCTTCTGCCTTGCGCAGGCGGCGGCAACCAGCAGACACAAAAGCACCCCGTCGTGAACGTAGGGGGTCTCACCCGCGCGGTTGCGGGCAGGGGAGCGGGAGTCGTTGTAGAGCACCACCTCTTTCCCCATGTTCTGCAGGTATTCCTCCACCACCTTGGGGGTGGTGCGGGGAAGGTGCACCACGCTTGCCGTATCTTCCGAGGCGCAAATGGCCACCATGTGCCAGTAGCTCACCGCCTTGCCCCCTGCGGTGACCATGCAGGCGCGCCTGCCGTCGGGGGAGACGGTGTAGGCGTCGGCCCCCTCTTCCTCCCCGTAGAACACCTGGGCGCCCAAAGCGCTTGCGTTGGAGCCCAGGAACTCGCCCCCGTCGTCTCGGCGGGAGACGGAGAACCTGACCCCGGCCAGGGAGCCCGTCCTGTCCTGCAGGTACTTGCAGTAGCGGCAAAGCACCATGTCCTCCCCCTCGGGGGTGACGGCGGGGAAGGGAGTGACGCAGGAGGCAAAGGAACGGTTCCGCATACGGGTCTCCACGGCACGCTGTGCCTCCCCGGAAAGGGGCAGTCCGTCCTTGTCGCAGAAGCGGAAGCTCACCTGCCCCAGGCTTTCCCGTACCTCTACGGAAACCGCCAGATCCAGCCCGAAGCTTTCCACGGCGAAGGGCGCCACCCCGGGGAATCCCTTCCCCAGACGGTACACCCTGCCCCCGCTTTCACGGATCCCCAGGGCAAGGAGGTCGCCGTAAAGCTCACCCGCCGCCGTGGGGGAGTGGAGGATCCCTATGGCAGGGGAGGTCTCGGGGGCCACCAAGGCTCGTCCCAACTCCAGGCAGAACCGCCCGTCCAGGGTGACTCTGTCCCCGATGATGCCCTCCTCCCCGAAGATCCGCTTTTCCACCTTGCCGAAGGCAAAGCGTCCCAGCCGTTCCATGCCGTCCACCCGGAGATCCCCTTTCAGGCGGGTCCCGCGGGGAAGGACGGTGCCCTTTTCCAGCACCGTGTTGGCGCCGAC
This sequence comes from Oscillospiraceae bacterium, assembly GCA_015063885.1. Classification (GTDB taxonomy): domain Bacteria; phylum Bacillota; class Clostridia; order Oscillospirales; family CAG-382; genus Coliplasma. The sequence goes on along the minus strand of SVTH01000005.1, from coordinate 80,531 downwards.
GATGCACCCGGGGGAGACCACGCAGTCCTCTCCCACCGCAACGCCTGCGCAGAGGATGCTGTTTTCCACCCGTGCGTTCTCTCCTACGGTGACGTTGTGGTGGATGATGCTCCCCGTCACCTTGGCGGTGGGATGGATGCGGCAGTTCTCTCCTATCACCGTCTCCCCGTGGGAAAGCTCCATACTGCAACGGTAATAGGTCTCGGGTCTGCCCACGTCGTGCCACATACCCTCAAGGATCTCCCCGTGGAGGGGGACGCCCTTCTTCAGAAGGTCGGGGAAGAGATCCTTGCCGAAATCGTATTGCACTCCCGCAGGGATATGCTCCAACAGGGTTTTATCCAGAATATAGATCCCCGTGGACACCAGGTCGGAGAAGGTGTCCCGCCAGGTGGGCTTTTCCAAAAAGCCTCGGATCCTTCCTCCCGACAGGGAGACGATGCCGAACTCCCCGGGATCCTTCCTGCGGGTGAGCAGGATGGTGGCCTTCCGTCCCTCCCGTTTGTGGGCGGCGAAGGCCTTTCCCAAGTCAAGATCCGTCACCGTGTCCCCCGAGATCACCAAAAAGGTGTCCGCCAGGAGATGGGCGGCGGCCTTCACCCCTCCCGCACTGCCCAAAGGGCGCTTTTCCTCCACCACCGTCAGGGGCAGATTGGGATCGCGGTAGCTTGCAAAGGCTTCCGAAAGGGCGCACACCGTCACCAAGGCGGGGGAGATGCCGTGCCGCTTTAACAATTCCGTCACGCGGGTGAGGACGGGCACCCCCGCCACAGGCACCAAGGGCTTGGGCAGAGCGTCGGTAATGGGAGCGAGACGGGTGCCCATCCCGCCCGCTAAGATCACCCCTTGGCACAGGGGCTGTTGGGTCTGTTCCATGGCAATAACCATTCCTTTCACGGTTTTTCTTTAGTTTGTGTCGAAAAGGAAGGGATGATTCCCGAAAAATGCAGGATTTTTTCTTGCAAAAGCGGGGAAACTATGGTATTCTGTGTGTAATAGAGATGTTTTCAAAAAGGAGTGCCCTTTATGGAAAAGAGATTGGACCAATTGTTTGCAAAGATCTATACCCCCGTCGCCTCTTTGACGGGGACGGCATACTGCTCTCCCGAGCCCCTTTCCTTTGAAGAGAAGGAAACGGGCGTCTGCATCCCCCTGGAGGGCGGCACCCGCTGGGGAAAGGGCTGGGACTGCGCCTGGATCCGCTTGGAGGGGGAGATCCCTCTCCCCGAGGAAGGGAAGCTTCCCGCACTGCTTTTGGACGTGGGAGGCGAAGCCTGCCTGTACGACGAAAACGGGGTGCCTCTCAAGGGCTTTACCAACGTGCAAAGCGAGTTCACCGTTGCCCTGGGCAAGCCTGCCAAGCAGGCCTACCTTCTGCCGGAGGGCTATTACGGAAAGACCGTCACCTTCTGGGTGGACTGCGGGGCAAACGACCTCTTCGGCGCCAAGCCGGAAAACGGCATTTTCATCCGGGGAGAGAGCGCCTACTGCGACGTTTCCCTGCGGGAGCTTTACTACGATTTGGAGGTGCTTGCCTACGTTGGGAAGTACGCCCCCGATGAAAAGGTGAGAAAGGAAGCTTGGGATTGCTTCGAAAGAGCTTACGCCGCTTCCTCCCGTGAGATCGCCGGGGAATTTTTGAAAAAAACCTCCGTTTCCGATTTTGAAGTCACCGTTCTGGGACACGCCCATTTGGACTTGGCCTGGCTTTGGCCTATCCGTGAGACCAAGCGGAAGGCTTTGCGTACCCTCTCCACCGTGGTATCCCATATGGAGCGGTATCCCGATTACAAATTCGGGGTCTCACAGCCCCAGCTGCTTGCTTGGGTGAAGGAGACGTCTCCCGCCCTTTACGAAAAACTGAAGACCCTTTACAAGGAAGGCCGTTTGGAGCTGCAAGGAGGGATGTGGGTGGAATCCGACACCAACCTCCCCGGCGGGGAAAGCCTGGTACGCCAGCTGATCCACGGTATGCGGTTCTGGAAGGAGGAATTCGGCTTCACCCCCGAGATGGTGTGGCTTCCCGACGTGTTCGGCTATTCCGCCCAGGTGCCCCAATTGATGAAGCAGGCGGGTCTGCCTTACTTCCTGACTACCAAGCTTTCCTGGAACGGGGTGAACAAATTCCCCTACGCTTCCTTCCGCTGGCAGGGCATCGACGGCAGTGAGGTGCTGGCCCACATGCCTCCCGAGGGGAACTACAACTCTGCCGCCAGGGCGGATTCCTTTGCCCGCGCGGAGCAGAACTCCCCCGAAAAGAAGATATTCCCCGGCGCCATGCTGCTTTACGGCATCGGTGACGGCGGGGGCGGCCCGGGTATGGAGCATTTGGAGCGGCTTGAGAGAGAAAAGGACCTTTTGGGTCTGCCCAGGGTGAAGCAGGGCTTCGGGGAAGACTTCTTCCGTGAGCTGGCGCCCCATAAAGAAAAGCTCCCCGGCTGGAAGGGGGAGCTGTACCTGGAAAAGCACCAGGGCACCTATACCTCCCAGGGACGGACCAAGAGAGGCAACCGCCTTTGCGAAAAGAAGCTTCACGAGGTGGAGCTGTTGGCCTCCATGGCCTTGCGGCTGCGGGAGGGCTACGTATACCCCAAGGAAAAAATGGATGAAATTTGGGAAGAGGTTCTGCTGTACCAGTTCCACGACATCCTCCCCGGCTCCTGCATCGCCAGGGTCTACAAGGAGACGGAGGTTCGTTATGGGGAGCTTTTGGCAGAGCTGGAAGAATTGAAGCAGGGCTTGCTGAAGCTGCTTCTTACGGGAGAAGGGGAGACCTTGTTCAACGCTTCTTCCTACGCAAACGGCTACCCCGTGGAGACGGCAAACGGCTACCTGCTCCAAAAAGGACAGGCGGATCCCCTTTGCTTCACGCCCTTTGCCCGCAAGCGGGGGCATAAAATGGCCTACAGCCGTGACTTTATGGAAAACAGCCGTGTGCGGGTGGAATTCCTGCCCGACGGCGGCATCAAAGGCGTTTACGGCAAGGACGGCAGAAAGTATCTCCGCGGCACGGGCAACAAATTGCAGGTCTTCCTTGACAACGAGGACGGCTGGGAGGTTCCCAAGCCGGAGCAGCTCACCAAGGAGTACCCCGTGAAGCTCACCTCCGTCCGCACCTCCCAGAAGGGCGCCGCCCTGGTGCGTACCTCCCGTTACGTTTGCGGCAAGAGCGTGATCCTCCAGCAAGTGATCCTGCGGGAGGATTGCCCCAGGATCGACTTTGTCACCAAGGTGGATTGGAAGGAGTCCCATCGGCTTCTCCGCGCCTCCTTCCCCATGGCCGCCACTGCGGAAAACGCCCTGTGCGGGATCCAGTTCGGTGCCGTGAACCGCCCCACCACCCAAAACACCACCTGGGAACAAGCCAAGCGTGAGGTCTGCTTCCACAAATACGTGGATCTTTCCGACGACGAGCGGGGTGCGGCGTTGCTGTCCGATTGTAAGTACGGCGTGTGCCTGCGGGATTGCGATCTTTCCCTGGCACTTCTCCGTTCTCCCACCTATCCCGGAGAAGGGGCTGACCTTGGGGAACACACCTTCACCTATTCCTTCTATCCCCACGAGGGCGGGGTGGACAGAGTGATCCCCGAGGCGTACAACATGGAATACCCTGCCGAGAAGGTAAACGGCTCCTGTGAGCTGGACACTCCCTTCGCCCGGGCGACGGGGCTCTGCGTGGAGACGGTGAAGCCCGCCGAGGACGGCAGGGGGATCATCGTCCGCCTGTACAACCCGCAAAATTGCAGCCTGGAAACCACCGTGGAGACGGCGCCCGTCCTGGGCTTTGTTTCCTGCACCCGTGTGGATCTGTTGGAGCGGGAAGTGGAAAAGCTGTCGGTACAGCCTATCTTGCAGGTGAAGCCCTACGAGATCGTGACGCTGAAATTTGAATGAAAATAAAAATTCGATCAAAAACGCCGCCTAAACGGTAGAATATTCGCCCAACACCGTTGACATACGCCCAAAAGTATGGTACAATTGGTCGCAAAGAAAGGAGATTGGGAGAATGAGAACTTTTTGTTACGATGCTCTTTCCAAGGCATCCTGGGACAGCGAGATCCTAAGTCTTGTGGCACAAATACACGAATACAAGGGAAGGCAGGAGCTGTTTCTGCGCCAAAAGCCCGCCGTTCTTGATCGGTTGGTGGAGATCGCAAAGGTGCAGAGTACAGAGGCTTCCAATAAGATCGAAGGGATCGTTACTACCAACACCCGTATCAAGCAGCTTTGCGATGATAAAACGACTCCCCGCAATCGCGACGAGGAGGAGATCATAGGCTACCGGGACGTTTTGAACACGATTCACGAGAGCTACGAGTATATTCCCATCAAATCCGCCTATATTCTTCAGCTTCACCGGGATCTTTATAAGTATTCCGGGAAAAGCATTGGCGGCAGGTACAAATCCACTCAGAATTACGTTGCGGAGACTCGTGCCGACGGAACGCAGGTGATCCGTTTTATGCCTCTTGCACCCTATGAAACTCCCGAAGCCATCGAGGCGATTTGCGAAAGCTTCAATCGTGCCATCGACGGCTGTGTGGTTGACCCTTTGGTGCTGATCCCTGTTTTTATAAACGATTTTCTTTGCATCCATCCCTTTAACGACGGCAACGGAAGAATGTCCCGCTTGCTTACCACCTTGCTTCTTTACCGTTGCGGATACGTGGTGGGCAGGTATATCAGTATCGAAAGCAAGATCGAACGTACCAAGCAGCAGTATTACGATGTCCTTGAACGTTGCGGACGCGGCTGGCACGAGGAGCAAAACCATCCCGAAGAATTTATCAAATATATTCTTGGAATCATCCTTGCAGCGTATCGCGAGTTTGAGGAACGGGTGGATCTCTTTGATGAAAAGCCTCCGGCGATAGAGTTGGTTCGTAAAGCGGTGCTTTCCAAGCTGGGAAAGTTTACCAAGAGCGAGATCGAAGAGTTGGTTCCTTCCATCAAAAAGACCTCCGTGGGAAACTCTCTCAAAGCGTTGGTGGAGGAAGGCTTTATTCGGCGCCACGGCGCGGGAAAAAGCACCTTCTATACCAGAACGGAATAACAAAAAACCCCGCCGTACCAGCGGGGTTTTGTCATATCAACTTACAGATCGGAAAGCAAATCCTGTTCCTCGGGGATGACGATCCGTCTGTGCTCGGTGATGGCCTGGTGTGCCAGGGTCACGGTACGGAAGGAGGAATAGACGGCGTCGATGGGAACCACGCCCTTGGCGTCGTTTTCGATCATGTCGATCAAATTCAGATACTGACCGTACATATCCTTATACACGGAATCGTAATCCAGCACCATGTCGGGCTTGTTCTCGTCCCCGTAGTAGATGCAGATACGGTCCTTATCGGTGATGCCGTCGGTGCGGTTCATGGCCATGGTGAGGGTGATGTGCCCCTTGGTGCCGATGAAATCCTTGTCGTTGTTGGAGGAGATGTTGTTGCTCCAGCCCACCTCGTAGTAGCCTCTGCAGCCGTTGGCCAGCTCCATGTTCATCACCTGGTAGTTGTCGATGGGGGAATCCTCATCCAGCTTGGCGGAAATACCGCTGACAGCCACGATGGGAGAGCCCGCAAACCACTGGATCACGTCCGCATAGTGGACGCCGCAGTCGATGAGAGGAGGGCAGTCCTGCATGAGACGGATAAATCTGTCCCAGGGATGACCCGGTTCCCCTGCACGGTGGCTCTGATTCATACGCACCATGCGCAGCTCCCCGATCTCTCCTGCGTCGATCAATTCCTTGATCTTGCGGTAGGAGCGGTTGTAGCGCAACACGTGGGAGACGGAAACCTTGCTGTCGCTGTTCTTCACCAGGCGGACGAACTCTCTGGCATCCTCCAGATTGGTGGCAATGGGCTTTTCGCAGATCACGTGCTTGCCGTTGGCGATACAATCCTTGAGGATGGCAAAGTGGGTATCCGTATAGGTGGCGATGATGACGATCTCCACCCTGGGATCCGCCAGGAAGGGACGGTAATCCGTGCCGTAATGCTCCGCCTCAAAACGGCGGGCGAACTCACGGGCAATGGACTCGTTGGTGTCAATGGTGGCGATGATGGTCGCCTCATGCTTATCGTAGATCTCTTGAATGTGCTGTTCGCCGATATGGCCGCAGCCGATCAGGATCACTCCGTAGGATTTTTTCATCCGGCACGTCCTCTTTCCGCAGGGGGAAGCCCCCGGAGGTATGAAAGGTTTGAAAACGTCAGTTTGAAAGCTTTAGTTTTTGTTGACCAGCAGGGCGGTATCCCGCTCTACCAGGCGTACCGCCAGAGCGGTGACCTCGGCAAGAGGCAGGGGAGAGGGGTTGCGCACCCAATCCACGTACAGGTTCAACACGCCGTGTGCCATGTAGGAAAGGCAGAGGCGGAGAGAAGCGTCGCTTGCGTCGGTATAGTTGCGGTACACGGTCATCAGGGCGGTGATGCACTTCTCGCTCAAGGCGCGCAGGAAGAAGGCACAGGTATTTTCCAGGCAGAAGGCGCGGAAGATCTCGGGCTGCTCGCTGATCTTGGCGTGGATATGCTCCAGGAACTTGGCGGGGATGAACAGGTTGCCCTCGGCCAGGGAAAGCTCCAAAGCCTTGGTGAACAGCTCGTCTCCCTTGGCGATGAGCTCGTTTGCCACGTCCTCAATGCCGGTATAGTGGAGATAGAAGGTCTTGCGGTTGATATCTGCCTTCAGGGTCAGCTCGGTGATGGTGATCTCCTCCAAAGGCTTTTCGGAGAGAAGCTGAAGCAAAGCCACGGCGATGGCGCGCTTGGTCTTGATGATACGTCTGTCGATCTTGGTTCTTGCCATGGAAAAGGCTCCTTCTATATCTTGAAAGTGATGGTAGAAAAAAGGTCTTTTACGGCGGAGAGGGGTTTGCCGTCTCCCTTCGCAAAAGAGGTTGTTTCTCGGATTGTGCAATATTATACCACATTTTTGCGTGTTTTGCTACCTAATTTTTCATAAATTTTCTTTTGTTTTTTTGTCGCTTTATACAAAAGGGGGAGAAAATCCTTGCAGGGCGGGATTTTTTTGCTTCCCTTCGGAAAACAGACTCTTGCAATTTTGCAAGGGGAGTGTTATACTGCAGATATGAAGAACCTACGGAGGAGCCATTATGAAGATCAGCCGCCTTTTGCAGGGAGAGTCCCTGTCCATTTCCTTTGAGGTGTTTCCGCCCAAAACGGAGACAAGCTTTGAAAGCGTGAAGTCTGCCACGGAGGAGATCGCCCGTCTGAAGCCCGCCTTTATGAGCGTCACCTACGGCGCAGGGGGCGGTACCAGCAAGTATACGTTGGAGATCGCCAAGAACATCAAGGCCTCCCACGGGGTGCCCACCCTGGCCCATCTCACCTGCGTGTCCTCCACCCGCCAAACGGTGAAGGAGCGGATCGCAGACATCAAGGCGGCGGGGATCCAAAACGTGATGGCCCTGCGGGGAGATATCCCGAAGGAGCTGGAGAACGCCGACCGCACGGGCTGGGCGTACCACCACGCCGTGGAGCTGGTGCGGGAATTGAAGGAGGCGGACCCCGGGCTTTGCATCGGCGGGGCTTGCTACCCCGAGATCCATCCCGAAAGCAAAAACGGCAGGGAGGACATCTTCTACCTGAAGGAGAAGGTGGATGCGGGGTGCGACTTTTTGACCACCCAGATGTTCTTCGATAACAATCTGCTCTACAGCTTTTTGTATAAGATCCGGGAATCCGGGATCACCGTGCCCGTGGTGCCGGGGATCATGCCCATCACCAAGGCCACCCAGGTAGACAGAGCCATCAAGCTTTCCGGCTCCTTTATGCCCAGGCGGTTTATCTCCCTGGTGGACCGCTTCGGGAGCGACCCTGCGGCCATGAAGCAGGCTGGCATTGCCTACGCCACAGATCAGATCATTGATCTTTACGCCAACGGCATCAAAAACGTCCACGTTTACACCATGAACAACCCCGACGTGGCGGAAAAGATCATGGCAAATCTTTCGGACATCATTGGTAAATAATATGACTTTTTTAGAATCCTTACAAAACCGCATCCTGCTTATGGACGGCGGCATGGGGACCCTCCTCCAGCAGGCGGGTTTGAGGCCCGGGGAGCATCCCGAGGAATGGAACCTTTCCCACCCCGAGGTGGTGACGGGGGTACACCGCGCCTATTTTGAGGCGGGGAGCAACCTGGTCTGCACCAACACCTTCGGGGCGAATACCTTAAAATTTGAAGAAACCCACCTGCGGGAGATCATCTTCGCAGGGGTGAACTGCGCCCGAACGGCCGCCGAGGGCAGGGAGGGCCGCTTCGTGGCTTTGGACATCGGCCCCACGGGGAAGCTTTTATCTCCCACGGGGACTTTACCCTTTGAGGAAGCGGTGGAGATCTTCGCCGCCACCGTGCGCATGGGTGCGGAGGCGGGAGTGGATGCCATCCTGATCGAGACCATGACGGACAGCTACGAGACCAAGGCCGCCCTTTTGGCCGCCAAGGAAAACTGCGATCTGCCTATTCTGGTGACCAACGCCTACGGAAGCGACGGCAAGCTGATGACGGGGGCGACCCCTGCCGCCATGGTTGCCCTGCTGGAGGGCATGGGAGTTTCCGCCCTGGGTGCAAACTGCTCTCTTGGCCCCAAACAGCTTGCGGGCGTGGCAAGAGAACTTTTGGTAAACGCCTCCGTTCCCGTGATCCTAAAGCCCAACGCAGGCCTGCCCGTGGTACGGGAGGGGAAAACGGAATACGACGTGACTCCCGAGGAGTTCGCCGCCGAATTGGCCGGTCTGGTCAAGGAGGGCGTCCGCCTGGCGGGAGGCTGTTGCGGCACCACCCCCGGGCATATCAAGGCGTTACATTCCGCTGTGGAAGGGCTTGCTCCCGTTCCCGCGGGGGAAAAGCAGATCACCGCGGTGTCTTCCTATACCCACGCGGTGCAATTCGGCGGGAAGCCTCTCTTGATCGGCGAGCGGATCAACCCCACGGGGAAGAAGCGTTTGAAGCAGGCCATCTTAGAAGGGGATATGAACTACCTGTTGGAGCAGGGCATCGCCCAGGCGGAGGCAGGGGTACATCTTTTAGACGTAAACGTGGGCTTGCCGGGCATTGACGAAGGGGAAGTCCTTTCCCGTGCCGTAGCGGAGCTCCAGGGGGTCACCGACTTACCCCTGCAGATCGACACCGCAGACGTAACCGCCATGGAGAAGGCTTTGCGGCTCTACAACGGCAAGGCCTTGGTGAATTCCGTCTGCGGCAAGCAGGAGAGCATGGACAGCCTGTTCCCTTTGGTGAAGAAGTACGGCGGCGTGGTCATCGCCTTGACCTTGGACGAAAACGGCATCCCTTCCACCGCAGAGGGGAGAGTTGCCATTGCAAAGAAGATCATCGCAGAAGCGGCAAAATATGGCATCCATAAGAAAAACTTAGTGTTCGACACCCTGGCCATGACGGTGAGTGCCGACCAAAACGCCCCCGCCGTGACCCTGGAGGCCATGAAGCGGATCAAGAACGAGCTGGGGTGCCATACCTCCCTGGGGGTCTCCAACGTGTCCTTCGGGCTGCCCAACAGGGAAGGCGTCAACGGGGTGTTCTTCACCCTGGCCTTGGAAAACGGACTTTCCGCCGCCATCATCAATCCCCTGTCCCCGGAGATGCGGAAGGCGTATTACACCTTCTTGATGCTGCGGGGTATGGACGAAAACTGCATGGAATACATGGCAAGAGCGGAAGGCTTTGCCACAACGGCGGTGACGGCTGTCACTGCGGAAAAGACAGAAAGCACAGGCTCCGAGCTGCAAAAAGCGGTGGAAAAAGGGCTCCTTGCCAAGGCGGAGGAGCTGACGGCAAGCCTTTTGGAAAGCCGCAAGCCCCTTGATCTGGTGGAAAACGAGCTGCTTCCCGCCCTGGATAAGGTGGGGAAGGGCTTCGAGAAGGGTAGCTTGTTCCTGCCCCAGCTTCTTATGTCCGCCGAGGCGGCAAAGCGTGCCTTCGGGAAGATTAAGGAAAAGCTTCCCCCCGGTGCGGGGGGGAAGGGCCCCTTCGTGCTGGCAACGGTAAAGGGGGATATCCACGACATCGGCAAGAACATCGTGGGGCTTCTGTTGGAAAATTACGGCTATACCGTCATCGATTTGGGGAAGGACGTGCCTCCCCAGGCGGTTGCGGATGCGGTTCTGACTCATCACGCACCTCTGGCAGGGCTTTCCGCCTTGATGACCACCACCGTCCCCGCCATGGAGGAGACTGTAAAGCTCCTGCGGGAAAAAGCGCCCTGGTGTAAGATCGTGGTGGGCGGTGCCGTGCTCACCGAGGACTACGCCCGCAGTATCGGCGCCGACGCCTACGGCAAGGACGCCATGGCGACGGTACGATACGCGGAGGAAACCGTATGAACCGCATTTTATGCTCCACGGGGGCGGTGATCGGCAGACCCAACGGCAGGGATTACAGACTGCTTGGGGAATGCATGGAGAAGCTGACCTGTGACGGCTTTGAATTCATGATGTACGAGGATTGGCACAAGGATCTCCGGGGGCTTTTGGGGTTCTTAAAGGATCTGGACGCCTCCTTCCCCGTGTTCCACGCAGAGAAATCCGTGGGCAACCTCATCAGCCGCGGGGAAGCAGGGGACGTGGAGACGGCTGTGGCCGCCTTCCGCAGTAATTGTGAGCTGGCGGTAGAGCTGGGAAGCGAAAAAATGGTGCTTCACCTTTGGGGCGGGATAGATTCCGACAAGGAGATCTCCCGCAACATCGCCTGCTTTGGCACTCTGGACGCTATTGCAAGGGAACACGGACTGTTGCTCACGGTGGAAAACGTGGTCTGCAACCGCAAGGATCCCATGACCCATCTGATTGCCCTGGCGGAGGCGTATCCCGACGTTCGCTTTACCTTCGATACCAAAATGGCTCGGTTCCATCGGCAGACGGATCTGCTGTATGAAGAAGAAAATCGGTGGCTGTTCCCTCGGTTTGCCCACTTCCATATCAACGATTACGGCGGCGGGTATATGGATTGGGGGAATCTCCGTACCCTGCACCCGGGAGAGGGCGGGGTGGATTTTGACCGGCTGTTTGCTTTCCTGAAGGAGCAGGGGTACCGCGGCGACTTTACCGTGGAGGCCACCTCCTTCGATAGCAGCGGGGTGATCGATTTTGACAAGCTGAACAGGACGTTTGAGGTCTTGAGAGGGTATTTGAAGTAACGAAAAACGACTCCGAAAGGGGTCGTTTTTTGATGGGGGAGGTGCCGTTTGCAGGGCGGTTTCGCCGTTCTTGCCCTTGGTTTCGGTGGGCGCTGTGCTGTCGATATACGTAGCGGTTATTGAGCTATATCAATTCGACTGTCATTCTGAGCGGAGCCGCGGAGAAGGGGGTAAGGATAGGAAAGAAAAGGCTCTCCCGCGGCGGAGTCGAAGTTTTGCGGAGAAGGAAAGGCACGTTAGTGCCGTTCGGAGCAAAACCAAGGGGTGCTTTGCGCCCCGCAGGGATATGGTAGGGAATTAGATGTATCCTTTCTGTAACGAAAGAACTGTTTTAAGTAACTGACGGAACGGAAAAAAGCGGTAGTGCTAATGTGTTACCATACCCTCAAAAAATGCTTGGCATTTTTTGACTTCCGCTTAGGCTCACGCCATGCGCGGAAGTTCGACGCGGCAGGGATTTTACCGTATGCTCCTATGGAAAAAACTGTGCTCCCTGCCTTGCTCAGAGTGACAATACAAGGGGTAGCGGTTGTGCCATACGTAGCATTTCTTCTCCTCCAAAAAACAAAAACCGAAACGCATTGTTGCGTTTCGGCACTGCTTTTGGGGTTTTTAAGGGGATTTTTCCGAAAAATCCCCTTAACGTACTCCTGCTCGAAAAATCCCCTTAACGTACTCTTACATATCCACTTCTGTGATAACGGTGACGATCAAGGGCTTGCGCTTGGTTTTCTGATAAACGGTGTTGGCCATGTCGTCCTTGATGCGGTTGCCCAGGGCGGTGGGGTCGGTAACGCCCCGATCCAAGGCCTTCAGCAGGAATTTCCGCGCCATATCCTCCAGGTACCGCAAAAGCTCCTCGTTTTCCTTGACGTAAACAAACCCGCGGGAAACGATCTCGGGCATCACGGCAAGCTCTCCCCTAGGAGTGATCCCTGCGGTGATGAACAGGATCCCGGATTCCGCCAGATTCACACGGTCACGGAGAACGGCGGATTCCACGCCCTCCCCGCCTGCGCTGTCGATCATCACTCTGCCGCTTTCCACGGCGTCTCCCCAATGGATCCCGCGGCGGTCCATTTCAATGATCCGCCCCGCTTCGGGAAGCAGGATGTTCTGGGGCTTGGTGCCCAAGGCCTTCGCCAGGTTGGCGTGGGCCACCAGATGCTTGTATTCCCCGTGGAGGGGGATGAAGCTGTCCGCCTTCACCAGGCTGTGGAGCACCTTCAGCTCCTCGCGGCAGGCGTGGCCGGACACGTGAACGTCGTCGGTACGGTCGGTGATCACCTCTACCCCCAGTTTGTAAAGCTCGTTGATGATCTTGGTCACCAGCTTCTCATTGCCGGGGATGCAGGAGGCGGAAAGCACCACCAGATCCGTGGAAGACAGAGCCACCATGGGATGGGCGCCGAAGGCCATACGGTAAAGGGCGCTCATAGGCTCTCCCTGACTGCCCGTGGTGATGATGGCAAGCTTTTCCGGGGGGAAGTACTTGCATTCGGAAAGGTCGATCATCAGCCCCTCGGGGATGTCGATATATCCCAGCTGGCGGGCGGCACGGACCACGTTCTGCAGGCTTCTGCCGGTGAGGGCTACCTTGCGGTCCGCCTTGGCGCAGGCGTCTAAGATCTGCTGAACACGGTGCACGTTGGAGGAGAAGGTGGCGATGACCACACGGCGGGTGTCGTCGCTGAGGATGCGGTCAAAGGAGGCGTTGAGGGTGCTTTCGCTGGGAGTGTACCCGGGGCGCTCCGCATTGGTGGAATCGCACATCAGCACCTTGACGCCCTTTCTGCCCAGCTCGGCAAACCGCGCCAGGTCGATGGGAGTGGTGCCGATGGGGGTGAAGTCGATCTTGAAATCCCCGGTGTGGACGATCCGTCCGCAGGGGGTGGTGATGCAAAGAGCCACGGCGTCGGGCATGGAGTGGTTCACGTGGATGAACTCCACGTCAAAGGCGCCCAGGGTGATCATTTCCCCTGCGCGGATCTCAAAGAGATCCTCCGTGCGGATGTTGTGCTCCTGAAGCTTGCCGTCCAGGATCCCCAGAGTCAGACGGGTGCCGTAGACCTCGCAGGGGAGCTTCTTTAATAAATAAGGAACGCTTCCGATGTGGTCCTCGTGGCCGTGGGTAAGCACCAGGCCTCTCACCTTGTGGGCATTCTTCACCAGGTAGGTGAAATCGGGGATCACCACGTCCACCCCGGGCATGTCGCCCTCGGGGAAGGCGATACCGCAATCCACCACGATGATATCCTCGCCGTATTCAAAGGCGGTGATGTTCATGCCGATGCCGTCCACACCGCCCAAGGGGATGATCTTCACGGTGTTCGGCTTCTTTTTCTCCGCCGGTGCGGGCTTTTTGGCCTTGGGGGCGATCTTTTCTACTAAGTTTGCCCCGCTTTTGGCGGCGTTTCTTTCTTGTTTTGCTTTTTTCTTTTCGATAATTTCTTCGATGTTGTTTGTCTTCTTCATGTTACTCCAAATTTAGTCTGCCGGGTTAGGTAATGGGGTCGGGGAGCTTCACCAGACGCACGTCTGCGCCCACGGCGTTCAGCTTCTCCACGATCCGCTCGTAACCTCTCAGGATGTGATGGATATCGTCCACGATGGTGGTGCCCTCGGTGGCCAAAGCGGCGATGACCATGGCGGCGCCTGCGCGGAGGTCAACGGCACGGACGTTGGCGGGGGTGAGCTGCCGCACCCCGGTGATCAGCAGGTCACTGCCGGAGACCGTCAGCTTGGCACCCATACGCTGAAGCTCGGGCACGTACTGGAAGCGGTTTGCCCAGACGGATTCCGTCAGCTTGCTTTCCCCGTTGGCCAGGCAAAGCAGAGTGGCGATCTGAGGGTGCATATCCGTGGGGAAGCCGGGATAGAAGGCGGTCTTCACGCGGACGGCGTGCATGGGAGGTGCGTCGGGTGCGGGAGCGTGGACGGTGATGGAATCGTCCCCCTCCTCGATGTTCACACCCATCTCCTCCAGCTTTGCGGTAAGAGATTCCAGATGGCGGGGGATGACGCCGGTCACGGTGACCTCACCCTTGGTGGCGGCGGCCGCCATGATGTAGGTGCCCGCCTCGATCATATCGGGAACCACGGCGTAACGGCTTCCGTACAGGTTCTCCACGCCCACGATCTTGATGGTAGGGGTACCTGCACCCATAATGTTGGCGCCGCAGCTGTTCAGGAAGGAGGCCACGTCTACGATGTGGGGCTCTCTTGCGGCGTTGTCGATGACGGTGGTGCCTTCCGCACGGCAGGCGGCAAGCATGATGTTGATGGTGGCGCCCACGGAGGGAACGTCCAGGTATACGGAGCTTCCCTTCAGCCCGTTTTCCGCACGACAGCGGATGCGGCACTCCGTGCCGTCCTCCTCTACGGTAGCACCCAGGGCGCGGAAGCCCTTCACGTGCTGGTCAATGGGGCGGGAACCGAAGTCACAGCCGCCGGGGTAGCCCGTCTCCACCTTGCCGAATCTGCCCAGACCCGCTCCCAAAAGATAATAGGAGGAGCGGAGCTTGGCCGCCAGAACGTTGGGAATGTTGGCACGGTTGACGTAACGGGTGTCCACCTGGTATGTATGGTCGCCCATATAAGCGATCACGGCACCCAGCTCGGTGAGGATCTCGCTGGCGTGACGGATGTCCGCCGCGTCGGGTACGTTTTCAATCACGCAAACGTCACCCACCAAAAGGGTGGCAAAAAAGATGGGATCCGCGGCATTCTTCATGCCTCCCGTTTCGATAATGCCCCGCAGGGGCTTTCCGCCTTTGATATATAACTTTTCCATAGAGTTCCTCCGGGAAAAAGGGTATTTGGTAAGAAATGGACAGAGATATCCTATTATCTATCATAGCCTGTTTTTTGTGAAATGTCAAGACGGAATTGCATCTTTTGTGTGAATTTCTCGGGGGAAGGGAGGGGACACAAGGGGAGGAAACGGGATTTTTTTGAAAAAACGCTTGACAAAACCCGAAAAATATGCTAATAATAATGATTGGCATACTACGATGTGCGAATATGCCTTTTTTCCTATCCCAAAATTGCCAACCCGTCTTCACGGTAAGACGAGGCATAAAAAACCGACACGGAGGTGTAAAGAGATATGAAGCGTACTTACCAGCCCAAGAAGAGACACAGAATGATGGAGCACGGTTTCCGTAAGAGAATGGCTACCGCCAACGGCAGAAAAGTTCTCAAGAGAAGACGCGCTAAGGGCAGATATCAGCTGACCTATTAATCTGCAATCTGCTATTGATTTCGAGCAAGGCGGTTTGAAAGATCTTATGGAAAGACGGAAGTATAAGCTTTACCCGTTGAAGAAGAATCATTTGTTTTCCCGCGCTTACCGCAAGGGGAAAAGCGTTTCTTCTCCCACGATGGTGCTGTACGTCCTGAAGAGCCGTGAGAGGGACCGTTCCTTGCTCGGACTTACCGTTTCCAAAAAACGGGGGAAGGCAGTGGTGAGAAACCGTGTGAAGCGGCTTTTCCGAGAGGCCTTCCGTTACCACCTGCCGAATCTTAAGAACGGATATCTGATCGTCATCGTTGCAAAGCAGCCCGCTTGTACTGCGGAGTTTACCGTGATCCGCGACGAGATGGGAGAAGTATTGGGCAAAGCAACCCTTCTTGAGGATTCGAAATGAAGCGTATCTGTATTGCCATGATACGGTTCTACCAAAAGCATATTTCTCCGGCATTACCGCCTTGCTGTCGTTATATGCCGACGTGTTCCCAGTACGCCATTGAGGCCATTGAAAAACGTGGGGTGTTCGTCGGCATTTTTTTGGCTGTCAAGAGACTTTTGCGTTGTAACCCCTGGGGGGGAAGCGGGTTTGATCCCGTGCCCGAGCGCCGGAGAAAAAAGATTCCCCCAAAAGATCGAAAGGTTTGAAAAAACAAGTTATGAGTTTCATTTACGTTCCCTTTAGCTACGTTATGAAGGCCTGCGTGTGGATCTCGCAGAACTCCTACTTCTTCGGCTTGTTCTTCTTCGCTTTGGCGTTTGAGCTGATCCTGCTTCCCCTTGCCATCAAGCAGCAGAAATCCCAGATCGCCATGGCCAAGATCCGCCCCAAGGATTACGCCATCCGCAAGAAGTACGCAGGACGTACCGACCGCGTGACCCAGCAGAAGATGCAGATGGAGATCAACGAGATGCATCAGCAGGAAGGGGTCAGCCCCTTTTCCGGCTGTCTGCCTCTGCTGATCCAGCTGCCCATCATTCTGATTTTGTTTACCATCGTCCGTGAGCCTGTGACCTATTCTTCCAATTTTACCGATCAGGCAATCGATCACATCGAGACGGTAGTGACGGAACAGCATCCCGAGTATGCGGATGAGGACTTTGCTTCCTCCATTGCGCAGTATTCCTTTGATTACCTGGATCACATCCGTCAGAACCTGGTGAAGGATCACGCCGCCGCCAAGGAAGCCAACACCCTCTTGATCGAGGAGCAGGTGAAGCTGGGCGCTTCCGTGCAGGTTAAGGACCCCAAGGCAGACGAGAAGGAGATCCTGAAGCTGGAAAACGGCTTTGACAAATACGCCATCAATGCAGAAGCCAACGCAAGCTACCGCGAGACCGCAGTTGCCTCCGTCTTCTCCCGCTTCGGCGAGGACTACGTGGCTGCTTTGAAGGAAGCAGGCGCACTGCCCGCAAATTACGAGAACCCCTACCTCCTTTACGTGGAGGAAGCAAACGGGGAGAAGGCTTATTTCGGGGATATGATGCCCAACTTTACCGTGTTCGGCGTCAATTTGTTGAACCAGCCCTCCTTCGATTTCGGCGAAAACGACACCTGGCGGGATTGGGCCCTTCTGTTGGTTCCCATCCTGGTATTCCTGACCTCTTTCCTCAGCCATAAGCTCACTATGCGCAGCCAGCCCGCTCAGACCGGTCCCGACGGCAACCCCGTCAAGCCCGGTATGTTCATGACCGTGGGTATGCCTCTGATGTCCACCGTATTCACCCTGATGATGCCTGCGGCCATCGGTTGCTACTGGATCTGGCGTACTCTGCTGACCATGGTGAAGATGCCCTTGATGAACAAGTTCTATCCCATCCCCCGCTTCACCCAGGAAGAGCTGGATGCGGCGGCCAAGGAGCTGATGGCTAAGTCCAAGAGCAAAAAGAAGAAGGTCATCACCATCGAGGTGGACGAGGACGACGACAGCTACGCAGACCTTGAGGTCAGCGGCAGCTCTCCCGCCGCCCACATCGAGACTGCACGACCCAAGCCCTCCGGCAAGAAGTCGGAGCTTCCCTACCGCAAGCCCACCTCCATCGAGATGCTCTCTGCGGAGGACGACGAGCCCAACAACGAATGAGTATATTTAAGGATTGTTTATGATAAGAGAAGTGATCGCAACCGGCAAGACGGTTGCCCTGGCGCTGGAAAACGGCGCGGCTGAGCTGGGGAAGACCCCCGATCAGGTTCAGCACGAGGTACTGGAGGAGGGCAAAAAGGGCTTGTTCGGCATCGGCGCCGCAGAGGCGAAGGTGCGTGTGTTCATCCCCGAAACTCCCGCCATCCGTGCCGTGGAATTTTTGGAAAAGCTGATTGAAAACATGAAGCTGAACGCTTCCGTTGAGGTGGTTTCCGAGACGGAAGAGGAGGTTTCTCTCAACGTGGTAGGTCAGGGCCTGGGCGCTTTGATCGGCAGAAGAGGGGACGTGCTGGACTCCGTTCAGTACCTGGCCACCCTGTCCGCCAACCTGGGCAGACCCGGTTACTACCGCGTTTCCGTAGACGCTCAGGGCTACCGTGCAAAGCGTGCCGAGACCCTCTGCGGCATGGCCCGCCGTATGGCGGAGAAGGTGCTGAAGTACCACCGTGCTTTTGCCCTTGACCCCATGTCCGCTTACGAGCGCCGTATCGTCCATGCGGAATGTCAGAAGATCGAGGGCGTCACCACCTACTCCGTAGGCGAGGGTGCAGACCGTAAGATCGTCATCGCTCCCCAGAAGGACTAAGTCAATAGCGTTCCGTCCTCCTCCCCCAACCGGGAGGAGGATTTTTTTGCTTTTGTGCAAACCGTTTGTAAAGTTTTGGGGAATAAGGTTGACTTTTCTGCCCTTTTTTGGTATCATGAAGCCGTGGAAAGGAGACGACGAGAATGAAAAAGACCAAAAGCTATCAAAAATGGCTGCTTCCCGCAGTGCATCCCCTGGCGGTTCACGCCGCGGTTGCCGTATTGACCCTTCTCTATCACGGGAAGCTGATCGGCGACGTTGCGTCCTTGGTGCTTTTGCTTGCCGCTTTGGCGGTAGGAGCCCCTGCCTTCTTTTGGATGAAGCCGCGGGAAGGGGCTCCGTGGGTATCCGACCTTGTCACCGCCTGCGCCCATTTGGTTTTCAGCGGGGCGTTGTGGGGGATGGCCGCCCTTTTGGATACGTTTCGAACCTCCGCCATGCTGTATTGGGCCCTGCTGTTCGTTTTTGTGTTTTACGCCTGTTTGATCGGGTTGGATCTTTTGGTTGCGCTGTTCAGAAAGCTGCGAAAGACTGTTTGCGTATAGAAACCGTGCTCCCGCTTGCAAAAGCGGGAGTTTTTTGTTTTTTTGGGGGATCTATGTGCAACTATGGTTATATCATTCCCCATCTCAGGACGTCACCTTGAGCGGAGACGCGGGGAAAGGGGAAGGGACAGGAAAAGGGCGGCTGTCCCGCGGCGGAGTCGAAATTTTTGCAGGTTAAATCCTTTAGGATTTAGCCTGTGCAAAAACTACGGGTGCGTCAGCGCCCGTAGGGTCTAAGCCGCACATGGCACGATCCCTTCCGGGGGTAAGCTTACATCTTTTCGTGGCGTATAAAACAGTTCTTTCATTCCAAAGGGGATAGCCTAAGACGCAACCCAGACCCTCCTTATCGGGCGCCAAAGCCTTCGCTATTTCCCGACTTTTGGTTGCGCCCTACCGAAAACGTCGCCTCTGCGGCGCCGTTTTCCCAGCAAGGCCAACCCTACGGGCTTGACCTCCAAAAGTTTCGACTCGTTTGCCGGCGCAACCCGCCGCAAACTCGCTCAAGGTGACCATTGGGGGCAGTCGCATTGCGCTACTTGTTGCTTTCGATAGCTCCCCGCCAACCTGCCCCGCTTTTCACCGCAACAATCCCGTCTTTTTCTCCCACGTCCGCACGTCGTCGGGGATGGGGTGGGCGGTGAAGCCGTCGAACACCGAGCCGGAGAGGGTGACGGTGAAGGCGTCCTCCGTTTCCTCACAGTCGTACCGTAACACCGCCCCGCAGGGAGGGGTGCCGGTTGGGTTGGATTTGGCTTTCTTGTGGAGCTCCGTTCCCGCAAAGGCACGGAACCCCTCCGCCACCTTGCGGTAGAAGCGGCAGAAGGGCTTGCAGAGGGCGGATTTGTCGTTCTTTTTGGTGAGGGAGGGGAAGGTCAGGTTGACGATCACCGTGACGGCGCCGTTTTCGTCCTGCAAGGTCTCCCGCAGGGTCTCTTGCCGTAAGGTCATGGGAGGATCAGCCCTTTCTTTTTTTGTTTTTCTTTGGTAAAGTGTATGCCGCCGCAGAAAAAACCATGCAAAGCTCCCACGCCCCAACCAAGGGGGAAAGGAGAGCCAGGAACAGCCCCCGTCCCAATTCTGCGGGGAACAGGGCGAGAAGGATCCCCGCCCCGATGCCGCAATAGGTTTGGAGCAGGCTTTTTGACCTTGGAAGCAAAAGAACCCCCGACAAGGAGCAAAAAAGCACCCCCGGCAGATCGGCTTCCCCGAAGGAGACCCGCAGCTCTCCCAAGGTGAAGAGGCAAAGCACCATCACAAGCAGGGAAAAGGGCACCGCCGACCGCTTGAAAAGGCGGGAAGGGGGCGCTTCTTTTTTGTTTGCCGCCAGTAAAAACAGGGCAAGCCAGGCCAAAAGGAACAAAACTGCCCCTCTGGGGTCTCCCAATTCCCCTATGAAGAACCCCCAAAGGGGGAGCATCCGCAAAAAGCAGGAGACCAAAAACAAGGGGGCGAGGAACCGGGGGCACTTCCCGCCGAACACCCTTGCGCCAAAGCCCAACAGCAGGCACACCGCACCCCCCGCAACACGGGCGAGGAGGGTCTCCGCCGTCAACAGGGAGGAAAAGGTGAGGAGAAAGGCTGTGAAAAAGGCCATCTTCAAAGCTCCTCTCTGCGCCCCAAGGTCTTCTTGGGCAAGGTCAACAGCAGATCCTGCAGCCCCTTGGGGTTTACGGGGGACAGGGGGGAAAGGTAGGGCACCCCGAAGCTTTCCAAGCGGGAAACCGAGGCTATGAGAAAGCAAAGCCCCACGCAGATCCCGGGCAGACCGAAAAACCCGCCCAAAAACAGGAAGGAGAACCGTAACAGCACCGTGGCGTACATCATGGCGGGGACGATGAAAGCGCACACCGCAGACAGGGCCACCGCCATGATCACCAACGTGGAGGCCAGCCCCGCCTCCACCGCCGCATCCCCCAAAATGATGGAGGCCACCAATCCCACGGCGTCTCCCACGGTACGGGGCATCCGTACTCCCACCTCCCGCACCAATTCAAACACCAACAGGGAGAAAAAGCATTCCCAGAACAAGGGGAAGGGCAGACCCTCCCGGGAGGAGCCCAGGGTGTCCAGAATGGCCCTGGGCAACAGCTCCGGGTGGAACTCCCCCAAGGCCACGAACAAGGCGGGGAGGAAGATCGAAACCACCAAGGACAGCAGCCGCAGACAGCGGATGGCGGTGGCGTAATAGGGGGTGCGCAGGTAATCCTCGGCAGATTGCAGGCTTTCCCCGAAGACGTAGGGCGCCGTGAGCACGAAGGGGGAGCCGTCCACCAATAGCGCCACCCGCCCCGCCAACAGCTTGGAGGCGGCCTTGTCCACCTTCTCCGTGCTCCCCATCAAGGGGAATAAGGGGTTCCTTTTCCCCTGTAACAACAGCTCCAGATATCCCGCATCCATCACCGCCGAGGCTTCCAGGGAGGCAAGGCGGTTCTTCAAGTCCTCCACGAAGGAAAGATCCGCACGGCTTTCCAGGTAGGCGATGGTGATGCGGGTGCGGGTCACGTCCCCCAGGTACAGGGAGGTGAACTTCAAGTCCCCCGTGCGCAGGAATTGCCGCAGGAGCACCATGCTTTTGTCCGTATCCTCCACAAAGCCCAGCCGCGGTCCCCGCAGGGTCACGTCCGTCTCCGGCTGGGTGACGGCGCGGGACACCCCCGCAAACACAGGGGCCAGGCAGAAAAATACCCCGCTTTGGTTCTCCACCGCCAAAAAGGCGTCCCCCCGCAGAAGGGCAAGGGAGACCTCCCCGTAGTCCCCCGGGAAGGCCATACTGCCGTTCCGCAGCACCTCCCCGAAGTTGCCCCGGAATCGTTTCTGCCGCAGGCAGGCCAGCATGGGGCGCAAAACCGTCTCGGAAACCGCCGTGCGGTCGCACAGCCCCCGAAAATAGGCAAGCGCCAAGCGGTTTTCCCCCGCCCGGATCTCCCCGAGCTGGAAATCTGCGCAGTCACGGAACTCGTTTTTCAGCTTTTCAATGGTCTCTTGGTAGGTCAGCTCCACGTTTCCACTCCTTTCATAACAGAAGTATGGACGGAAAAAGGCGGAGATAGCTATTCCCCCTTGACAAATGACAAAAAAACGCATATAATAAGATAATCATACCTTCCCGAAAGAAAGGCGTTTTTGATATGAGATCCATTGCAATTCTTGGCTTCGGCGTGGTAGGCGGAGGCGTTTACCAGGTGCTCCGCAACCATCCCGAGGTGGACGTAAAATATATTCTGGACCTGCGCAAATTCCCCGGCCATCCCTTAGAGGACCGTGTCACCACCGATCTGGAGACGATCCTGGCAGACCCTGCCGTCGAGGTGGTGGTGGAGACCCTGGGAGGCATCGACATCGCCTTCAAGTTCAGCAAGGCGGCTTTGCTTGCGGGGAAGAGCGTGGTCACCTCCAACAAGGCCGTGGTAGACGCCCACGGTAAGGAGCTGGAGGAGCTTGCCCTGGCACAGGGAGTCTCCTATTTGTACGAGGCCAGCGTTGGCGGGGGCATCCCCATCATCCGTCCCTTGCGGGATTGCTTCACCTCAGATAAGATCACCAAGATCCGCGGCATCCTGAACGGCACCACCAACTACATCCTCACCCGCATGGGAGAGACGGGATGCACCATGGAGGCGGCCTTGAAGGAGGCCCAGGCTCTGGGTTACGCCGAGCAGGACCCCACCGCAGACGTGGAGGGCTACGACACCGCCCGTAAGATCTGCATCCTGGCAGGCCTTGCCTTCGGCAAGCACATCCCCTATACCGCCATTCCCCACCTGGAGGGCATTACCTCCGTTACCGATACCCACATCAAGGAAGCGAGAGAGCTGGGCTACACCATCAAGCTTCTTGGCTCTGCCGAGCTGGTGGAGGGTCGGGTCCGCATCGTCGTGGCGCCCCACCTGGTACCTGCGGGGAACCTCCTTTCCGCTGTCAGCGCCGTGTTCAACGCCGTTTCCGTTACGGGAGACGCCGTGGGCGAGACGGTATTCTACGGCCAGGGCGCAGGCTCTCTGCCCACCGCCTCCGCCGTGGCTTGCGATATTCTGGAGGCCCTTTCCAAAAAGCCCCTGCCCACCCTGCGTCCTTTTGCAGAGGAAGGCTTCGTCATGCAGGAGATGGGCGGCAGCAAGACCGTCACCCTCCCCTCCGGGAAGACCTTTTTCGCACTTTGAAGATAAAAAGAAAGCCGGCACACCGTGTCGGCTTTGTTTCGTTGGGGTGCCGGAAGGCGTGATGCACGCAGCGTTTTTGTTACCCTTACCCTCGGACTGTCATTCTGAGGGAGCCCGAAGGGCGAGTCGAAGTTTTGCGGAAGGAGCGAAGCGGATGGAGCAAAACCGCCGCAGGCGGGATCCCGTTGGGATTAGATGTGTCCCTTCCCGAGGGGAAAGAATTGTTTCGCCCGTTACGAAAAAATGTAAGTTTACCTATGTAGGGGTAGATCAGACTCAGAGGAGATCCCTTCGGGGTGCTATGCACCCCTCGGTTTCTGATGCTCAGCGCTATGCGCTTCGACTACAGAAACTTCGACGCGCCGCATACGCGGCTTGCTCAGGATGACAACAGGGCTGAGTATGCTCGCAAAGCTTCGGCTCCGCAGTGGTTTGGTTCCACAACAAAAACCCCTGCCGTTATGGCAGGGGTTCGGTTCTACAACTTCCTACTCTTCTCCGATGCCCACGTTTTTCAAGGCTTCGGCCTGGAGGGTGTAGAGCTTGTAATACACGCCTTTTTGCTCCATCAGCTCCGAGGCGGTGCCTGCTTCCATGAGCTTGCCGTCCTCGATGGCGATGAGGGAATCCGCATCCCGCAGGGTGGAAAGGCGGTGGGCGATCATCACCGTGGTGCGGGAACGGGAAAGGGCTGTCAGGGCGTGCTGGATGTCCCGCTCCGTCTGGGTGTCCATGGCGGAGGTGGCCTCGTCCAGGATGAGGATCTTGGGATCCTTCAAAAGGGCTCTTGCGATGGAGACCCGCTGGCGTTCGCCCCCGGAAAGCTGTCTCGCACCCAGCCCGATGCGGGTGTTGTACCCGTCGGGGAATTTGATGATGAAATCGTGGGCATGGGCAGTCTTGGCCGCCGCAAGCACCTCTTCATAGGTGGCGTCGGGCTTGGCGTAGCGGATGTTATCCAGGATAGAGCCGTTGAACAGGTAGGTCTCCTGGGAGACGATGGCGATGTTCTTCCGCAGGCAGGCGAAGGAAAGCTCCTTCACGTCTATCCCGTCGATGGTGACCCGCCCCTCGTCGGGGTCGTACAGACGGGTGATCAGGTTGGCCAGGGTGGATTTCCCCGCGCCGGTCTGCCCCACGATGCCCAGGGTCTTCCCTGCGGGCACACGGAAG
Organism: Oscillospiraceae bacterium; assembly: GCA_015063885.1. Taxonomy (GTDB): domain Bacteria; phylum Bacillota; class Clostridia; order Oscillospirales; family CAG-382; genus Coliplasma. The sequence goes on along the minus strand of SVTH01000005.1, from coordinate 56,495 downwards.
GACACGTTCTTCACCACCTTGCGGTTTTCCACGTAGGAGAAGGACACGTTCTCAAAGGCAAGGTCGCCCTTGATCTCGGGATCCTTGGCGTCCTCCGCCTCCACCACCTCCACCCTGGCGTCCTTGATGTCAAAGAGACGCTTGAGGGCGTTAAGGCAGTTGCTCCACCAGTTGGTGATGTCGGAAAGCATTTCGATGGGGGAGTAGACCAGGGAGAAATACGCCGCAAAGGTGGCCAGAGTCTGATATTCCATCTCCCCGCCCATGACGCGGAAGCCGCCGATGATCCACACCACGTAGGCGCCGATCTTCAAGGCGAACTGCAAAAAGGGATAAATGCGGGAGGAGGCGTATTCCAGCTCTCTGTCCGCATCCGCCGAGGCGTTACTGCGGGAGGAGAAGCGTTCCTTTTCCGCTTCCTCGCGGGAGAAGGCCTTCACCACGCGGATGCCGTTGATCACGTCGGAGATCAGGGAGTTATAGGATGCACGGCGGGACCAGGTCCTGGCGTACAGCTTTTCGAACAAATTGCCGATGACACGGAAGCTGACAAAGAACAGGGGAATGGTGACAAAGGTGTACAGGGTCAGCTCCACGTTCAAGGTGAACATCACCACCAGCAACACGCAAAGCTGGATCACCTGGGAGCACAGAGAAGGGAACCCGTCGCAGAAGAACCAGTAAATGGTGGTGGAGTCGGAGTTGATCTGGGTCATCAAAGAGCCCGTCTGACGGTTGGTGAAGAAGGAAAGGGACAGCCTGCCAAGGGAAGAGAAGATGTCCTTCTTCAAATCGCAGGTGACCTCCGCCGCAACCTTGGTGTTGATGATCCCCGTCACCAGGTTCACCAAAAGGGAAAGCAGCCGCACCGCCGCCAAAACCAGCACCAAGGCGCCGATCTTGCCGAACAGGGCGCCGCCCTCGGTGAGCACGTCTCCGATGAGGACGCTGTTGCTGATATAGGGTGCGATCAACGCCAGGGCCACGTTCAAGCCCAGGGTGGCAAAGATCATCACCATGAACCACTTGTATTTGAGGAACATTTTTCCCAGCCGCATGGTCAGACCCGTGGTCTCCAGGCAGGCGGGGCAGTACCGTCTCCCCTGGTCGGGGAACCGTCTGCCGCATTTGGGGCAGATCTTGTATTCCGCATCCTCTTCCTTCAGAAGCCTTGCGGAAATATAGCCGTTTTCCTGCAATTCGGTGATGGCACGGCAGAATACCGTGGCGTCGTGCTTATAGGTGGAGGAAAAACCGAACAGGGGGTAGTCCTCCCCCTCCAGCTTGCACACCGCCCGTCCGGTGGAAAGCATCAGCTCCGCCCGGGGCTCTCCGATGCGGGAGATCTCATAACGGTTTGGCGCAGGGGCGTCGAAGAATTCCACACGTCGGCGGGAATCCCTGTCCCGTGTGAGGGTCATACAGCCCTCCGCCACCAGCAGGGTATCCTTGGTCAGGAGGATATAGGCGTCCAGATAGCCGCCCTCTGCGGAAAGGTCGCTTGCCATTCCCAGCAGGACCTCCTCCTTCTTCACCCCGTGGAGGGCAAAATACGCCCATGCCGCTTGGGGGATCTTCCCCATCAGGGTGGGCTTGGCCTTTTCTTCCGTTTTTCTTGCTTGCTGTTCCATGGAATGTGCCTTCTTTCGGGAGTCTCTTCCAAAAGTATAACACATTTTGACCGTCTCTGTCAATAGAATTGAAAAAACCTATTGACAAGAACAAGGGGCTGTGATATAATTTTTACATTATCGTACAAAAACTTTTAGGTAATTTCTGAGGGGCTTATGACAATTGTTGACGTGCTTGCAAAAAACGCAAGAATATATGAAAACGACGTTGCTTTGGTGGAATTGAACCCGGAGCAGCAGGAGAACCGCCGTCTCACCTGGCGGGATTACGACCTGGTAGAGCCTGCCCACAAGCCCAGCTGTTACCGCAGAGAGATCACCTGGGGCGTCTTTGACGAAAAGGCAAACCGCTTTGCCAACGCCCTGGTGTCCAGAGGGATCCGCAAGGGGGACAAGGTGGCCATTCTGATGATGAACTGCCTGGAGTGGCTCCCCATCTATTTCGGGATCCTGAAGACGGGAGCCTTGGCGGTGCCCTTGAACTTCCGTTATTCCTCCTCCGAGATCAAGTATTGTTTAGATCTGGCGGAGGTGGACGCTTTGGTCTTCGGGCCCGAGTTCATCGGCCGTATGGAGGAGATCGCAGAGGAGGTCTCCGTGGGCAGACTGCTGATCTATTGCGGCGCCAACTGCCCCACCTTTGCAGACGATTACAACGACCTGGCCCAAAACTGCGCCAGCACCTTCCGCGATATCGGGCTGACGGAAAAGGACGACGCCGCCATCTACTTCTCCTCGGGAACCACCGGCTTCCCCAAGGCCATCCTCCACAAGCACCGCAGTCTCATGCATTCCTGCATCGTGGAGCAGAAGCACCACGGGCAGACCAAGGATGACGTGTTCCTTTGCATCCCGCCCCTGTACCACACCGGCGCAAAAATGCATTGGTTCGGCTCCTTCCTTTCCGGCTCCAAGGCGGTGATCCTCAAGGGCACCAAGCCCAAGTTCGTCCTGGATGCGGTGAGCAAGGAAAAATGCACCATCGTTTGGCTGTTGGTGCCATGGGCCCAGGATATTTTGGCGGCTTTGGACAGCGGCGAGCTGAAAAAAGAGGATTTTGACCTTTCCCGGTGGCGGCTGATGCACATCGGCGCCCAGCCCGTTCCCCAAAGCCTCATCAAGCGGTGGAAGGAATACTTTCCCAATCACGATTACGATACCAACTACGGCCTTTCCGAGTCCATCGGACCCGGCGCCGTCCATTTGGGTGTGGAGAACATCCATAAGGTGGGCGCCATCGGCGTGCCCGGCTACGGCTGGGAGGTAAAGATCGCAAATCCCGACGGCACCGAGGTGAAGCAGGGCGAGGTGGGCGAGCTGTGTCTCCGAGGTCCCGGCGTGATGGTCTGCTACTACCGTGACGAAAAAGCCACGGCGGACACCATCAAGGACGGCTGGCTGTTCACGGGAGATATGGCCATGCAGGACGAGGACGGCTTTATCTATCTGGTGGACCGTAAGAAGGACGTGATCATCACCGGCGGTGAGAATTTGTACCCCGTGCAGATTGAGGATTTCATGGCGGCTTGTCCCAAGATCAAGGACGTGGCCGTGATCGGCCTTCCCGATCCCCGTTTGGGCGAGATCGCCGCCGCCATCGTGGAGCTTCTCCCCGGCGTGGAATGCACCGAGGAGGAGATCAACGAGTTCTGCAAGGGTATGCCCCGTTACAAGCGTCCCCGCAAGATCATTTTTGCCGACGTCCCCCGCAACGCCACGGGCAAGATCGAAAAGCCTGCCCTGCGCAAGAAGTACGGCGCCGAGGGTCTGGTTGCGGAGCAGATGATCTGATTTTGAGAATAAACTTTCAGGAGTATATATGAAGAAACTACTCATCGGCAACGAAGCGGTTGCCAGAGGCCTTTACGAGGGCGGAGCGGATCTGGTATCCAGCTATCCCGGCACCCCCTCCACGGAAATTACGGAATTTCTTGCAAAATACGACGACAGCGAAGTGAAGAGCGAGTGGGCGCCCAACGAGAAGGTTGCTCTTGAGGTTGCCTTCGGTGCTTCCCTGGCGGGCGGCAGAGCGGTGTGCTGTATGAAGCACGTGGGCTTGAACGTGGCGGCGGACCCCCTGTTTACCCTGTCCTATACGGGCGTGAACGGCGGCTTGGTGGTCTGCGTGGCGGACGACCCCGCTATGCACTCCTCTCAGAACGAGCAGGACAGCCGTCATTACGCCATCGCCGCCAAGCTTCCCATGCTGGAGCCTGCGGATTCCATGGAATCCTTGCAGTTTGCCAAGGCGGCCTTTGAGCTGTCCGAACGGTTCGATACCCCCGTTCTGCTCCGTATGTGCACCCGTATCGCCCACTCCCAGTCCATCGCAGAGGTGGGGGAGAGGGTGCAAAGAGAAAAGAAGCCCTACGTGAAGCAGGCGGAAAAATACGTGATGATGCCCGGCAACGCCAAGAAGCGCCACCCCGTGGTGGAAGCCCGCATGGAAGCCTTGGCGGAGTACGCCGAGACCTGCCCCTTCAACCGCGGGGAATACACCGGGGACGGGAAGATCGGTATCATTACCTCCGGCACCTGCTATCAGTACGTGAGAGAGGCCTTGGGAGATACCGTTTCCGTATTGAAGATCGGTATGCCCAACCCTCTGCCTAAGAAGCTGATCGCAGAATTTGCCTCCAAGGTGGAGACTTTGTACGTCATCGAGGAGCTGGACCCCGTCATCGAGACGGCGGTGAAGGCTATGGGCATTCCCGTGATCGGCAAGGAGAAGTTCTCTTGTCTCGGTGAGTTCTCCCAGACCACCATTGCAAAAGCCTTCGGCAAGGAGACGGCTGTGGGCATCACCGCAGACAGCGCCATTCCGCCCCGTCCGCCCATGATGTGCGCGGGCTGTCCCCACAGAGGGATGTATTACACCCTGGCCAAGAACAAGGTCACCGTTCTGGGTGACATCGGCTGTTATACCTTAGGTGCGGTGGCTCCCCTTTGTGCGGTGGATACCACCCTGTGTATGGGCGCTTCCGTTTCCGGCGTCCACGGCTTCAACCGTGTATCAGAGGGAGAAGCCGAAGGGAAGACCGTTGCGGTCATCGGCGACTCCACCTTTATGCATTCCGGGGTGACGGGTCTGATCAACGTGGCCTACAACGGCTCCAACTCCACCGTCATCATTCTGGATAACTCCATCACCGGCATGACCGGCCACCAGCAGAACCCCACCACGGGCTACAACATCAAGGGCGACCCCGCTTTGAAGGTGGATCTGGAGGCGCTGTGCCGCTCCATCGGTATTGACCGCGTCCGCGTGGTGGATCCCTACGACCTGAAGGCCTGCGACAGGGTGCTGAAGGAGGAGCTGGCGGCGAAAGAGCCCTCGGTGATCATCTCCCGCAGACCCTGCGTGCTGTTGAAGACCGTGAAGGCCAAGCCCGCTTTGGCGGTGGATCCCGACAAATGCCGTTCCTGCCGCCGCTGTATGACCTTGGGCTGTCCCGCCATCAGCTTTAAGGGCGGGAAAGCGGTGGTGGACGCCACCCTTTGCGTGGGTTGCGGCGTTTGCAAACAGCTTTGCGCTTTCGGTGCGTTCCAAGGAGGAGATGAAGCATGAGTACGACAAGCATTATGATCGTGGGCGTGGGCGGACAGGGAAGCCTTTTGGCCTCCAAGCTTTTAGGGAAGCTGCTCACCGACGAAGGATACGACGTAAAGGTTTCCGAGGTACACGGCATGAGCCAGCGCGGGGGAAGCGTGGTTACCTACGTGCGCTACGGAGACAAGGTATATTCTCCCGTCATCGGGGAAGGGGAAGCGGATTTCATCGTTTCCTTTGAGAAGCTGGAGGCGGCACGCCACGCGGCCTGCCTGAAGGAGGGCGGCGTGATCATCGCCAACACCCAGCAGATCGACCCCATGCCCGTCATTACGGGGGCGGCGGAATATCCCGAGACGGTTTTGGAGGAATTGACTGCCAAAGGGGTGAAGGTCATCGGGCTGGACGCTTTGACCCCCGCAAAGGAAGCGGGAAGTGCCAAGGCGGTGAACATCGTTCTCATGGGCGTGCTGGCAAAGCAGCTGCCCATTCCCGCAGAGAAATGGCTGGCGGCCATTGAGAACACGGTGGCTCCCAAGTTTGTGGAAATGAATAAAATCGCCTTCGGGAAAGGACTGGAACAATAACCATGGCAGAAAAGCGCTACTATCAGGAAGAGATCGAAACGATGCCCCTTGAACAGCTTCGGGCATTGCAGAAGGAGAAGCTGCTGAAGCAGGTACGCCACGTTTACGACAACGTGCCCTATTACCGCGCCAAAATGGAAGAAAAAGGGGTCACCCCCGACGACATCAAGGAATTGGAGGACATCGCAAAGCTGCCCTTCCTTTCCAAGGCGGATCTCCGTGACGCATACCCCTACGGCTTGCTGGCCAAGCCCCTTTCGGATTGCGTCCGCATCCAGTCCACCTCCGGCACCACCGGCAAGCGTGTGGTTGCCTTCTACACCCAGAAGGATATCGACCTTTGGGAGGATTGCTGTGCCAGAGCCATCGTGGCGGTGGGCGGCACCAAGGAGGACGTTTGCCAGGTCTGCTATGGCTACGGTCTGTTCACAGGAGGCCCCGGCTTGAACGGCGGCTCCCACAGAGTGGGCTGTCTCACCCTGCCCATGTCCTCCGGTAACACCGAGCGTCAGATCCAGTTTATGATGGATCTGAAGGCCACCATCCTTTGCTGTACCCCCTCCTACGCCGCTTACATCGGGGAATCCCTGAAGGAAGCGGGCTACAAGCCCGAGGACAACTGCCTGAAGGCGGGCATCTTCGGTGCAGAGCCCTGGACGGAGGAGATGCGCAGAGATATCGAGAAATCTCTTGGCATCAAGGCCTACGATATTTACGGCCTCACGGAGACCTCCGGCCCCGGCGTTTCCTTCGAGTGCGAGGAGCAGTCGGGTATGCACATCAACGAGGACCACTTCTTAGCGGAGATCATCGACCCCGAGACGGGTGAGGTGCTCCCCGAGGGAAGCAAGGGCGAATTGGTGTTCACCGCATTGGATAAGGAGGCCTTCCCCCTGCTTCGTTACCGCACCAGAGATATCTGCGTGCTGTCCCGCAAGAAGTGCTCCTGCGGCAGAACCCACGTGAAGATGTCCAAGCCCATGGGCAGAAGCGACGATATGATGATCATCCGCGGCGTCAACGTGTTCCCCAGCCAGATCGAGACGGTGCTTTTGAAGGAGGGCTATCCCCCCAACTACCGCATCGAGGTGGACCGCGTGAACAATTCCGACACCCTGGACGTATACGTAGAGCTCACCGCCGAGCAGTTTGAGGACACCGTGGGCAAGTTCTCCGCAAGAGAAAACGCCCTGGCGGAGGCCATCAAGGCCATGGTGGGCGTCAAACCCAAGGTGCATCTGGTGAACCCCAAGTCCATTGCCCGCTCCGAGGGCAAGGCCGTCCGCGTTGTGGACAAGAGAAAACTGCACGATTAACAGGAGGATATGAGATGTCTATCAGACAGTTGACCGTTTTTGTAGAAAACAGACAGGGCGCAATGGCAGAGGTCACCCGTGAGCTTGCCCAGCACAACGTGGATCTCCGTGCCCTTTCCATGGCAGATACCCAGGAGTTCGGCGTGTTGCGTTTGATCGTCAAGGACGTGGACAGCGCGTTGACCGTCCTCCGTGAAAGCGGACACATCGTCAACGTTACCCCCGTCACCGCCGTGAAGATCTCCGACGCCCCCGGCAGATTGTCCCAGGCGTTGTCCGTTTTGAACGACGCAGGGATCAACATCGAATACCTGTACGCATTCCTCACCCGCACCGAAAAGCACGCCTACGTGGTGCTCCGGGTGGAGGACAACGACGGCGCAAAGAACGCCCTGTCGGAAGCAGGCTTTAAATTGGTACAGGAATCGGATATTCAGAAATTGTAATTTCCCCTTGGAGGAATTCCCATGATCCTCAAACTTGCACTACTCGTCGTATTTTTCGCCGTTACCGTGGGGGTTGGCGTTTACTGCCGCAAGAAGGCCACGGACGTGAACGGCTTCGTTTTGGGCGGACGCGCCGTGGGCCCCTGGCTGACGGCCTTCGCCTTCGGCACCAGCTATTTCTCTGCGGTGATCTTCGTGGGTTACGCAGGGCAGTTCGGCTGGAACTTCGGCGTGGCCTCCACCTGGATCGGCTTGGGCAACGCCTTCATCGGCTCCTTGATGGCCTGGGTGGTATTGGGCAGACGTACCCGTCTCATGACCCAGAAATTGGATTCCCGCACCATGCCGGACTTCTTCGAGCTACGCTACAAGAGCAAGGGACTGAAGCTGTTGGCCTCCGTCATCGTGTTCGTCTTCCTCATCCCCTACACCGCCTCCCTGTTCAACGGCCTTTCCCGTCTCTTCGAGATGGCCTTCCCCGGGGTGGATTATGCGGTATGCGTCATCGTCATGGCGGTGCTGACGGGTATTTACGTCATCGTCGGCGGCTACATGGCCACGGCGGTGAACGATTTCATCCAGGGTCTCATCATGCTGGGCGGTATCGTGGCGGTGATCGCCGCGGTGCTTTCCAAGAACGGCGGACTCACCTCCTCTCTGGTCGCTCTGGCGGAAAAGGAAGCTGCCACTCCCGCAGGGGAAAGCTTTGCGGGCGGATTCGCCTCCTTCTTGGGGCCGGATCCCTTCTTCCTGCTGGTGGTGGTTCTGCTGACCTCCCTGGGTACCTGGGGCTTGCCTCAGATGGTGGGTAAATTCTACGCCATCAAGGACGAGGCGGCGGTACGGAAGGGTACCATCATCTCCACCGTCTTCGCCATCATCGTGGCGGGAGGCTGTTACTTCATCGGCGGCTTCGGACGGCTTTTCACCACCCCCGAGTTTGTGGCGGCAAACGGCTTCGACGCCATCATCCCCACTATGCTGGAGGGCATGCCCGATCTGCTCATCGCCATCGTGCTGGTGCTGGTGTTGTCCGCCTCCATGTCCACCCTGTCCTCCCTGGTGCTCACCAGCGGCTCTACCATCACCCTGGACCTCATCGGCCCTGCCATGAAGGGCAAGATGACGGAAAAGAAGAAAATGCTTGTCATGCGCGTGATGATCGCCATCTTCATCGTGATCTCCGCCGTGATCGCCATCGTCCAGGCAAAATCCAAGGTTGTGTTCATCGCACAGCTGATGGGCGTTTCCTGGGGTGCTTTGGCGGGTGCCTTCCTGGCGCCCTTCCTGTACGGTCTGTTCCACAAGAAGGTCAGCCGTGCCTCCGTGTACGTCAGCTTTGTCTGCGGTGTTGCCATCAGCCTGGTACAGCTGGTGAAGTCTCTCACCGGCTTCGCCTTCGGCGTGGACTTCTTGGACGGCGTATTGTTCAAGACCTCCCTCCATTCCGGCGTGTTCGCCATGCTGCTGGGCTTGGTGTTGGTACCCTTGGTGAGCCTGCTCACCCGCAAATCCTGCCCCGACGGCGTGGAGGAGATGTTCTCCTGCTACGACGAAAAGGTGGTTTCCAGTGCGAAGGAATCGTTAGGTGAATAATATGTTAAGAACCTTTCTTTCGAAAAAGAAAGGTTCTTAACAATCTCCAAAGAAACTTATTTTGCCGAAAACTGTCGTTTTCGGGGATTGGATTGATTTATGAACATCGTATTTCTGGAACGCACCACCGTGACGGTGGGAGATATGGATCTCACCCCCTTTGACGCTTTGGGGGAGGTGACCTACTGCGAGTCCTACGACAAAACGGAAATGCGTACCGCCGCAAAGGATGCGGAGGTGCTGATCATCAACAAGACCGTGGTGGACAAGGCCTTCTTTGACGCCTGCCCCAAGCTGAAGTGCATTTGCCTCCTTGCCACGGGGTACAACAACGTGGACCTGGTCACCGCAAGGGAGCGGGGCGTGGCAGTGTGCAACGTGCCCGGTTACTCCACCGATGCGGTGGCACAGCTGGTGTTCGGCTTCTTTTTGCAGTTCGCCGCCTCTCTGCCGCAGTATCAATCCTCCGTGCGGGATGGGGTTTGGTGCGCCTCCACCCGTTCTAACTACCTTTCCTGGCCCATTCACGAGCTGGCGGGGAAGACCCTGGGCATCATCGGCTACGGCGGTATCGGCAAGAAGGTGGGGCAGATCGGCGCCGCCTTCGGCATGAAGGTTCTGGTGCATACCCGCACCCCCAAAGAGGACGGTATAGCGGAGTTTGCAACCCTCCCCGAGGTTCTTCGCCGCTCCGACTTCCTGACCCTCCATTGTCCTCTGACGGAGCAGACCAAAGGCCTCATCGGCAGGGAAGAGCTGGCCATGATGAAGCCCACCGCCTACCTGGTGAACACCTCCCGCGGCGCCGTGGTGGAGGAGCAGGCCCTGGCGGATGCCTTGAACAACGGCGTCATCGCAGGGGCGGGCATCGACGTGCTGGACGCCGAACCCATGGCCATCACCTGTCCCTACCGCACCGCCAAGAATTGCCTGGTCACCCCCCACATCGGCTGGGCGGCCGAAGAGTCCCGTGCCAGACTCCTTTTGGAGGTGGCGGAAAACATCCGCGCCTTCTACGCAGGAGAAAGACGGAACCGCGTGGATTGAAAGCAATAAAAATCTCCCCGAAGGAGCTGCCAGGCTTCCCTCGGGGAGTTGTTTTTTATCCTACGAATTCACCGTCGAACCAAGTGCCGCTTTCCACGGTGCCGTCGGGGTAGGTCATGGTGCCCTGCCCGTGGAACTCGTCCCGTTTGAACTGCCCCTCGTACACCCTGCCGTCGGCAAAGGTATAGGTGCCCTGTCCGTCAAACAAGTCGTCCTTGAACGTTCCCACGTAGACGTCTCCGTCGCCGAAGGTCAAGGTGCCTTTCCCGTTAAACAGATCGTTCTCGAACTCTCCCTTATAGCGAGAGCCGCTCTCGGCATCGTAATACTCCCCGATGCCGTGGAAATAGCCCTCGGCAAAGTCTCCCACGTAGGTGGATCCGTCCGCATAGGTATAGGTTCCCTTTCCGTGGCATTGGTCGTTCTTGAATTCCCCCGTGTATTTCGTTCCGTCGTCGGAGATCAGAACACCCTGCCCGTGGAACAGGTCGAATTGGAACCCGCCTTCGTAGGTATAGCCGTAGGTAACGTCGGTGTACTTGCCGTAGCCGTGGAAATATCCCGCCTCAAAGGAGCCTTCGTAGACCGATCCGTCGGCAAAGGTGTAGATGCCCTGCCCCTGGGGGACGCCGTCCACCAGCTCCCCGGTGTAGACGTCGCCATTATCGTATGCAATGGTATCCGTCCCCGTGACCTGATCCTTCGCACGGGCGCTTTCCAGCTCCTTGCGGGTCAGCTCCGAGGTGGCCTCCAGGAAGGATGCGGCGTCTTCCGTGAGGGTGTCCTTCCAGCCGATGGCGTAGGCGGTGAGATCGTCGGTAACGGTGCCGTCGTTCATAATGCTCTCCGACAGATGCAGGCGGGCGGAGCTTTCGATCAGCGTGTGGAAGTAGTAATCCTCCGCACCGTAAAGGTGGAACAGCTCGTGGCGGAAGTCCTCTACGGCGAACAGCACGGCGTATTCCGGCGTTTCGTAAGTCCCCCCCGAGAACGCATAGGACCTGCCGGGATAATCAAACAGGAACACCACGGGGGCGGAAAGCTCTTCGGAAAGGGAGCCCCGCTCTCTCTGCATGGCGGCCAGGGAATCGTATCCCTGCTCCTTGGCGTATTGGGCTTGCCAGGAATCCTCGCCGTGGTGGTCGGCGGTGCCCATCAGCTGTAAATTGGTAAAATAGGGACGGACCTCCAACGTCACCCCGAACTTCAGGGCTTCCTTTTCCAGGGCGTCTGCCTCGGCGTTCAGCCTTTCCGTGGCGGAGGCCTTTTCCTCGGGGGTCCAGTCGCTGTACAGGTCCTCCACGAAAACGAAGAACAGCTCCGCCCTCCCCAACAGGCTTTGGCAAACCCCTGCGCTTCGCTCCTCCAAAAGAAGATGGTTCTTCCATTGCTCCTCCGGTGTGGGAGGAACCTCCTTCGGGGCAAGCAGTCCGGGCAAATAGAGAGCGCAGGCAGCCAGTAACGCCGCCGTCAACAGGATGGCGAAGAACAGGATCCGCTTTTTGCGGCGGTTTTCGGCGTTCAATGCCATGACGGGAGAAAGCTCCTCCCCTTTGGCGCCCACGGGCGTCCCGCAGATGGGGCAAACGTCGGGGTTGCCCTCCAGGATCATGCCGCAGTAGATACATTTTTTGGCCAAAGGGATCCCTCCTTACAGGGTTATTTTCCGATCATTTGCTTGTAATAGTTACAGTACGTCTCTCTGCCGCAGGTGGAAGCGGTGGCAAAGAGGATGATATCGTCCACGCCCTTTTCCTCCACGATCTTTCTCGCGTCCAGCATCACGTGGCGGGGGTCGATGACGATGATGTTGCCGTAGTGCTCCGTCAAGAAGGGCACGAAGGCGTTGCCGGAGGACTCCTTGATCACCAGAACGGTTTTGTCTTGATCGTTTTCGGGAACGTTGATCTCGATATAGGCCTGGTCTCCGGTGAGATAGCAGGAATAGGTCTTGATGGAGGTCTGAATACAGTTATCGTAAATGCGGTACAGGCTCATATCGGAGAGATACACCGCCATGGTGTGCTCCTTGCGGGGCCAATACACGTGGATGGTATCGTAGAAGGAGTTGATGCGGGGGTCGTTGGCGTAGGTGTTGGTGAGGCCGATGAAGGTCTCGGTGGTGACCTCCGTCTCAAAAGCGGAGAGGGGCGTGGGAGTCAGTCCTACGGACTTTGCAAACTCTTGATAGGCGTAGTAAGCCCCCAGCTGTGTCCAGTGGAAATCGCTCTTGAAGAAGAGATACTCCCCGCGGTGAGCCAAAAAGGCCTCTTTCAGGTTCACAAAGTTCACGTCGCCGTGGATGCGTGCCTCGTTTTGATCCAGCACCTTTCCCTGGTCGTTCACCATCTCCTGCACGAAGGGGTTTTCGATGTTGATCACCGAGGCGGGCATATTGATCACGTGGATCCCCACCCCGGGGAAGGTCTTGGCGTATTCGGCGTATACGTCCGCATACTTCCCGGCGGCTGCATGGTTGTAATAGGTCTGGGAGTAGGCCGCGCCGTTGTAAAGCAGGTAGCCGCTGGGGATGAATTCTGCGTCGCCCTTGTCGGTATACATAGGCTCCTCCTCGCTTTCTTCCGAGACTTCTTCGGAGATCTCTTCACTGCTTTCTGCGGGACTTTCGTCCTCTTCGGGCAGAGAGATTTCGCTCGGTGCGGAGCTTTCCTGAGGGGCTTGGGAGATCAAAATGGGCAGGGAGCTTTCCCCTTCCTCGGAGCCTTCCCCGGCGGATTCGTTTGCCCCGCCTTCCGCGCACCCGCAGATCAAAGCAAAGCATAAAAGAAGCATGATCGACAACAACGCCTTTTTCATAAGACTGCCTCCCCTATAAGGTCTCTTTTTGCCAGTTTACCATAAAAGGCGTTTCCTGTCAAGAAAAATACACCGCCCCTGCCGCGGCGGAATGTAAAATTTTGGAGAAAAGCTGCCGACAGCGGGCGACACGTGAATCACCCGTCCGCAACATCGCCCGGCGAGAGATATGATGTTTTTTGAAAAAACAAAAAGCACTTCAAAACGAAGTGCTTTTTCTGGTGTGGATGAATGGACTTGAACCAACGACCCCTTGCATGTCAAGCAAGTGCTCTAACCAACTGAGCTACACCCACGAACGTAGGGTATTATACACGACTTTGCTTCAAATGTCAAGAGCAAAATGAAAGTTTTTTCGCTTCTTTTACGGAAAAAACGATGTGACACAGAAAAGGGCAAAAACGGGGTTGCAATTCCTTGGAAAAAGGTGTAGAGTAAAAAAGAAGAACACAAAAAAGGAAACAGCGATATGAGTGCACAGACTGCCGCCGTGAAGCGGAGCGCCGATCTTTGTACCGGTCCGTTTTTTAAGAAAATAGTGCTTTACACCCTGCCCATCATTGCAACCGGGCTCTTGCAGCTGTTGTTCAACGCCGCCGACCTGGTGGTGGTAGGGCGTTACGCAGGCAAGGAAGCCGTGGCGGCGGTGGGCGCCACGGGAGCCTTGATCAACCTGATCGTGAACCTGTTTATGGGCCTTTCCGTGGGCTCCGGCGTTTTGGTTGCCCAGGGCATCGGCGCGGGGGACGACGACATGGTTCACCGCACGGTGCACACCTCCTTCCCTGCGGCCTTCTTCGGCGGGATCCTTTTGACCTTCGTAGGGGTGGGCTTTGCCCCGTCCCTGCTCCATTTGATGGACACCCCCGACGACGTTATCAATCTTTCCGCTTTGTATATGCGGATCTATTTTGCGGGGATCATCCCTATGCTGCTGTATAACTTCGGCGCCTCCATCCTCCGTGCGGCGGGGGATACCAAGAGCCCGTTGATCTTCCTTTCCGTTGCGGGTGTGGTGAACGTGGTGTTGAACCTTGTGTTCGTGACCCAACTCCACATGAGCGTGGCGGGGGTTGCCCTGGCCACAGCCCTTTCCCAATTGCTTTCCTGCGTGCTGGTGCTCATCAAGCTGACTCATCGCCGGGACGCCTGCCGTCTGGTGTGGAACAAGCTGAAGATCTACCCTTCCGCCCTTTGGAAGATCGCCCGTATCGGCTTGCCCGCGGGGATCCAGGGCTCTCTGTTCTCCATCTCTAACGTGATCATCCAGTCCTCTATCAACGGATTCGGCTCCGTGGCCATGTCCGGGAACGCTTCTGCGGGGAACATCGAGGGCTTCGTCTACGTTTCCATGAACGCCTTCCACCAGACCGCCATGAACTTCATGGGGCAGAACATGGGGGCGCGGAAATACGAAAACTTCGGGAAGATCCTGCGGATCTGCCTGCTTTCCGTGGGAACGGTGGGCATCGTCCTCGGGGGCGGTTGCTATCTGTTTGCGGAACAGCTCCTTTCCATCTACCTGGGAACCGAGGTGGACGCCATCACCTACGGCATCACCCGTATGAGCTACGTGTGCTTGACCTATTTCCTGTGCGGGCTGATGGACGTGATGTCGGGTATGCTCCGCGGGATGGGCGCCTCTCTGGTGCCCATGCTGGTGACGGTGCTGGGCGTTTGCGGCATGCGGTTGGGCTGGATCTTCACCATTTTCCAAATGGAAGGCTACCACACCCTGCCCTGCCTGTATATCTCCTACCCCATTTCCTGGATCGTCACCTTCGTCGCCTTGCTTGTGTGCTTCCTGGTAGTGAAGCACCGCTTGGCAAAACGGGTGACGGTTGCGGCGCAGGCCGTGTAATGTAAAAAAGAACGTCGCCGATTTGGCGGCGTTTTTTTGCGGGAGGGGGAGAACCCTGACAAAACCACGTGAAGAACAAAGCAAGCCGCACGCAGGAGGCGTTGACGATAACGATACTGCGTTTCTACGCAACGAGGCGGGTATAAACCGGCTTTTTGCCGTCCCCTCTGCGGGAGAAAAGGGTGTGTTTTCTCCTTTTCTCGGTTCGGATTCGTAGGGGTTGACGTCCCGCCGCCAAAGGCGGTATGGCATCCCGTTTGCGGTGTATGACAAAACGAATCTGCATTGTGCACTTGCGGGAGTATTGCCGCAGATTGCCGGATACTTCGTGGCGCAACTATCCCATGCAAGTACAACTTGACAAAAGCAAGCCGTTAGTGCTTGCTTTTTTCGTTGCTATCGTGTATACTGAAACCACGAAAGGAGGGGTGACCATGACGGTTGGTCAACGCATTCAGGAGCACAGAAAGAAAAACGGGCTCTCCCAGGAGGAATTGGGACAGCGGCTTTTGGTGAGCCGCCAGACGGTGAGCCTTTGGGAGAAGGATCAAACCCTCCCCACGGTGGATAACTTGCTTTTATTGAAGGAGATCTTCGGCATCTCCGTAGACGAGCTTTTGGGGGCTGACGAGAAAAAGGAAGAAGCGGGAGAAACGAACCCGCCCTTAGAAAGCTGGGAGATCACCTATCGGCGGGAGCCTTTGGCGGAGATGTCTCGGCGATATATTTGGCTTCGGTTGGTTTTGGGGATCGCTCTCGTTTTGTTGGGGCTCTCTCTTTTGCTGGACAGATACCTGTTTGTTACGGATCGGGTTTTTGGAGCAGCCTTGCTCTTGATAAGCGCATTACTGTTTTGGAATCTGGGATCGGTATTGAAAAGAAAAAAGAAACGGGTACGACTCCTGCCGGGCAATCGTTTGACCCTTGCGCTTTACGAAGAAGAGATGTATGCTGTCTTCTTCCGCGGCGGGAAAAAGGAGTGGGAAGGGCGCATCCTTTACGGAGAATTGGAAAGAGTGCAAAAGGACGGTGCGTTCTACCTGATGTACCACTCCGGGCGGGAGTATTTGATTCCCGTTTCCCTTTTTGAAAAAGGAGAATATGATCCCGAGACCCGCTTGGAAGCGCTTTTGAAGAAGCTGGAGGATCAAAGCAAGCGGAAAAAACCCAAGGGGCTTCTGAGAGCCGTTTCTTTGGTTCTTTGCGGGCTTACGTATTTGACGTATTTTGTTTTGGAAGGTGCAAGCGTCTTTTTGTTGGCGGCGGATGACCCCCACGCTGCTTTGGCTTGGACGATGATTCCGGCGACGGTGATTCCCGCAGGCTCCCTGATCATCGGCATCTGTTTGTTGTGCAAAAATAAAAAAGGGTTACACAACGTGATCGTAGGCGCTGTTGTGTTGTGCGCCGCTTTGCGCTTCTGCGCGGTAATGCCCGGAACGATCAAGTGGCACGAAAGACAGCGAGCGGCGGCAGAGGAAGAGCTTGTGGATCTTGGGGTGGAGCTTCCGCCCATCGAGTCCATCGTCCAAACCTACGAGGGCGGCGGCTTTGTGGATGGGGTTGCCCATTTTTCCACCCAAAACGTACAATTTAAGGTGAAGGAAAGCATAGAGTTTGAGTTGGGGCTTCCGGGGGATCCCGCGTGGATGACGGAACTGCCCGCTGAGCTGCTTCCCATTTCCGTGGGGACTATGGAGTTCGATTATCTTTCCATCTACAACATCACCACGGGGGAGTTCAATACGCTTCCCGCAGAGAGCGGAACGTATCAGTTCCTGCGGGTGGCCTACCGAGCGGGCGGGGGCGTTCTGGATCAGTACGCCATTGAGTATACTGCCGATCCGTGAAAGGAGGGGTGACCATGACGGTTGGTCAACGCATTCAGGAGCACAGAAAGAAAAACGGGCTCTCCCAGGAGGAATTGGGACAGCGGCTTTTGGTGAGCCGCCAGACGGTGAGCCTTTGGGAGAAGGATCAAACCCTCCCCACGGTGGATAACTTGCTTTTGTTGAAGGAGATCTTCGGCATCTCCGTAGACGAGCTTTTGGGGGAAGAAAAAGAAGAAGCCGCCGAGGCGGAGGCGTTGGAGGTGCATACCTTCACCTACGAAAAAGAGCCGTTGAGGAAGATGTACAAGAACCAATGCGCAGTCTTTCTCTTTCTGCTAACCTTCGCCGTGGCGATCACGGCGGCGGTTTGGAGCGGAGAGGGGGACAGAGTTTACGTGGGGCTTCTCCTGGCAGGAGTGGTGATTCTGGCGTTTCTGCTGTGGAACAACATCAAAGAACGGAGACACATGCTGGGAAGCTTGCCGGGAAAAACGGTGACGGTTTCCCTGTATGACAGCGAGCTGGTATTCGCCGCAAAGGGGGAAGGGGAAACGCCCTCTCAGAACAGCATCCCCTTCGATCAGATCGACAACGTGGTGGTGGACGGCTTCTTCTACCAGCTGTTTCACGGAAGCAGGGTATACTTTTTCCCCGTAAGCCTGTTCAAAAAAGAGGAGCTGGAACCCGAATCCCGCCTGGAGATCCTGCTGAAAAGCCGTCTGGCAAAGAACAGAAGGACCCCCACGAAAGGCGGCTGGCGTTGGATCTCCTTCGGCTTGGTGTACCTTTGCATTTTGGCTCCCTCGTTGGCGATCCTGGGGGCGGCATATCTGGACTTAGAGACTTTGTTGGAAGGGAACGACTATCTTGCGGCGAGCTTCCCCCTGCTCTTTTTCCCCATTTGTTTGATCCCGATCGCCTCCTTTGCGGTGGGTGTGTATCTTCGCCGTAAGAAGAAAAAGGCGGTCAAAAACATCGTGGCGGGTCTTGTTTGCGGGCTGATCCTGTTTGGCATGGGTGTCGGCGGCAAAGAGAGTGCCGCCGATATTGATCGGGAGTATGCGGAGGGAACCTTTGCCTGGGCGGAGGATTCTCTGGGAGTGGTTCTGCCCGAGACGGAGCTGATGCTCAATACCCTGTACGAGGAGTCCCCTTTGGAGGATGGCTTTTACGAGTTCACCTCCGTTTGCATTGCGGTGATCTCCCCCGAGGAGAGAGAAGCCTTCGAGGCGGGCTTGACCCCGGAAGCGAACTGGCTTTCGGATCTGCCCGAAGAGGTGAAGGCGGTCCTGCCCTTCCAAGGCGGGTACGATCATATTCTGCTGTACGACGGCTACACGGGAGAGTATAACCGCTTGCCCACGGAAGAGGGACGGTATTACTTCACCTGCCTTCTCTACGACGAGGAGACCGGCACCGTGACCCTGTGGGAATTCCCGTGGGAGATCGTTGCCACATCATAACGAAAAAAGGCTGAGGTTTTCTCAGCCTTTTGCTTTGGAATTTACTTCTCCCCGGAGAGGCGCTTTTTGGTGTCCTCTACGGTTTCGCCTTCCTTGGAGAAGACCTTCTCGATGATCTTATCGTTGACCTTGGTAAAACCCTCCACCACGCCGTCTTCGATCTTCTTGTAACCTTCTACCACACCGGTTTCGATCTTCTTGTAACCGCTGACAACGCCGTCCTCGATCTTCTTGTAACCCTTGACCACGCCCTCGGCGATCTTCTCATTTGCTTCTGCGAATTTAGACATCACTTGTAATCTCCTTTTTTGTTCGGCTCTCTTTTTGACAAGCATATGATACCATCGGGTTGTTTGCAATGGTTTTCGGAAACGTTTGGGTTTTATTAAAAAACAAAAAATGAAGGTTAGAAGCGTACTCTAAAGGACAGTTCTACAAGAATACGGTATATCTCGAAAGATGTATGCTGTATTTTGTATTTGTGTCTACAAATGCAGTGCTGCCAAGAAAAAACAGATAGACTTTCAGGGCACACAAAAAGCCACGGTTCGCATTGATCCGTGGCTTCTATTTTATTTTGTTTATTCGACAAATTGGAATTTGTTTAATTAGAGGATTTTTGCTTTACTCGGCTTGTTGGAACAATAAAGAACTGTCAGTTTGCTCCCAACAGCAGGAACTGCTTTACCTGCACCAATCCATTTTCTCTTAGTGTAGGTGTTTCCATCCACAACATACTGCACTTTAATGATATGCGGAAAGGTTGCGCCGTCCAAGGCACCCATTCGTATGGGTTTCGTATTCACCTTTAACCACCATTGTTTTGCAACAGATAGTACGGTTCCAATCGTTTCTTTGTCCATACGTTTTCACTCCTTCGTCAAATTTCTCCGTCACACGGCGGCGTTGCCTTTGGGGAAAGTGTTGTTTGTTACCGGCTTTTGAAAGTTGTTTTGCCCGTGGGACAATCCCCTCCTTCCCCTATGCTAAGGGGAGCCTTTGCGGCCTTGCTAAGGGGGCTTTACGTTGGTAAAATTTCAAGCCGTCCGCACCGCAGGCTGCCCCTGGAAGGGGGAGCTGGCGGCGTCAGCCGACTGAGGGGGTTGAACCGTGCGGAAAGATTCTTTCAGTAGCGGGAAAACAGACGTGGGCATAAGCCGTCGGTTGATTCGTGCCGTCGGCGTTGCCTCCGGGGGAAGTGTTGCTTGTTCCCGGCTTTTGAAAGTTAGTTTGACCCGTGGAACAATCCCCTCAGTCACACCGCAAGCGGCGCGACAGCTCCCCTTACTAAGGGGAGCCTTTGCTTCGGCTAAATCTCTAACTTTACGCACCGCAGGCTGCCCTCGGAATGGGGGAATAGTCGGCTTTGCCGACCGAGGGGTTGAGCCACATCGAAAGATTCTTTCACACAAGGAACCTCGTAGCACACTCCTATTCATCCTGTGGAATAAACTGTCGCAAAACATCATCCAAATAATCGCATACACCACGGAAATCTCGCCAGATCAAGCCGTTGGGGATCCTGATGACGCTTAGCCCCATCTCTTCAAGAAAAGCTGTACGGATCGCATCGTGCTTCAGTCCGGCTTCGGTAGCGTGCCCTGAGCCGTCCAACTCGATCACCAACTGTGCTCGCGCGGAATAAAAATCCGCAATGTATTTCCCCAACACCTTCTGTCTCGTGAAACGCGCGGGATGGCGTCTGAGGTAGTCGTACCAAAGGTGCTTTTCTTCTTTTGTCATTGTTTTCCGAAGCATTTTCGCAGTAGAGATGATGGATTTGTTGTATTTTCGATCCATAAGCCGTCTCCTTTTGAAACATACTTGCGGTATGAAAGATAGTTTGAATCTTGGGGCAATACCCTCCTTCCCCTATACCAAGAGGAGCCTTTTACCTCGGCTAAATCTCTAACTTTACGCATCACAGGCTGCCCCTGGAAGGGGGAGCTGGCACGGCGTGTCCGGTCGCCGTGTCTGAGGGGGTTGAACCGTGCGGAAAGATTCTTTCGGTAGCGGGAAAATAGACGTGGGTATAAGCCGTCGGTTGATTCGTGCCGTCAGCGTTGCCTCCGGGGAGGGGAGTACTACTTATTACCGGATTATGAAAGTTAGTTTTGCCCGTGGGACAATCCCCTCAGTCACACCGCAAGCGGCGCGACAGCTCCCCTTGCTAAGGGGAGCCTTTGCGGCCCTACTAAAGTGAACTCCTTTTTCTTGGCGAAAAATTCAAGCCGTCCGCATCACAGGCTGCCCCTGGAAGGGGGAGCTGGCACGGCGTGTCCGACCGCCGTGACTGAGGGGGTTGAGCCGTGCAGAAAGATTCTTTCGGTAGCGGGAAAACAGACGTGGGTATAAGCCGTCGGTTGATTCGTGCCGTCGGCGTTGCTTCCGGGGAAAGTGTTGCTTGTTACCGGCTTTTGAAAGTTAGTTTTGCCCGTGGGACAATCCCCTCCTTCCCCTATGCTAAGGGGAGCCTTTCACCTCGGCTGAATCTCTAACTTTACGCACCGCAGGTTGCCCCCGGAATGGGGGAATAGTCTGCTTTGCCGACCGAGGGGTTGAGCCATGGGGAAAAGATACTTTTTGTGAAAGGGCAAGAAGCAAGTTTTACCTGTGAGTCAATCCCTTCCAGCACCTGCGGCGGTCTCTCTCCCCTTGCTAAGGGGAGGCTTAAATGCCAACGGTGGCAAGCAATCATTCGCTTCTTCCTTATGATATCTCCGTCACGCGGATCACCACGATCTCGGAGATACAACCGGTCTTGAAGGGCATTGCCCAGCCGGAGATTCCCGAGGAGACGATAAAGGTGGAGCTTTCCCGTACCTCCTTGCCGTAGCACAGGTCGTTCCCGCCGAACCACACCCCCACCAGCCCGGTGGGGAAGATGTGCCCGCCGTGGGTATGGCCGGAAAGCACCAGATCCGCCCCCACAGCCGTTTGAGCTTCAAAATCCGTGGGCTGATGATCCAGCACCAGGGTATATTTTGCAGGGTCGAGATCCTTTGTCAACTCCTCCATGGAGAGGCGGTCCCTTGCGGAACGGTCTTTTCTGCCCATGAGGTAGAAACGGTTATCAATCAGCACCGTCTCGTCCTCTAAGATCACCACGTCGTTGTCGGTCAAAGCCTTCCGCAGCTCTGCGGGGGTGAAGGTGCCTTTGCGGAAATAGCCGTCGTCGTGGTTGCCGTAGATAAAATACACCCCGTAGGTGGTCTTCAGCTCTCCCAAGGCCTCGCAGGCGGCAAGCATATCCTCTTTTGAGGAGTCGTCATCCACGAAATCCCCGGTGATCACCACCACGTCGGGGTTTTGGGATTGTACCTTCTCCATCTCCTCGGCGAACTCTTTGCCGCTTAAGGTGACGCCCAAATGGGAATCGGAGATCTGCACGATGCAAAGCCGGCCCACGTCTTTTTCCGTGGTGAGACTGTATTCCTTGACGAACACGTGGTGGGCAAAAAACCATCCTGCACCCATATATACTACCGTCAAGGCAATGGCAGCTATCCCCGCATAGTAACGGCGGGGCTTCTTTTTTCGGATCTTCTCGGCGATCCACCAGCCCAGATCGCAAAGCAACCAGAACACCACCAGGTGAAGGAGCATCACGATCATGTTAAAGAGGGTGGACATCCCCAGGATCACAGTCACCAAATAGGCGATCAAAGGGAACACGGGGAAGGCAAGCAAACGGATGGGAAGCTTCTTCCCCAAAAAGGGCGGGAATCTCCACAGCCGTACCCCCAAATAGAAGATGGCGGCGACCCCCAAAAGGAACACCAGGGGGAAGATAACGGCGAAAATATTCATGGGCACTCCTTTTTATAGTAAATCCTTCATGGCTTGGTACAGCGCCTCCGCCCAAAGGGAACAGCCCTGTTCGTTGGGGTGGCCGCCGTAGAGGGGCGTTTTGCCGTCCTTTGTGAGGAAGGGCGCAGGGTCGAAGAACAGGTCTGCCTTGGGGACAAGACGCTCTTTTACGAACCCGTTCACCCTTTCCCACGCCGCCATGGGTTCGGACCAATACTCAAAGGGGGGCACCGCCTGCAGAACCAGGGTCTTTCCTGCGGCTTTGATAGTGTCCACGATGTCCGCCAGGTCGTTTTTGATCTGCTCTTCGGGATAGCATTGGAGCAGGTCGTTTGTCCCGATGCACAGAACGATCACGTCGCTTTGCAGAGCTCTTTCCAACCAATACCCGTGGGAAGCGATGTCGTGGGCTCTTGCATAGCCGATGCCCAAGTTGTAATGGGCGTAGTCCTTCCTCATTTTTTCCGCCAGCAAAGCGTTCCAATGGGTATAGGAATCCACGGGGGTGCCGATGCCCTGGGTGATGGAATCCCCCAGGTAGCAGATACGGCCTTTCACCTCCCGACGGACCCCCACCATCAAGGGCAGGGGCATTTCTTTGGTGGGTTGCCAGCCGCTTGCCGTTTTTTTCAGAATGGGGAGCAGGGTCTCCTCGTGGTAGGGGAGCTTGGTTCCCGAGAAGGTCATTTCGATGCAGAGATAGCGTTCTGCCGTCAGATCCACAGGCGGGGTGGAATAGACCTGCTCTGCGGTGATCTCCACGTCCTCCGCCAAGGGGACAAAGGGCAAGTCCTCTTCCGTGACCCCTTCGCAGGGGGCGGCCTTCAGGCTGTGGATCCTCCAAGGGAGGCATTCCATATTGGCTTTGCCGATCTTGCCGTCTCCGTAGGTGCTGTCCAAGGTATTCCCGAACAGCAGGGAATAGGGAAAGCTTCCCCCTACGGTGACCCGATAGAACACACGGCAGGTGCGGACTTCTTTAGGCTCTGCCAAAAAGAAGAACTGGTTGGCGGAGGAAGCGGTGGTATTGGAAACGAAATCTTCAAAATAGCTCATTGTTCTCTTTCGATCTTTTCTATAGAATCCTGCTTCAGCATCTCCCGCAGCTCCTTCGTCCAGGGAGAGAAGGCACAGTTTGCCTCCCCGTACACCAGGTTTTCCGTGTATTCCAGAGGGATCCAGGTGGAAAGGGCGGCTTCGTTGTGGGAGATCACCGCTTCCAGGTTGTCCAAGGCCTTCCAAAGCTTGGCTTCCTCCGTCTCCCTGGCGTCCATTTCCGCAAACAGGGCGGCGAATTCTTCCTTTTGAGGAGAGGGGAGCCCTTCCAACAGGGTGTCGATGGCGCGGGATTCCTCCGCCTCGTGATCCTTGGTCTTGTAAAAGGAGGGGATGTCTCCCGTCACCGCTTCTCCCAGGTCGTGGACGATGCACATTCGGATCACCTTGTTCATGTCCAGATGAGGGTATTCCTCGGCGCACAGCATAGCCATCAAGGCCAGCCGCCAGGAATGCTCCGCCACGGATTCCTTCCGCCCGGAGGTGGTAAAGGAATGGCGGGTGTTGCACTTCAATTTTTCCGCCAGGGCCAAGAATTCAAGAAACTTACGCTGTTCCACGTCAGCCCTCCCAAACCTTGTCAATGGCTTCTCTGGCCACCTTCACCCATTCCCCAAAGCGCTCGGGCTGTTTCTTGCAGGTGTGGGTGTCCCGCAATACCAGCTCGATGATACCGCCCTTGGCCTTGGTGAGCCCTTCCTCCAGTTCGTGGCGGACGACTTCGTGATCAAAGGTCTCCGCCGCCAAAGGCATGGGCTTGGGTTTCCAGGTCATGATATAGTTCTTCCCCAGAACGGGGGTGAATTTTGCGATGTCCGCCCAGGGACATACCGCCACACGGCGGATGTTGTTGATCTTCAAAACCCCGTCCAGCTTGGCGGAAAGGTCGTCACAGCAGCCGTAGCC
Source organism: Oscillospiraceae bacterium (assembly GCA_015063885.1). Lineage (GTDB taxonomy): Bacteria > Bacillota > Clostridia > Oscillospirales > CAG-382 > Coliplasma. Next base: position 32,577 of record SVTH01000005.1, on the reverse strand, counting down.
GTTGAGGCCGAAGGGCTCCAGGATCTCCCGCACGTAGGGAAGCACGAACTCCTCGTGCATTTCCGGGGAGACCTGGGCGAACTCCTGATTCTCCGCCGCACCCCAAAGGTCGCACAGCCGCACACGGTTGGGGTCAAAACCCTCCTTGGGCAATTCGTTGTTGTATCCCACGCCTCCGGTGTAGTGGAACACGTGGTTGTTGTTCAAAGACAGCAGGTTCTGCTCCTCGTACTGCTTCAGCATGCTCTTCACGCCGTCGGTGAAGAAGCGCATCACCTCGTGGATCATCTCCGGCTCGTCGTAAAGGTCGTACAGCAGGTTGTCCAGTCCGCGGTAATCGCAATACCAATGCATGAGATGGAAGCTGAAGTTGGTAATGCCCACCTGCTCCACCTGCAAAACGTCCCCGATGGCGTCCCCGATGTACTCCATGCGGAAGGCGGATTTTTCCGGCACGTGGGTGACCACGGGCATGGAAAGCTGCTTCCAATCGGAGGGATCTTCAATGATGGGGACGATCTTGTTGGCGCCCCGTGCCGCGGTGCGTACCGTCTTGGGAGCCACGCCCCACATGGTGTTCTCCACGTACTTGGGCACGTGGACCACGGGGGTGATGGGCACGTCGTCCTTGATGTATTTGTGGCGGAACAGCTGCTTCCGCAGGTCGTATTCCACACATTTTGCCATCCATTCCTCGCACTCCATGGAGTCAAAGGGCAACAGCTCCGCCCAGGCCCCGTCGGGGTGGACGAACACGGGAGGCTTTTCCCCCTGCAAGGCGGTGTGCCGTGTCCAGAAGGCAACCTTTTCCTCGTAATTCTTGGGATCGGAAGCGATCTCCTTCACCTGCAAGGCCAGGGAGCGTAAAATTTGTTGATCCTTGTTCATATAGGTGTCTCCAATCGGTATTTTTTGGTGTTGTAGGCTCCTAAAATGAAGCCGTCCTTTTCACGAACCACCAGATAGAAGCTGTCCCCGTCAAAATCTCCGTCGTGGGTGGAGATATAGCGGGAGGTGGCTCTGCCGTTCTTTGCAAAGTAGTAGGCAGTGACGGTGGTTTGCCGTTCTCTGTATGCCAAGTTTCCTCTTCCCCGTCCCCAAAAACGCTTGAAGGAGAAGAAGGGGAGCTTTTCGTATTCTCCCTCGGAGACCCGTTCCAGGGTGTCCACGTCCATGCGGTACCTTCTGCCCCAGGCGCAGGAGACGGAAGACGCGGTTTGGATCCATTGATGGATGCAGAAACAGCTGGTAAACAAGCCGCCGGCCAGGATGGGAGCGATGGCGAGCAAAGGAGAGAAGGTGGCTTCCTCTGCGCCAATGACTTCGGAGATGGCCGCGATGTCGGCGATCCAGATGAGAACGAAAAATACCAACGCCCCCAAGGACATCAGCAGGTCTTCTACTGCCTTCTTCTTTTGGTGGGAGAAGATCATCTCCGGGGTGAGAAGCAACCGTTCGTCTTCTTTTTTATGATAAGCGTTGTACATAAGTATTCTCCCGTATTTGAAGTGTTTTTATTGTAGCATATCCTTTTTCGTTTTGCAATGGGGGAGAACAAAAAAAAGAAGCGGGGGAAACCGCTTCTTGTGGTTATGAACGGCTGCTCTTCTCCGCTTGTAAGATCTCCTCCAAGGCGGGCAAAGGCTTCTTGAGATCACAGGGGACGATCCGATAGGTCTCGAAGGATAACACGGCACCCTCGGGAACCTCCTCCCCATCCACCAGAAGGTACACAAAGCGGCACCCTTCTCCCCCGGGGAGGGAATTGCACTCCTCCAGATAAGCTTCCCATAAAGGGCGGGGTGTAGAGGCCTCTCCTTCCTCATCCTCTTGTTTGGACAGCCAGGCTTCCGTTTGCTCGTCGTATTCCGGCTCGTAGCCGAAAGTCACGGCGGCGTTGCCCAAGATCCAGTAGCCGTAACCCGTGAGGCTCACTTCCTTCGCCCGCAGGTAGGTCATGGGAAGGCCGTTTTTCTTGATGACGTTATACAAGCGGACGTAATCGGTAAGTCCCCACAGCTTGCACTTCTCTCCCGTGTCTTTGTAATACGGGGAGCGGCGGTAGCGGAAAAACGTGATGGGGAAGGTGAGAAGGTAACAGGCGAAAACAAACAGGAGCAAGGGTAAGAGCAAAATCAGCAGGATCACGTCCCGCACAGAGCGTAATGCGTTTTTCATGGGCACTCCTTTTTTACTGCAGGAACTCGGCGGAATCCAACTGCTCCAATGGCAGCCAGGTCAGGTTTTCCGCAGAGAACTGCAAGGAATCGCCGTCCTCCGTCACCAGGGTAACGGTCTGCTCGTTGCGGGAGAAGAACGCCCCTGCGGGATTGCCGGAATCCCGCTCCAGCACGGCAAAGGCCTTACGGCTGACGCTGTACAGCAGCATCACGGCGCCCTTTTCCGGGGAGAAGCTTTCCATGCACAGATATTCCTCTTCGCCGCTGACGTACAGGTTGGGCCCGACGATGCGTTTTTGGGAGGCAAACACTACGCGGGGAGACTCCTTGTTTTCCAAAATGGCAAAGAAGCCCTTATAATTCAGCATGGAGACCTCCGCCACGGTATGAACGCAGAACAGCAGATCCTTTTTTGGGCAGGGCAGGAAGATATCGAAAACGAAAGGGATGTGCTCACGGGTCTTCCAATAGGGCAGGGAGGCAAAGTCAAATTCCCAATCGGTGGTACGTTCTCCCTTGGGTTGGGGCATGACCCTTTGGGTTTTGGGCTGAGGGGCAGGGACGTCCTCCTCCAAGCGGAAGCTGTCGGGCGTCTGCTTGTAGGAGTAGGCAGGCATGACGCCCAGCTGATAATCCGCAAGGGTCCCCCGCAGGAAGACGGTAAACAGGAAGATATGCAACCCCAGGTCCAATCCGCCCAGCACAAAGGCGGACATAGCATCCATGGGAAGCAGCGAAAGATACAAAAACACCGTGCAGACGGTATCCAGCCCAAAGAGAATGGTGCCTGTCAAAAGCCAGCCGCTACTCCTCTTGCTGTGGATGCTGCAAAGCAGGTAAAGCACGGGGAGCCCAAAGGCAAACAAAAACGTCAAAAGGATCCAACCTGTATCGGCACCGATTGTGAGGAAGTTGGACATCAACAGAGTGCTGTAAAAGGGGGCGGAAAAGGTGCCCAGTCCCCAGAAGAAATTGATGCCCATAAACACCAGCCCCTGGGTCAGGAGGGAAAGCACGGAGAAGATCAAAAGGAACCTCCTCGCCAAAGCGTAGCGGCGCACCAAAGCGGCGCGGTGGTAATCGTAGGTGGATAGTTTCAGACTCATGAGAGGGCGCTCCTTTCTTGCGGGGTGGTTGTGTGTTCAGTATAGCAAAAACGGCTTTTCTTGTCAAGTGGGGAATGTCGCCGGGCTCGGACAACGGCATGGCGTCGGTTGTGCCATACGCAGTGCCGTTTGTAGGGCAAAGTTCGTGCTATACGTAGCGGTTTTGCCGTTCTTTCCCCAGGTTTCAGCAGGCGCTCAGAAAAAACGGCTTTGCCGTTTTTAACGTCGGCGTACTGATGCTACCCGTTTTGCCAACGTAATGCGCCGACTTGGTCATTCTGAGCGGAGCCGCGGAGAAGGGTGTAAGGATAGGAAAAAAAGGCTCTCCCGCGGCGGAGTCGAAGTTTTCGTAGTCGAGGCGTAGCCGAGCGGAGAAAACCAAGGGGTGCGGAGCGCCCCGCAGGGATATGGTAGGGAGTTAGATCGACCTTTTTGTAACGTAAGAACTGTTTTAAGTAACTAACGGAACGGAAAAAAGCGGTAGTGCGAATATGTAGCCATACCCTCAAAAAATGCTTGGCATTTTTTGACTCTTATTCGGGCTCACGCCACTCATAAGAGTTCGACGCGGCAGGGATTTTGCCGTGTGCTCCTATGGAAAGCACTGTGCTCCCTGCCTTGCTCAGAGTGACAAACAGGGGTGGTGTTGTCGATATACGTAGCGGTTATTGAGCTATATCAATTCGACTGTCATTCTGAGCGGAGCCGCGGAGAAGGGTGTAAGGATAGGAAAGAAAAGGCAATCCCGCGGCGGAGTCGAAGTTTTGCGGAGAAGGAAAGGTGCGTCAGCACCGTTCGGAGCAAAACCAAGGGGTGCTTTGCGCCCCGCAGGGATATGGTTGGGAATTAGATCAACCTTTTTTGTAACGCAAGAACTGTTTTATAGTAACTGACGGAACGGGAAAAGCGGTAGTGCAAAGGAGTAGCCATACCCTCAAAAAATGCTTGGCATTTTTTGCCTTCCGCTTAGGCTCACGCCATGCGCGGAAGTTCGACTCGTGCGGGTTGTTTCATTGTGCACAGCCGCGACGGCTCTATCCCGCACTCGCTCAGGGTGACAATAAAAGGCAAGGTTTGCGATATACGTAGCGCTTATTGAGCTATATCAATTCGACTGTCATTCTGAGCGGAGCCGCGGAGAAGGGTGTAAGGATAGGAAAGAAAAGGCAATCCCGCGGCGGAGTCGAAGTTTTGCGGAGAAAGCAAGGCACGTTAGTGCCGTTCGGAGCAAAACCAAGGGGTGCTTTGCACCCCGCAGGGATATGGTTTGGAATTAGATCAACTTTTCTGTAACGTAAGAACTGTTTATAGTAACTGACGGAACGGAAAAGACGGTATAGCAAATGTGTAACCATACCCTCAAAAAATGCTTAGCATTTTTTGCCTTCCGCTTAGGCTCACGCCATGCGCGGAAGTTCGACTCGTGCGGGTTGTTTCCTTGTGCACAGCCGCGACGGCTTTATCCCGCACTCGCTCAGAGTGACAATACAAGGGGTAGCGGCTGTGCTATACGTAGCGTTTTTGCTACCCTTACCCTACGATTGTCATTCTGAGCGGAGCCGCGGAGAAGGGGGGGAGGATAGGAAAGAAAAGGCTCTCCCGCGGCGGAGTCGAAGTTTTCGTAGTCGAGGCGCAGCCGAGCGGAGAAAACCAAGGGGTGCGGAGCGCCCCGCAGGGATATGGTTGGGAGTTAGATCGACCTTTTTGTAACGTAAGAACTGTTTTTTTAGTAACTGACGGAACGAAAAAAAGCGGTATAGCAAATGTGTAACCATACCCTCAAAAAATGCTTGGCATTTTTTGACTCTTATTCGGGCTCACACCACTCATAAGAGTTCGACGCGGCAGGGATTTTGCCGTGTGCTCCTATGGAAAATACTGTGCTCCCTGCCTTGCTCAGAGTGACAAACAGGGGTTGCGTTGTCGATATACGTAGCGCTTATTGAGCTATATCAATTCGATTGTCATTCTGAGCGGAGCCGCGGAGAAGGGTGTAAGGATAGGAAAGAAAAGGCTCTCCCGCGGCGGAGTCGAAGTTTTCGTAGTCGAGGCGCAGCCGAGCGGAGAAAACCAAGGGGTGCGGAGCGCCCCGCAGGGATATGGTAGGGAATTAGATGTACCCTTCTGTAACGTAAGAACTGTTTTAAGTAACTGACGGAACGGAAAAGACGGTAGTGCAAATCTGTAGCCATACCCTCAAAAAATGCTTAGCATTTTTTGCCTTCCGCTTAGGCTCACGCCATGCGCGGAAGTTCGACTCGTGCGGGTTGTTTCATTGTGCACAGCCGCGACGGCTCTATCCCGCACTCGCTCAGAGTGACCAAGTCGGCGATTGAGTGCGGATTTAAAAGTAGCGTCAGTACGCCGACGTTAAAAACGGCTTCGCCGTTTTTTCAACCGCAGTGCCGTTTACAGGGTGACAAACAGGGGTTGTGTTGTCCATATGCGTAGCGTTTTCCCGCACAACGCTTTGCTCGTTCTTGCGCCCTATACAAAACGCCGCTGAAGCGTCGTTTTGCGACCGCGGTGAGGATTGCATGGCGTCGGTTTTGCCATACGCGTTTGATACCTTCCGTCTTCTCACAAAAAAAGAAGCGGCGAAAACCGCTTCTCCTTTTCTTTTCACGGGTCGATTTGCAGCTCCACCGTGGTATTTCCTGCGCGGATGGCGAGCCAATAACGGAAATTGAAGCCGTAGAAGGTACACTCCACCGTGACGGGGATCCCCGCCCGGAGCTCCACCGTCTCACCGCCGTCACTGCCCCGATTGTCGTCGCTGGCGTAGCTGTGATAGCTCACGTGCAGGGTTTGATCCACCGGGGAGACCAGCTCCAAAACCACCTTGTTGTTTTCCCCGTGGAATTCCTTCTCCACGTAGACCTCCTTCACGGAGATGGCCACCGCCGAGGGGGCGGGGAATACGTTTTTCAGCTCCATACGGCTGTCCCCGCTTTGGTAACCGGCGATATAGAAGTCGTAGGGGGCGTAGTACCACCCGCCGAAAAGCAGGTGCGTCGCCTCCGCCGTCAGCTCCAAAACCCTTCCTTCCCCGAAGGCGGTCTCCACCAGACAGACTGCGTTAAAGTCACAGGACACCCGATACAGAGCGTCTTCCGTTTCCACCCACAAGGTGCCGGGCTCCACGGGGTAATCCCCGCCGCCGGGGGTCAAGGTATCGTCGGAGATCTTAGGCTCTGTCTCTCCCGTGGGGGCAAGCCCCTCAAGTGCCGCTACCAGTTCCGAAGCGATGGCGTACTCGCTGATATCCTTCACGGAGATCCCCCAGCCGTCGGGGGTGTACCGCAGAAGCTTCACCGTCCCTACGTTCTCCGGGAGGGGGAGCTCCCCCACCACCAACGCAAACAAATGCTCGTCGCAGGAGCGGTTCCCTGTACCGTGGGTATATTCCACCCTGGTGACCACGTAGTACCTGCCCGGGGACAGGCCTTCCAGCCCCTCCATGGTGACGGGTACGGTGTCGGCGTCTTTCCGCAGATCTTCCAGCAGGTAAATCCCCGACAGGGAAGCGTTCTCCGGGAGGAGGGGGGTGATCCTGCCGTCTTCGGCGTAGAGGGTGGGAATCACAAGGTTTTCCTGCAATAAGAACTCGTAGATCCCCATGCCGTCCGCGGAGACACCGTGCATCATTCCGTCCTCTCCCGCTTCATGATGCTCCGACCAGAGGAAGCCCACCAGCGGGGCAACGATATCCGCAGAGGAGGCGTAAAGCGCCGCTCCGCCGTCTACGGCGGGTAGTTCGCTTTCCTGCTCCCCGGGGCGGGAGGTCTCGCTATTTTCCGGGGGTGTGCTTGCGGTTTTGCTTTCTTCCTGTTTCCGGTCGGAAACGTGTTCTGCTGCGGGAGCGTTACAGCCCCAAAGGCAGGCGGAAAGCAGGGTCAACAGCAGAAAGAAAGCCGTCCATCTTTTCATCATTTCCTTTTCCCCTTTCCTTGTGTGTTATTCTTCGTCGGGGGCAGGATCGCCCATCAGCTCGTCCTCGGAAAAGTCTTCGGGAGGTGCGATCTCTCCCTCCCAAAATTCGTCGGAGGTCTCCTCGGGCACTTCCCCGGGGAGAGGAACCTCCTCGCCCATGGTCTCCGTTTCCGAACTTTCGGGCATGGGGTCGCCCATTAAGGGCTCGTCCACACTTTCGGGAGGAAGCATTTGGCCGTCCACCATTTCGCTGTATTCGCTTGCCGTCTTGGAGGGGGTGTCAGAAGAGGTGTCCTCCACGTCGGGCGTGCAGGAGGAGGTCAGTACCATGGCCGCGGCGATGCCCGCCACTACCACCTGCTTCCCTGCCATACGCCGCTTTTCCAGCTCCGCTTCCAGGTAGCGCACCTCCCATTCGCACTTGGGGCAGGTGCCCTTGCAATTGCCTTGGTGCTTACATTCCGAGGTGACGAAGGCGATGTCGTTGTCCTTGGCGATCTGCTTTCTGATCTCTTTTAAGATCTTGCATTTCCTTTTTCCGTTCATAGAGAAACCTCCTTTTTTGTTCTTTCACCCTTTATACAACCGAAAAGCAAAAAATCCTCACGGTATGTGGGGATTTTTTGAAAAATTAAGAGTTTTTTCAATCGGTAGCGGGCTTTTCCATGCTTTTCAGGGTTTCTTCCAGCTGTTCCGGGGGAATCCAGGTGAGGGTGTCGATCACAAACTGCAAGGAGGAGCTATTGCCCTCCACCAGGGTGACCGTTTCCTCGTCCTCGGAGAACCGAGCTCCTGCAAGATTCCCGGAAGGCCGCTCCAAAACCGCAAAGGCTTTGCGGTGGACGCTGTATAACAGTGATACGGAGCCCTTCCCGCGGCAGTAGGCTTCGAAGCAGAGATACCCTTCCTTCCCGCTGGGGTACAGGTTGGGGCCCACGATCCCTTTTGGGAAGGAGAACACCACCCGGGGAGATTCTTTGTTTTCCAGAATGGAAAAGAAGCCTCTGTAATTCAACATGGTGACCTCTGCCACGGAGGTCACGCAGAACAGCAGATCCGCTTTCTCAAAGGGGAGAAACGCATCGTAGATATAGGGGATCTCCAAACGATTCTCCCAATGAGGCAGGGTGGAAAAGTCGAATTCCCAATCCGTGGTGCGTTGTTCTTTGGGCGTGGGGAAAACGGTTTCCCCCGCGGGGGCGTTCTCCAGGCGGAAATCGTCCACGTAGGTGACGTCCTCGGGAGGGAGCTTTTCCAGCCGTTTGTTTGCCCGAACCCCGGAGATCAGGTAATACAGCACCCAGGCGTGGAACAGCACGTCCATGATCCCGGTGAAATCCTTCGCCAGGATATAGAAGGCGACCAGACACACCGTGTCGATGATGAACAGCACCAACGCCGCCATCAGCCAGCGGGGGTTCTTTTTGGAAAGCAGCCAGCAGAGGAAATACACCGCTACGATGGCAAGGGACAGCAGGACGCCGGGGATCAGCAGGACTCCCGTTTCAGCCAGCAGACCGAAGGCCATGGAAAGATAGGGTACCGTGGCGGAAAACAGGATCATATACTCCACGCCTGTGGCCAGAAGCAGGAGGTTGAGGGCGGTGCAGACCAGCATCAACAGCAAATTGCCTCTTGCCTGGGTGTACGTGGCCTTCAAATGGTTCCGCAAAGAAATCGCGCGTTGTTGTTGCAGGTTCATAAGGAGCCTCCCTTGCTTTAAGGACGCAGGCCCATGCCGCCCTCCAGGGTGAGGGTCTCGCCGTTGAGGTACTTAAAGTCGGGGTTGGCAAGCTGCACGCAGACTCTGCCGATCTCCGTTTCCGGGTCGCCGAAATGCCCTGCGGGAGGCATCTTCACGTTGGCCTTGAAGGCCTCGGGGTAGGCGTTTTGGAACTTCTCCAGCTGTGCCGTCCAGGCCAGGGGGCAGACCACGTTGGTGTTGATGCCGTCCTTTGCCCATTCCGTGGCGGCCACGCGGGAAAGACCTCGGATGCCCTCCTTTGCGGCGGCGTAGGCGCACTGTCCGTAGTTGCCGAACAATCCCGCACCGGAGGCGAAGTTGATGATGCTTCCTTGGGTTTCCTTCAGATAGGGGTAGCAGGCCTTCATATAATAGAAGGTAGCGTACAGCCCGGAATACATAGCCAGGTCAAACTGTTCGGTGGTGTGATCCTGGATGGTCACCCCGGAGGCGGAGGCCTGGGCGTTGTTGATCAGCACGTCGATACGGCCGAAGGCTTCCATAGCCTTTTCCGCCACCATTTTTGCGGTGGCTTCGTTGTCACTGCCTGCGGAGATGTCCGCCTGCAATGCCAGAACCTTGATGCCGTACAGCTTTTCCAGCTCTTCCTTTGCCTTTTCCAGCTTGGGAACGTTACGCCCGGTGATCACCAGGTTGGCTCCCTCCTTGGCGTATGCGGTGGCAATGCCGTAACCGATGGAGCCGCACTTCCCGTCGGAAAGCACAGCGTAGCCCGCCCCGGTAATGATGGCGGTTTTTCCTTGCAAAAAGCTCATAATATCAGTTCCTTTCGGTGGTATTCATAAGGTTACTTCATTATACCAAAAAGAAAGGCGGCTGTCAATGTTTTGCAAAGTTTTTTTCAGCACAGGGGGATCTCGTAGGCTTCTCCCAAGGGGTAGCGCAGCAGGTTGCGGATCCCCAACAGCTCGATCAGCTCTTCTCTGGTGACGGTGCGGTTCTCTTCCGGGGTGCAAAGAAGATAGGCCTCGTCGAAATAGTTGTAGGCAGTATATCCTTCTCCGTCTTGGTAATACACCCAAGTGGTCTTGCAGACCCCGTAGACTTGGTCTCCCGCCTTGGCGTACCAGGCGTAGACGCTCAAAGAGAGCAGCTCCTTGCCTGCGGGATCCACCAAGGGCGGAGTGGGAAGCCGTTCCCGGTAGGACTTTGCCAGCATTTCGGCGTAAAGGGCGATGTTTGGCAGGCTTTCCAGATCCGACGGGGTGTAGGAGACCTCCGACGGGGTGATCTCTCCCGTGGCGAAATCGATGACGATTCGTTCCTCCGTTTGGCAACCGTCGATAAAGCGGGTGAAGACCGCGGAGGAAACGGTTGTCCAATGGGCATAGATCCCGTTTTCCATGGAGAGCAATTCCTCTGCCAGGGCTTTTGCCTCTCCTTCCGGCAGACTGGAAAGGTATAAAACCTTTTCGGGCGGGTAAGACAGGTCTGCTATCTGCTCCCGAATGGCGGCCGCCGTATCTTCTTCCCTGTAGCCACGGTGTACCACCAGATAGGGGTCTTCCGCATCTAGCAGATGGTCTCCGAACTGATAGCCGTAGATCCAGCTTTCGTCCTGCCACAGGCTTTCGTCAAAAACGCCGTCTGTGAAGGCGATGATCCCCCCCAGCTGGGGCTTGCCCAAGTAATCCTCAAACAAGGGCAGACGCAACTGCTCCACCGCGCTCTCCGTCAGGTTGACGGTGGCGTAGCCTGCAAGCCCCACTTGAGACATGGACAGGAAGAAGCAATCGTATTTGGTGAACTCTCCCTGCAAGTAAGCGGGAATACGGTAGTAAAATTCCGAGGGTACGTCCTCTCCCCGATATACTTCCAAGGTTTCGAATTTCAGCAATCGGTATTGGGTGGGGCGATAGGAAGGGGAGACCTCCAGCGGCTGATAAAGGTCTTCAAGGACCTCCGTCAGCTTGGCCTTCACCACGCATTGGGCATAAACCGAGAACTCAAAGCGCGGCGGCGCGGAAGCCCCGCCGGAACCGTTTGCGGAAGAACCTTGTATAAAATGCAGGCTTTGCCCGGAGAGGGCTTGGGGTGAGGAGGGCTCCAAGGGTACCACGGGGATCACGATGGGCTCGTAGGAGACATCCCCGGAGCTTTCGTCCAAGGAGCTTTCCCCAAAGCTTTCCCCGTGGGGAACGTCCGTGGGGGAGGCGGTGAACAGGGGGAACAGACAGATCCCCGCAAGGAGGGTGATACACGCCGCCGCGGCAAGCAACGGGAAGGAGCGTTTTCTGCGGGGCGTTTCTCCCTTTTGCAGAAGCTCCTCGGGCAGGTCGTTCATCAGCTCCAGAAACCGTTCTGTTTTCATACCGTATAGCCCTCCTGTTCTAAGTAGTCCTTTAGCTTTTTGCGGGTGCGGGAGAGGATCTTCAGCACGTTCCCCTCGGTGGTGGAAAAGTGGTCGGCGATGGCGGCGGTGGTGTCCATATGGAAGTATCTGCGGATGAAAATGCCGCATTCCTTTTGGGGGAGCCTTCGGAGAAAGGCGGCAACGGCTTCCATAAACGCCAGCTCCTCCATGGCGGTCTCCACAGAGCTGCCCCCGGGGATGAATTCTCCCACCTCCTCCAGGGCAAGGGGGTATTCTCCGCCGCCTCGCTTTTGGCGGCTGCTTTCTTTTCGGCGATTGAGGGAGAGATTGCGGGTGATCTTTGCCAAAAACAGCTTGAGACAGTTGGGCTGTGCAGGGGGAATGGCGTTCCAGGCGTGGAGCCAGGTATCGTTGACGCATTCCTCACAGTCCTGCATATTCCAAAGAATGTTGCGGGCGATGGAAAGACAGTACCTGCCGTATTTGGCAGAGGTCTCGGTGATGGCGCGTTGGTCACGCCGGTTGTAAAGGGTGATGATTCCACGGTCATCCATAGGCTTGTTCCTCCTTTTTCGTAGTTTTTGTGTCTTCATTCATAGAAGACAACGTTTGCCCACCGCTTCTGACAAGAAAAGCCCCGCTTTTTTCGCAGGGCTTTCGGTTTACAGGTTCTCAAAGATGGCAAATTCTCCGTTTTCACGGCAAAGAGCCAGCTCTTCTTTGGTTCTCACCGTCCACACGAAGCGGGGGGCTTTGTAAAGCCTTGTAGCCAGCTTGACGGGGAGGGCGTTTCTGTCCTTATCGTTATAGGCGATGAAGTTGGGCCTTGCCAAGAAGTTGAAGCCCATGGAGGAAAGGATCATATTCAGCGGGGAATACTTTTTCTTATCCCTGCACACGTTGGTGTAAAGCTGTCCGCAGTAAACGCGGGGCAGGTATTTCTTCATGTTCTTCACCAGCAGGGGGTTGAAGGACTCTATGCAGTAAGGTCCTTGGTAGTCCTTCAAAAGCTCTGCCACCTTGGGGCAGAGGGCGGAATTCAGATCCTCCCCCTTCAGCTCCACCAGCAGGGGAACTCTGCCGTTTACCAGAGCCAAAACCTGCGAAAAAGCGGGGACAGTCTGCTCCGTGCCTGCCAGGGAGAGGGCTTGCAGCTCCCCCGCGGTGAGGTTTTTCAGCTTTTCCTCCTTTCCCGTCATGCGGGCAAGGGAATAGTCGTGGAACACCATCACCACCCCGTCGGAAGAAAGCTGAACGTCCAGCTCGATGCCGAAGCCCGCATCCGCCGCTTTTGCAAAGGCTTGCAGAGAGTTTTCGGGAACGGTATCGTCATGGAGCCCTCTGTGGGCGTATTCGCAAAGCAAGCGGTCATCCTCCGGCTTCCTGCCCTTCGGACGGACGAGCAGGAGAAGATACAGCAAGATCAGGGCGCAAAGCACGCCCAAAAGGATATACAGTACGGTCATAACTCAATCATCTCCGCCGCCAAGCTGTTCCAGGGCGGACTTCTTTTCCGTGGGGCGGGAGTCGCCGTGCTTCACCAGAAGCATGGTGATAAAGGAGAACACCACGAACACCGCACCGAAGGGGAAGAAGGTGTACCGCATCCCGCAGGCGTCGTACAGCACGCCGGAAAGGATGGGTGCCACGATCTGGGCGGACATGGAGGCGGTGTAGTAATAGCCGGTGTACTTACCCACGTCCCCCTTGCTTGCCAGCTCCACCACCATGGGGAAGGAGTTGACGTTGATGGAGGCCCAGCCGATACCCGCCAGGGCGAATACGGGGTACATGATCACCGCAGGGGTGTCGGGAGAGACCAACGTGCCGACCCCAAAGGCTGTTGCCAGCATGATAACGCCTGCCAGGATGGTCTTCTTTCTCCCCAGCTTGGAGGACACAATGCCCACGGGGATGTAGGAAACGATTGCCGCCGCCTGGGCAACGATGAGGGTGAAGTTGTAGTCAAAGCCCAGCACGTTAGAGGCGTAAACGGAATACTTGCTGGTGATGGAGTTGTAGCCGATGAACCACAAAGCCACGGAGGCCAGGATCAACAGCAGGGAACGGAGCTGTGCGGGGGGAAGCTTTTCCTTTTTGGTTGCCGTTTCGGGAGAAGCGGGCTCCGCCAGGCCGTATTTCACTGTGTCCTCTTCCATTTCCGATGCCCACTTCTTTTCTTTGACGGTGAGCAAGAACAGCAAAAAGCCCAACAGCATCACGGCGCACACCGCCAGCACGTAGCCGGTGTAGGACATGAATTTATTCTTGGAGGTGGCAAACACCATACCCAAGATCAGGACGATGATACCGCCTGCCGTGCCCATCAGGTTGATGACGGCGTTGGCCTTGGAGCGCAAAGGCTTCACGGTGACGTCGGGCATGAGAGCCACCGCAGGGGAGCGGAAGGTTGCCATGGCGATGAGCACCACAAGCAGGGTGGCGATAAAGCCTACCAGAGGCCAGACGTTGGTGAGGGTCAGCTGCCAGGTCAGCTTTTGCAACGCCTCCGAGGCGACTCCGTCAGCGGGGATCAGCTCTGCGGAAGCCATCTTTGCCAATTGATAGTTGTCGATAAAGGTAAGGCAAACGAAGGAGATCACCGCGGCGATGGTGCCGAAGAAGATAAAGGGTGTCCGCTTGCCGAAGCGGGTGTTGGTTCGGTCAGAAATAGCGCCGAAAATGGGGAGCATAAACACCGCCAGAACGTTGTCCAAGGACATCACCGCACCGGAGGCGGTCTGAGGCATCCCGAAATGGTTGGTCAAAATCAGGGGAACGATGGCGTCGTAGGCCTGCCAAAAGGCAGAGATCAGGAAGAACGCCATGCCCACCAGCATCACGCGCTTGTAGTTGAGCTTCATAGAGAATACTCCTTTTCCTTTCGTTTGCCTACAGTATATCATACATCCTTCCGTTTTGCAAGAGAAAAATGGCTAAGGACGTTGGGCGGTTTCCCCGCAAAGAGAACGGCAAAAGCTTCGCTTGGAACCCTTCCTGCTGCGTGAGAAAACAGTTCGATTTATGCCCCTGCATCATGGGTATTTGTAGGGGACGACGTCCACGGCGTCCCGTTTGCGTGGGACAACAAAACGGCTTTTCGCCATCCAACCTGCGGGAATAGGGCCTGTTTTACATAGTGTTGCTCCGTTCTCCGCACCGAGAAGGGCGTGGAAGCGTTTCGTGGCGCAACGCTTTTCGGGTCGCCGAGGACGTCGACCCCTACGAACCCGAACCGAGGAAAAGATAAAGCACAGCGTTTTCTCCCGCAAAGAGAAGGGCAAAAGATTCGCCCGGAACCCTTCCTGCTGCGTGAGAAAACGGTTTGATTTTTGCCCATGCATCATGCGTATTTGTAGGGGACGACGTCCACGGCGTCCCGTTTGCGTGGGACAACAAAACGGCTTTTCGCCATCCAACCTGCGGGAATAGGGCTTGTTTTACATAGTGTTGCTCCGTTCTCCGCACCGAGAAGGGCGTGGAAGCGTTTCGTGGCGCAACGCTTTTCGGGTCGCCGAGGACGTCGACCCCTACGGACCCGAACCGAGGAAAAGATAAAGCACAGCGCTTTCTCCCGCCAAGAGAACGGCAAAAGATTCGCTTGGAGCCCTTCCTGCCGCGTGAGAAACCGGTTTGATTTTTGCCCATGCATCGGGACGACGTCCACGGCGTCCCGCAACCCACTCCGCCTCCCTCACGCAAAAAGCCCTGCAAAAGCCGTATTGCCTTTGCAGAGCTTCTTTCTTAACCCTCTTCCTTTTGCTCCATTTCCTTTTGGATCTCGGGGTCGTAGGAAAGGAGGGGAGAGACGTCCTTCTTTTTGATCTTGCGGTCCACGTAATTCTTGGTGATCTTCACCACCAAGGGACACATGGCCACCACGCCGATGAGGTTGGGCACCATCATAAAGCCGTTGAAGGTGTCGGAGATATCCCATGCCAGGGAGGAGGTCATCACGGCGCCGGAAATGATCATGACGACGAAGATCACCTTGTAGACCTTCACGCCCTTGGTGCCGAAGAGGTATTCCACCGCCTTGGAGCCGTATTGAGACCAGCCCAGCACGGTGGTGAAGGCGAACAGCAGCATAGCGATGGCGATAAACCATTCTCCTGCCACGCCGAAGGTGTCCCCGAACACGCGGGAAACCAGGGTGGAGTCGTCCAGCTTTGCCACGGTGGGGTTGCCGGTGGCCAGATCAATGTAGCCGGAGGACAGCACCACGATGGCGGTCATGGTGCAGACGATCATGGTGTCAAAGAACACCTCGAAGATGCCCCACATCCCCTGGCGAACAGGCTCTTTGACGTCGGAGGAGCTGTGCACCATCACGGAGGAGCCAAGACCTGCCTCGTTGGAGAACACGCCCCGCTTGAAGCCCTGGGTCATGGCCAGGAACACGGTACCCACCACGCCGCCGGTGGCTGCACGG
Source organism: Oscillospiraceae bacterium (assembly GCA_015063885.1). Classification (GTDB taxonomy): domain Bacteria; phylum Bacillota; class Clostridia; order Oscillospirales; family CAG-382; genus Coliplasma. The sequence goes on along the minus strand of SVTH01000005.1, from coordinate 16,847 downwards.
GTGGTGAAGGCAAAGCGGAAGATAGCGGCAAACATAGCGCCCACGTTCTCGATGTTCAGGAACATCACCCCAAGAGCGCCGATGACGTAGGTGATGGCCATAAAGGGCACTACACGCTCCGCAAAGGAGGCGATCCTCTGCAGACCGCCGATGATGATCAGCCCGCCAAGGATCATCAGCGCCACGCCGATGATCAGACCCAGCACGGGAACGCCGCCAAGGGTGCCCAGATCGGTGTTTTCAAAGAAAGCGGATTGCAGGTTCAGAGTGATCTTATTCACCTGACCCATGTTGCCGATGCCGAAGGAGGCAAGAATGGCAAAGCAGGCAAATAGCACCGCCAGAACGGAGGCGATGGTCTTAAAGCCCTTCTTTTTGCCCAAGCCGTCCTTCAGATAATACATGGCGCCTCCCGACCACTCGCCGTTTTTGTTGCGGCGGCGGAAGAAGATGCCCAAAACGTTCTCGGAGTAGTTGGTCATCATCCCGAAGAAGGCGGCCACCCACATCCAGAACACCGCACCGGGACCGCCCACCACGATGGCGGCGGCAACGCCTGCGATGTTCCCCGTACCCACCGTAGCGGCAAGGGCGGTACACAGGGCCTGGAACTGGGAAATGGCCTTTTTGTCCCGCTTTTTGGAGGCGCCGTCCTTCCCAAACAGAGTGCCCACCGTGTTTTTGAACCAGTGCCCCACGTGGGAGATCTGGAAGACCTTGGTCAGCAGAGTGAGCAGAATACCCGTACCGATCAACAGCACCAGCCCGGGAACACCCCAGATAAAGCTGTTCAGCACGCCGTTGATCTCGGTGACTTTTTGCAGAAATGCGTCCATAACGTTCGTTTCCTTTCCATTACAAAGAAAAACACGGCTTGCAAAACGCAAACCGTCAATAAAAACACTACGCAAAAAGGCACCCCTTAAAAAAGGAGGTTACGACTTTGTCCTTTTGCCTGAGAGATTTAGCAGAGGTCTGCTTTGCACCTTCGGCACTCAATTCAATGAGCTTCTCCAAAGTGACGTCGGCTTACAGTCCTTCTCCGCCTTTTTGCGGAACCTGAGAGTGTTATTCCTTCGGTAGTCCTTTTTGGACTTTTCCTGCAAGCGTCATACGCCGTGTATTTGATTTTCGTTATTGTACTATATCTTTTTCCTTTTTGCAAGGGGTTTTCGAAAAAAAGTAAAACTTTTTTAAGAGAACGGAGTGCAATCCGGGCAGAGCCTCCATTCCCCCTCTTCTCTGTGGTAAACCACCGGGAACGTTTTGCCTTTTACGGAAAAACGATATTCCAGGGTTTCGATGGTATAACCGTCGGAGGTTTTCGTGCTTTGAGAAAAGCCTGTGAGTCGGACATCCTCTTCGGTGAAGTCGTTTTGCAGAAAGGTCTCACTTTCGATCAAATAGAGAAGAGCGTGATGATATTCTTCCGTAGTTTTTACCTTGTTCAAAAAGAAGACGGTGACTCCGAAAACAAGGGCGGCGAAAGCGGCGATAAGGCAAGGAATGATGATCCACAGCTTTTGGGATGCTTTGGGTACGCTGTATTGATTGATGCGGCTTACGTCACCCGTCTCGGGCTTCAAAACAGAGAGCGGGACCACCACGGTGTGGGCGAGCCTGTCCCCCAAGGAGACACCTGTGGCGAGGAGAACGATTACATCGATTTGTACCAAAAAGAAAAGAAGACTGCGAACGACTCGTTGTTTTGCGGAAGCAGGCATGCCTGAGACCCGATCCAGGATCTCCAGCTTTGTAATGCGCTTTCCCAAAGAGCGCCCGCCGAAGATCAGCTCCCGCAAGACAAAGCAGACCGGGAAGGACAACATTGCCATGAGCAAGAGAAAGGGTCGGTTGGAACTTTGCACTGCCGCTACGAGCAAAAGAGCCCCGAACCCGAGACAGATCCAATCCAACCACCAAGCAAAAATGCGTCTGGCCTTGGCACCGCCTTGATTACAAGCGTCCACTTTCCGAAGGTATTCGTACCGTTCGTTGATCTGCTTCACTACCTCTGGATCCAGCGTGGGATTCTCTATGAGATGCCCTGCCATCAGCTCCTCGGGACGAACGCCCAGGATCTCCGCCAAACGGAACAGCACCTCCGTGCGGGGCTTGGAGCTTCCGTTTTCCCATTTGGAAACCGCCGCAGGGGTGACCCCCAGCATCCGTGCCAGCTCTGCCTGGGTCATCTTTTTCTGCTCCCGCAGTCTGTATACGAAATTTCCGAATTGATAGTCGTTCATAGAATCCCTCCCACGGTTCGTTTGGCGTTATTTTAGCACGAAAAACGGCGGAATGTCAAGGAAAACCCATGTTGAATTTCAGTTGATATTGCTTTTGGGGGCAATCTTTTATCTTTCTGTTGACAATCGTTTGCCGAGAGGGTATACTAAGAAAAAAGGGTGGAGGATCTGACATGAAAAAGAGATGGCTTGGTTTGTTTTTAACGGCGGGACTGTTGTTTTCCGTGCTTCCCGCAGGGGTGAGCGCGGAGACGGCTCATTACACCGAGGAGGATCTGGGCGGGGTGCGGTGCACCATTTTGTCCGACCCGGCAAAGATCTCCTACGTGAATCGGATGATGAAATACCACATCCTTTCCGAAAAAGAGAATTACCGCGTGGCGCGGAATCTGAAGAACGGGGACAGCGTGGTGTTCTTCTTCGAGGGCTGCAGCGACATGGCGAACCACCCCACCTACGGGGATTACAACACCTACCGCATGGGCGCCTACGTGGCCGTGGTGCAGGAGGTAGACGGCAGACTGACCGTGGTGTTTGAATCGGAAAAATGCTCCACCCTCCCGGACAACCCCCGCAACCCCGCCACCAACGAGGGGACTCCCGTGCCCACCGTGCGGGACGGGGTGTATAACATTATTTCCACCAATCACGGGGGAGGCTACGCGGCCTTGCATCTGGAGGACAACTTCGGCAAAGCGGCGGCGGTGAGATGTACCGCTACGGACAGCTATACCAGCTCCTCCACCGCCATCAACATTCACGCCCGCAGTCAGTTCCGCAACGCACCCGCCGACGGCATCACCCCCACCTCCTACAGCTCTGCGGGGTGCTTCATCGTGGGGTTGGTCAGCGACGACTGCAAGGAGTACAACGCCTTCATCAAGGCGGTTCTTGGGGTTTCCAACGCAAGAAACACCAAATGCACCACGGGGGTGGATCACGGTCTGGCCATCGTGGACCGTGTGAACTACAAGGAGCAGCTTGCCGCCATCTACGGCGGGGACGCAAAGCATACCGGGGCAGAGGTGGCAGATCTCATCGCCGAGTATACGGATAAGCTCCACGATACACCTCCCTACCTTACCGGGGACGTGAACGGGGACGGCAACGTGAACCCCGTGGATTACCTGGTGCTGAAGCGCCACGGGGAAGGGGCGGACACCCTGTCCCCGGAGCAAGCCGCCCGCGGAGACCTGAACGGCGACGGCAAAACCGACGCCTCCGACGCGGCACTTTTGAAAGAACGGTTTTGTAAGGAATAAAAGAAAGGCACTTGCGAGTGATCGTAAGTGCCTTTTTGGGGTGTGGGGACGCAAGAAAAGCGACGTATAGCACCACCGCTACCCTTTGTCGTCATTCTGAGCGGAGCCGCGGAGAAGGGTGTTAGGAAAACGAAGGCAATCCCGCGGCGGAGCCGAAGTTTTCGTAGTCGAGGCGCAGCCGAGCGGAGAAAACCAAGGGGTGCGAAGAGCCCCCGAAAGGGGATTAGCAGGGATATGGTAGGGAATTAGATCTACCCTTCTGTAACGTAAGAACTGTTTTAAGTAACCGACGGAACGGAAAAAGCGGTAGTGCGAAGGGGGTACCATACCCTCAAAAAATGCTTGGCATTTTTTGACTTCCGCTTAGGCTTACGCCATGCGCGGAAGTTCGACTCGTGCGGGTTGTTTCATTGTGCACAGCCGCGACGGCTCTATCCCGCACTCGCTCAGAGTGACAAACAGGGGGTAGCGGTTGTGCTATACGTAGCGTTTTTGCCGTTCTTTCCCTCGGACTGTCATTCTGAGCGGAGCCGCGGAGAAGGGTGTAAGGATAGGAAAACGAAGGCAATCCCGCGGCGGAGTCGAAGTTTTGCGGAGAAGGAAAGGTGCGTCAGCACCGTTCGGAGCAAAACCAAGGGGTGCGGAGCGCCCCGCAGGGATATGGTTGGGAATTAGATGTATCCTTTCTGTAACGTAAGAACTGTTTTAAGTAACTAACGGAACGGGAAAAAGCGGTAGTGCGAATATGTAGCCATACCCTCAAAAAATGCTTGGCATTTTTTGACTCTTATTCGGGCTCACGCCACTCATAAGAGTTCGACGCGGCAGGGATTTTACCGTGTGCTCCTGTTGCAAGTACCGTGCTCCCTGCCTTGCTCAGGGTGACCATCGGGCGCTGTAGCGGCCGATATAAAGGTTACGTTTCTTGCGCCCTATACAAAACGCCCCGCAAAGGAGCGTTTGTTGGGTCAAATAAGCTCGCTGTCAAGAAAACGAGCCTTGTATTTCGGAGTTCTATAAAGCCCCTCCTTTTGCGTTTTAGTCTTTTCCGTACACTTCAAAAATGCCGTACCAACCGGTTTCCGTCCAGTCTTCTCCCACGTATTTATAAAGGTACTCCAGGGCGTCCTCCTTGCGGTCAAACAGGCCGTGCCGGTTCAGCTTGGCGAAATCCTCGGCGAATAACGTCCCCTCCGAGTCGCAACCGTGCCAGCGGCAGATGAACATACAGTCACAGATCATGGAGAAGCCGCCGTCAAAATCCGGCGGGTAGGAAATATCGTAGCCGAAAAAGGCGTACCCTGCCGGGATCTCCTCGTGGCTCTCCGTAAGCCGTACCCAGATCAGCTCAAAATCCTCCCGGCGGTGGAGAAGCTGCAGGTAGCTCATAGCAAACTTCTCGTCCCGCACAGGTCTGCCGGGCATCAGGTACTCACGGACGTAAGCGTTGCCGATCTGCTTCTGCTCCTTTTTCGGAAAAAACCTCCAGCGCTGGCGCTCCCAACGGCGGTCCGTGCCGTGGTATTCCTTCTCGGGAGAGTCGTAGAAGGGCAGGCCGTATATGTGGGCGGGATCCTTGCGGAATCGGGGAAGCTCCTCTCGGTACAGCGGGAGGTATTTCATCACCTTCACGAACTGCGCGGAGAAAACGGCGGGGATGATCGTGACCTTCCCTTCTTCCCACGTGTCGTAGAAGACTGTCTTCCCCTGCAATGCGTCGCGGACGCCCTTTGCCGCCGTGAGGTATTTTTCCGCCGGTTCTTCCATAGAAAACATCCGTGAGAACACCTCCGCCATCAGGGAAGCGATCTCCTCTGCGGAAAGCTCCGGGGTGATCCGTTCTCCGATCTCCCGGATCTCCGGCTCGTATTCGTCTTCCGGCGCACCGCCTGCAAGCAGCCCCATAGGGTCAAGATCGCAGATAACGGTGGAAATCAGGGTCAAAAGCTCCATGGGGAACCTCCTTTGCGTTTTTTCTCAGGAAACTGATATATCGGCTTTAGTCGTTGGGTTGCAATTGATAAATATAGATCATGGCGCCGGGCTCGTCTCCGTAGTAAAAGCTGTGTCCCGTAGTGGTGACAATGTGTCCATCCAAAATGTCCACAAGCTCTCCCTTGAAGGTAGGATTGGCAAGAACGGCTTTTTCGGAATTGACCACAGCCAGCCTGTTGTGGCCGCTGAGAAGAAACTCGCCTGTAGGCAAAAAGTCAGCGGGGAAATAGCCCGCAGGGAGAGGGAACGCCTTTCCTTGGAATAGGGCGGGGGCTTGGTCGGTAAATTCAACATGGACTTTGCCGCGGCCATTATCGGCAGAAAATGCTATCCGAAAGCGCGGATCGTTGTTGAAGCGGGGAGGGGCGCTGTTTTCAAAATGGTTCGGGTCGCATGGCTCAAACCCTGCTCCTGTGAAGCGGACGGGAACATAGGGAGCACTGCCGTCTTCCTGCTTTGTCTGAAGCAAAAAGTAATGCTTTTCGGAGGGCCAGCGCCCTTCAAAATAGTGGTCGTAAAGCTTTCCCGGGAACTTTACGATGCATTTCAGTGCCATGAGCGGTTTGCGGTGAGATTGAGGCTTTTCTTCTTGGATATATTGCTTGTAAAGGGTATCTCCCCGTGTGCGGGAAAGGTTTTGATCCGTTTCCAAAAGGTAGGGCTCAAACAGCAGATCCACACCGAAAAATTCTTCCAGCATTTCTATCTTCAAAAGCACGTCCGGGCAAGCAAGAATATTGGAGATCCGTTTTTTGTTTCCGTCTTCATAGCCCACCAGAGCGGGGATGGAGAAAAGCTTTTTCCCGGGGGTGAAGCCGTCGTTGGTGTAGCTGGCGGCGGTCTTTCCGTCCTTGAAAAAGGTCATCCAGATCATATCGCTGTCAAGCAAATAGAACCACAGCACGGTGGAAGAGGTCTTTTTGGAAAGCGTTCTCGCCGCGGAGTATGTGTTTTTCATTTCTTCGCAAGGGAGCGGATCTATACAGGTGAACCAGTTTTCGGAAAAACTGCGGAAGTTGAAACCGCAATCGGCGGGAACAGAATCGCTGTATATGTGGATCGAGGTTAAAGAAAGTCCCATGATCGTATCTCCTTTGCATTTTTTTACAGTATACCACGAGAGGGGATGGGATGTCAAGGGGAAAGAAAACACCAAGCTTGGTGGGCTTGGTGTTTATAAAATCAAATCTTCTCTTTTAACGTTCTGCAGCTTGAAATCAGCATTCGTCTGATACGTCCGCAAAGGTTTCTGTGCTTCTTGAAGGTTGTCTCGTCAAGAACGGAGGTGTTGAACAGCAACTGCAACCATCCTTCCGTTTCCCGACATTCCTTCAGAGCAATTCCAAATTTGGAAAGCATATCCGCAGGAGAATGCACGCCGGGGGCGTGATGATATACAAGGTCGGCTTGCCGACCTTGATGATATGCACCGCACTTCGCGCGGTGATGATATGCCAAACCTTCGGTTTGAATAAAAAATCCTCGTTCCAAGAACGAGGATTTTTGGTGGGAGAAGGTGGATTCGAACCACCGAAGGCGATGCCAGCAGATTTACAGTCTGTCCCCTTTGGCCACTCGGGAATTCTCCCATATTCTGGAGCTGGTGAAGGGAGTCGAACCCCCAACCTGCTGATTACAAATCAGCTGCTCTGCCATTGAGCCACACCAGCAAGTTTCGCTTCATCAGCGGCAAGAGCAAGTATAGCACAAAAGAACCCCGTTGTCAAGTGGTTTTTCGATTTTTTTGAACTTTTTTTCGCCACGTGCCAAACCGTCTTGCAAAAGGCGGAAAAATGTGATACACTGAGAAAAAGAGACCCAAAAAAGGAGTTTTTGTTTATGAAAAAAGTAATTGCCCTGCTTTTGGCGGCCGTGATGCTTTCCCTCTGCGTGCTTTCCGTTTCCGCAGGGGTGGACGTAAAGGCCACGGAAAAGCGTGTGTTTGAAAACAAGGATACGGTTTTGCCCTACCGTTTGGTTTTGCCCGAGACTTACGACGAGACCAAGTCCTATCCCATGATCGTCTTTCTCCACGGCGCAGGGGAGAGAGGCAACGACAACGAGCTTCAGCTCTTCCATTGCGTGCAGTATCTGGCGGACACCCTGCCGGAGTGTATCATCGTGGCGCCTCAGTGCCCTGTGAACAACCAATGGGTGGACACCCCCTGGGCAAACGGCGCTTACTCCATTGACGCCGTCCCCGAATCCAACGAGCTGAAGGCTGTTGTTGAGCTGTTGGACGCTTTGCAGGAGGAGTTCAACGTGGATGCCGACCGTATCTACGCCTCCGGCCTTTCCATGGGCGGCTTCGGCGCCTGGGACTTGATGATGCGCCACAACGATTACTTTGCCGCAGGCGTGTTGGTTTGCGGCGGCGGTGACCCCTCTCAGGCGGAAGCTTTGAAGGACACCCCCCTCTTCGTGTTCCACGGGGATGCGGACGACGCCGTTCCCGTTTCCGGCTCTCGGGACACCGTACAGGCCATCCGTGACGCAGGGGGCGAGCTGGTACAGTACGTGGAATACCCCGGCAAGGGCCACGGCATCTGGAACGACGCCTTTGCCCACCCCGGGATGCTCCGGGAGCTGTTGACCTACAAGCTTTCCACCCGTTATCCCGTAGAGGAGTCCGAGGAAGAATCCCTTGAGGAATCCCTTGCGGAATCCGCAGAAGCCTCCGTCCCTTCCGCCGAGCCCCAAGAATCCTCCGTAGCAGAGGAAGGCACCTCCCCCTTGGGCTGGATCATCGCCCTCTCCGCATTGGCGGTGATCGTTCTCGTCACCGTGGTGCTGTTGGTGCTGAAAAAGAAAAAAGCGTAACCATCCCAAAAAACAACAGACGCAGGGTTTGCCTGCGTCTGTTTTTTTGGCGCTTGCGCCTTATACCGGCTTGATCACAAATTCCAATCGCAAGGGTTCCGATGCGGGGATGCGGAACTCCTTGTGGACGGGTGCGCCCCATGAGTCGTCACCGCCCACGCCCATCTGCTTGGCGGCCAGACGGACCCAGGTATAGCGGGAGTCGGGGAGCTCGTGGATGTGGCGGGCGTTTTCCAATTCGTAAGCGCTGTAGGGAAGGACGCTGAATTCCAAGGGGGAATCCGTCTTTTCAAAGCGGAGCCCGTTTCCTACCTCCAGCCATCTCATCCCCGTGCGGTTGCCGCATTCCTGAGGATTCATGTAGCCGGGGAAGTTTGCCCTTGCGTGGGAGGTGAACACGCCCAGCCGTGCCCCTTCACAGCGGTCGCTGTAATTTTCCTCGGGACCCATGCCGTAGTAGGTGAAGCTGCCCATGTCCTCCTTCAGCTTGAAGTCCATGGCGAAGACGGGGAGATCCGGCAGGTCGGACACCCCGGGGTAGTCCGCCGTCACCTTCACACTGCCGTCGAAATACACGGTGTAGTTTACGGTATAGTTGAACTTTTCCGTCTCGAAGGTGAAGCCGAAGCGGAAGAAATCTTCTCCCTCCTCCACCTTGAAGAGATGGGGCAGGTGGCGGGGATAACGGCTTGCGGTGCTCCAGACGGTGCTGTTGATCGGCGTTGCCGCCCCGTTGTCGTTGTCCGTGGGTGCCCGCCAGAAGCTGATGCGGGGGGCACGGGTGATGTACTCCTTCCCGCCGTACACCAGGGAGGAAATGCCCCCTTCCCGCTTGTCAAACTGCAGGAAGAAGCCGTTCCCCTTCACGCCGCAGATGGCGTTGCCGTAGATCAGCTTGGGGCGGGGGAGGGTAACGGGGGCTTTTTCTTCTGCCACGGTGAAGATCTCCTGGCAGAAGGACACTTCAAAGCCCTTTTCCGCCCAGAGGGTGCTTTCCTTCAAAAGCGCCCCCGCGGTGAGGATATATTCGCCTCCCTCCTTCGGCAGGGGGAGATCTGTCTGCAAGCTGCCGTCTTCCCCGGGGAGGACGGTAAGGTCGTAGGTCTTGGCAGCAAGGAGCGTTCCTTCCTTTTCCAAGGAGACCTCAAAGGTCAGATAAGAGGTATCGGTGAACAGGTTGCGGTTCATCACGGTGAGAATGCCGTCCCGCAAGGTCATCTTCACGTTGGCATACAGGGCCTTCACGTCCTGCACCTTGGGGGAGGGGGTGCGGTCTGCGTAAACGATGCCGTTGGTGCAGAAGCCGTAGTCGCTTCCTCGGTCGTCAAAATCGCCCCCGTAGGCAAGCTCGCCCTTGTCGTTGTACAGAGCCTGATCCAGGTAATCCCAGATAAAGCCTCCCTGGTAAGCGGGGAATTCCTCCTCCAGGTCGGTGTAAAGCTTCATGCCGCCCAGGGAGTTGCCCATGGAGTGCATATATTCACAGCTGATATAGGGCTTACCGGTGTTTTTCTCCAGATACGCCCGAATCTCGTGGGGCTTGGCGTACATACGGCTTTCCATGTCGGTGATGTAATCGTAAGCGCGGCTGACGAACACCCCCTCGTAATGGACGGGACGGGTGGGGTCCACCTTGTGGAAGAACTCCGCCATGGCGGCGATGTTGTCCCCGCAATGGGATTCGTTTCCGCAGGACCAGATCAGCACGGAGGGGTGGTTTTTATCCCGCTGATACATGGAGTTTGCCCTGTCCAGCACGGCGTTTCTCCAATAGGGGTGGGAATCGGGAACGATGTGGTTGTTCCCGCCCGGGTCACTCCAGGAGCCGTGGGTCTCTAAGTTGGTCTCGTCGATGAGGTAGATGCCGTATTCGTCGCAAAGCTCGTACCAGCGGGTGCTGTTGGGGTAGTGGCTGGTACGCACGGCGTTGATGTTGTGCCGCTTCATAAAGAGGATATCCCACAGCATGTCCTTTTCGGGAACGCATCTGCCGCCCTCCACGCAGAACTCGTGGCGGTTTACACCCTTGAAAACGATCCGCTTGCCGTTGAGGTACATGAGACCGTTTTTCAGTTCAAAGCGGCGGAAGCCCGCCTTGACGGTGCAGGTCTCCTCTTTGGTTTTCACCGTAAGGGTGTACAGAGCGGGAGATTCCGCACTCCAGGGGGAGATGCCTTCCAAAGCCTCGCCGTCGGGGGGCGTTTGGCTTTGGTACAGAACCGTCCCTTCCTTGCAAGAAAGGGTATAGGTAACGTCTTCCGGCTCGCCCCGCCAATCCGGAGACACGGTGAGGATGCCCTTTTTGCTTTCGTAATCGTAGTCCGCAACCACCTTCAAGTCCCGCAAAAAGGTCTTGGGCAGAGCGGTCAGCTCCACACTGCGGAAAATACCGGAGAACCGCCAGAAATCCTGATCCTCCAGCCAGCTTGCGGTGGTGTAGCGGTAGACCTCCACGGCAAGCTTGTTGTTCTTCTCCCGCAGGAAGGGGGTGACGTCAAAGGAGGAGGGGGTAAAGCTGTCCTCGGCGTAGCCCACAAGCTCCCCGTTCACCCAAAGATGGAAGGCGGTCTCCACCCCGTGGAAGGTGAGGCGCAGGGCCTTGCCGACAAAATCTGCGGGCAGGTCGAAATAGGTGACGTAAGAGCCCACGGGATTGAACTCCTTGGGGATCTCCGGGGGCAAAAGCTGTTCCACGCCCTCCCAGGGGTAGGGGATGTTGATGTATTGGGGCTTGCCGTAGCCCTGAAGCTGAATATGTCCGGGGACGTTGATCTCCGCCCACTCCTCGGTGGAATAGTCCTCGCGGTAGAAGTCTGCGGGACGATCCTCCAATCTTTCGGCGTAAGCAAACTTCCACACCCCGTCCAGGCAAAGCTTACGGGCGTCGGAATGATGGTCGGAAAAGGGGTCCAGCCGCCCCGCCTTCACCACGGCAGGGTCGGAAAGTCGATTCAGATAGGATTCCATAACAAGTCCTCCAAAACAATTACAGATGCAGGGTGTTCCCTGTGGATAACCCGGTGAGCTTTTTTACCGTCTCCAGATGGTAGGACGGAAAGTAGATGCCGTAATCCTGCCCTTGATGGCGAATCTCCAAAACGTAATGACGGCGCAAGGGGATGCGGTTGATGTAGATGGTCTTTTCCACCCCGGTAAGCCTGCGCAGAGCCTGCAAGGGGAAGGCGTAGACCTGCTCCAAATCGGCGGCGTAAAGGTTTTGCCCGTCCCGCCAAAGGCGGAGCTCGACGAGAGAGAACACTGCCCCGCCGTAGTATACGGGGGTAACCCGTCCTTTTTTGATCTTGTAAAAGAAGGTCAGCACCTCTGCCGTTTCGGCGGTTGAGGGAACGCACAGCTCCTTTTGTGCGTTGCCTCGCGCTTTTTCGGCGGAGACAGCCAGGTTTTCCCGTTCCCTGCTTTTCAGCATCTTGCGCTTCCGCAGGATGCCCCAAAAAGCGATGGCTCCCGCCACCGCGAGGAAGGCGACCCCCGACGCCAAGAAGATCCAAAGATCCTCCCGCTCATACCGGACGCTCAAAAGGGAGGCGTACAGCATAGTGATCCCCAACCCGAGGAAATACCAGAGAAGCAATCGCAGTCCTGTGGGCAGGGTGAGCTTTTTCGCCGCCTTTGCGATCCGCTCGTCGCAGTCGCGAAGGTCTTTCCGCAGAGGGGGAGAGACGGTTTTTGCAAGAAACTCTCTTCCGCCCATGGCGTCGCTTTCGTCAATGCGGTTTTTGTCGGTGCAGAAAATCGGGATGGTCAATGTGATCATTCTCCTTCGTCCAGCCCCGTGAGCTGCTTGATAGCTTCCAGCTCGTAAACGGGGAAGTAGATGCCGTAGTCCTCGCCTCCGGCGGTGAATTCCAGAATATAGTGCACGTCAGTGGGGACGGTTCCTCTGGCGGTCTGCTCTACGCCGTACTCGCGGGGGCCGTAGGGCTTGTTCCAGCGGGCGAGGGTGATGGGTTCGTGAACGGCGGTGATGGTGCGCAACCCCTGCAGAGGGATGGCGTACACCCGCTCCATGTCCGCAAGGAATAAATGGGTGTCGTTTTTGTAGCAGTACACCTCAACGTTCACGTACCTGACGCCTCCTGCGGAAAGCACCGCCTCCCGCTTGCCCTCCTTTTCCTTATAGCGGAAGCAGATCACGTCTGCGACGACGGCATCGGCGGGGATCTCCAGCTCCTCCATCACACGATGGGTGACCTTTTCCATGGCATCCATCATGGGCTCTGCGCCCATCTTCTTCACCAGGGCTTCCTTGCGCTTCCCTGCGTACAGGGTAAGACCGATATAAACGGCAAGCCCCGCAAGGCACAACAGCAGTCTGATGACCTGAAAGCCGCCGTCAAACATGGTGACGCCCATGGCCATGGCAAAGCAAAGCCCCGCAAAGCGCAGAATCCTCAGCAAAAGAGGAAGCTCCGCCTGCTTCAAGGGCTTGGCGGCCTCCTCCATGGTGGCGTTGACCTCCCGACGGACGTCGTCGGAAATGGAGGCAAAAATAAATTCCTCGCCGTGGATGGCGGTGCTGTGCTTGTTGTCGGTAACGTCGGTACAGAAAACGGGCTTCATAGGGCTCCTCCGTGGGGATATGTTCTTTCTTGTAAATTGTAGCATATTTATCGGCGGATTGCAAGAGGGGAAACAAAAACCGACGCCCCGAAAGCGTCGGTCAAAAGGCTTATACCCCTGCTTTTCCACGTAAGAACGCCGCGATCTTCTTGCGGTGCCAGATGGCGAAGCGGAAGGTCTCCCCCTCGTCCGTCCATACGTTCAACCCGTTGGGAATGATGCCGCAGGTCATCACGGCGGCGACCTTGTGGATGTCCCCGTAACGGATCACCAGCTTGTGAGGAAGCTGATCCTTGAAAAACGCCTCGAACTCCAACCGATCGTCGAAAAAGGTCATAATGCCCCCAAAGCCTTCTTTGTCCTTCAGAAGGTTGGCGGTGAATTTTTGTCCAACGTAATTTTTCATGGTGCAGTTGCCTTCCTTTGCTTGCTGTGAAGGTAGTATACCACAAAAAAGTCCGCCTGTCAATTTTCTTTTTTCATGGCTTTACATTTCGGCGGGACTGTGGTATACTGAAAACAAAGAAAGCTTTCGGAGGTATTCCCATGCTGCTGGATCTCACCCTGCCCGTCACTCCCGCCATGCTGCAGGAGGCAAAGGAACTGAACGACCCCGCCCTGGAGGGACACCTGGGCACCCATTTCGACGTGATGGACAAGGAGTTTCCCTTGGAATACACCGAAAGACAGGGCATCCTTTTTGACGTTTCCCACGTGGAAGGGGAGGAGATCGGCGTCGGTGACGCGGACCTTTCCAAGGTGGAGCCGGGGACCTTCGTGGCCTTCTATTCCGGCTACGGAGAGAAGGTGGCCTACGGGGCAACCGGGTATTTCTCCAAAGGACCCATGCTGTCCTACGAGCTGATCGACGCCCTTCTGGAAAAGCAGGTCTCTGTTATCGGGCTGGATTTCGGCGGCATCCGCAGAGGAAAAGAGCACATTCCCGCAGATCAGGTCTGCGCCGACAGAGGGGTGTTCGTGGTGGAAAACCTGGTGAACCTTTCCGCACTGCAAGGAAAAGCCTTCACCGTCCATACCTACCCCATGGCCTTCACAGGCATCACCGGCCTGCCCTGCCGCGTGATTGCGGAGATAGAATAAAGAAAACAGCCTCCGGGGAACGCACTCCTCGGAGGTTTTTGCGATTTGAAACCGCAAAACACGAAAAAATAAAAAAGTTTTGCGATTCGAAACCGCAAAACTGCATGGAAGCGATTGGAAAGAACGATGCACGCGTGCCGCGTGAAGATATACCAAGCCTGCGGTTTGGATAAAAAAATTCGACAAGCCGAAACTTGTCGAATTTTTTGTGAAAGGGCTATAAAAAAGATATTTTTTGTAAAGTGCTTACGGGATTTGAACCTTACCAACAGTTTATTTTTATCGTATCGATATTTCGGATTTCCTAACCTGAACGTCATAACCATAGAAACATAAAAAGTCTTTTAATTCTTTTGGGTCTTGTTTGCATTTAGGCCCCAATATAATCTCTTTAATTAACTTAGTTTTGATATCTCCTAACAATGATAAATTAAGCGTTATATAACTATTTATTCCGTTTCGCATCAACGCAAACTTTTTATCTTTCTCCAAAATCTTGAGTGTGTTCGCTACATGGTTGTATCTTTTTTTTAATTTTTCTTTAGCTGCATCCAATTGCGGATATGGGTGTTTCATAAAAAGATCATAAAAGAAATCATAGTACGTAGGATCAAAAAACAAGCGGTACTCCTGTTCTCCGCAAAAAGCTTCTTTTTTGAATAGCATCTGTGCTTGATTGTAATATTCAATAAAGTAGATTGCCTCCATTGTCCACTTTTGAATTGCGCAACCTGAAAAATTTTCAAAATTGATCTTTTTTATTTTGCTTTCTATAAACTTTCTTTTTTCTGATTCTGTATATTTAACAGATCCAAAATCAAAAGAAAAATCATATTTTTTCTTCAATACTTTTTGCAACAACTGAATGTCAAAGTGTATTGACACGCCTTCCAATGAATCGCCATAACGCTCCCACTGACTTAAATTATCTCCACTTGATGTAAACGAAAGACCATATGTATCTCCATATATGCCGTTGTTTTCAAGAATATATGGTTTTCCATCATAGGGATTCTTTCCTAAAGCATCGATGTAAGAATTGTACTCATCGCACGTTAAATAGAACTCGTTTGGATCATTAGAATTTTGCAAATTAGAAAGCCACAACTCATTATTTGTAATAATTGAAAAAAGTGTTTTTAATGAAGTGTAGTGATAATATTCTATTTTCTTCATTTTCTCTCCTTGATAAATCTTATGCCATTATACTTTTTTATGATTCTTAAATATTATAACACAAATTTAGACATTTTTCAACTCTTAACTATCCTGTTATAGATAATTCTTTCATTTGTGATATAATCTTCAGAAGGAGGATTGTATCATGAAATCAAAATTTACAAATGAGGAGAAGCAAGCGATTTTGGATCGTTATATATCTAAATCCGAGTCACCTACAAGTATTATCAAATCTGTCGGGATTTCAAAAAGCACCTTTTACAAGTGGCTATCAGATTATAGAGCAGAGCAAGCGGAAGCGAAACGAAAAGGCTTAACTTTGCGGAACTTCAACTTACTTGAAGCCAAAGTAAAAAGGTTGGAAGGTATTATTGAAATTATCAAAAAGGCGAATGTATTACCTAACGCCCCTTTACAGCAAAAGCTCTATGTAGCTGAAAAGTTGTCCGGAGAATATAGCGTTCATATGATTTGCGATGCGTTAGACATTGCTCGTGGAACTTATTACAACCATGTTCTGCGAAACAAACGAGATAATACGTGGTATGCCAAACGGCGCGAAGAATTGCGTATTCAAATACAAGAAATCTTTGACGAAAACCACCAAATTTTCGGAGCGGAGAAGATAGCGGCCGTTTTGAAAAGCAAAGGTGTTAAAACAAGCACGAAAATGGTTAGAGATTTGATGCGTGATATGGGGCTTGTGCGTTCTTTTTCAAGACCGTATGTTCCGTATGACAATTCTGTTATTGAATCTTTCTTTGCTTCTATGAAAAGAGAGGAGCTTTATAGGAAGAAATATAGAACCGAAACCGACTTGTACCAAGCCATAGATGATTACATAGAATTTTATAACACACGCCGTCCTCATTCGAAGATACAATACAAGACTCCGGAACAAAAAGAACGGGAATGTGCGGTGACTTTCGGGATGATTGAAATAGAGTAATCGGACAGCGGGGGTTTGACAATGATGCTTTGGTTTTAGTTTTTGTCAAAATTCGCATTTTTCTGTTTTTGAGTCCGATTGAAAAATAAAAAATGCGACCTTGAAAAGCCGCATAAAATGAGAATTTATAAAGAAAACACCATTGTAATTCGAACTTTAGGGGTTCGGATTTCAATGGTGTGTTCAGATGCGATATTGCGGATAAAAGGTCAACTCGCGGGGGTAATTGCGAACTTTAGGTCAACTTTTTCCCTTGAACAAACCGCCTTTGATGATCTTTGGCTTATCCGTTTCACCGCCGCTTTGTTCGCTGCCGTACTTTAACGCTGCCAGCATTAATTCAGCGTAATCCATTCCGAGTACCTCACATAGTACCATGATGTCCGCTGCGTTGCCGGTGTCTTCACCGCGCTCGATCATCTCGATTTCTTCACGGGATATCCTTGTCACAAACGCTATGCTGGCTACGCTCTTTTTTAACTTCTCGCGTCGGTTATGTATTTCCGCACCGATGTAGCGCAATGATGCTATTGCCTGCTGCAAGCGCGTGTCTTGATTCTCCATTACGATAACTCCTCAATCTTTTGCTGTAGATTCCGCGCTGCTTCTCGCAGGAAAGCTTCGTGTTCCTCTTTGGTGTGCAGTGGCTGGAAATAATCGAACATCATTCTAAAACGCAGCATACCATCCTTCGTCGGCTCCAGTGCCAACGAC
>SVTH01000014.1 GCA_015063885.1 Oscillospiraceae bacterium | reverse complement strand
AACGATCGCATCCAAACCAAAACAAAACTGACCCCGCTTGAAAAACGAAGTCAGTTTGTCGCTTAAATTCTAATATTGCCTACCATAGGGGTGTTTTTGTGCTGTCCGTATAATTTGGGGCACAACAGACGCTCGGGGCACTTGTGCTTTGTTTTACAGATTCACTTCCATACCGTCGGTTGCCATGGTGATCTTCATGGCGGGGAGGGCTTTGGAAAGCTCCATGATATGGGGAATATTCCAGGGGGCGTAGTGATTGACGATCACCCGTTTCGGGGATGCGGCTTCCAAAAAGGGAGTATACTCCGTGGCGGGGAAGTGAGCCCCTTCGCAGATGACGAGATCGGTCTCCTTTGCCAACGCGGCGGGGAAGTCTATATGGGGTCTTTGCAGATCTCCGGTGAACAGCACCGCTTTTCCCTCTGCCTCCAGGCGGTAGGAAAAGGCGCTTTTCGTGTGCTGTGTCCGTATAGCCGTGACCTTCAAGATCCCGTCGTCAAAGACGGTGCCTTCCTCCACCTGCTTGTACCGCAGATCCCGGGTGGCGTGGCAGGACAGGGCGATCCAGCTTTCGATAACGTCCTTCCCTTCCAACAGGGGGAGACAGATCTCCGGGTCGGCTCCCGTGTAATACCAGCTGATGAGGTCTGCAAAATGGATGAGCCCGTTGGTGTGGTCCCCGTGCATATGGGTGATGAAGATGCCCTTCACCGCCTCCACAGGGATGCCCCGATCCACAAGGTCGCAAATGGCCATGACGCCCATATCCACGAAGTAGACCCGCTCCCCCAGGGTGATCATGGTGCAGGAGCATTTTCTCCGGGGCTCGGGGACGCCGTGGCTTGCCCCTAAAAAGGTAAGTTTCATGCCCTCTTCTTTCTGCCCAGCAGGATGCCCACGACTGCAACAGCCGCTACGGCAACAGCGCCCAGGACGATCCACAGGGTAGCGGAGCCGCCCTTCTCGGCAGGTGCAACGCTGCTTTCTGCGGGAGTGCTTTCTGCAGGTGCTTCGGTGGATGCCTCGGCGGAAGTCTCGGTAGAAGTTTCGGTAGATTCCTCGGTGGATTCCTCACCGGGATTTTCGGCGGGAGGCTCAATGGCGTCGCCCAGACCGTACACCGCATTCTCGGAGGACCAGCAGAACTTGCGGTTGCCATCGTTCATAGTGTAGGTGAACTTGATATAGCGGGCTTCCACACCTTCGGCGGAGAACAGGGTGTACAGCTTGCCCTTCCATTCGCCGGAGGCTTCCAGATCTTCCGGGGTGGCCTCGCCCAGATCGGTATACGCCTTGCCGTCCACGCTGACGGAGATAGAAACGGTGGAGTCTGCGGGATTGGGGATTCCCCAGGTGCCGCCCCAAAGGTCGGTACGGAACAGGTGAAGCTTGCGGATCTCCTCCAGATCTACCACGATGGAGGTGGTGCCGGTGGAGGTGGACCAACAGCCCATGGCAGTGTCGTCTCCTGCGGTGGCAAAGTTGCCGTCGGTGCGTTTGCCCAGGGGATTGCCGTTTTCGTCGGCATCCGTCCATTTGCCGTCATAAAGGGCGCCGTCGGTGGTGTAGGTCTTGCCTGCGGAGAAGTTTTCGTATTTGGTGCCCTCGTGGGTGGTGGAAAGATCCTTTTCCGGCAATTCCAGCCCTGCTTCCACAGCCTTCACAGCGCATTCCTGCAAAGCGGCCACGGTTTCGGCGGGGAGGTTTGCGGTGTAGGTGTTGCCTCGGGGATCAACGCCCATAAAGGCGTACATCCAGGTGCAGGCGATGAGGTAGCTGCCCTCGCAGGAGTGGTGGCCGCCGTCGTCTGCCATCAGGTTGATGTCGGGGTATTCCTCACGGCAGATGTTGAAGGCGCCGGTGACGTTTGCGCAGGGGAGGTCAAAATCCTCTGCCAGACGGGGATAGTTGCCGTAATGGCGCTCGGTGCCTGCATCTCCCGTGGAGTAGCGCATATACAGCAGACCCTGGGCGCCGTTGGCCTCTACCAGGGGCATCAGCACGTCCATGGCGGCCTTGGACATATAGTAGTCCGCGCTTGCCGCATCCTGGAACACGATGTAATCGTACTTGTTGTTCTTCAGCTTCTCACGGAAGGCCTTGCCCCGCTCGTGGTTGGGGTCCGCAAATTCGGAAAGATAAGCACTGCCGAAGGTGCAGTATTCCACCACCACTTCCTTGCCTGCGGCGGCGGTGACGGCCTTGAACTTAATGGGGGTGCCGTTGAAATAGGTGGTGGAGTTGCCCACGAACAGGTAGCGGGGGGCATCCTTGGAGGGAGCGACGGGATCGTCGTAGCGGATGGTCAGGGTGTTGGTTCCCTTGTCGTAGCTGCCGTACATGGGGTAGATAATGGACATGGTGGCGTTGTAAAGCATAGCGCCTTCCATGGCTACGTTGTAGCAATTCCAAAGCTCCTTGGAGCTGCTGCTGAAGGCCGCCAGGAAGCCCCCTGCGGGAACGGTAACGGAGAGCTGGGGTGCGCCGTAGGTGCCGTCCTTGTTGGCAAGGAGGTCGCCGCCTGCCTCGATGAGTCTGCCGTCTTTATCAAAGATGAAAACCTTGGCATAACGGAAATTGTAGGTGTCCGAGGCGATCACACGGGGCTTGTCGGTGTCGTTGGGATACACCGTCACACCGGAGAAGGTGGTGTCGTAGCCCTTGATGGCCACGGAAACTTCATGGTCGTAGCCTTCCGCCCCGGGGCGTACCGCCAACACGGTGGGGGAGACCAGGGCCAGCAAAAGCAGGGAGATCAGCATTCTTTTCATACGGGAACCTCTCTTTGTTTTTGTCTTTTTCTCAGTATACTTGATTTTCCGTTCCTTGTCAAGAAAAAAGAGGGAGCTTCTTTATAATTATATCCCGGCAGGAAGGTTTTTCGATTTTTTGAAAGAAATTATCGTCTACCTATTGAAATTTTCAAAAAAAAGATTATAATAGTTCTGTGATTCGGAGAATGCGGAAAGTTGGGCATTTTTCCGAAGGCTGAAAGGAAGGCAATTTTATGGAACAAAAAGAGAGAAGAGTTGGCACGGTTTCCCGCGGGATCCGTTGCCCCATCATCCGTCAGGGAGATGACCTCGCCGCCATCATTGCAGACAGCGTGCTTGCCGCCGCAGAAAGCGAAGGCTTTGCGCTTCGCGACCGTGACGTCATTGCCGCAACCGAGTCCATCGTGGCACGGGCCCAGGGCAACTACGCCCACGTGGATGCCATTGCCGCCGACGTCCGCGCAAAGCTGGGCGGAGGGACTGTGGGCGTGCTGTTCCCCATCCTTTCCCGTAACCGCTTCGCCATCTGTCTCCGTGGCATCGCCAAGGGCGCAAAGAAGATCGTCCTGATGCTCAGCTACCCCTCCGACGAGGTGGGCAACGAGCTGGTGAGCCTGGACAAGCTGGACGAGGCAGGGGTAAACCCCTATTCCGACGTTCTGACGCTGGAAAAATACCGTGAGCTCTTCGGCGTGAACAAGCATGAGTTCACCGGCGTGGATTACGTGGAGTATTACGGCAATCTGATCCGCGAGAGCGGCGCAGAGGTGGAGATCATCTTCGCCAACCGTCCTCAGGCGATCCTGGCTTATGCGGATCATGTTCTCACCTGCGATATCCATACCCGTGCCCGCACCAAGCGCATCCTGAAAGCGGCTGGCGCCAAGGCGGTTTGCGGTTTGGACGATATTCTCAATGCTCCCGTGGACGGCAGCGGCTGTAACGAGCGCTACGGTCTGTTGGGCTCCAACAAGTCCACCGAGGACACCGTCAAGCTGTTCCCCAGAGAGTGCAAGGACCTGGTGCTTTCCGTACAGGAAAGGATCTTGAAAGCCACCGGCAAGCACGTGGAGGTCATGATCTACGGCGACGGCGCCTTCAAGGATCCCAAGGGTAAGATCTGGGAGCTGGCTGACCCGGTGGTTTCTCCCGCCTTTACCGACGGCCTGATCGGCACCCCCAACGAGCTGAAGCTGAAGTATCTGGCAGATAACGACTACAAGGATCTTTCCGGCGAGGAGCTGAAGAAGGCCATCTCCGACAGCATCCGTGCCAAGCAGAGCAATCTGGTGGGCAACATGGCTTCCCAGGGTACCACCCCCCGCCAGCTCACCGACCTGATCGGCTCCCTTTGCGACCTTACCAGCGGCAGCGGTGACAAGGGCACCCCCGTGGTTCTGGTGCAGGGCTATTTCGACAACTATACAACGTAAAAACGAAAAAGGACGCCACGGCTGAGCCGTGGCGTTTTTTTAGGTCAAATCGTTAGGCATATTTCGCAAAGCGGACAGTTGATCCCTCTTACCGTATATGACAGCGATCACCCAGACGGTGGAGGAGCTATCGTCTACCCAATAGTAAACGATGAAGTTTTCAATAGGCATTTTTCGCACTCCTTCTCCATGCCAGGGATCTTCTTCCACGAGAGCATATCGAAAGGGCATTTCACAAAGGGAAGCGATCCTGCTTTCAAGGCGCTTGGACCAGCTACGGGCTACTTCGGGTGCTTGCAAAGTTTGGGAAATATAGACAAGGGTATCTTGTAGCTGACGGATGGCGTTGGGTGTCAATTTTACTTGGTAGGCCATGATCAAATACCCTTGTTGATCTCTGCAAAAGCATCGTCTACGTTTAAGCCGCGCCCTTCTTTTGCTTCGGAAAGTCCTTTTGCCATCATTGTGTCAAATTGCTCGTCTGTCATGCTGTCGCGAGTCTGCGGAGACGGAAGCTTGAAGGGATAGGGAATGCCGTTGGTCAGAATGATCTGACGGTAAAGAGAATCGATCAATACCGATACCGGGATCCCCAAATGCTCCAACACTGCTTCCGCTTGCTGTTTGATCTCGGGATGAATGCGTGCGGTTACGTTTGCCGTTTTCGTTGCCATGGTATGCACCACCTTTCCAAAGATAGTATACCACATTGTATTGCAAATTGCAATACAATATACTGTATTTTACAAATGCGGCTCGAAAAAATCCTTCAATTCCCGCAAGTATGTCTCACGGTCTGCGGGGTAGCAAAGGCCGTGCCCCGCTCCGGGGATGACGACCAGGCGTTTTTGGGCGGTGCAGGCTTGATAGTTTTCCTTGCTCATTTCCGGGGGCACGAAGGCATCCGCGTCCCCGTGGATGAAGATCACGGGAAGCTTACACTGCTTCATGGAGCCGATGGGAGAGCGTTGGTCCGGGTCGAATCCGCCGAAGATCTTTGCTCCCAGCCTTGCAAAGGGGTAGAGCAGGTCTGCGGGGAGCTTCATGTCACGGATCACCTTTTTGATGATGGCTTTCGAGGAGGTATACCCGCAATCCGCCAACACGCCCACCACGTTCCCCGGCAGGTCGTAGCCTGCGGCGGTGAGCACCGTGGCGGCGCCCATGGAGATACCCGTGAGGATGATCTTTGCATTGGGGTCGATCTCCCGCAGGATCAGGTTCACCCATTCTGCGCAGTCACGGCTTTCATTGACGCCGAAGGTGATGACGTTGCCTTCGCTGCTTCCTGCGGCACGGTGATCCACGATCAGGGCGTTTCTTTCCAGGGCAAAGCAACGGAACACACCGCCGCTGAGATCCCGCAGGGAATTCCCCTTGTAACCGTGCATCAGAAGCTCAATGGGGGCACCGGGGGTATGCTCGTAATACCGTCCCCGCAGGGTCAATCCGTCGAAGGAGGTGATAGAGACCTCCTTGCAGGGCAGCTCCTTTACCTTCCGCACCCATTCCGCCATTTCCTCACGGTAGGGGGCGTAAATATCCCCGTAGGGCAGGGAGGCCAGCTCGCCGCCCTTTTTTTGCTTCCTTTTGGGGAAGTAGAAGATACGAAAAAAACAAACGTAAGCGGTGATGAGCACCGCAAGACACAGCAGCAGAACGACGCCGCCGATCCAATAAAATACCATAATAAGCACCTCTCTCGGTGGGAAAAATACCTTACTTTTTGTATTTTACCACCGTTTCTTTCTTTTTGCAACTTATTTCGATATTTTTTCATTTTTTATTGCTTTTTTGTTCAAAATTTGATATAATGAGTCAATTATGAAAACAGGAGACTCGCATGAATATCGAAGTCAACTACAAGAACAAAAAGCGCTACAAAGCCAAGTATCCCATCCGCCAGCCTTGGATCATCGCCTGGCTGATCAAGGTGATCTCTTGGTTTCTTCTTTTGGGCAAGGATTACCGCATCGAGAAGGTGAACATGGAAGGCCTGAAGCCCCCGTACATCCTGCTTTCCAACCATATGTATTTCATCGACTTTGAGCTGGCGGCGCTGGCCACCTATCCCCACCGCCTCCACAACGTGGTGAGCATCGACGGCTATTACCGCCGTCCCTTCCTGCTGGAGCTCATCGGTGCCATCTGCACCCGCAAGTTCACCATGGATCTCCATCTGGTACGCTCTATCCGCAAGGTCACCAAGCGGGGAGACGTGCTTTGTATGTACCCCGAGGCGCGGTATTCCCCTTGCGGCGTCACCTCCTACATTCCCGATGCCATCGGCCGCCTGGTAAAGCAGAACGGCGTTCCCGTGGTCACCATCGTCCACCACGGCAACTACCTCCACACCCCCTTTTGGAACTACCGCAAAAAGCGTAAGGTTCCCATGCACACCGTGATGACCCAGCTTCTCACCGCCGAGCAGGTGAAGGAAATGACCCCCGAAGAGATCAACGAGGCCATCCGCAAGGGTCTGCAGTACGACGAATACAAGTATCAGAAGGACAACGGCATCCTCATCACCGAGCCCTTCCGTGCGGAGGGCTTGCACAAGGTGCTGTACCAGTGCCCCCATTGCAAGACGGAATCCCAAATGGATTCCAAGGGCGCGGAGCTCTTCTGCAAGCATTGCGGCAAGGTCTGGACCTTACAGGAGGACGGCTCCCTGCAGGCAAAGGAAGGGGAGACGGAGTTCACCCACGTTCCCGATTGGTTCGCCTGGGAGCGGAAGCAGGTGGAGGAGCAGATCGCTTCCGGCACCTATTCCTTTGAGGACGAGGTGGAGGTATACTCTCTGCCCCGTTGCTGGAGGTTCGAGACCCTGGGGAAGGGCAAGCTTTCCCATAAGCCCGGAGAAGGCTTCGTGCTCACGGGAGACTATAACGGCGCGGAATACCGCATCGGGCGTACTCCCATCCAGACCAACAGCTTGCATATCGAGTACGATTACTGCTACATCAAGCCCTTCGATTGCGTGGATATTTCCACGGAGAACGATTCCTTCTATTGCTACCCCAAAAAGGAAAACGTGGTGACCAAGCTTGCCTTCGCTACGGAGATCCTGTATTTACAGCAGGAAGCCAAGCTTCTGGAGGCTCGGAGCAACAAAGAATAAGAACGAACAAAAAGCGCTGTGGAAAACACGAAAACCACAGCGCTTTTTGCATTTTTATGGAGAAAAGGAAAGAAAATCAATCAATGGTCATGTCAAGCTCAAAGCGCCTGATCTTCCGCAGGGTGTTCTTGGGGAACTCGGTGTGGCGAACCTTCAGCTTGGCCACCCGCTTGTAGGGGGTGGCGGTGCGGTTGTAGGCGTCCAAGTGCGCCTTCAGGAAGGCGGTGGCGTCTTGGATGCCGTTCTTCTTGCAATACTCCGGGTCGGGGTAGATCTCCGCCACGATGGCGTCGTGGGCGTCGCCCCGCTTACTCTTACCCTGGTAGACCACAACCTCCAGCACGCCGGGCAGGGCGATGAGCTCGTTTTCGATCTCCTCGGGATAGACGTTCTTGCCGTTGGAGAGGATGATGAGATTCTTTTTCCGCCCGGTGATGAACAGAACCCCGTCCTCGTTCAGCTTGCCGAAATCTCCCGTGTGGAAGTAGCCCTCCCCGTCGATGGCTTCTGCGGTGGCGTGGGGGTTCTTGTAATAACCCAGCATCACGTTGGGGCCTTTCACCAGGATCTCCCCCTCCCCGTTTTCATCGGGAGAGAGGATCTTTACGGTATCCACGTCAATGACGTGGCCCACGCTGTCGGGAACCACCCATCGGGAGCGGTTCACCGCAATGAGGGGGGCGCACTCCGTGATGCCGTAGCCGTTGAGGGTGGAGATACCGATGGCTTCAAAGAAGGCGACGATCTCCCTGTTGATGGGAGCGCCTCCGGAGATCACCGTTTTGATCTCCCCGCCGAAGGCCTCCCGCACGGAGGCGAACAGCGTCTTTCGCAGGTCGATGCCTACCTTCCGCAACCCGCCGCTTACGGTCATCATGCGGGAGAGAAGCTTTTCCTTCTTCTGCTCCTTCACGGTGGATTTGATCTTGCGGTAGAAGGTCTCCAGGTACAGAGGCACCAAAACAAGATGCCCGGGCTTTTGCTCCTTCAGCTCTCTTTGAATATGGCGCAGTCCTGCGGAGATATACACCTCTGAGCCGATGATGGCGTGTCCCAAGAACATCACCGTGGAGCCGTAGGTATGATGCGGGGGCAGAACGCCCACCGTCTTCTCGGAATAATCGATGTAGGGCAAAGCGGCGGTGATGTTGCTGATGATGGCGGTTTGGGAAAGCAGTACCCCTTTTCCCGCACCCGTGGTGCCGGAGGTGTAGACCAGCAGAGCAGGAGCGAGAGGATCGATCCGGGGCAGGGGCGGACGGCTGTTTTTTCCTGCGGACAGGAGGGACAGCAGACCGTCGCTTCCCAGATAGACGGGCTCTGCCTCCAGGGAGGCACTTGCGGCGATCTGTTCTGCCTTGTCCTTCAGATCGGCGTCGCAGAAGAGATATTTCGCTTCCCCTTCCTTGGTGGTGTGGGCAAGATCCTCAGCCTTCCAGTCCTTATCCAGGGGCATGAGCACGCCGCCTGCGGACAGCACGGCGAAGTATACCAGCGCCCAATGGTAGGAAAGCTTCCCCACCACGGCGCAATGCTTACCCGTACAGCCCATATCCACCAAGGCGTTGGTGAGGGCTTCCACGTCCTTTTGCAGCTTCAGGAAGGACACCTTCAATATTTCTTTGTCGCCTGCCTTTTCCCGATAGGAATAGGCGGTCTTTTCGCCGTGGGTCTTGCCCGCCCAGGCCACTACCTCGCGGACGGTGTCAAAGCTCAGACGGGGATGTAATGCGTGTTGCTTCATAACGTCAGACCTCACAGCCTACCAGCATTCCGCCCCGCTCTGCGTAATAGGAGCAAAGTCCTCGCAGGGTGGTGACGGTGACGGCGGCCTTGGGGAAGTGCTCCCGTATCAGCATGGCCAAAGATTCCGCCGCGGAGGGGTTGCCGCAATGGGCGATGCGGAGCTTGCCGCCCTTGTAGCCACGCTCCTTGATGAGCCTTGCCAGGGCCAGCAGAGACCGTTCCTCGCCGCGCACCTTTTCCAAAAGCTCCAGGGTGCCTTGATCGCTGGCTCTTCCCAGGGTGCGGATGCCCAGAACGCCTGCGGTCTTGGCCGCCAGCTTGCTCACTCTGCCGTTGTTGGCAAAGTTCTGCAGGGATTCCAGCATAAAGAACAGCTCGGTCTTGTAGCTCTTCAGCGCTTTTACCGTTTCGTCCAGGCTTTTCCCGGAAAGGAGAAGCTCTCTCGCCTTTTCCGCCATCAAGGCGATCTCGGGTCCGGCGGAGAGGGAGTCGATGGCTTCTACCCGTCTGCCGGGATGGGCTTCCTCATACTGCCTTTTTGCCACCAGGGCGGAGTTGTAGGAGCCGGAAAGCCCGCCGGTGATGGTGATGCACAGGATCTCCTCGGCATCTCCGAAGGCGGTCAGCCAGTCCTCCACGTTGGGGCAGGAGGTGGTGGAGGTGCCCCGGTAGTTGTAAAGGGCTTCCGCCATGGCCTCCACGTCCAAACTTTCGTCGTCTACGTATTGGGTCTCCTTGGTGACCACCTTCAAGGGGGCGAAGGCAAAGGGAATGCCTTCCATGGCCGTCAGGTCGGCAGAGGAGTCCAGAACAATTTTTACGGAAGTCATAAACGCTCCTTCAGCACACAGTGTGCTCTATATTTTTTTCGGAGCGGAAGCCGCTCCGAGGAATGTTAAAGAGGGGCTGCAGAACTCCCGGAAAGAGGTTTTCCGTTGGGGGGTGGAATTCTGCAGCAAAAAAAGGGGGGGGCGATTCGAGCACACAGTGTGCTCTCCTCGGGAACTATTATAGCACACTGTGTGCTGTTTGTCAAGAGGGAGAGCAAAAATCTTTTTTTGAAGAAAAAACCGCCCGAAAATTCTTCGGGCGGCGGGATCCGTCTTATTTCTTGGTGAATTCTGCTTCCACGGTCTTCAAAAGCTCACGGATGGGCAGATGCTGGGGACAGCCCTCCTCGCAAAGCCCGCAGTCCAGGCAGGCGGAGGGCGGATTGCCCTTCCGTACGGCGTTTTCGTAGTTGAAGCCCGCCATCCAGGTGTTCCACAGCTTGCGGTCGTTGTAGCAGCCGAACAGGGTGGGGATGGGAATATTTTGAGGGCAACGCTCGGTGCAGTAATTGCAGGCGGTGCAGGAGATCTGCTCCAGGGAACGAAGCACCCCGCGCACCTTCTCGATGGCGGCGGTCTCTTCTTCGTTCAGGGGGCGGAAGTCCTTCATGTAGCTTACGTTGTCTTCCATCATGGCCATGTTCCCCATGCCGGAAAGCACCATGAACACGCCTTTCTGGCTTGCGGCGTAGCGGATGGCGTACTGGGCGCAGGAGCCGCCCAAGGGGGCAAATACCGCCTTGGCTTCTTCGGGAAGGTTCACCAAAGCACCGCCCTTCACGGGCTCCATAACGATCACGGGCTTGCCGTGCTTGTTACAGACCTCCAGGCAGGCGCGGCTTTGCACGTTGGGATCCTCCCAGTCGGCGTAGTTCAGCTGGATCTGCACCACCTCCAAGGCGGGATACTCCGTGAGGATCTGATCCAGCACGTCGGCGGTGTCGTGGAAGGAAAGCCCCACGTGGCGTACCTTACCCTCCGCCTTCAGCTCAAAGGCGGTCTCGTAGGCGCGGCATGCCTTATACTTGGCAAACTTGTTCCGATCCTGGGCATGGAGGAGATAGAAATCGAAATACTCCACTCCGCAGGCGGCCAGTTTTTCCTCAAACAAAGGACGGATATCCTCGTTCTTCTCAAAATGGTTGGAGGAAAGCTTATCCACCAGCAGATAAGACTCCCTGGGGTGGCGGGAGGTGAGGCAGGCCTTCAAGGCCGTCTCGCTCTTGCCGTTCAGATAGCCGTGGGCGGTGTCGAAATAGTTGAACCCGTTTTCCAAAAAGTAATCCACCATCTTGGAAAATTCTGCGGTGTCCACCTCGCCGTCCTGCATGGGCAGACGCATACAGCCGAAGCCGAAGTTCTTTTTCACTTCCGGAAAAGGATGTTTGGTCATGTGAGAAAGCCTCCCTGTTTTTTTGAATACGTTCATTATATCACACCGAAGAGAAAATGTCAAACCCAACCTCAACGAAACTTGAGCTTTCGTTGAGACTTTGTTGAAAAAGACACGGTACATTTTCAATGCCGTCACAATTGTGTGCTATACTGGCGGTAGTACAGCCACGAAGGAGGGCGCTTTATGCTTCATATTCTGATCGCAGAGGACGACAGAGAGCTGAGACAGCTTTTTAAACACGTGCTTTTAAAAAACGGTTACGCCGTTACGGAGGCCTCCAACGGAAAAGAAGCCTTGGACGCCATGGAGCGGGAGTTCTTCGACCTGATCATCTCCGATATCATGATGCCCGTGATGGACGGCTACTCTCTGGTGCGGGCACTGCGGGAGGCAGGGGACAGGATCCCCGTGCTGATGATCACCGCCAAGGACGCCTTCGACGATCTGCAGGAGGGCTTCCGCTCGGGAACGGACGATTACATGGTAAAGCCCGTCAACGTAAACGAGATGGTCCTGCGGGTGGGTGCCTTGCTGAGGCGTGCCAGAATGATCCACGAACGGAAACAGACTATAGGGAACACCACCTTGGAGATGGATTCCTTTACGGCAATCTCGCCCACGGAGCGGTTTATCTTGCCCCAAAAGGAGTTTATGCTTCTTTACAAGTTAGCTTCTTACCCGGGGAAGATCTTCACCCGTCAACAGCTTATGGACGACATCTGGGGCTACGACAGCGAAACGGACAGTCACACCGTGGAGGTGCACGTGGGCAGGTTGCGGGAAAAATTCAAAAACAACCGCGATTTTAAGATCGTCACTATGCGGGGCGTGGGCTACAAGGTGGTGCGGCTATGAAGGGCGTCCGTAAGCGTATCAGCTTCCGCATCGGGCTGATCTTCACCGCCATCGTCATGGGTGAGATCTTGGTGACCGTGGGCATCGCCTCTCTGCTGTCGGGGCTTTTGGACATTACGGGGATCTCCGCCACTGTATGGCTTTGGATCTTCAGCATCCTCATCGGCGGGGCGTTGTCGTGGTATGTCAACCATAGGATCCTAAAGC
The DNA here is from genome assembly GCA_015063885.1 of Oscillospiraceae bacterium. Taxonomy (GTDB): domain Bacteria; phylum Bacillota; class Clostridia; order Oscillospirales; family CAG-382; genus Coliplasma. The sequence goes on along the minus strand of SVTH01000014.1, from coordinate 36,951 downwards.
CCATTACCCGTTTGAGCGACGCCATGGACAGAGTGGCGGCTGGGGAGTTCAACGTGACGTTGGCTTCCCACAGCCGTATTCGGGAGATCAGGAACATTTACGAGAAGTTTAACCTGATGACCGGGGAGCTTCGTTCCACAGAGATCCTGCAACGGGATTTCATCTCCAATGTTTCTCATGAGATCAAGACCCCCATCAACGCCATTGAGGGCTACGTGACGTTGTTGCAAAGCACTGAGAATATCGACGAGACGGAGGAGATCTATATCGAGAAGATCCTGCTAAACACCCGCCGCTTATCGGAGCTGGTGGGGAATATTCTTCTGCTTTCCAAGCTGGAAAACTGTTCCATCGAAGCGGGAGGGACTTGCTTCCGTCTGGATGAGCAGATCCGCCTCGCCATTATGCTTTTGGAGCCAAAATGGCAGGAAAAGGAGCTGGGATTCGATGTGGAGCTGGAGGAGCTTACCTATTACGGGAACACGGGCTTGCTTTGCCACGTGTGGAGCAACTTGATCGGCAACGCTGTGAAGTTCAGCCCTCGCGGCGGGGAGGTGACCTTGCGTCTGTGGGAGGAGGGGGAGCGCCTTTGCTTTTCCGTGGCGGATCAGGGCGAGGGCATTTCCCCTGAGGTGCAAAAGCGGATGTTTCAGCAGTTCTATCAAGGAGACAGCTCCCACAAGGCAGAGGGGAACGGCTTGGGGCTGACGTTGGCAAAGCGGATTCTGGACCTTTGCGGCGGTGAGATCTTCGGCGAAAATCTCCGGGAAGGCGGCTGCCGCTTCACCGTGTATTTGCAAAAAACAGAAAAGCTCAACAAAACTTGAGCCTCGGTTGAGGAACCGTTGCGATTGACGGGGTATGATACAGGCAAGACTGAAAGAGGAGGCTTCTGCCTGTGAAAGATCTCACCGTACAAGAAAAGAGCGTTCGAGGGATCTCCTACCCTTTGCTGTTCTGGCTGTTCCTTTTGGGAAGCGTGCTGGGCTTTGTTTTGGAGGGCGTTTGGTGCCTCCTGCGGAAAGGCTTTTGGGAAAGCCATTCCGCCACCCTTTGGGGTCCCTTTTGCATCATCTATGGCTTGGGCGCTGCGGCAATGTATTGCCTTTCCGTTTTGCTGGACGGGAGGCACCCTGCCCTGCGCTTTTGCGCTTTTGCTCTGGCGGGAAGCGGTGTGGAGCTTCTTTCCGGAATCTTCCAGCAGGTGTGCTTCGGTACATATTCCTGGGATTACAGCCACCACGCTTTCAGCATAGGAGGCAAGATCAGCCTGAGCATGACCCTTCTGTGGGGCGTTTTGGGCATGGTGTTTATGAAGTGGGTTTTCCCGCCCTTGGCAGCGTTTCTGAATTCTCTTTGCGGGAAGGGCTGGCGGATCGCCTGCGGCGTGTGCACGGCGTTCATGTGCGTTAACCTTCTGATGACGGGAGCCGCCCTTGACCGCTGGGATTCCCGCCACAAGGGAACGCCGCCCCAAAACGCTTTGGAGCAAGCCATCGACAGCCGCTTTGACGACTCATGGATGGCAAAGCGGTATCCCAATATGAAATTCTTCGGTGAATAAAAAAGAAAGGATCCCGTTATGAAAGCCAAAATTCTTCCCCATTTGCCCAACCTGTTGACTCTCCTCAGACTGTGGCTGATCCTGCCCATCGTTTTGCTGTACCTCCGGAACCACCCTGTTTGGGCGGCAGGATTCCTGGTGCTTTCCGGGCTCACCGATCTGGCGGACGGCTTTATTGCCCGTCGGTTTCGTTTGGTGAGCGACGTCGGGAAGGTTCTGGATCCCGTGGCGGATAAGCTGACCCAACTGGCGGTGCTGCTCTGTCTGGCAGTAAGGTTTCCTGCCTTTTTACATCTGTTCTTGTTGCTATTGGTGAAGGAAGCCGTTCTGGGCGTTCTGGGAGCGGCGGTCATCCGCAGGACCGGGAAGGTCGAGGGTGCGGATTGGCACGGTAAGGTGTGTACGCTTTTGTTGTATATTACCATGGGTGTGCACTTCCTCTGGACGGAGATCCCTGAGGCGGCCTCTTACGGGACTGTTTTCCTGTGCGCAGGCGCGCTGTTGCTTTCTTTTGCGTTATATGGCATTCGCCATTTTCAACACCTTTCCACATTCAAACGGCAGAAGTCCGTCGAGCGTTAAAGCCCGGCGGGCTTTTGCCGTTTGGTGCTGTGGAACGACCGCTTACGCTCCGACGCTTGCAAAAGCGGGGAAGCTGTGCTACAATACTCCCGAAAGGAGATGAGCTTCTTTATGAAATGTACGTTGCAGATCGACCCGCAGCGGGAGGAAGAGGTTTTGATCTACGCCCGCGAGGAATCCTTTTTGACGGAAGCGATCCTGCGTCTTTGCAGAGAAGAGCCCGCCCCTCTTTTGGGGTATCGGGAGGGGGAGATCCGCCCCCTGGATATGAACACCGTTTCCTGCTTTACCACGGAGGGCGGGAAGTGCTACGCCGTCACGGAGGAAGGGAACTGGCAGGTAAAGCTCCGCCTTTGGCAGCTGGAGGAGCTGTTGGGAGAGGAGTTCTTGAAAATCAACCAATCCTGCCTTGCCAACGTCTCCCGTATCAAGCGGTTCCGCGCCTCCTTCGGCGGGTCGTTGCTGGTGAGCTTTGCCTGCGGCTACGAGGACTACGTGTCCCGCAGACAACTGAAACAAGTAAAAGAAAGGATGGGAATGGTGAAATGAAAGGCTTATGGAAGGAATTTTTCCGCCGCGGGATGCTGTTCGGCGGGTTTGGTCCCCTGATTATGGGGGTGGTGTACGGCGTTTTGTCTTTGACCGTAGAGGAGTTCACCCTCACGGGCGGAGAGGCTTGCCTGGGGGTATTCTCCACCTATCTGCTGGCGTTCGTCCACGCCGGGGTCAGCGTCTTCAATCAAGTCCCTGCCTGGTCCTTGGGGAAGTGCGCCTTTTATCACTGCGGGGCGCTGTATCTGGCTTACGTGACCTGCTATCTGATCAACGGCTGGCTGACCTTCTCTCTCCGGGTGCTGTTGCTCTTTACGGGGATCTTCCTGCTGGGGTACCTGGTGATCTGGCTGATCGTCTATATCACCATGAAGAGGCTGAGCAAACGGCTGAACAAACAGCTGGCGTAACGGTTGACTTTTTCGGAAAAACTTGGTATACTTAAGTAACCAATAACTTTCGGGGGATACTTTTATGAGCAGCTTTGAAAATCTTCGCATCGTTGACAATTTTTATCAGACTTCTTTGTTCTTCCCCATGCCCACGGTGATCATCAGCACCCTGTGCCGGGACGGGAGCACCAATTTGGGGCCGTATTCTTTGGTTCAGCCCTATTACGTAGCGGGGAAGGACTATTACGCCATGCTTCTCTGTTGCCGCAATTCCTCCAACACGGCCCAGAACATTTTGAAAAACGGAAAATGCACCCTGAACTTCATCGACGACAGCCCCAAGAGCTTCAAGGAGGCGGTGAAGCTTTCCTGGCCCGGAGACAAGCCGGAGGAGAAGATGCCCAAGTGCAAGTTCAAGCTGGAAACAAGCCTTTTGGAGGAGGAGACGGGGGAGAAGCGCCCCATGGTTCTTTCCGACGCCATTCAAGCGGTGGAGTGCACCTGGATGCGGGAGCTGGACGGGGCAGACAAGGATCTTCCCGGGGAGCTGAACGGCTACGAAGGGCCCTACCACGACTTCAACGGCATTACCAGCAAGTTCGGCGCCCACTTCATCCTGCGGGTGGATAAGATCCTGATGAAGAAGAAATACCGCGACGCTATCATCAACGGCGTCCGTGCAAAGGATTTCCCTGCTTTGCCTGTGGATTACGGCTACAGAGACAGCAAGAATTTCTGGTTCCACCGCAAGACCAAAATGCGCGCAGAGCTTCTGCAGGCGAGAGAGGCTTCCCTGGCGTCCGTGCGCTACGCCGCAGACAGAGCGGACGATAAGGTGAAATTCACCGACGACGCCTTGAAGACCGTGCTGGCGGTGCCCAGAGTGTTCCTTCCTCTGGTGCTCAAGGGCTGTGTGGAATGGGCAAGAGAAAACGGCGTGGAGCTGATCACCGCAGAGCATATGCAGATCATCAACGACAAGCGCGCCAAGGAAAAGGCAAAAAAGAATAAGTAACGCAGAAACGGCTCTCGTAACGAGAGCCGTTTTTTACTCCGTTTTCCAACGGGTAATCACGTAGCGGTAGAAATCCACCGCCTTCGGCAGGCAGGAAAGGTTTACGTTTTCGTCCTCTCCGTGAACGCTTCCGTACTGCTGCTTGTCGATATGGAAGGGCACGAACCGCAGGCAGTTGTCCGAAAGAACGGAAAGATAGCGGCAATCGCTGGCGCCCGTGGTGACGTAGGGTACGGGAATGACCCCGGGGAAGGTTTCCTCCACCGCCTTCGAAAGGAATCGGAAGCCTTCCTTGTTATGGTCGGTGATGGGAGATTCCCCGCCGTCCTCCAGCAGTGTGGTTTCGATCTCATATTTTGCCGCCAGACGGGTGATGGCCTCCAGGGAAGCATCCCGTCCCTGGTGGTGGGAGTACCGCATATTGCCGATCACCCAAGCCTCTCCGGGGAGCACGTTGGCACCTTCGGAGCCGCCGCACATGGTGAAGGCCAAGGTAGTGCGCAGCAACGCTTCCGCCGCAGGGGACAAAGCAGGCATCACCTTGCGGAGAACAGGCCCGAACAGCCCCGTATGTCCGCAGGCCAGCTTCATGACCCCTTTCATAGTGGGGGCAAAGCGGGAGAGCATCTCCTTCACGGCAGGGGAGATCTCCGTGGGGAAAATATTCCCCTTTTCCGCCTCCGCCATAAATTTTCCCAGCCGCACCAAGGGGGTATCTTTTCCCGGTGCGGAGGCGTGGCCTCCCTTGGAGCGGGCGGTGAATTTCAGATTCAAGAATCCCTTTTCCCCCACGCCGATCATGGCAAACACCCCGTCGGCACCGCCGATGGGATCGTGGAGGATCATCCCTCCCTCGTCCAACACGAGATCAAAGCGGATGCCCTGTTCTTGCAGATAGGCCACGATCTCCCGACAGCCGTACCCGTCGGTCTCCTCCGTGCAGGTGGACAGGAAATATACGTCCCGATTGGGCACGTAGCCCTCCGCCATCAGCTCCTCACCGCTGCAAAGCATGGTGCAAAGCCCGCCCTTGGTGTCCAAGGTACCTCGGCCCCAGACTCTGTCCTCTGCGACGGTACCGGAAAAGGGCGGATATTTCCACACGCCGTTGGCTTCCACCACGTCGTGATGGTTCATCAGCAGAATGGGAGCGCGGCTTGCATCCGTACCCTTCCAGCGCAGCAGAAACCCGCCTTGGAATACCTTGCAGTCTCCCCGGGAGAACAGCAACGGGAATTTCTCCTCCAAGAGCTTCCGAAAAGCGGTAAACTTCTCCCCGCCGTGTTGTCCTCTCACGGACACCGTCTCCATACGGATCAGCCGGGAAAGCTTTTCCCCGTAGTGTTGTGCGCGCTTGTCTGCCATAGCCGTACTCCCATCGTCGTTTTTTTCAGTATAGCACGAAACCCGATAAATTGCAAGAGCGAAAAAACTCCCCTCGGCCAAAGCCGAGGGGAGAATTTGTTTAAAACGATTGATTAGTCAACCAGGGTCAGACCAACGTATTCGCCGAAGTTCTTGTAGCCGTTGATACCGGCGCCGAAGCAAACGTACTTAGCATCGGGGTCGGTGTCCTCGGTGATGTCAACTTCTTCTACGCAAGCTACGAAGGCGTAGCCGATCTTCTCGCCGGCTGCTGCAGTGAAGGCTGCGCCGCCGTTGAGGGCTGCCCACGGAATCTTCTGTTCGTAGTACTCGTAGTCCAGATCGGAAACGCCAACTACGAAGCTGAAGTCAGTGGAGGTGGTCAGAGCACCGAAGTGGTCTGCCTTGATGGGGGAACCGTCGGGCTGAGCGGACAGAGACCACTCGGTACCCAGGCCGGAGTTGTAAGCATCGCCCCATGCCCAGGACTCGCCGTCAGCGGGCTGATACTTGGGCAGGCAGGGATCGCCCAGAACGATCGCGGACATAACGTGACGACGATCGAAGATATAAGGACGGTTTGCGGTGAAGTCGGTGTTATCGTAGGTTCTCTCGTTACCAACGATAACCTGTACGCAGGAGTACAGATAGGTCTCATCCCAGCTCAGGTAAACTGCAACGTCGTAAACGTCCAGACCCTCGCCGGAGGAACCCAGGTTCCAATGAGCTTCCAGCTCGTCGTAGTAGATAACGGTAGCGTACTCATCCTCGGTAGCAACGCCATCGATGGTGGGAACGGTAGTAGCCTTGCCGATCTCCAGCTCGTCATAGGGGTTCTCTACGGGTTCTTCGGGTTCGGGCTCTTCAGAAGACTCGGGAGCGGGCTCTTCGGAAGACTCTTCCTCAGAAGACTCGGGAGCGGGCTCTTCGGAAGAAGCTTCGGGCTCCTCGGAAGAAGCTTCGGGAGCTTCGGAAGAGGTAGCGGGTGCCTCAGAAGAGGTAGCGGGTGCCTGAGAAGAAGTCTCAGGGGTCTCGGATGCGCAAGCGACCAGGGTGAACAGCATCATAACTGCCAAGGTCAATGCCAACAGTTTTTTCATCTTGTTTCCTCCATAAATTTTTTCGGAGCGCACACCAAAAACAAGAAAGCGGCATACGTCCCTTTTTGTGATACCATATCATACCACGAAACAAAAGATTTTTCAATCGTCAAAATGGCATAAAGTGAGGGTGGGTTTTCGTGCGTTTTGTCCAAGAGATATTACGGGTTTGTAAAGTTTATAACCAAATTGTTTCCGATTGCGTGGCGGTATCTTGCAAGAGGAACCTTTACAGGTAACTGCGGATATCGACGGCCAGCTTTTCCTCCAGATTGATCAGCCGCTTGGCAAGATCCTTGGAGACCTCATCGGCGGCCTTGTATTGGTTCAGGTAGCGGTTTAAGGATTTGACCCCCATGTTGCACCCGTCGGTGATGAGATCCGCCACGGTGGCGTCGGATTCCTCCAGTCCCAGCTTCATCCCCGTCTTCATTTTGGACATCCCCTTGGCGATGGGGTTGGGGGCTTTCCCCTCGTCTCCGTATTTGCCCAGCAGGGATTGGAGCTCGCCGTCCAGCTTGTCGTGCTGTGCGCGGCAGTCGGAAAGCAGGTTTTTCAGATTGTGGGATTTTACGGCGCCCATCACGTCCTCGATGGAGGAAACTCCCATTCTGATGCCCGCATCGCATTCGCGCAACAGCTTGATCGTATCTTGTTCTACCATAGCAAAAAGCATCCTTTCACAATATTCTTGTGAATAGGATGCCCTGCTTTTTCAATTTTTAATCATTCCGTTACGGTGATTTTTACCGTAATGGTCTTGCTGCCGCCCATGCCGTCGTAAAGGGTGATCCTGATCTCGTCCTCCCCGGCATAGCCCCGCATGGCGCGGTAGTCCAGCTTTCCGTCGGGATCCAGCCGTACCGTACCGTACAAGGGAGTCAATGCAAACCGCACCGCCGTTTCGGGAAGCTTGCCCAGCTCCACGGTGACCGCTTTTCCGTTCTTCACCGTGACGGAGTGGTCGGTGAAGGCGGAAAGATCCGCCGTTTCCGCAGTGCGGGGATCTTTTTCCAATTTGCCCTGTGCGAACAAAACCGTTTCCTCGTAGATGGTCTTGTTGATGGGATCCTTGTCCTCGCGGAAGGTCACGAAGGCTCCGGGAACGGCGCCCTGGTAATAGGCGTTGATGCCGTTCATAAAGCCGTATTCGTAGCCCGCACCCAGGTATTCTCTGTAAAGCGCCAGAACCTCTTTGCTCTGACGGCTGGCCTCAAACTCGATCTCGATGCCCACGCCGTAAAGCTTTGCCAGCTCTGCAATGGTGTCCATGCGGGTGGGCTCCGTGGCGGAGAACACGTAGTTGGGCTGCCAGCAGGTGATGTCAAAGCCGTAATAATGGCTGTGCCAGATGCCGTTGAGGTAGGAATAATAGGGAAGCCACAGGGAGAGATAGCCCAATTGGTGGACGTACTCGTTGAAGGCCTTTGCCGTTTCCACATCGTGGGCGGCGCCGGGAGCCCAATGGTTGGGACGGAGGTTTTCCACCTGCCAATAGAAGCCTGCCAGGTAGACGTTCTCGTAGCGCTTGGCGTTGAAGGCCTCGATGGCGCTGTCCGCCATCCATTTCATGCAGGCGATATAGTCCTCCTTCGTTTGGATGGTCTTGCCCTGGAAGGTGTCCCCGATCACGGGGCAGTTGACGGAAACAAAGGCGGGAGCCTTGACGTTGGTTCCTTTTTCCTTGTTGATCCTGCCTTGAGCGGCGTCCAGGGCGTCCATGTTCACCCCTTCACGGAAGACCTCGGAAAGGAACCAGGTATATCCCTCCGTGCGGTTGGCGTACCAGCTGAGGGAGCCGCGGGAGGTGAAGCAGAAGGAGTCGAAGAGAGGATCTGCCGCCTTGCCGTTTTTATCCACGGAGGTGAGATAGTGGTAGGCGGTCTCCTCGGTGATCACGTGGTAGTCCTCGCAGACGACGCCGTAGTCGTCACCCACCCCTGCCCACAGAATGTCGGAGATGCCGAACTTCTCGGGGTCGGGATATTTGCCGTAGGGCGTTTCCTGCTCCTCCACGGCGGGAACTGCTCCCTCGGGATTCTTGGTGCCGTAGATCTCAAATTCTCCCATATACACCGAGCTGGAGACGCCGTTGTCGGGAACGGTGGGGAAGGTGATCCGCACGTATCTTGCCAGATAGGCGTTGGCAAACAGGCATTCCCGCAGGTCGTTTAACCGGGCCGAGGTGCCGTACTCCGGGTTGTGCTCGGCGTACACGGTGACCCAGTCGGTGCCGTTTACACTGAGGCTGATGTAATACACCGGCGGGGTGGCGATGCCCCAGGAGGGCTTATCCCAGAAGGATACCGAGCAGCTATCCACTCCCATCACCGTGCCCAGGTCTGCCACCAGATGGCGGCCTGTGCCCCGATAGAAAATAAAGTAATCCTCTTCGGGATCGTCGCCGTGGCGGACGCCGTCGGTGAGAAGGTACAATTTGTCCCTGCCGCTGTTGGTATGTCCCACGAAGAAGGGGTCAAAATGCCGGATCTGGAAATCCACCCCGGGGATGGTCGCCAGGTTGCGGTAGGTGTCGTAATCCTCGTCGGAGGGGCTGACCTGCACGTCGGAGTCTCCCAGGTTCAGGTCGTATTCATAAAAATCGCTGATGGGGTTGCGGTAATCCACCTTTTTGTCGGGACCGATCTCCAGAAGACCGTCCTCGCAGTATTGATAGGCAAAGATCTCGTCGGTCACCATATAGCCGCTGCCGGTGATGGAGAAGACGATCCGCAGATAGTCTGCCTTCAAGGCCTTGGGGAAGGCAAAGTAATAGGTATATTTCCCCGTAGGCGCCAGGTTTTTGGGTGTGGTGATCTTTCCTACGGTGGTGAATTCCTTGCCGTCGCGGGAGGCTTGTACCGCAACGGAAAGAGGGAGATTCACGCCGTAATCCGAAATGCGGGCGCATCCCACGGAAATGTCACCGATGGCGTAGTCCTTTCCCGTCAGATCAAAGGTGACGGTGACGGGCTGTCCGCCCTCCCAGCCCACGTAGGTGTTGCCCCCGTAGACCACGTCCATAGTGTCGCAGTTGGTAAGCTTTTCCAAATGGGCGTCCGGGTATTTGTCGTTTGCGGGGCGGTTGAGGGTATAGGGATGATCCATGAACACGTTTTTCACCTTCAACGTGCGGTCGATCTCCTCGGTCATAAAGCTGTCGATCAAGGCAACTTCCTCGCTGAGGACGAATTCCTCGGGGACGCTTTCCTCGGGAAGGGAGCTTTCCTCCGTAGGAAGGGAGCTTTCCACGGCGGGCACGGAAGACTCCTCTGCGGGAGACGTACAGCCCCACAGGAAAAGCACCGCCAACAGCAAAGCCATCGAACGTTTCATAATACGGTTCCTCCTTTGTTGACGAAAAAATACAAAAAATAGTATCTGTTTTTAAGTATATCACATTCTTTTCCTTTTTGCAAGGGCGGCTCTTTCTCTTTGTGTGAAAAATATGGTGTTTTATACGCAAAACAAAACATCCGTCCCGGAAATATTTGTGTTGACTTTTTGAATAAATTGTGATATAAGTATTGCGAAAGCGGCAGGATTTGCTTGGGGGCAAATGCTCGGAATGCGTTTTCGAAAGATCCGCCCGTTCTTTACGGGCTGCGAAAGAAACGGATACAGTATATGAGCGTGACCCTTCGGGAGGTGCAGACCCAAAAGGATCTGCGGATTTTTGTGGATTTCCCAAACAAGCTTTTCGGAAAGGATCCCAACTACGTTCCCTTCCTTGCGGCGGACGAGATGGAGACCTTCACCAAGGAGAAGAATCCCGCCTACGATTTTTGCGATACCAAGCTGTTTTTGGCGTATAAGGACGGCGAGGTGGCGGGCAGGATCGCAGGACTGATCAACCGCGCCTACAACAAAAAGTGGAAGCAGAACGCCATCCGCTTCACCCGCTTCGATTTCATCGACGATCCTGAGGTCTCCCGTGCCTTGTTCGATGCCGTGGTGGCCTGGGGCAGGGAGCTGGGCTTTACCCGCATCATGGGTCCCATCGGCTTTACGGATATGGACCACGAGGGGATGCTGGTGGAGGGCTTCGATCAGTTCAATATGTCCATCACCTTCTTCAACCATCCCTATTACCTGGAGCACATGGAAAAGCTGGGGCTCCAAAAGGATATCGACTGGATCGAGTTCCGCATTTCCGTCCCCGATGCGCCGGACGCCCGCATCCGCAGGATCGCAGAGCATCAGGAAAAGAAATACGGCTTGCAGCGTGTGGTGTACCGTGACCGCCAGGTGCTTTATAAGGAAGCCTTCGAGGCCTTCGGTCTCATTGACGAAGCTTTCTCCGTGCTGTACGGCACCGTGCCCCTCACCCCCGAGGTGATCAAGCACGCCGTGGACGGCTATATCCCTCTGGTGAAGCCGGAATACATCTGCTCCGTGAAGGACGGCGAAGGGAAGATCGTGGGCTTCGGGGCGTTGGTGCCCTCCATTGCCAAGGCGCTGAAAAAGTGCGGCGGCAAAATGCTCCCTTTCGGGATCTTCCGCCTTTTGAAGGCGCTGAAGGGGAAGAACGACACCCTGGAGATGTTCTTCGTTGCCGTGGATCCCGCCTATCAGAAAAAGGGCGTGCCCGCCATCATCATCGACACCCTGACGGAGATCCTGATCCAAAACGGGGTGAAGTATTGCGAGACCGGCCCTCAATTGGAGACCAACGGCGCCGTCCACAGCATGTGGGGACAGTTTGAAAAGACCCAGCATAAGCGCAGACGCTGTTTTGCAAAAGAGCTATAAAAAGAAGGGCTGAGTTTGGCGACTCAGCCCTGTTTTCATATTATCCCTTCGTTTTCTCCACCCAGGCCGTCCAGCGGGGATCGGTTTGGATCTCCTCCGCCACCGGGTTGTATTCCTGTACGCTCCACCAGGGCCAATCCTCCGCCAGGCTTTCGCAAAGGCTGTAGTCAAGAGGCTTTTGGCACCCGCTGATCGCCGTCAGCCGTAACAGGGGCGCACGGTAGGAAACGTTCTCCTTCCCGCAAAGGGCTTCGTACTTCCGCCCGTGCTCCAAGGCGCTGTCCAGAGCCTCGAAGGTCTCCTCCCGTCTGCCGTCCATCCAAAGGTACAGGGAAAGCAGGGTATAGATACGTGCAATGTAGGCGTGGTATCTTCCGCAGACCCCGCCGGTGCATACCAGGTCAAAAACGCGGATGGCGTTTTGCAGGCTTTGGGCCTTTTCCCCGGGGGTCATGTTCTGCTCGTAGGAAAGCACCGTTGTGATAATCAGCCCCGCAAAGGCGTCGGCGGTCTCCAGCAGAGCTTCACTGCAGGCCTTGGCCTTCTCCCGCCCGTCCCGGGCGTTGATCTTCAGAAAAGGCTTGGAGCCTCCGATGTCGGGGGCGGCCTCCGCAATGGCAAGGGCTTTTTCATGCTCTCCCGTGTTCAGGTAAAGCTGGGTAAGCTCCGTGACTGCCTTGTGGCGAAGCTCCCCCTCCTGAAGGGTGGTCAGGAGCTTTTCGTAAAGCTTGACGGCCTCCTGCCATTCTGTGTATTCCCGATGGCGTTTTACGTCGTAAACGTTGAAGCCCTCTCCGTCGATGAGGTGGAATTCTCCGTACCGCACGTAGCCTGCGTTGTACAAAACGGAAGCCAGGCAGTACATCAGCCGCTCGTTCCCGGGGAATTCAATGAGGGCTTCTCTCGCCATACGGATGCATTCATCCATGCATACGTCCACGCCGTTGTTCTCTCGGTTTTTGGCGGTGATTTGTTCCGCCAGGGTGTTGATCTTCTGCTCCCGTCCGCTGTCGTAGCCGAAAAGCAGGTCGATGGCGACACCGAAATAATTTGCCATGGAGGGCATCAGCTCCATATCCGGGTAGCAAATGCCCTTTTCCCAGCGGGAAACCGCCTGGGCGGTCACTCCCAAGGCGTTTGCCAGGTCTTCTTGCGTCCTGCCGTCTCTGTGACGGAGGGCTTTGATTTGTTCTCCCAATTTGATCTGCATAGTTTTCATTCCTTTTTGATGTCTGCATATATTCACCGGTGTGCTTTTATCATAGCAGAAAGGCATACGGAAATCAAGAATCAATTTGTTGTTTGCTTTTCAACAAATTGTTGGAAATAGCCCGCAGGTTGTAAAAACTCCAACCTTTGCGTTCTTGCATTCCTTGCCGCGGTGTGGTATGCTGAAAGGGCAAAAAAGAAAGGAGTGATTGTTCATGCTGTATCTGGCGGAAAACTTAAGAGAATTGCGTTTGGGGAAGGGGATGACCCAGGAGGAGCTGGCGGAAGCCCTTCACGTCACCTCCCAAAGCGTTTCCAAGTGGGAGCGGGGGGAGACCTACCCCGACATCACCCTGCTGCCGGGGCTGGCCAACCTGTTCGGAACCAGCCTGGATGCCCTGGTGGGGATGGATAAGATGCGAGGGGAAGAGGCCTGCTACAAGATCCACGATCGCGCCAACCGTCTGATGAAGGAAGGGAACCTTTCGGAAGGGGAGCAGGTGTATCGGGAGGCCTTGAAGCTGTTTCCCGATAAAGCGGAAATGCTGTTGGGCCTTGCCGCGGTGCTTGCCATGGAAGGGAAGGCAAAAGAGGCCGTTCTGTTTGCGGAAAAAGGGTTGCCCCGCTCGGAGAACGAAAAGCAAAAGGCCACCCTGCGGGCGGTGCTGTGCTTCCTGTACCTGCAAAACGGAGAGGGGGAAAAAGCCCTGGCGCTGGCTTCCGTCCTGCCCCATACCCGGGAAAGCCGTGAGGTGATCAAGCCCAAGGTGGAAGGGGAGCTGACGGCGGAGGAGCTGGAGCGGGAGATCCGCTATCTGATCTTAGGGGAATGAAACTCCCCCGACGGGTGAGCTTGCTCAAATACCCGTCTCTTGCAAAACGGGCGTATTTGGGGTATACTGTGTTCGTCGGCCGATGAAGTATATTTTCGGAGGAATTGCTATGAATTTACAGATCGGAACACAGATCAAAAATTTACGGAAAGAACGGGGCTTGACCCAGGAGGCCGTGGCGGAAGCGGTGGGAGTCACCTACCAGGCGGTGAGCAAGTGGGAGACGGGGGCCACCACCCCGGATATCGGGTTGCTCCCCGCCCTTGCCTCTCTCTTCGGCGTCAGGATCGACCGCTTGTTTTTGGTGGATCGCACCGACGAGCTGGCACGGGTGGATCACGTCCTCTATCGCGAAAGACTGACGGAGGATTCCTTTGCTTATGCAAAAGGAGTGCTGGAACGTATTCTGGAGGAAGATCCGGGGGATGCGAACATCTTGAAGCGCTACGCTGAGCTTCTTTTGAAGCGGATCAACAGGGACACCCTGGACGCCCGCCGTATGGCAGAGCAGGCCCTTTCTGCCTCCCCCGGGGACGTGGAGGCCTTTTCCCTGTACCGCCGCCTTTGCCCGGGGGAGCGGGAGACCGTAAGGAGCGGAAACGATACCTTTTTGCGGGTGTGCAAGCGCTATTGCAACGGGGAAAAACAGCGGGAGATGCTGGCGGAGACCCTGATGGATATGGGGCATTTCCCCGAGGCGGAGGAAATGATCCGCCATATGGAGACCCCTTGCATGCGGGAGATCTTCCGCGGAGAGCTTGCCCTTGCCCAGGGAGATCGGGCGGGAGCAATTGCCCTTTGGCTGGCCGTTCCCGAGGACGATCCCAAGGGGCAATACGAGGCAGGGGAGCGGCTGAACGCCTTGGGCTGTTACGAAGAAGCAATTGCCTGCTACCGTAACGCCTTTCGGGCGGAATCGTCTCCGAGAGATCTTTCCGCCTTGTATTCCCTGGCCTTTCTGCTTGGGGGGCTCGGCCGTTTGGAAGAGGCGGCGGACACCTGGCGCACCATTCTGGAGACCCTGGCGTCCGACCACGGCATCACCGAAGGAGAACCGGCGGCGTGGGCACGGAGGGAGCTTGCCGCCCTGGAGGAAAAGCTGAAATAACCTACGAAGGGGAGCCCTTTCTTTTACCGAAACGGCTCCTTTTTCTGTTGCATTTTCCGGCGGAATATGGTACAATAATCCCTCGGATGGGAGGGATCGACTCTATGAAACGAAATGCCGAAGAAATGTACGCCACCATGAAGCCCTGGCGGCTGTTTTTCGTGGTTGCTTTGCCGGGTATGGTGAGCATGTTCGCCATGTCCGTATACAGCATCATCGAGGGAGCCTTTATCGGGCAGAAGCTGGGCGAGGGGGCCTTTGCCGCCGTGAACATCGCCTTCCCCATGGTGATGATCAATTTCTCTCTGGCGGATCTTATCGGTGTGGGCGCTTCCGTTCCCATTTCCATCGCTCTGGGCAAGGAGGACAAAAAGACCGCAAACAACGTCTTCTCCTGCTCGGTGCTGATGATCTTCATCGCTTCTCTCATGATGGGAAGCATTATGTTCTTTGCGGCGGAGCCTCTTTGCCGTATGATGGGGGCGGACGACGTTCTGCTGGAGACCTCCGTGCGGTATCTCCGTACCTGCGCTCTCTGCAGTCCCCTTTCCTCGGTGTTCTTCGCCATGGATAACTATCTCAGGATCAGCGGTTACGTGAAGACCAGCATGGCCATCAACATCGGCTCCAACCTGGCTACCGTGGGGCTTTTGTCCTTCTTCTTGCTGGTTTTGGAGATGGACGTGGTGGGCTCTGCTTTGGCAACCTCCATTTCCATGTGTCTCTGCGCCGGAGTGGCTATGATCCCCTTCCTGGCGAAAAAGACTCTGCTGCGGTTCGTCAGACCCCGCTTTCACCTTTCCATGTTCAAGGAGATCGCCGCTTGCGGCTCTCCCGTATTCTTGAATAACATCGCAGGGCGTGTGACCTCCATTCTTATGAATATCTCTTTGATGACCCTGGGGGCAAAGACCTTCGGGGAAGGGGGAGGCACCACCGCCGTGGCGGTGTACGCCGTGCTTATGTATTCCAGCGATCTCTGCTGGCCCTTGCTGTACGGTATCAGCGATTCTCTTTCCCCCTCCATCGGCTACAACTGGGGTGCGGGGAAT
This sequence comes from Oscillospiraceae bacterium, assembly GCA_015063885.1. GTDB lineage: Bacteria > Bacillota > Clostridia > Oscillospirales > CAG-382 > Coliplasma. Next base: position 21,427 of record SVTH01000014.1, on the reverse strand, counting down.
TACGACCGCGTGAAGTCCATCGTGAAATGCGGCTTCATCGGCAACTTTACGGTGGGCATGCTCTCCACCGCCGTGCTGTTCTTCTTCCCCGATGCGGTGGCGTCCCTGTTCGTGGACGCGGAGGACGTGCATCTTTTGGAGATCTCCACCCACGCCATCCGTTTGTTCTGCTTCGCCTATCTGTTCCGTTGGCTGGCAGTGGCCACCCAAAGCTTCTTCTCTGCCATCGAAAAGCCTCTGTTCGCCACGGTGATGGCGGTTTCCGTGGCCTTGGTGTTCCCCGTGGCATTGCTGGGCGGGTTGTGGGCCTTGGGGCTGGACGGTATCTGGCTGAACTTCGCAGGCGTCAACGCCCTGGCGGCCGTCCTTGCGGTATTCTTGCTCCGTAAGGTGGGCAAAGAGATCAAAAAACGACAAAAACGGCAGGCAGAGCTTGCCGCAGAAAAGGAATGATCCTATGAAACGGAACTGGTTGGACGCTTTGGGACTGCCCGCCGTCCGCAAGGCGGCAGGGGATGCGGTGCTTACCGCTGCCTACGACTTCCCGGACTACACCCTGGAGGAATACCGTCAGCCTCTGGCAGACGGCACCTTTCAGCGGGTGATGATGTCTGTTCCCAAAAACGTGACCTTCCCCGCACCCGCCGTGGCGGTGCCCTTCTACCATCCCGAGGGGATGTTGGGCTTTGACCCCAAAACGGGGGAGAAGCTGCCCTTCTTTCAGGGCATCGAAATGATGGTGCATCTGGCAAAGCGGGGCTATATTGCCCTCTGCGGAGAGGCTTACCATCTGACTTACCTGCAAAGCGACAAAGGGCGGGACGATTTTACCCGCTGGAAGGATGCCGCCGCGGCGCTGAAGCGGGATCATCCCGATTTGACGGGTATGGGAAAATTGACCTCCGACACCATGCGTTTGGTGGATCTTTTGGCTTCCGATCCCCGTGTGGATGCCCGCCGCATGGGCATCGCAGGCCATTCCCTGGGCGGAAAGATGGCCTTTTATGCCGGGTGCCTGGATGAACGTGTGAAGGTGATCTTAGCAAGCGATTTCGGCTTCGGCTGGGAGCAATCCAACTGGGACGACCCTTGGTATTGGGACGGCAAGACCAAAGCCCTGGCGGAAAACGGCATGGATCACACCGCATTGCTGTCCGTTTGCGCCCCCAAGCCCTTCTGCCTGCTGGCGGGAGAATACGACGACGCTTCCTCCGGGGAGCGGATGAACAAGACAAAAGTCTACGAAACCCATCCCGAGTACCTTCTCTTGGTACACCACGGCAAAGGGCACCGTCCTCCCGCAGACGCCTTGGAGGCGGGTTACGACTTTTTGGATCGATATTTGAAGTGAGGTTTTTATGAGAAAGAATTTCGGCGCAAAGACCTGGGTCTATCCCATGCCCGTTCTGATGGTGGGCACCTACGACGAAAACGGCAACCCTAACGTGATGAACGCAGCCTGGGGCGGGGTATACGACACCGATCAGGTCATGGTCTGTCTTTCCCACGACCACAAGACCACCGAGAACATCAAAAAGACGGGGGCGTTCACCCTCAGCTTCGCCACCAAGGATACGGTGATCCCCTGCGATTACGTGGGCATCGTCTCCGCCAACGATCTGCCGGATAAGTTCGCAAGAGCGGGCTTCCACGCCGAGAAGGGGACGTACGTCAACGCTCCGCTGATCAAGGAGCTTCCCATGGCCTTGGAATGTAAGCTTTTGAAGTTCAACGAGGACGGCATCTGCATCGGGGAGATCATCAACGTCTCCGCAGAGGAATCCATCCTGGATGAACGGGGCGTTATCGACGCAGGGAAGCTGAATCCCATCTCCTACGACGGGGTCACCCACGCTTACCGTGTTCTGGGGGAAAAGGTGGGGCAGGCCTTCTCCGACGGAAAACAACTGAAATAACGTAAGTAGCCCCGCGGTAAAGCGGGGCTTTCTTTATGCCAGGCGGAGGATGACCAAATGAGCGGAAGCGGGGAGGTTGCCCCCTGCATAGGGGGTCAGGGTGATAGAGGTGGCGTTTTCCGCAGGATTCCGCAAGGTCAGCACGGCGTTTGCCGCGGTGGTGGTGATCAGGGTCGTCCCCGCCACGGGAGAGGTGCCTGCGGAGCGCCCCGTGAGGGTGTACGCCAGCTCCTCACCGTTCAGGGTGAGCACCAGCTGTCCCGCTTCGGTGACGCTTGCCTGAAACAGGATCAGATAGGTTCCCGCCGCAGACAGCAGGAAGGAGGAGCCGTCCGTTCTGCCGATATCCGTGTTGGCGATGACGCCGTTGCGAGGGAAAGCCACGTCCTCCCCGGGGAGGATGGGTGCGGGGTTATCGTCGGGCATCAGGGCGTAGAAATCGGCGTAGGAGAGGGCGGTTCCCGATGCCCCTGCGGGACCCTGAGGACCTTGCGGACCCATAGGACCCTGAGGGCCTGCGGGACCCTGGGGACCTGTAGCGCCTGCGGGACCCTGAGCTCCGGTGGCACCAACGGGACCTTGGGGACCGGTTGCCCCTTGCGGGCCTGCGGGACCTGCTTCCCCTTGGGGACCTTGGGGGCCTGTTTCGCCTGCGGGACCTGCAGGACCGGTCTCACCCACGGGACCTTGGGGGCCGATAGGACCCTGGGGACCTACGGGACCCGCTTCCCCCGTCTCCCCTCTGGGACCTGCGGGACCCACCTCCCCTTGGGGACCTTGGGGCCCGATGGGGCCGGGAGGGCAGATCACGCAGGGACGGCAGTCACTTCCGCAATCACAGCAGGAGCTTCCGCAGGGGTCGGGATAATTCCACCCGCATCCGCATCCGGAGCAGGTGTTTTGTCTGTTTTGATTGTTTTGGTTGTTTTGGTTGCATTGCATGCTCATGAAAAGAGCCTCCTTAAAAACGTAGTGGGGCATCGGTAACAGTGTATGCACAGACCCTCTCGGGAGAGACGCAAAAAACGGGAAAATCGTCGAATGCGGTTGACAGACGGCGAAAGGGAGTGTAAAATGGAGAAAAAGCACCCGGGAGGAACACCCATGAAATTTGATTTTGAATCCATCATAGACCGACGGGGGAAGGACGCCCTGGCGGTGGACGGCCTGGGACAGGGCTGGGCACCGGGCAGCCCCAAGGAGGGGTTCGACCCCATCCCCATGTGGGTGGCGGATATGAATTTCCCCACGGCGCCTTCCGTTTGCAAGGCCATGGCGGAGAGAATCGAGCACCCCGCCTTCGGCTATTTCGACCCCAGGGAGGAATATTTCGCTTCCGTTATAGAGTGGCAGACCCGCCGCAACGGCGTGGAAGGACTGAAGCCCGAGCACATCGGCTACGAAAACGGAGTGCTGGGGGGATTGGTCTCCGCCATGAACACCTTCTGCTCCAAGGGAGACAATATCCTGGTGCACGCTCCCGTTTACATGGGCTTTTCCCACGCTTTGAAGAATAACGGCTACAACCTTGTGCTGTCCCCGCTGGTGCGGGACGAACAGGGCGTTTGGCGGATGGATCTCGGGGACATGGAGAAAAAGATCCTGGAAAACAATATCCACGCCGCGGTGTTCTGCTCTCCCCACAATCCCACGGGGCGTGTCTGGGAAAGATGGGAGATCGAAGGGGCCATGGAGCTGTTTCGCAAGCACGACGTTTACGTGGTATCCGACGAGATCTGGTCGGATCTGATCCTGGAAGGCCACAAGCACATTCCCACCCAGTCCGTCAGCGAGGACGCACGGAACCGCACGGTGGCGCTGTACGCTCCCTCCAAGACCTTCAACCTGGCGGGTCTTGTGGGTTCCTACCATATTATTTATAATAAGAGACTGCGGGACAGGGTGGAAAAGGAATCCTCTCTTTCCCATTACAACGCCATGAACCTCCTTTCCATGTACGCCCTGATTGGCGCCTATACCTCCGAGGGGGAGGAATGGTTGGAGGAGCTGCGGCAGGTGCTCACCCGCAACGCCGCCTACGCGTTGGAGTTCATCACGTCCCGCTTTGAGGGCGTTTCCGCCGCCATGCCCCAGGGCACCTACATGGTATTTATGGACTGCGGGGACCGGATGGCTTCCCACGGCAAGACCCTGGACGAGCTGCTGAAAGCGGGCTGGGACGTAGGCGTGGCCTGGCAGGACGGCAGACAGCACGGGGGAGACACCCACATTCGTTTGAACCTGGCACTGCCCTTCTCCCGGGTGGAGGAGGCTTTTGCCCGCATGGAAAAATACGTGTTCTGCGATTGAACGAAAAAATCTTCCGCTTTGGTAAAGTTTCTGTTGCAATGGAAGAAAATCGGTGGTATAATACCTTGAAAAAGCTTCCGCAACCTTTTTTGCTTGAAAGGACAAACTTATGGCAATGAAAATGTGTTTCCGCTGGTACGGAGAGGGGAACGACCGTATTTCCCTTGCCGATATCAAGCAGATCCCCGGGGTGGACGGCATCGTTTGGGCGCTCCACCACAAAATGCCCGGTGAGATCTGGGAGGTGGAGGAGATCGCCGAAGTGAAGCGTCAGCTGGATGCTTACGGCTTCAACATGGATGTGGTGGAGTCTGTGAACGTTCACGACGACATCAAGATCGGCCTGCCCACCAGAGACAAGTACATCGAAAACTACAAGACCTGTATCCGCAACCTTTCAAAATTCGGGGTGAAGGTGATCTGCTACAACTTCATGCCCATTTTTGACTGGACCAGAAGCAACCTGTTCCATCCCGTTGGGGACGGCTCCACCGCTCTGTTCTACGAAAAGAACATGATCCAGGACGATTACAACGCCATGGCGAAGTACATCCTGGATTTCACCGAAAAGTACAATATGTCCTTCCCCGGCTGGGAGCCCGAGCGTATGGCAAGGCTGGACGAGCTGTTCAAGGCCTACGAAGGGGTCGACCACGAAAAGCTGTGGGCGAATCTGAAATACTTCCTGGAGGCCATCATGCCCACCTGCCGTGAGTGCGATATCAAAATGGCCATCCATATGGACGACCCGCCCTGGGATATCTTCGGTCTGCCCCGCTTGCTCATCGACGAGCCTTCCATTGACAGATTCTTGAAGATGGTGGACGACGAATACAACTGCCTCACCCTGTGCTCCGGCAGTCTTAACGCCAATCCCGCAACCAACGTGGCAGATATCGTCCGCAAGCATTGCCACCGCATTGCCTTTGCCCACATCCGCAACGTAAAGCATTTCGAAAACGGCGACTTCTCCGAGGCCAGCCACAGAGACTGCGACGGAGACACGGGCATCATCGAGATCTTGAAGGCCTACCACGACTGCGGCTTTGAGGGCTACATCCGCCCCGACCACGGCAGACATCTGTGGAACGAGGGCCCGGGCAACGTACGTCCCGGCTACGGCCTTTACGACCGTGCCCTGGGCATCATGTATATGCTGGGCGTTTGGGATTCCTTGGAAAAATACCACAAGCAGGAGGTATCACAATGAAAAACCTTCCTTTAAATATTGATTACAGCGGCAAGGTGGTTGTGGTCACCGGCGCAGGCGGATTGATCTGCGGCGCCATGGCAAGAGCCTTTGCCCGGTCCGGCGCCAAGGTTGCCGCTTTGGATCTGAACGAGGAAGCGGTGAAAAAGCTTGCCGACGAGCTGAAGGCGGAGGGATATATCTGCGAGGGCTACAAGGCCAACGTGTTGGATCCCGAGGCTCTTGAAGAAGTGCATCAAGCAGTTCGGCACGATCTCGGCCGGTGCGACATCCTGGTCAACGGCGCAGGGGGCAACAACCCCAGAGCCACCACGGACAACGAATACCAGCACGAGGCCAAAGAAGGGGGCAAATCCTTCTTCGATCTGGACGTCTCCGGGGTGGATTTCGTGTTCAAGCTGAACTTCCAGGGGACCTTGCTGCCCACCCAGACCTTTGCCAAGGACATGGTGGAAAAGAAGGCGGGCTGTATTCTGAACATTTCTTCCATGAACGCCTACACGCCCCTTACCAAGATCCCCGCGTATTCCGCGGCCAAGGCGGGCATTTCCAACTTCACCCAGTGGCTTGCCACCCATTTCGCAGGCACGGGCATCCGTTGCAACGCCATCGCCCCCGGCTTTTTGGTTTCCGCTCAGAACAAGGCTCTCCTCTTCAACGAGGACGGCACCCCCACGGCACGGAGCGCCAAGATCTTAAAGGGCACTCCCATGGATCGCTTCGTGGACGCAGAGGAGCTTTTGGGCGCTACCCTGTTCCTGTGCGATGACCGTTCCGCGTCCGCCATTACGGGCGTGGTGCTTCCCATCGACTGCGGCTTTGCCGCCTATTCCGGCGTTTGATTCAGAAAGGATTTGCAGATATGGAAAAACTGATTCCCGTAGTGGTGATCAAGGAGCTTTCCGAGACGGACAAGATCCTCACCGCATTGAAAAACAACAACATCAACTGTGCGGAGATCACCTTCCGTACCGCTTGCGCGGCGGAGGCCATCCGTTACGCAGTGAAGAACTATCCCGACATGGAGATCGGTGCAGGCACCGTCATCAACGCCGCTCAGTGCGAGGCGGCTTTGGAGGCAGGCGCCACCTTCATCGTTTCTCCCGGCCTTTCTCCCGCCGTGGCAAAGATCTGCAACGAGAGAAACGTGCCCTATTACCCCGGCTGTGTCACTCCCACGGAGATCATGGCGGCTTTGGAATTGGGCATCACCACCGTGAAATTCTTCCCCGCCAACGTGTACGGCGGCCTGAAGGCGTTGAAAGCGCTTTCCGCCCCCTTCCCCCAGGTGAAGTTCATCCCCACCGGCGGCGTGGACAGAAGCAACATCGACGAATTCCTTGCGTTCGATAAGATCGCCGCCATCGGCGGAAGCTTCTTCGTGAAGGAATCCTTGGAAAAAATGGAGGAAAACAAATGAAAACGGTTATCACCTTCGGCGAGCTGATGCTCCGTCTTGCCCCCAACGGGTACTACAGATTCTTCCAGAACGATCAGATGCAGGCCACCTTCGGCGGCGGCGAAGCCAACGTGGCGGTGTCCCTTGCCAACTACGGCTTGCACAGCACCTACGTCACCAAGCTCCCCAAGCACGCCATCGGGCAGGCGGCGGTGGATTCTCTCAGATATTTCGGCGTTGATACCGACGAGATCGTCCGCGGCGGCGACCGTGTGGGCATCTACTTCCTGGAGAAGGGCGCTTCCCAGCGGGGCTCCGTGTGCATTTACGATAGAGCACACTCCGCTATCCAGGAGGCAAAGCCCGAGGATTTCGATTGGGATTCCATCTTCGAGGGCGCCGATTGGTTCCACTTCACCGGCATCACTCCCGCCTTGGGCAAGAATCTGGTGGAGATCTGCCGTCAGGCTTGTATTGCCGCAAAGGCAAGAGGCGTGAAGATCTCCTGCGATCTGAACTACCGCGGCAAGCTGTGGACCAGAGAGGAAGCAAGAGAAGCCATGACCGACCTCTGCCGGTACGTTGACGTCTGCATCTCCAACGAGGAGGATGCCAAGGACGTGTTCGGCATCGAGGCGGAGAACACCGATATCTACGGCGGCAAGCTGAACCACGAGGGCTACAAGTCCGTGGCAAAGCAGCTGGCGGATAAGTTCGGCTTCGAAAAGGTGGCTATCACCCTCCGCTCCTCCATTTCCGCCAACGATAACGACTGGGCGGGCATGCTCTACGACGGGGAAAATTACTGCTTCTCCAAGACCTACCACCTCCACATCGTGGACCGCGTAGGCGGCGGCGACTCCTTCGGCGGCGGCCTGATCTACTCTCTGCTGAGCGGAAAATCCACCCAGGCGGCCATCGAGTTCGCCGTGGCGGCTTCCGCCCTCAAGCACTCCATCGAAGGGGACTACAACCGTGTCAGCGTTGCCGAAGTGGAAAAGCTGGCAGGCGGCGACGGCTCCGGCAGAGTACAGAGATAAGAAAACCTCAAAAAGGCGACGCGGCACACGTCGCCTTTTTCGTCTCCAACAGAAACGCTCTGACCTCCTCTTGAAATTTCAGCTCAGACCTGGTATAATAAACGTATCATGCCTCGGGAGGTGTTGTCTTGGATATCCGAAAATGTTTGATGATAGTAAAGGGGGAGGACAAGACCGCCTCCGTTTTGTCTTGGAGCTTTGATAGGCAGAAATCTGTTTACACGATTACTTACAATAATCAAAAAAGCTATTTTTACAGAGAACGAGACGTTCGGTATTGGGAGAATCCCGACGTGGAGATGATTGGTGACAGTGTCGTGTATGAAAAAGGGGAGGCTTTAGAAAACGTTTCTTGCGTGTGTTTTTTTGGAGCGTATTGCAGGGTGTTTTACAGCTCGGGAAAGAATAGACTCGTTCCTGCGGCAGATCTTGTTGTGGAACGGTCTGCACTGCGGTTGCCTAAAGCGAAGCAGACGTTTGAATATCTCAAAGAAATCGCAGAGTGTATTGGGTTAACCGTGGGAACACACAACATCTTGTCCTCCCGTTACGAAAAAATAAAGTTTGTGCGTAACGACGGCGTATTGAGCGCTTTCCTCAACGGCGAAATCAGGAAGGCTGCGGATGACCATTTAACGACCACGCTGTACCCATTCGGCTTCAATTTAAGTCAGAAAAAAGCAGTGGAGAACGCATTGCGCAATCAACTCAGCGTGATCGAAGGGCCGCCGGGAACGGGGAAAACGCAAACGATTTTGAATATTATTGCTAATGCAGTGATTCGTGGCAAGAGTGTGGCGGTGGTTTCGAGCAACAATTCCGCCACTGCCAACGTGTTTGAAAAATTGAAAAAATATGGAGTGGACTTTATTGCCGCACCCCTCGGAAGCAATGCTAACAAGGAATTGTTTATTGAGACTCAGTCGCCGGAATTGCCGGATATGCGTGCATGGAACGATCCGATGCGAACGCTTTCTTCCCTGAGGCGTGAAGAGGAAGAGCTTGATCGTAATTTGATGAAACGGAACGAGCTGTCCTTGCTTTCGGCAAGTTTGAGGGCGCTAAGGACGGAATTCGAGCATTTTCAAGAGTTTTACAAAACCTTGCCTGTGAGCAAGTCTATGCCTGCGTTTCCGAAATCGCTTGCGGCAGAGAAATACCTTATGTTTGCTGCGGAATGCGAACAACTACAGAAAACGCACTTGTTCAGCTGGTTCTTCAAGAAGGTTTTGCTGAAGTTCTCCTACGGTATTAAAGGTTTTAGGTTCTTGAATTGTCCCAAAGATGCTCTGATTTCCCATTGCCAAAATTTGTATTACCTTCGTAAAATCGAGGAACTTCAAAAGCAGGAAGAAAAGCTAAACAAAGAATTAGAACGGTATAATCTGGATGGTATGATGAGCCGGTATGCTTTCCTTTCGATGGGAGCGTTCAAAGCGCACCTTGCAAGAAGGTATGGTGGAAGGAATCAGCGAAAACAATTTGTCGCTGACGATCTTTGGAAAAACCCGGCAGAGTTTGTGCAAGAGTATCCGGTGATTCTCAGCACAACCTATTCCTTGAGAGCAAGTCTGTCTGACCGATTTGTGTACGATTATGTGATTGTAGATGAAGCGTCACAAGTTGATCTTGCAACCGGCGCACTTGCGCTGTCCTGTGCAAAGCGGGCGGTAATTGTCGGAGATTTAAAGCAACTTCCCAATGTGGTAAATCGCGAACAGCAAAAAGTCACGGATTCAATATTTGAAAAGTATGATTTAAATGCAGCGTACCGCTATTCGGATCACAGCATGCTGTCTTCCGTCGTAGAGTTGTTTCCTCAAGTGCCGCGAGCTCTTTTGCGGGAACATTACCGTTGCCATCCGGATATCATTGGGTTTTGTAATCAGCGCTTCTATAACAATGAGTTGATTATATTAACAAAATCTAAAAGCTTTAAGGAGCCTTTGGTAGTTTACCAGACGGCGCCGGGCAACCACGCCAGAGATCACGTTAACCAAAGGCAAATTGACGTGATTACCAATGAGGTGTTCCCACAGCAAGGGTTGAATCCTTCCGATGGCTCTGTAGGCATTGTCACGCCTTATCGTAATCAAGCCAATGCTTTGCAAAAAACTTTTGCAAACACTGCGGTCAAAGCAGATACTGCAGATAAGTTTCAAGGCCAAGAACGAAGTGTGATGATCTTTTCTACAGTTGATAACGAAATCGGTGAGTTTGCATCCGATCCTAATCGCCTGAACGTGGCGGTTTCCCGCGCGGTAGACCAGTTTATTGTGGTGACGGACGGAAATAACAATGACGAGGCATCGCCTATTCACGATCTTATCGGATACATTCGTTATCACAACCATGAAATTGTCAACAGCGAAATTCACTCTGTGTTCGATTATTTGTATCGCCAATATGCACAGTGGCGCGAAAAAGCCATGCGGAAGTATGGAAGAGTATCCGAAGTGGAGAGCGAGAACCTGATGTATCGTGTGATTCGAGACGTGCTGGAGGATGAGAGGTTCGGAGGCTTGGATGTGGTACTTCATGTTCCGCTGAGGATGATTTTGAGCGATCTTCGTAAATTGAACACGCGGGAGGTATCCTTTGCTACGAATCATTTGACACATGTTGATTTCCTCGTGTTCTCCAAAATGACCCATCGTCCTGTTCTCGTTATTGAAGTGGACGGATTTGCTTATCATAATGAACCTAAGCAACAAGAACGGGATCGTGTCAAAAATGAAATTTTGGGCAAATATAATATTCCGATGCTTCGATTGAGCACCGTAGGCAGCGGAGAAAAAGAAAAAGTGGTTGCGGCGCTGGCGGCAAACCCGAATGAAACGAGAGAAAGGAAGTTCCATGAAGCTTGATGCAACGCGCATGGTATGGACCCGTGCGCCCAAGGAATACGTCGTCACGCCGGAGAGGGTGGAGATCACCACCGAGCCCTTCACCGACCTGTGGCAGCGGACTTATTACCATTTCCGTAACGACAACGCGCCCGTTTTGCAATTCACCTCGGAGGAGAAGTTCTTCTCCTTTGCAGTCAAAACGGAGTTCCAAACCAAGGTACGCTACGACCAAAGCGGCGTGGTGATGTATCTGGACAGCGACAACTGGCTGAAGGCCTCCGTGGAGCACGAAAACCACGAGATCCGCCGTTTGGGGAGTGTGGTCACCAACAACGGCTACTCCGACTGGGCCTCCGTGGACGCGGACGCCTCGGTGGATGCCATTTGGTTCCGTCTCAGCCGCAGGGAGGACGATTTCTGTATCGAAAACTCCTTTGACGGCGTACACTTCAAGCAGATGCGGATCTGCCATATGGAAAAAGCGGCAGGCACCGTTTCCTTCGGGATCTACGCCTGCAGTGCGGAGGATTCTTCCTTCAAGGCGGCCTTCTCCCACATGGAGCTCACGGACTGCAAATGGCAAGCCCACGACGGCCAACAGCCCGACGAAGAATAGTCAAATCACCGATGAGATTCACTCCTCATCGGCTTTTTGCATATATTGCGGTGAGGTTTTTGCGAGAACGCGCCTCTTTTTCCTTCATTTTTGAGCCTTGCCAAACAAAAAATTGGCAAAAAATGAAAGAAATATGAACAAGCAAGCGATTTTTTTGCGAAATAATCTTGACATTACGGCTGTTTTATGGTACGATAACTACGTTCATATATCAAGTATCCGGGCAAATGTTTTCTTTTGATTGATCCTCCTTTTGGAGATTGCCGTGATCGTCCGTGCTTCGGAGCGTGCTTTTCGTGCCGAGCGGACGCCAAAACGAAAACATTTCTTCGGATGTTGATACACTACAAAAACAATTCTTATATGGAGGAAAGTTATGAACAAGAAACTCACATCCGCAATTGCGCTGGTTATGTGCTTGGTCATGGTAGCTTGTACTCTGGCTTCCTGTAACACGGAGCCCGAAATTGTTCCCGCAACCTTCAAGCAGGCACAGTACAACACCTATACCACCACTATGCCCAGCAACTGGAATGAACTGACTTATGCTGACAACAACGACACTCAGATCATGAGCTACATCGGTTCTTCCTTCTTCGACTACGACTATAAGTTCGAAGGCGACGTTAAGTACAACGCCGACGGTTCCATCAATAAGGCCGGTATCGTTGACGGTGCTTACACCACCAACTACTCCGCAGCAACCAAGCTGGAGGACGTTACCTCTTCTGTTGACGCGAAGTGGGGCTACACCGACGAGCAGAAGAAAGAGGGCGGCTACGCTTGGAAGATCACCCTCCGCGATGATCTGAAGTGGGATGACGGCACTCCCATTAAGGCAGCTGACTTCGAGTACTCTATGAAGGCTCAGTTGGATCCCAAGTTTATGAACTTCCGCGCCAACACCTACTACGATACTCTGCGTGTTAAGAACGCAAAAGAGTACTTCTTCTCCGGTGCTCCTATCTACACTCCTATCGTTCCCGCTTACGGCGAAGGTGAGACCCCCGATTACTCCTTCGATATGGAGGCTAACGAGGTCTACATGAGCACCACCACCACCGGTATGACTCTTGCCGGCTATTCTCTGGATGAGCTGATCAACGATTACGTTGGCTCCGCAGAGGCTATTGCTGCTCTGAAGGTTATCGCAGACCAGGCTAACGAATACGGCTACACCCTGATCACCGACAAGAACATCGAAGCAGCTAAGGAGCTCGTGGGCTATGCTCTGAAGCCCTTCGGTATGGACTGGAGCTCTATGGACGAGGCTACTCAGAACGAGCTGTTCATGGAAACCCTGTTCTACCACTCCGGTTACGGTGATGAAGTGGATTGGGAGACCGTTGGTCTTTACACCATCGAGGCTGAAAACGCAATCGTTATCTGCATGGACGTAGCTTTCAAGCTCCTCAACGAGGACGGCAGCCTGTCCTACATGGCAGCTTACTACATGTCCAGCCTGCCCCTCGTACACAAGGAAAAGTACGAAGCAGCTAAGGTTGAGCCCGCTGAAGGCGCAACTCTCTGGACCTCCAAGTACAACTCCTCCCTTGAGACCACCGCAAGCTGGGGTCCCTACAAGCTGGTTGAGTTCGAGGCCGGTAGCCACTACAAGCTGGTTAAGAACGAGAACTGGTACGGCTACGGCATGGAGCAGTACAAGAACCAGTACAACATCACTGCTATCTACTGCCGTAAGATCGACGAGCCTTCCACCCAGTGGATGGGCTTCCTGAGCGGCGAGCTGGATGACGGCGTGCTCACCACCGACAACGCAGCTGAGTACCTCGATTCCAAGTACGTTTACTTCACCTCTACCTCTACCGGTACCTTCGGTATGCAGCTCTTCAGCGACCTTGATACCCTGAAGGCAAGCGACAACAACAACGGTATCCTGGCTATCCAGGAATTCAGACATGCATTCAACCTGGCGCTGAACAGAAGCGACATCGTTGAGAAGATCTGGCCCGGTTCCGCTACCCCCTGCTTCGGTCTGCTGAACCCCGCATACTACTACGACATCGAGAACTCTCCCACCCTGGCTGATGGCGGTCAGTACCGTAACACCAAGCAGGCTAAGGAAGGTATCCTCCGCGCTTACGGCTTTACCCAGGGCGAAGACGGCAAGTGGTCCACCGGCGAACTCACCGGTCTGTCCCTTGACGAAGCTTACGACTCCCTCACCGGTTACAACCCCACTCTTGCAAAAGAGAAGATGAAGGCAGCCATCGAGATCCTCACCGCTAACGCTGAGACCTACGGCTACGACGCAACCAAGAACATCACCATCGTTTACGGTTCTTCCGCTGACAACGATAAGCAGAGATTCCGCGCTAACTACCTCCAGGAGGTTCTGGACGGTCTGACCGAGGGCACCGCTCTCGAGGGTAAGATCGACGTGGTATTTGACGCTTCCGCAGGCGCACAGTGGGCTGAGGCATTCCGTTCCGGTGCTACCCAGATCGGCTTCGGCTACGGCTTCTCCGGCAACGCATTCAACCCCTTCGACATCATCGGCGCATTTGCAAACTACGAAGATGACCTGAACTATCATATGTACTGGGATACTTCCGCAGTTGATATGACTCTCTCCCTCCCCGCAGGCGACTACGAAGGCGCAGGCGAGACCATCACCATGAGCGTTCAGAACTGGTTCTTCTGCCTGAACGGTTTGGCAGAGAGCGAGGAGCAGCCCAAGACCTACAACTGGGGCGCAGGCTTTGCTCCCACCGATGTAAGACTGACCATTCTGGCTGCTCTGGAAGAGCTGGTTATCAAGGAAAGCCGTTCTGTCATGCTGATCGCTGACTCCGGCGGATCCTTCCTCGGCGCTAAGTTCGCTTACTTCTCCGACGTAGAGAACGTATTCATGGGCTTCGGCGGCATCAGATACATGGAAGTTAAGTATACCGATGCTGAGTGGGCTGAATTCGTGAAGGCTAACAACAACGACCTTTCCGAAGAGTACAAGAAGTCCGAGTAATTTTTGAATAGTATCATTAAGTAATTAAGTAATATTATTCATATCGAAGCAAACGGCGGTGGGCAGTATACGCTCACCGCTGCTTTGCTCGTTTATAGAAAAACGAAAAACACTTTCGCAAGCTTGCGCTTTGCTTATTGACCCGGTACGTTCCGGGATGTAAAAACACGATATTTGTCCTTTAACTTCGAAAACAATCAACAAGAAATCATAGATAAACCCTTGCGCATCGCATGGGAAAAGCCCGTGCCATGCCTTCGGCAGTCCCGCGGGGGAATGCCTCTTTCAATCGGAAAATAACACAGCAGAGGAGAAAGTCCTATGTATATGTTTAAATATGTGTCGAAGCGTTTAGGGTTGATGCTCTTTACCTTCTTCATCATCTTTACGATGTGCTTTACGCTGATCAAGCTGTTGCCCATCCCCACCAACGTGCTTCCCGGGCAGGATCCCGAGGTCGTATATGCGACTCTTGAGGGCAGAGGCTGGATCACCAACGTCCAGGAGGGCAAAAACGGCCTTTACGAATACGACCGTGTTCCGATCCTCATCCAGTACGGCAACTACATCAAGCGGATCGTTACCCAGGGTGACTTCGGTATCGCCACCACCTACGGCGAGTACGTGAATATGCCCGTCTGGGAGGTGTTCGTCAGCCACCTTCCTCCCACCATCCTGATCAATATCTATTCCACCCTGATCGGTGTGCCCATCGGCTTGGCCTTGGGTATCTTGGCGGCTCTGAAGAAGAACAAGTGGCAGGACCAGGTGATCAACATCTTCATCATCCTGTTGATCTCCCTGCCCGGTATCGTATTGGCGCTGATGCTGCAGTACGTATTCTGCTTCAAGCTGGGCTGGTTCCCGCTGACCATGTCCACGAGCAACGACTACTTCACGTGGGAAGTGTTCCATTCCATGATTCCCGCCGTCTTTGCGTTGTGTCTGGGCTCCATCGCAGGGTATGCCCGTTATACCAGAGCGGAGCTTTCCGAGGTTTTGACCGGCGAGTTTATGCTCCTTGCCAGAACCAAGGGCCTGACCAAGCGCCAGGCGATCTACCGTCACGCTATGCGTAACTCCATGGTGGTCATTTTCCCGTCCATCCTCAGTGAGTTTGTCTCCGTGCTTTCCGGTTCTCTGATCATTGAGCGTATGTTTGCCATCAACGGCGTGGGCAGATTGTATTTGAATTCCATCAACTTCCAGGATTATGACTTCTTTATGCTGTTGTCCGGCTTCTATACTTTGGTCAGCTTGACCGCCGGCATCGTAATCGACATCAGCTACGGCTTCATTGATCCGAGAATCAGAATGGGGGCTAAGTAATATGGCAATGACAAATAAATATGAAAACATCCCCGCTGAAAAGTTTCAATTTGCGAAGAAGACAGATCTTTCCCACGATAAGAAGCTGGATACCAAGCCCGTCAGCTATTTCCAGGGCGCGTTTCGCCGCTTTGCCAAGAACAAAGGCGCAGTGGTAGGCGGCATCGTCATTATGTTCCTGGTGCTGTTTGCCATCGTCGCTCCCTTCTTCACCCCCTTTATCCCCAGCTACTACGATATGTCATATTCTTACGTGACCCCCAAGAATCAGTGGTTCGTGGATGCGGGCATCGACTTTTGGGACGGTTGTAAGCAGAAGGACACCAACTACGTCGGCTATCTGAAGGACCTCGCTCTTCAGCAGGAGACCGGCAGAGAGATCATCAAGCACGGTGAGGTGGAGAAGAACGTCGACGGCTCCAATTATTCTTACCGTTACGACACCTATTTCGGCTTCGGCTTCGGCAAATACAAGATCATTTCCGAAGAGAAGTACAAGGCGATCCAGGCGTATCAGAAGGAGACCGGCAGACAGGTTCTTTATCCCATCGTTGAGGTTTCGGACAGACCTACCCTGGAAAAGAACAAGTACGACGCCAATATCTACTACGTGACCCAGGATCCCAAGGCGAAGACCATCCGTCCCAAGCTTTCCACCTCCGGGGAGATCATTCCCAACTATTGGAAGTACACGGAGGAGACCAAGGGTAAGACCGTTGCGGACTACGACTCCTTGAGAATTGAGGGCGAGAACGGCTTTACCGAAAACGGCGAGACCTATTACTACGCCTACGGCAGAAAAGTAGACGGCGGTATCGAGATCAGAGCCGAGTATTACGAGTATTACATCTACGAGCACACCATGGAAAAGAAGGACGGCATCACAGAGCCCCTCTTCCTGTTCGGTACCACCGACGCAGGTAAGGACATCTTTGCCTGCCTTGCGTACGGTGCAAGATTCTCCTTTATCTTTGCAATCGTAGTCGCCGCAGTGAACTTCATTGTCGGCGTGATCTGGGGCTCCATCTCCGGCTATTTCGGCGGCAAGATCGACTTGTTTATGGAGCGCTTTGCCGAAATTCTGGGTTCGGTTCCCACCATCATCGTTATCACCCTTCTGAAGTATCACATGGGCTCTGCCAGCCAGGTTCTTGTGCTGTTCATTGCCTTCTTTGCCACCGGCTGGATCGGCATGGCGGGCAGAACCCGTATGCAGTTCTACCGCTTTAAAAACCAGGAGTACGTCCTGGCGGCAAGAACTCTGGGCGCAAGCGACACCAGAATCATGTTCAAGCATATCTTCCCCAACGGTCTGGGTACCATCGTTACCAGCGTTGCTCTGGTCATTCCCGGTATGATCTATTCGGAGACCAGCTTCACCTATTTGGGCATTATCAACCTGGAGGCGGGCAATATCACCAGCGTTGGTACGTTGATCGCCGCAGGACAGAAGTCCATCACCGCAGGTGCGGCTTACGTAGCGCTGTTCCCCTGCGTATTCTTGATTCTGATGATGCTCAGCTTTAACTTGTTCGGCAACGGCTTGCGCGATGCGTTCAACCCGTCGCTGAGAGGATCGGAGGAGTAAGACATGAATAAAGAAGTTAAATTATCGGTTAACAATCTGAAGATCTCCTTCCGTACGGACGCAGGTAAGGTACAGGCTGTACGTAATATTTCCTTCGACCTTTACAAGGGCGAGACTCTGGCCATCGTGGGCGAGTCCGGCTCTGGTAAGTCGGTAACCTCCAAGGCTATCATGGGCATCTCCGCAGTCAACTCCATCCACGAGGGCGGCGAGATCCTTTACGACGGTCAGGACCTGGTGCGTATCCCCGAGGAGGAAATGCACAAGCTCCGCGGCGACAAGATCGCCATGATCTTCCAGGACCCCCTGTCCTCCTTGAACCCCATCATGCGTATCGGTAAGCAGATCACCGAGGCAATGCTTTTGAAGAACAAGGCCAACCGCAAGGAAGGCCGCGAGACCTTCAACAAAATGCTGGAGACCCTTTCCGAGCTGACCAAAGCGGCGCTTGCCGAGGGCGGTCACCGTGACCTTTCCGCGGCAGAGGTTTCCGAATATATCAAGATCTTTGATAATTTCAATATCCAGGCCATCAAGTTGGAAAACAGCTACAGCAGTGCCCGCACCGCCGCCGAAGAGATGATCGCCATCATCAAGGACTTCCTGTTCCTGACGGAAAAGAAGCAGAAGGTGGATGCGGTCTCTACCTTGAAGCTGATCGAGCACAAGCTGAAGAATATGAGCGACGACAAGTATTTCGCCGCCAACTATACCGAAGCGCTGAACGCCCACAAAGCAGAGCTGGCCACCGCCAAGCGTTTGGAAAAATCCAAGGTCTCCGTCGGTGACACCGTCAAGCGTGTGGTCACCATGAGCGCCACCAAGAAGGACGCCTCCGAGGAGACCGCAGAGATCCTCAAGGGTATCTGCAACACCGCTGAGGAGATGCTTGCTCAGCCCAAGTACGACTTCTTCAGAATCGGTTATTACGTTTACAAGAATCCCGACACCGACCTCAGCCGTATGCCTGCCGAGGAAGCCAACGAAATGGCGTATAAGTTCCTCACCGAGGACTTTATGAATTCGTTCATCGCCATGGAAAAGGCCGCGGTGGAGTATTCCTTCTCCCATACCCTTGCCAACAAGAAAAACGCCATCGCCGCGTTGCAGGATGCCATTGCCTTCTTCAAAAAAGGCGGCTTCACCGAGAAGGATGCCGAGGCAGTTTGCAAGAACGTTTCCGCGGCTGTCCGCAGCTCCATCGACCGCCTTGCGGTGGTGAAGGATAACGTTGCGTACACCTTCGGCGGCGCTTTGGAAAGAGAGATCGAGAAGTATTTCTTCTATCTGAAGAACAACCCCAAGGAAGAGGAGCGCTTCGCAAAGCAGACCGCCAAGAGAGAAGCCCTGCTCAAGAAGGGCAAGAGCGTGGATTGGGAGGTCATCCCCAAGTCCATCATCGAGCCCGAGGTGCAGATCGAGGCTATTTGCTCCGTTATCACCCGCGTGATGAACAAGTTCCAAGCGGACGTAGAGAATGCCGCCGCCTTCGACGTGGATAAACGCTGCCTGGAGATCATCGACTACCTCAAGGAAAAGGCTTCCCAGGTGGTCTACACTCTGACCAAGCGTATCGCCAAGGAAAAGGCCATCAAGCTGATGGAGGAGGTAGGTATTCCCGAAGCCAGATTGCGCTTCCGTCAGTACCCCTTCGAGTTCTCCGGCGGTATGCGTCAGCGTATCGTAATCGCTATTGCGCTGTCTGCCAACCCCGACATTCTGATCTGCGACGAGCCTACTACGGCTTTGGACGTAACCATCCAGGCGCAGATCCTGGAGCTGATCAACAAGCTCAAGGCAGAGCGTAACCTTTCCATCATCTTCATCACCCACGACCTGGGTGTCGTTGCCAACATGGCGGACAGAATTGCCGTTATGTATGCGGGCAAGATCGTTGAGTACGGTACGGCAAACGAGGTGTTCTACAACCCTCAGCATCCCTATACCTGGGCTCTGCTTTCCTCCATGCCCGACTTGGACACCAACGAAAAGCTGGATGCCATCCCCGGCACCCCGCCCAACATGATCTACCCGCCTGTGGGCGACGCCTTTGCGGAAAGAAACAAGTACGCGCTGGAGATCGACTTCGAGATGCAGCCGCCCATGTACGAGGTTTCTCCCACCCATTATGCGGCAACCTGGCTGCTCCATCCCAATGCGCCTAAGGTAGAGATCCCCAAGATCATCACCGAGCGTATCAAGCGTATGGAAGAAAGAGGAGGCAATCATGGAGAATCGTAACGAAGTTTTGTTAAAAGTAGACCATCTTTGTCAGTACTTCCGTATGGGACGCAAGGATCTGAAGGCTGTAGACGACGTTAGCTTTGAGATCAAGAAGGGCGAGGCGTTTGGCCTCGTGGGCGAATCCGGCTGCGGCAAAACCACAACGGGCCGTTCCATTATCAAGCTGTACAACATCACCTCCGGTAACGTCTACTTCAAGGGACAGAGAATCGGCGCAGGCACCCGTTCCTATAAGGACGCCATCAAGAAAGCGAAGGCCGACCTCTCTGCGCAGAAGATCACCAAGGAGGAGTGCGACGCCATCATCCTGGAGAACAAGGCTCTGATCCGGGAGGCCAAGGACGACCATAAGACCGTTGACAGACAGCACGCCGCTACCATGGTTGCTGCCTTGAACAAAGAGTTCGAGGAGAAGTTTGCCGCCGCGGCAAACGATCCCGAACAGCTCAAGGCGCTGAAGAAGGAGTACAAGTCAAAGCTTTCCGTTGCCAAGAAGAGCAAGCTGATCACTCAGATCCAGATGATCTTCCAGGACCCCATCGCATCCCTGGACCCCCGTATGACGGTTCGTGATATCATTGCGGAGGGCTTGGTCATCAACGGCATCACCGATCAGGATTACATCAATCAGAAGGTATACGAGATCCTGGAGACGGTTGGCCTGGTGCGTGAGCACGCAGACCGCTATCCCCACGAGTTCTCCGGCGGTCAGCGTCAGCGTATCGGTATCGCAAGAGCCGTGGTGATGCAGCCCGAGATGATCATCGCCGACGAGCCTATTTCTGCTCTCGACGTGTCCATTCAGGCGCAGGTCATCAACCTGCTGAACGATCTGAGAGACCGTTTGGGTCTGACCATCCTGTTCATCGCTCACGACCTTTCCGTCGTCAAATACTTCTCCGACAGAATCGGCGTTATGTATTTCGGCAAAATGGTAGAGCTGGCGGATTCCGACGAGCTGTTCAAGAACCCCATGCATCCCTATACCAAGTCTCTGCTGTCCGCCATCCCGCTGCCCGACCCCGTTTACGAAAAGCAGCGTACCCGCGTGACCTATAACCCCCTGGCAGAGCATGATTACTCCAAGGAAGAGCCCACCTTCCGTGAGATCTCTCCCGGACATTTCGTCTACTGCAACAGCGCAGAGGAAGAAAAGTACAAGCAGGCTCTGAAATAAAGAAACGGACGGATGATAAAGTGACGAACGAAAAGAAGGCTTTACTGCTGAAATATGCCGTTTGCGTCGGGATCGCTCTGCTGATCACGGTTGCCGTGTTCTGGAGCAAGGGATTTTTCACCGACCGCGCGGCGGTGAATATTCAGATCTTGTCTGACGGCTTTACTGTTTCGGGACTTTTGTTCTCCCTGTTTGCCGGCTTGCTGTACGTCAGCGGAGAAGGTGCCTTCATCGGCATCGGCTATGCATTGAAAAATGCGGCGTTGGCCTTTATTCCCGGCGGCAGAGCCAAGATGGAACGCTATGCGGATTACCGCGAGCGTAAGCTCGGCAAGCTGAAAAAGGGGAGTGACCGTTGCATCTTAGTGACGGGTCTGGTCTTCCTTTCCCTGGGCATCCTCTTTTCGGTGATCTGGTACACCACGTTCTATCAGCCCCCTGTTGGATAACAGTTGCGTAAATAATAGCGCTCACACCAAAGCAAAATCGGTGTGAGCGCTGCTTTTTGGTGGGGGAGCGGAAAAATTGCGTCCGAGGGGCAAAGACGATTGAAAAATGTGTGGAAATATGATAAAATGAAGTTGCCGAGAAATGAGAATTTGGAGGTGAGTTACCGTGCAGGAAATAGTTGCAAAGCTGACAGCAAAAGATGATAAATACGCTTGTGCCATTGCTGATAAAATCATCTCCGAAAGTCAAGATACCGATGAATGGTATGAATACTTTGATGAGTTTGCTTTACTACTTAACCATCCAAAGTCAT
>SVTH01000020.1 GCA_015063885.1 Oscillospiraceae bacterium | reverse complement strand
GCGGGAGAGGGGAACTTCTTGTTGGTGGCGAAGTCCAGAAGGGTCTTGGTGTATTCCTTCTTCATGGCCTCGTTGCCGTAGCGGGCGAGAACGGCTTCGTCACAGCTCAATTCCATATCCAGGCTCATACGGTTGAAGGCGATCCAGCACAGGGGGTTGAACCAGTGGAGGGCCAGGATCCCGAAGGAAAGGGGCTTTACGATATGGTCGAGACGCTTGAGGTGGTATCTTTCGTGGGCCAGGATGTATTCCTTGGCGGAATCGCTGAGCCCGAAGGGGATGTAGATGCGGGGCTTGAACACGCCCAGGGCAAAGGGAGCGTCGATACGGTCGGAGCCGTAGACGTTGCCCTCCAGCAGAATGGCGTTGGAAAGGCGCTTTTTCAGCTTGCCGTAAGAGACCAGGCCGTAGGCCAGCATGACGGCGATGCCTGTCAGCCAAACAATGGCGGCAACCGTTCCTGCAATTTCCAAAGGCGTTGCTGCGGGCGCTGTCGCTTGGGGAAGGGAGACCTCCGTTTCGGGTACTGCGGTATTGGGCAGAGAGGTTTCCTCTTTGGTGTCCTCTACGGGAAGGGAAGCGTCGGGATTGCCCGGCAGAGTCACTCCGGGAACCACCCAGTCGGGGATCTGAGGCTCTTCCTCCTCCGGCATGGAAACGGCGGGAGGCTGTTCCGTGGGGATCGAGGTGTCCCGGGACACGTCCTCGGGCTGTTCCTCGGGAGCGGAGGCGGCGGGAGGCTGTACCTCGGGCTTGTTGACGCCGCCCACGGGAGGCTTGACCTGGGGTGCGGATACCTCCGGTGCCTCTTCGGGCGTTTCGGGCTCTTCCTTGGGAAGCTCCTCGGGAAGCTCCTCGGGGAGCGTGCCTACCTGGGGGATCTCCACCGTGGGCATTTCGCCGCCCAGGTTAAAGATACTGATGGAAGACTCGAAGGAGAAGGGGATCACCAAACGAAACGCAACCACCAGCCAAAGCAGGTAACAGAACTTACGGGGCGCCTTCTTCATGAAGAGGCGCACAAACAGCAAAGCAAGGATCACGATGCCCGCCGTGAAGCTCATGTTCAGTATGGTTTCGAAAAGAGTGAACACGTTAGTCCTCCTTGTGTTGGTCGATGAGGTTCTTCAATTCCTCCGCTTCCTTTGCGCTCAGCTTCTTCTCACCGAAGAAGGAGACCAGGAATTTGGGCAGAGAGCCCTGGAAGGTGTGGTCCACGAAATGCTCGCTGGCAAAGGACTGTACGTCCTCCTTGGGGACCAAAGAGGTGACGATGGTATTGTTGTTGGCGGCAAAGCCCTTCTCGCACATTTTGCGGAGAATGGTGTAGGTGGTGGGCTTCTTCCAGCCCAGGGCGTCCTTGCACAGATCAACCAGCTTGCCGGAGGGCAGGGGCTCGTTTTCCCAGATGACGCACATGAATCTGTAGTCGGATTCGCAAAGCTTTAAGTTTTTCATAGTCGTGATCTCCTTTTCGGAAGTATGTTTTTCAGACAAGGGTTGCTTTTTGTCAACCTCGGGTATAGTTTACACAGATAAACCCGTTTTGTCAAGGGGTTTTCCAAAAGTTTTTTGTAAAATTTGCAAAAAAGAGAGCGCCCTTTGCAGGCGCTCCCGAAGAGGGATCAGATCGTTTCCTTCAAGGCGTTCATCAACGCCGTGAGGGAGGGGTATTCCGCGGCGATGGAGCGGGTATACTCCGTGGGCGGGAACAGGTCGGGGATCATCACGGGCTTCATCCCCGCACGGTGGGCGGATTCCAGCCCTGCGTAGCTGTCCTCCACGGCGTAGGTCTCTGCGGGATCGCTTCCCAGCAGACGGCAGGCGGTGAGGTAGATCTCCGGATCGGGCTTCCCGTGGGTGAACATATCCCCGGTGGTCAGCACGTCAAAATACGCCAGGATCCCCGCCTTGGTGAGGTGATCCACAGCGCCCTCCTTGCGGGTGGAGGTGGCAAGGGCGATGCGGTAGCCGTTTTCCTTGAGAAAAGCCAGGATCTGGTGAAGCCCTTCCTTTTCGGGCAGACCGTCTTCCTCCAGGATCCGGCAGAAGGCGGCAGTCTTTCGAGGGCCGAACTCTGCGTAGGTCACTTTGCCGTCAAAGTAAGCGTCGAACATGGCGGCGATGTCTGCGGCGTTGTGTCCTGCACATTTCCAGCGGATCTCCGTGACGTCGATGTTCATTTCGGCCGCCACCCTGTCCCAGGCCTCGAAATAGACCTTCTCGGTATCGAACAGCACGCCGTCCATATCAAAAACGATGGCTTTCACGCTTGGGGTTCCTCACTTTCCAGGAGAGATTGTAACAAAGACGGGATCTCCTCGGGATGGGAGATATCCAGGCAGACGGCGGAGCCGTTTTTGCAGATGCCCACCCGTTCACCGTCCAGGGTGATGCTTTCACACAAGGTCAGCTCTGCGGGCAGGACACCCTCCTGCAGCAGCAAAGCACAGGCGGCAAACAGCAATTCTCCGTCCGTGGCGCCTACGGCGGTAAGCTCACCCTCGGACAGGTCCTCCGTGGAAAGGGAAACCCCCTTTTGGGTCTCCGCCACAGAGCGCATCAACCGTGCGGCCACGGCCAAGGGATCCTCCGCCGACGTAAAGGAGGCCACGGCAAGGGTGACGGGAGTCATGGAAGACGCTCCGTACCAGAACCACACCCCGTCGGTGTGATACAAAAAGCCTTTTTTGGTTCTGCCGCCGAAGGTGAAGGTATTGCCCAGGGGCAGGGTAGCCGCTTTCCCTTCCGCAGGGAGCAGCAGCCGCATCCCATCCTCCACCCGTTGGGCGGAGAAATCCTTCCCGCAGGCCAGGAGAGCTTGGGCGTTTTCGTCGTAATACGCCATGCCCTGCAGGGAATTCACCACCACTGCAGAGCCGTTTGCGGCGCAAAGGTAGCCGTCCCCTTTAGGTGTCAGCAGGGGGGAGAGGGCGCCGGAAAGCTTGCCGTCTGCGGCCAGCAGATACAGCTTTCCGCCTTTTTCCACCCAGGCGCCGGTCTGATTCCCCTGCACCCAGGTGTAGCCCTCGGGCAGGGAGAAGGTGGCGGCGGGCTCCTTTTGATCGGGAGCGTAGAGGGAGACGGTATTGCCCCGCTTCATGGCAAAGCCTCCGTCGTAGAGCCACACTTGGTCGGCCTCTTCTCTCACCAGCTGGACGTAGGTACGGTCGGTACGGCAGGCCAGGGTGGTGCTGGAGGCGGGGGCATAAATGCAGGCAAATCCTGCGGTGTAGCCTAAAAGTATGGGATCCGTCAGCTCCTCGTCGATCAGCCCTGCGAAAACTCCTGCGCCGTCTTCGTTGTAGCCTGTGACGGCGATGCCGCTTTCCCGCTTGGTGAGGGCAAAGAAGACGCCGTCTCCGTAGGTCATGCCCAACACCTTCAGATCCCCCGTACGGGTCAGCACACGGTAAAGTCCGGGCGTGGCGGTGGGCTCAAAGGCCATGTTACGGTCGGTGGGGTCGGAGACGGGGATCTCCTCGGTGGAGAGGGTGCCCGAGGTCTCCTCCGGGTGATATCCGGGACGGTCTCCGAATTCCGCGGAAAGCGTATCGGAAACGTGCAGCAGACCCGAAAGGTTGGCGGAACAGCCGGTCAACAGCAGAACGGCCGTCAACAGTAAGCACAGCCGTTTCATACGCTGCCCTGCGCTTCCGCGATCTTCAGCATGATGGCGCATTCCATGCGCTTGCGGAACAGCTTACAGCCGTAGTCGTAAACGCCCCTGATGGAGCCTGTGGCGTGGTAAGCGTTGGCGGCACATCCGCCGGAGCAATACAGCTTCGCCCAGCAGTCCTTGCAGTCGGGTCTGGCGTAGGCGTTGCAAAGCTTGAATTCATCCCGCAAGGCGGTGTTGGTCACACCCTTCCACACGTCCCCCATGAGGTACTTGGGGTCGCCCACGAACTGATGGCAGGGGTACAGCTCCCCGGTGGGGGTGACGGCCAGGTATTCCGTGCCGCTTCCGCAGCCGGAGATCCGCTTATAGATACAGGGACCCCCCGTCAGGTCGATCATATAGTGATAGAAGGTAAAGCCCTTGCCCGCTTGCTTGCGGCGGATCATCTCCAAAGCCAGCTCTTCGTACTGCTCATACAGCTTGGGCAGATCCTCCTCTGTCAGCGCATAAGGATCCTCGGGCTTGCACACCACGGGCTCCATGGAAAGCTCGGTAAAGCCCAGATCCGCCATATGCTTGATATCTTCTACAAAATCCACGTTGCGATGGGTGAAGGTGCCCCGCATATAGTAGCCCTTGTTGCCCCTCTGCTCCACGAATCTTTGGAACTTGGGCACGATCAGGTCGTAGCTTCCCGCCCCGGAAACGGTGACGCGGGAGGCGTCGTGGATCTCTTTTCTGCCGTCCAGACTCAGCACCACGTTGTGCATCTCACGGTTGGCAAACTCGGTGATCTCATCGTCCAGAAGCACGCCGTTGGTGGTGAGGGTGAAGCGGAAGTTCTTGTTTGCTTCCTTTTCGATGCTTCTGGCGTACTCCACCAGCTGCTTCACCACGTCCCAGTTCATCAAGGGCTCGCCGCCAAAGAAGTCTACCTCCAAGTTTCTTCTGGTGCCGGATTGTGCCACCAGGAAATCCAGAGCCTGCTTGCCCACCTCAAAGCTCATGAGAGAACGCTGTCCGTGATACTTGCCCTGGGCGGCAAAGCAATACTCGCAGTTCAGATTGCAGGTGTGGGCAACGTGAAGGCAAAGGGCCTTGATGTCCGTCATGCGGTTCTTCAGATCGAAGGCCTTCCCCTCGTAAACGTCTTTGGTGAACAGCTTCTTTTGGGAACGGAGAGTCTCCAGGTCCTCAAAGACCTCCCGGATTTCGGGTTCGGTCACGTCCTCGCGGTCGCCGTATTTTGCCAGGATCTCCTTCACGATGGTATCGTGATCCGTATTCTCGTACATGGCGATGATGTCGTAAGCCACCTCGTCCACCACGTGAACGGATCCGGAGAACACGTCCAGCACGATGTTGTAGCCGTTAAGCTTGTACTGATGTATCATAAACTATACCTTCCACAAAGCAAAAGCCGCGGAAAACCGCGGCTTTTTTGAAATCAGAATTACTTCTCTTCCTTTGCTGCGTTTTCGCACTGCTGGTTGGCAACGCCGCAGGAGGTCTTGCAAGCGGACTGGCAGGAGGTCTGGCATTCGCCGCAACCGCCGTGCTGTGCGCTCTTTTCCAAATCTCTGGTCTCAACCGTCTGAATTCTCTTCATGGTATTTCGCTCCTTTTGCATTTTGATAGTATCATTATAACGAGGTTTTCCCCGTTTGTCAAGGGCTTTTACAGAATTTCTAAGCAGGAAGCTTCCCCTTTTGCGCCGATAAAATGCAAAGGGACGCCTGCTCTTTCGTATGCGGCGGCGATTTCCAACGTAGGCTCGTCCACCCGTTCTCCCGGCACCAGCAAAGGGATCCCCGGGGGATACGCCCACAGGTAGGAAAGGGAGACCTTTCCGAGAGCTTCTTCCATGGGGCAGGGCTTACCCTCTTTCCCTCTCAACGCAAAGGGCTCGTACACCTTTTCAGGCAGGGAAGGGGCGGGGAGCGGATGGGTTTTTGCAGGCTTTGCCCGTGCGTCCAATGCCAAAACCGCCTCCGCAAAGGCGTTCAGCTCGGCTTCTCCGTCGCACACCGAGGTCATGGCGGTGAGAGAATAGGGGAGGGCCATCTCCGTTTCGATCTTGTGGTCTCTCCGCAGAGCTTCCGCCAGGGCTTTGCCCGTGGTGTCGGTGCCGTCGGTGAGGATCACCAATTTTCCCATGTCGTAGCGGGGGGATTCCAACAGACGGAAATGGGTGAGGCTCGCTTTCAGCTTTTCCCGCACAGCAAGCAGATTGTTTTTATACGCCTCCATGGCCTTCTTGCCCTCGCCGCTTGCCAAAAAGGCGAAGCATTCGTCGGCGGAGGCCATTAAAATATAGGAAGGGCTGGAGCTTTCAAACACGGCGTTTTCCCTTGCGATGGCGGGGGCGAAAGCCTTTTTGCAATGCAAGACTGCCGTCTGGGTCAAAGCGGGGAGGGTCTTGTGAAGACTTTGGATCACGATGTCCGCACCCAAGGCGATTGCGCTTTCTCCAAAGGCAAATCCCAAATGTGCCCCGTGAGCCTCGTCCACGATGAAGGTCACTCCTTGCTTGCGGCAGATCTTGGAGATCGCCCCGATATTGCTGATGACGCCCTCGTAGGTGGGGGAGGTGATCACCAGGGTGGTGATGCTTTTGTTGCCTGTCAGTGCCCGCTCCACGTCCTCGGGCAGGATCTCTCCCCCCCGGGGCAACAGATAGTGAGCCTCCCTGCGGCAGAGAGAAACGGCGTTGTATACGGATTTATGGCAGTTTCTGCCCATCAGAACCGCCCCGTCCCCCGTGGCGCGGACGGCGGAGAGGATGCCTCCCGTACTGCCGTTTACCAAAACGAAGGACTGCTCCGCTCCCCAGAGAGAAGCGGCGCGGTTCTGCATCTCCAGAAGGATCCCATGGGGATCGTGGAGATCGTCGGTGCCCTCCACCTCCGTCACGTCCCATTCGTAGGGCAAATCGGAGGCGAAGCGGCGCTTCCCCCCGGGCATATGCATGGGGAGGGTGGTTTTTGTATATTGCTTCAGATGCTCCAAAAGGGTCATAGAGTGCCTCCCGAAAGACAGGGGGTGTTCTTCACGTCGGCCTTCCCTCCGTAGAAAACCTGCAAAACGCTGTTGATCCTTGCGTTCAGCCTGCCCTCCTCGTAGTCCAGGGTCTCCCCGGGACGGGTGAGCAGGGGCAGGGTGCGGGTCTTGGCGGTGGCGCGCAGAAACTCTCTTCCCGCGTCGTTTGCCCCCAACAGCAGGGTGTAGGGCGGTGTGCGGTCCGCAAGATCCTCCGGGAAGCCGAAGGCCAGCGCCCAGGCGGCGCGGCGGACCCTGGCGGCGGTGTACATTTTGTTGGTGCAGGCTTCCGTGAATTTGGAAAATTCCGTGTATCGGGAGGCCTTTTCCGTCATGCGGGCAAACAGCTCCTCCGTCACCCCGTAGGCGGCTTTCGGCGGGTCGTTCCGCAGAACGGACAGGAGGTATTTCCCCACCTCGTCGGTGATACGGGGGAAGGAACGGTCGTCGGAAAACACGGTAGCGGAGGCCGCGGGGAGGTGGGCAAGGGGCGCCTTGCTCTCCCGAATGAGGGTGGAGGACAGGAAGGAGGGCTCCCGTTGCAGAATGTACACGGGGAACCCCTCTGCGGCGGCGATATATTCGATGCCCAGTATGTCGTTGGGCTTTCCTGCAAGGGTCTTTCCCAGCACCTTTTCTGCGGCGGCGGGGTAGGAGAGGGTCTTTTCCATCTTCATCATCTCGCGGATGATCTCTTCGCTTTTGCGCCGCTTTTCCCCGGCGGCACGGAGCAGGTCGGGATCGCTTTCCGCAGAGAAGGCCAGGCAGTCCACGCCCATTTCCTTGGCCAAAAACACCCCGCCCCGGGCGAATTCCCGCGCGGATGCACAGCACCAGGGCGCAGGGAGCTCCACCACCAGGTCGGCACCGCTTTTCAGGGCGGCCTTGGCACGGACGTAACGGTCGGCGATGGCCGCCTCTCCCCGCTGGGAAATATTGCCTCCCAGGATGCACACCACGGCGGAGAACCGTTCCTTCAGCAGCTTCAATTGATATGCGTGGCCGTAATGGAAGGGGTTGTATTCGCAGATCAACCCGCAGACCTGTTTTGTTTGCGTCATTTCCAAAAAACCTCTTGCAATTTCCTCTTGGAAGTATTATAATAGGAATACTGAAAAAAGTCAAGGAGAGAAAAAATTATGTTCGTACTCGTAGTAAACGCAGGGAGCTCTTCCCTCAAGTATC
>SVTH01000004.1 GCA_015063885.1 Oscillospiraceae bacterium | reverse complement strand
GGACAGCTTTGCTATCATACCACAATATTTCCCATTTGTCAATAGGGTTTTCAAAACTTTTTTAAGTTTTTTTGCAGTATTTTCGCATCCCTTCGGGTCTCCCCTCAAGGCTTGCATATCTTACCACGGATTTCCTTGTTTGTCAAGGGTTTTTCGCACTTTTTTTCGCTTTTTAGCAAATGTACAAAAAGTCACCTCCCAAAGGCGGGAGGTGACAGAAATATCAACAAATTCAGCACTTGAACAGGCTGTAATAGCCGTCCTGCTTCTCGGGGAACTCGGTGCGGAGAGCCCAACGACCGGAGGTGAAGTCGGGAATGGCCACGGGAGCGCCGCCCATTGCCACGGAATCCGCAGACAAGGGAGAGATGGAGATCAGAGTTGCGGTATCGTAGGTATCGATGGGAGGAACGGTGCCGTCGCGAACGCTGTCGATAAAGGCGTTGTATACCAACCAGTCGATGCCGTCGTGACCGCCAATGGGGTTCTTCTTATATTCTGCCCAGATGGGATGCTCGTACTCCTCGGCATACTTCTCCGCATTACCGGCCACGTTGGCCACGGTGTTGAACTCGGAGTCACCATCCATGTGGACGTAGTTACCGTCCTCGCAATACATACCCTTGGTGCCTCTTACGGTGAAGCCTCGGGAATACATACGGGGCAGAGTGGTATCCAGGGTGAGGGTGATGGTCTCGCCGTTTGCACACTTGATTACGGTAGTGACGATATCTCCCTGGTTGAACTTCTTCCCTGCCAGGTGGCTGTCGGGACGGTGTTCCTTAATATAATCCTCCATACCCTGTGCGCAGGAGGAAATGGAGTTCAGGGTGAGCATACGGTTGCCGTGGTTGATATCCAGCACTGCCATGATGGGGCCGAGCTCGTGGGTGGGATAGTTCTCGCAGTTACGCAGGAGGTAGTTGCGCTGACGGTAGTGACGGTTTACGTCACCGAAGGCGATCTCCTCACGGAGGTCGTGGTTATAGCCGCCGGAGCAATGGGAGATCCTGCCCAGGACGCCCTTGCGGACCATGTTCAGCACCATCAGCTCCCATCTGCCGTAGCAGCAGTTTTCCAAAAGCATGCAATGGATGCCGGTTTTCTCGTAGGTGCGGACCAAGCGGTAGCAATCCTCGATGGAATACACGCCGCCAACCTCCATGCCAACCCGGATCCCTGCTTCCATAGCGGCGCAGGCGATCTCGATATGGCTTTCCCATGCGGAAAGGATGAGGATGCCGTCCAAATCCATTTTTAACAGATCGCGGTAATCGGTGGTGCCGAAGGGCTTTTTACCGATGGTCTCCTCCACCTTCTTGACCTGGGCTTCCACCCGATCCTCGTAGGTATCGCAGACGGCGACGATCTCGATCTTCCCCATTTCCGCCAAAGGCAGAAGAGGGGTACGTATAATAAAGGTTCCGCGGGCGCCGAGGCCCACAACACCGAGACGAACAGGTTTCTTTTCCATACTTACATTCCTTATCATTCATATTAGTATCGGTTGCTTGCAGTATACAGGAATTTAAAAGTTTTGTCAACCGTTTCCGGAAAATTTTGAAAAACCTATTTACTTTAGAAGGATTTTGTTGTAAACTGACAGTAGCAGAATAGTTGCAAAAAGGAGATTGATTTATGACACTGGTAGTTATGGCCGCAGGCATGGGCAGCCGCTACGGCGGTTTGAAGCAGATGGACCCCATCGGTCCCAACGGCGAGTTTATTTTGGATTATACCATTTTCGATGCGGTGAAGGCCGGATTCAAAAAAGTGGTTTTCGTTATTAAGGAAGAAAATCTGGAGGCCTTCAAGGAGACCGTGGGCAATCGCATTGCGGAGCGCAAGGAGTTGGGGCTGGAGGTTGCTTATGCTTTCCAGCGCCTGGAGGATATGCCCGCAGGCTTTACCGTTCCCGAAGGACGTGTAAAGCAGTGGGGTACCGGCCACGCAGTTCTGGCGGCACGCCAGGTACTGGGTGAGAACGAAGGCGGTATTGCCGTGGTGAACGCCGACGACCTTTACGGCGAGGAGACCTTTGCCATCATGCACGATTTCCTGGCAGATGAAAGCAAGCAGGCTTGCGGATGCATGGCGGGATTCGTTCTGAAAAACACTCTGACGGAGAACGGCACCGTTGCCAGAGGGGTTTGTGAGGTATCTCCCGAGGGGTATCTTGATGCCATCAACGAGCGCACCAAGATCGCAAGACAGGCAGACGGCTCCACCGCTTACCTGGAGGACGAGGTATGGCACCCCGTTTCCGAGGATGCCATCGTTTCCATGAACGCCTGGGCGCTGACGGAAGGATTCCTTGCCTCTGCGGCGGAAGGGTTTGTAAGCTTCCTGGAGGATCTGAAGGATCCCATGAAGCAGGAGTATTACCTCCCCACGGCGGTTTGGGAATACAGTAAGAAGTGCGGCAAGCCCTTGCAGGTTGTGAAGACCGGCGCAAAGTGGTACGGCGTTACTTATAAGGATGATAAGGCGGTGGTGGAAGAATACATCGCTTCCCTGATCGCAGAAGGAAAGTATCCCGGAAAGGAAGGATAACGATATGAAGATCGGCATTGATTTGGGCGGAACCACCGTCAGCATGGGCGTTGTAGACGACAACTATAAGATCATTGCGGAAGCGGAATTCAAAACGGCGGATTGCAGGACTCCCGGGCAGCTTTCTTCCATCGTCATCGACGGCACCAAGAAGCTTTTGGAGGACAACGGTATTTCCAAGGAGCAGATCACCTTTATCGGTATGGGTTGCCCCGGCGAGATCGATACGGAAAAGGGTATCGCCGTTGCGGCGGACAATCTTCCGATTGAAAAGATCCCCTTTGCGAAGATGCTGAGCGAAACCTTCGGTGCCCCCACAAAGCTGGATAACGACGCAAACTGCGCCGCCTGGGGCGAGTATATGGCAGGTGTTTCCAAGGGGTATAAAAACGTGGTTACCGTCACTCTGGGTACCGGCATCGGCGGCGGCATCATCGTGGACGGCAATCTGCTGCACGGCAAGGAGAACCACGCCGGTGAGATCGGGCACATGGTGATCGACATTCACGGCAAGCGTTGCGGCTGCGGCCGGATCGGTTGCTGGGAGACGGTGGCGTCCACCCGTGCGTTGATCAAAGAGGTTGAGCATCAGGCGAGATACGCTCCCAACAGCCGTTTGGGTAAGCTCATCGCCGCAAACGGCGGCCACGCCAACGGCAAGACCTTGTTCATCGCCATGAGCGAAGAGGACAACATGGCCAGAAGCATCTTCAACGACTGGATCAGATCCTTGGAGGTGGGTATGTGGAACGTGATCAACATTTTCCGCCCCGACATGATCGTCATCTCCGGCGGTATCAGCAAGGAGGGTGAGAATCTTCTCGCGCCCTTGCGTCATGCGGTGGGCAAGTGCTCCACGTTGATCCGCGCGGGTCGTTTGGGCGGCAACGCCGGGTTGATCGGCGCAGCGGCCTTGGATGAGATGAATATTTGACGAAGTAACGTGTAAGAACCTTTCTTTCGGAAAAGAAAGGTTCTTACGATCTCCAAAGAAACCGATTGCCAAAAGCTATCGCTTTTGGATAATAAAAGAGCTTTCACGCACGAAAGCTCTTTTTGTTTTCAGCAATGCTTATAGTTATAGATGGGTTTGATGATCTCGGTGACAGACACGGTGTCTCCGATGGCGGACAGGATCCGTTCCGGCGGTTTATAGGCCATGGGGCATTCGTCTATGGAGCCTTTCTGTGCCGTAGTGGTATAGATGCCCTGCATTTGGGCTTGGAAGTCCTCCGGGGAAAAGGCGTATCGGGCTTCCTCCCGGGTACAGATCCGTCCTGCGCCGTGGGGTGCGGAATAGTTCCAATGGGGATTGCCCAGGCCTATGCCTAAGATGGCGCCGTCCCGCATATTCAGGGGGATGATGACCTCTTCCCCGAGGCCTGCGGAAATGGCGCCCTTCCGCAGGATCATGCGGCGGGTGTCAATGGTGTTGTGGACACAGGAAAACCGTCTTGCTGCGGTAAGCCCCAGCTCCTTACAGATCAGCTCTGCCATGGTTCGGCGGTTGAAATCTGCAAAGGCAGTAACAGTCTCCAGGTCCTGCAGGTATGCCGTGAACAGCTCCCCTTCCAGCACGGCGGTCTCCCGAGAGACCTTGATCCCCTCTCTTGGCTTGGAATTGCGGGAACGGAAGCCCTCTCCGTACTCGTCGCAGCGGCGTTGCTTTTCCCGTTTGCGGAGTTTTTTACACCAATAGCGGTAGGCTTGGTCACGGTAATAAGTTGCCACGTCACTCCCCAGCATACGGGAGCCGGAGTGGATCACCAGCACTAAAGTGCCGTCGGCAGTCTTGTCCAGCTCGATAAAGTGATTGCCGCCGCCCAGGGTTCCCAGGCTGAGAAGGGCGCGGTCATAGTCTACGAATGAGAAGCATTGGAGCGCTTCTAATGGAAAGCTTGCTTGGGGTGTTTCGTGGATCTTGCCGCCGGAGGGGATGCAGGTATGGATGACCCGGTCCAATGCGGGGAGATCTACTTCCTTTTCCTTCAAAAAGACCACCTCCATGCCGCAACCTATATCCACCCCCGCCAAGGAAGGGGCAACTCTGCCGGAAAGGGTCATGGTGGTGCCGACGGCCACTCCCTTTCCCGCGTGGGTATCGGGCATGATGCGGATCTTGGAATCGGCGTAGGCTTCCTCACGGAGCAGGGCGGCGATCTGCGTTTTGGCCGCTTTGTCAAGCTTGTCTGTGAATATAATGGCAGAATTTCTTTTGCCTTGTAAATCGATCATATAGTCTCCTGTTTTGTTGTGTTGTGTGAATCGTCCGAACAAAATAAACGGCAGACATAACGATCATCTCCTTTTTTTGGATTTCTATATAAACTATAACATACGCAGGCTTCTGCTGTCAAGAAAAAAAGAGTATTCGCGAGGAATACTCTTGGTTGAATTATGCGAGCTCTTTTTCCGTGCGAATCTTTTTGATCCACTTACCGCTGCGGAGGCGGATGACGCACCAGACAGCCTTCAGTACCTGGTCGATCTTCAAGGCGAAGTACACCCAGAAGGCGGGCAGGCCCAAAACCAGTCCGAACAGTGCACCCAGGGGAACGGAAGCCACCCACAGGAACAGATTGTCTGCCACCATTAACACCTTGGTATCTCCCCCGCCCCGTAGGACGCCCTTGGTCATAATGCTGTTGGTAGCCTGGAAGACAATAATGATGGCAATGGAAAGCATGAGCTGGCGGGCGATCCCTGCCGTTTCATCCTTAAGACCGTAGGCGTAGATCATAGGCTCGGAAAGCAGGAGGATGATCCCCGCCGCCACAAGGCCGAAGACAAAGCCGATCCCCAGGAAGGCGTAGCCCTGGCGGTGGGCTTTTTCTCTGTCCCCCTCTCCCAGGGTATAGCCCGTGACGATGGCGCCTGCCTGGGAAAAGCCCTGGGTCATCACGGAGCTGAGCTGTTGGGTCACGGTGGTGACGGAGTTTGCCGCCACGAAGCTCTCCCCCATTCTGCCGATGACCATGGCCACGGAATTGTTACCCAGTGCCAAAATGCCGTCGCTGATGAATACGGGAATGCTGATACGGATGTATTCCTTCCACAGATTACCCACGGGGCGGAAGAACTCCCGCAGGCGGTAGCCGATCTGCTTTTCCACAAAGAACAGGTAACCGCAGATCACAGCGAATTCAAAGACACGGGCCACCAGGGTACCTACGGCCGCACCCGCTACCCCCATTTCCGGTAAGCCGAATTTACCGAAGATGAACAGGTAGTTGGCGCCTACATTGACGAAAAAGGCACCGATGGAGGTGTACAGCGGCATACGTACCTTGTCCACGTTCCGCAGGACGATGGTACAGGTGAGGGACAGTCCTTGGAAGATATAGCTTGCAACGGAATAGCGGAGGTAGGAGATGCCCTCGGAGATGATGCCGCTCTCTTCGGTGTAGATCTTCATGATCAGCTCGGGACAGATAGCCGTTGCCACGGAGAACAGTGCCGCCATGCCCACGCAGAGACGGAGCATGATGGTGATGGTCTTCCGCAGAGAGGACTTGTCGTTCATACCGTAGTAGCGGGCAACAAGCACGGAGGCACCCATGCCGATGCCCATACAGAAGATCTGGAAGATGGTGATGAACTGGGTGGCAAGGGTAACGCCCGAAAGGGAGGTCTCTCCCAGCTCGCTGACCATGACGGTATCCATGGCGTTGACGCCTGAGGTGATCAGTCCCTGCAAGGCGATGGGGATGGCGATCTTGGCAACCGTCCTATAGAATTTTTTGTCCTTGATAAACAGATTTTGCAATAAATTCATGGCTTGAGCCCTAACCGGGCGGGTATCTCACAGACGTTGGGGCAGAAAAAGCCCGTTTGTTTCAGTTCGGCCTCGCTTTGGTGGCCGCCGGGGATCAGCAGGCAGGAGGCACCGCAAAGAGATGCGGTCTCGTAGTCGTGGAGAAGGTCGCCGATAAACCAGGTCTCCTCGGGACAAAGGCCGTTTTCACAGCAGAAGGTCCTGGCACGCTCCGATTTGGAGCCTACCTTCCAGTCCTCAGCGCCCAGCACGGCTTCGAAATAAGGCAGGATGCCCCACTCCTTTGCCAGGGGGAGGATGTGGTCCTTATGGCTGGAGGAGAGGATAAACTGCTTTGCGCCCGCTTGCTTCAAGGCTTCCAGCACCGTGAGGACGCCCTCCGTCAAATGCAGGGTATGGGCGTGGGAGCCGTAATAGCCGTAAAACTCCGCCGAAAGGACGGGCATGGGATCGATCTCGAAGTCAAAGAGACGTTCGTAGAATTTGCTGATGGGAGTATCGATATAGGTATGGTATTCCGCCAGGTCGATAGGTGCTCTTCCCCGCTTTTCCAGCATGGCGTTCACCGCCTCCAGGGAGAGTCCCACGTCGTCGCAAAGGGTACCGTTCCAATCCCAAAATACGTTCATAAAGCTCCTTTTTCTACACGGTTTTCACAAAGAAAGGGTGATCGGAAGATCCGACCGCCCTTCTTCGCTTTCGATGGTGGAAAAGCGCGTTACGCTCTCAGCGCACGCTCCAGCCAGATGGTGCCGATGTCAAAGGCATCGCCCAGACTGCGCTTCTCGCATTGCTTGAGGATCTTGTCGTTGAAGGACTTCTCCTCATCGGTATCCTGGATCTGCACCAAAACACGGGTAGCAACCTCCAAGTCGCCAACCTTCTTGGTATCCAGAATGTTCATAAAGAGGATGCACTTATCGTCGGGATTGCCGTAGAAGATGAATCTTCCCTGGCGGACGAGGGGCTTCCCCTTGTACGTCAGAACCTTTTGTTCTGCCATTTCAATCACCCTTTCTGTTCCAGACGGATGAAATCCTCCACCAGGGCGCGCAACAGCTCATCACGGTCCAGCTTGCTGATGATGGTGCGGGCGTTCTTATAGTTGGTGATATACGTGGGATCTTCCGAGATGATATAACCAACGATCTGATTGGTGGGGTTGTATCCGTTCTCGATCAGGGAGTTATACACGCCCTTCACGATCTCGCGAATCTCTTCTCTGCGAGTGTCTTTGACGGAAAACGTGATGGTTTTTTGTTTGTTGTCTAACATATTGGCCCTCTCCTGTCGTAATGATCTCAAACGGATGTTTCATCCTTACCTGCTATTATAAACCAATTCTTGGGAATTTGCAAGAGTTTTTTTGAGACTTTGCAATTTTTTTAGTTTCTGAGGGTAATGCCGCCCTCGGATTCCAGCTTTTTCAGCACCTTGCGGACGCCGTTGTCGGCTTCCTCGTCGGTCATGGTACGGTCGTTCAGACGGAATACCAGGCGGACAGCCACGGACTTCTTGCCCTCTGCGATGCCCTTGCCCTTATACACGTCGAAGACGTAGGTATCCACCAGGGACTTGCCTGCGAAGGAACGGATCATCTTGCAGAGAGTGCCTGCCTCCAG
The DNA here is from genome assembly GCA_015063885.1 of Oscillospiraceae bacterium. Taxonomy (GTDB): domain Bacteria; phylum Bacillota; class Clostridia; order Oscillospirales; family CAG-382; genus Coliplasma. The sequence goes on along the minus strand of SVTH01000004.1, from coordinate 181,948 downwards.
GTCGTCGTCGCACAGGAGAGCCAGGTCACGCTCCATTGCCTGGTAAACGGGCAGAGGAATATACTTCTTCTCTTCCGCTACGCAGGACGCCATGACGTTATCGGACAGGAGTGCGCCGTAGACGGGTACATCGATGTCGAAGTTGCCGCATACTGCGGGATGGATCTGACCGATGGTGCCCAGCTTCACGTCGCCGCAATAGATATCCGCACAACGGCCGGGATGGAAGCAGGGGTCTTCCCCGTTGGAAGCGTAGGTATAGCCCTTGATCTGCAGGGTATCCAGCAAAGCGTTGGTGTCTGCCTTCAGAGCGTAGAAATCGCCGCAGCCGTAAGAAGCGAAGCACAAAGTCTTCTCCTCACGGGACATAGTGCCTTCCTTGAAGTACAAAGTGGCGTTCTCATAGAACTGCGCCGCCTTCACACGGTGAGCCACGTTGTGAGCAACTACGCGGAGCATGGAGGGCAGAGGATGGGTACGCATCACGGAGGTATCTTCACCCAGGGGGTTCAGAATGGTGAGCTGATCTCTCAGGGGAGAATCGGCGGGGATGCGGATCTGATCCAGCTCGGAGGGAGAAACGAAGGAATAGGTATAGATCTCGTTGTAGCCCAGACCGGTCATAGTACGGTCAATGAGAGTACGGAACTTCTGGGAGTCGTTCTCGCCGCCCTCGGTGGCTCTGCCCACGAACTGAGTCGCTTCGATCTTATCAAAGCCGTAGAGACGGACCACCTCTTCCGCGATGTCGGCGGTGGTGATGATGTCTCCGCGGTAAGGGGAGACGATGAGGCTCTCTTCCCCGTCCCAGATAAGATCCAGAGGACGGAGCAGGTCTGCCATCTCTTCCAAGGTGAGGCAGGTGCCCAACAGCTGGTTGACACGCTTCCAATCGAAGTATACCTTACGGGAATCCACGTCGGCGTGGTTGATGTCGATGATGCCGTCCACAACTTCGCCGGCGCCCAGCAGCTCTACCAGCTCGCAGGCACGCTGGACCGCGGGAAGGGTATTGCAGGGGGGCAGACCCTTCTCAAACTTGGCGGAGGACTCGGTGCGGAGGTTTACCGCACGGGAGGTCTTACGGATGTTCTCACGGGCGAAGTTGGCGCTTTCGAAGATCACCGTGGTGGTGGAATCCAGAATCTCGCTGTTCAAGCCGCCCATAACCCCTGCCAATGCCACGGGCTTTTCCCCGTCGGCAATGCAGAGCATATCGGAGGTGAGCTTACGGTCCACGCCGTCCAGGGTGGTGATGATCTCCCCTTCTGCGGCGTTGCGCACCACGATCTTCTTACTGCCGATATAATTGGCGTCGAAGGCGTGCATGGGCTGGCCGTATTCCAGCATGACGTAGTTGGTGATGTCAACGATGTTATTGATGGGACGGATGCCCGCATTGCGAAGCTTGGTACGCAGCCACAGAGGAGAAGGTGCGATCTTCACGTTCTTCACGGCTCTTGCGGTGTAGCGGGGGCAAAGGACGGGATTGCGGATCTCTACGGAAATGTAGTTTTCCACCTTGTCGCCGTCAGAGGTACCCTTCACCACGGGAGCGTTGATATTCAAAGGCTGGTGGAAGGTTGCCGCCGCCTCACGGGCGATACCCAGATAGGAAAGACAGTCGGGACGGTTGAAGGTGAGCTCAAACTCTACGATGGTGTCCCGCATACCCAATACGTCGCGGATGTCGTCGCCGGGCTTGCAATCCTCCTGCAGGATGAAGATGCCGTCCTCGATGGCATAGGGGAAGTCGTGGGTGGTGAGGCCCAATTCGCCCAGGGAGCAAAGCATACCCTCGGACAGGACGCCTCTCAGCTTGCCGGTCTTGATGGTCTTGCCGTCGGGCAACAGAGAGCCGTTGGTGCAGACGGGAACCAGGTCGCCCTCTTTCACGTTCTGTGCGCCGGTGACGATCTGCAAAGGACGTTCGCCGCCCACTTCTACCTGACAGACTACCATGTGGTCGGAATCGGGATGGGGAACCACGGAGAGAAGCTTACCTACCACGATGCCGTGGAGCTTTTCCTCCAGAATTTCATATCCTTCTACCTTGGTGCCGCTCATGGTCATGGCCTCGGAGAAGTCGTGAGCGGAATAGGGCAGGTTTACATAATCTTTCAGCCAATTCAAAGAAACTTTCATGCTTTTATACCTCCTTCACACTCAGAACTGTTCCAGGAAACGGGCGTCGTTTTCGCACATCAAGCGGAGGTCGTTGATGCCGAACATAGTCATTGCCACACGCTCGATACCCATACCGAAGGCGAAGCCGGAATACACGTCGGGGTCGATACCGCCGGCGCGCAATACGTTGGGATGTACCATACCTGCGCCCAGGATCTCGATCCAGCCCTCGCCCTTGCACAGACGGCAGCCCTTGCCGCCGCAAACGAAGCAGGAAACGTCTACCTCTGCGGAAGGCTCGGTAAAGGGGAAATTGTGGGGACGGAAGCGGATGCGGGTACGCTCACCGAACATGGCCTTGGCGAAGGTTGCCAGGGTGCCCTTCAGGTCGCCCATGGTGATTCCCTTGTCGATGACCAGGCCTTCGCACTGGTGGAACATGGGAGAGTGGGTGGCGTCTGCCACGTCGCTGCGGTACACTCTGCCGGGAGAGATCATACGGATGGGAGGGATCTTCCCTTCCATGGAACGGATCTGCACGGGAGAGGTCTGGGTACGCAGCAATACGTTTTCGGAAAAATAGAAAGTATCGGTATCGTCACGGGAGGGGTGGTCTGCGGGAGCGTTCAGGGCGTCGAAGTTGAAATAAGTGCTCTCCACCTCGGGACCTTCCGCGATCTCAAAGCCCATACCGGTGAAGATCTCCACCATACGGTTACGGGTCTGGGTGATGGGGTGAAGCTTGCCCACCTTCTTTTCGGGAGCGGGCAGGGTAACGTCGATCCGTTCCTCACGGAGCTTCCGCTCCATGCTCTGTGCCTTCAGATCCCCAAAGCGGGCGGAAAGGCTCTCTTCGATCTCGGAGCGGATGGTGTTGACCATAGCGCCGATCTTGGGACGGTCCTCGGGAGCAACGGCGCCCATACCGCGCAAAATTGCGGTGAGCTCACCCTTTTTGCCCAGGAAGCGGACACGTACTTCTTCCAGGGCCTGCTCCGTCTCCGCGCCTGCGATGGCGGTCAGGGCAGACCCCTTGATTTGTTCAAGCTGTTCTTTCATTTTGATGTATTGATTCCTTTCGGGTAAGGTTTATTCCAGGTAGTCTTTCAGTTTCTTGCTTCTGCTGGGGTGGCGGAGCTTACGGAGGGCTTTCGCCTCGATCTGACGGATACGCTCACGGGTGATGTCGAACACCTTGCCCACCTCTTCCAGGGTGCGGGGTCTGCCGTCCTCCAGGCCGAAGCGGAGCTTCAGCACGCTTTCCTCACGGGGAGTAAGGGTGTGAAGGACCTCCAGCAGATGCTCACGGAGCATGGTATAGGAAGCCGCCTCTGCGGGAGCCATGGTGTTGTCGTCGGCAATGAAGTCGCCGAGATGGCTGTCCTCCTCCTCGCCGATGGGCATTTCCAGGGAAACGGGCTCCTGAGCGATCTTCAAGATCTCGCGCACCTTTTCCACGGGCATATTCAGCTCTGCGGCGATCTCCTCCTCGGAGGCGTCTCTGCCGTTTTCCTGCAACAGCTGGCGGGAGATACGGAGCACGCGGTTGATGGTCTCCACCATGTGCACGGGGATACGGATGGTTCTCGCCTGGTCCGCGATGGCACGGGTGATGGCCTGGCGGATCCACCAGGTGGCGTAGGTAGAGAACTTATAGCCTTTGCCGTAGTCGAACTTTTCCACGGCCTTCATCAGACCAAGATTGCCCTCCTGGATCAGATCCAGGAAGAACATACCGCGGTTTACATAACGTTTGGCAATGCTGACCACCAGACGGAGGTTCGCCTCCACCAATTGCTGCTTTGCCTTCACGTCGCCCTGGGCCATCTTCTCGGCAAGACCCAGCTCCTCCTCTGCGGAAAGCAGGGGGACCTTACCGATCTCTTTTAAGTACATACGCACGGGGTCGTCGATGGAAACGCCCTCCTGGGAAAGCAGAGCTTCCACGTCCTCGCTGCTCTCTTCCACCACGTCGTCCTCGAACATCTCGTCCTCCTGCAGTTCGAAGCCTGCGCCGGACAAGCTGTTGGTGATCTCGATGCCCTTGCGGTCCAAGAAATCACAGACCTCGATGAGGGTAGCCACGGAAACGTCGGTATCCTCCAAGGACGTCAAAACCGCCGCGGGCTTCAGCATCCCTTTTTCTTTTGCCGTTTCCAGCTGTTCGGGAGTAAAAAAGTCTTCTCTCATATATCCTTTTCCTTTTCATTCGGAATTTTTATTCTGATTTTGCTTGCGCAGAAGGGCCAGGTATTCCCGTAAAGCACCGGGATCCTCCTTGACTCTTCCGTCGTATTCCCTGCGGGAACGAAGGTCCTTCAGGGTATCTATATGGGAACGCAGGGTGTCCCCGTCGTTGCTCCCCAAGGTGGCACGGGCGGCACGGTAGCCCTCTGCGGCGCCGATCTCACGGGGAGACAGACTGCCGTCTGCGGTAAGCTCCGGGTCAATCCCCGCTGCAAAGTCGGTACGGAACAGCTCCCACAGCTTTCGGTTGAAGGAGGTGGCAAAGTCCTCCGGCTCCAACAGGGGGGCGAGCTCCTTGCCCAATTCGGGGTGCAGAAGAAGGATGCCCAAAACGGCCTCCTCGTGAGGTGCCTCCGAGGAGAAGCGGAGCTTGTCCGTATTCACTTGGTCCCCGTAACCGGTAGCGTCCCTGGTGATCTTGCTGTGCTCCTGCTTTTTGGCGTTCTTTTCCATGGTTCTGCGTTTGTTTTCCGCCTCGTTGCGGAGGGATTCCGGGGAAAGCCCCAGCTTTTCTGCCGCACGGGAAGCGTAGATCTCCCGCTCCAGGCGGTTGCCGATGGTGGCAACGTATTCCGCCATTTCGTGACTGCAACGGAGTTTTTCGTCGGGAACGGAAAGATCGAAGCGGGAGAGGATCTCTCCGATGCGGTAGTCGATCTGCCCTTGGGAGCCGGAAAGCTTGGCACGGAAGGCCTCCGCACCGTGGTTCTTGATGAATTCGTCGGGGTCCTTGGAATCTCCCTCTCCCAGGTGGATGATCTTGGTATCCACTCCCACCTGGTTGAGAAGCTCGATGCCCCGCATGGTGGCCTTGCGGCCCGCTTTGTCGATATCGTAGGCCAAGTAGACCATTTTGGTGAAGCGGGAAAGGGTGCGGGCATGCTCCCCGGTAATGGCGGTGCCCAGGGTGGCGATGGCGTTGCCGAAGCCTGCCTGGTGCATGGCGATACAGTCGGGAGCCCCCTCGCAAAGGATCAGGCCGTTTTCCGATTCGTTCTTGGCAAAGTTCAAGCCGAACAGGATGCGGCTCTTTTTGAACACGGGGGTATCGGAGGTGTTGACGTACTTCCGCTCGTCCTCCTCGTTCAGTCTTCTGCCCGAGAAGGCCACCACTTCCCCGGTAAGGTCGAAAATAGGGAACATCAAACGGTTGCGGAACAGGTCGTACATCTTGCCGTTCTTGCCCTTACGTCCCAGGAAGGCAACGGTGATCTCCTCGTCGGTGTAGCCCTCCTTGCGGAGGTGATAACACAGGGAATCCCATTTATCCGGGGCGAATCCGATGCCGAAACGGCGCACGGTAGTATCCGAGAAACGGCGCTTTTGCAGGTATTCCCTGGCGTAGGCGCCCTCGGGAGACTGCAATTTGGCGTAGAAGAACCTGGCGGCGGCCTTGTTCAAGGCAAACAGGCGGTCTTTTTTCACCTGAGGGCCTTGGTCCGCCTTCCGCTCGTAGGGATCCTCCTCCATGGGGATGCCCGCCATTTTGGCAAGCTGCTCCACCGCCTCGCGGTACTCCAGCCCCTCGGATTGCATGACGAAAGTGATCACGTCGCCGCCCGCCCCGCATCCGAAGCAATAGTAGCTTTCCGTACCGGAAAAGACGGTGAAGGAAGGCGTTTTCTCGCTGTGGAAGGGACAGCATCCAACCATGTTGGACCCCGCCCGCTTAAGGGGCACGAAGCGTGAGATCACGTCGGTGATATGATTTCTTCTTTTGACCTCTTCGAGAAAAGGTTTGGAAAAAGCCATTACTTATAACTCCATACTCTGGGAACGAACAGTTCCTCAAAACAACCGATGGCAAAGCGGTCGGTCATCCCCGCTATGTAGTCCGCCACCACGCGGCCGACGCCGTCGGCCTCGATATACTTACGGTATTCCGCAGGAATTCCGTCGGGATTGCGGCAGAAGTGGGTGTACAAAAAGTCGATCATCTGCATGACCTTGTCGTCCTCGCTCTTGGCGATGGGGTGGGTATACACCCGCTGGAACATAAAGGTGCGCAGATCGTTCATCAGACTGCCGTAGGGCTCGTTCATACCGATACCGTTTTCCACCCCGTGATCAATGACGGCGGACACCAGAGTGGTGATGCGGTCGCTGTGGGTCTTGCCCAGCACGTCGCTGATGTAGGAAGGGATATCGTCGTTGGTCAGGATCCCCGCACGGCAGGCGTCGTCGATATCGTGGTTGATATAGGCGATGCGGTCGGCGTACAGCAGGAGCTTACCCTCGCAGGTGGAGGGATTGCCCGAGCCGGAATGGTTCACGATGGCGTCTCTGACCTCTTTCGTCAGGTTCAGGCCCTCGCCGTTCTTTTCCAGCTTATCCACCACGCGGAGGCTCTGCTCGTAATGGCGGAAGCCGCCGTCGCAGATCTCGTCCAAGGCACGCTCTCCGGAATGGCCGAAGGGGGTATGCCCCAGGTCGTGTCCCAAAGCTCCCGCCTCCGTAAGATCCTCGTTGAGACACAAGGCACGGGCAAGGGTACGGGCGATCTGGGTGACCTCCAGGGTATGGGTGAGACGGGTGCGGTAGTGATCTCCCTCGGGGGCAAGAAACACCTGCATCTTATGCATCAGACGGCGGAAGCTCTTGCAATGGGTGATACGGTCACGGTCCCGCTGAAATTCCGTACGGACGGGACAAGGCTCCACGGGGAACAATCTGCCCGCGGTATCCTTGGAGAAAAATGCTTTGTCACAGAGGAATTGCTCCTCCCGGCGAAGGGTAACTTCTTTCATGCTTCTGACCATTCCTTTCGTAGCCCGCCCGGGCGGGCGATCATGATATTTGAAAAAGGATCCCTTTTTCAAACCTCGCCTCCGAAAATGCACTTTATTTCCTTTTCCTTCGCAGATATACGCAAAAAATTTGCAGAATACTTCTTTTTTGCAAAACTTTTTTAGAAAATTTTCAGAAAATACAAAGATGAAAAAACAATTTTTCTTCATTATATATTGCCTTTTTGATTTTTTTGTGCTATAATAACACATTATGATAGGAGGAATGCGGGTGTTCGGCTACATAAGACCCGTGAAAAGTGAGTTACTGGTCAAGGAAGCGGATTTTTACAGTGCCGTTTACTGCGGGCTGTGCCGTTACAGCGGCAAGCATCTCACCCATTTTTCACGGTTTTTGCTCAACTATGATTTCACGTTTCTCGCCGTATTGCGTCTCTCCCTGACGGAGGACGGCGTGACGGTGGAAAAGAAGCGCTGTCCATACAGTCTGAAGAAAAAGCCTACGGTCTGCTGTGACAACGTCTTTGCATACACCGCCAACGCTTTCGGTCTGTTCAGCTATTACAAGCTGGAGGACGACGTGCTGGACGGCAAGGGCCTGAAGCGACTGGGCAAGAGGATGCTGCTCCCCTTCTTCCGCCGAATGAAGAAAAAATGCAAGGCCTTCCCCGAGATGGAGGAAATGATCCGCATTCCCATCGAGGAGCTTCATCGCCTGGAGGCGGAAGGATGCGATTCTCCCGATCGGGCGGCGGATTGCTTCGGCAGGCTGATGAAGGCGCTGACGGCTTACGGGCTGGAGGGCACCAACAAGGCGGTGGCGGAGCAATGCGGCTACCACGTGGGGCGGTTTATCTACCTCATCGACGCCTACGACGATTTCGAGAAGGATGCGATGACGGGGAATTACAATCCCTTCCTGCAAAAGTACGGCTCCGCCCAGGGGGTGGAAGCCCACGCAGGGGAGATCCGACAGACCCTGATCGACAGCATGAACGTTTTTTCCCATTCCTACGCACTTGCCTGCGGACCTACCCTGACGGGGTTGAACCGCATCGTGTTCAACATCTGCGATCTCGGCGGCAGAGAAGCCGTGAAGCAGGTGGAGGAGCGCAGACAAAACAGAACCACCACGAAAGGAAATTAAGAGATGTCCGATCCTTACAAGGTACTCGGCGTTTCGTCCAATGCGACGGACGACGAGATCAAAAAAGCATACAGAGCGCTGGTAAAGCAATACCATCCCGACAATTACGCAGACAACCCCCTTGCCAACCTTGCGGCTGACAAGATGAAGGAGATCAACGAGGCCTACAGCGAGATCCAGAAGCTTCGTTCCGGAGGAGGCTCCTCCGGCGGTTCCTCGGGAAGCTCCTATTCCGGCGGAAACGCGGGAGCGGGGGAGCTGGGCAGAGTCCGTCAGCTTATCAACGCAGGCAGAGCCAACGAGGCGGAGATCCTGCTGAACCGCATCCCCGTGGGAGAGCGGACGGCGGAATGGCATTTTCTGAAGGGCGTGGTGCTCTACCGCAACGGATGGGTGCAGGACGCCAGAAGCGAGATCGAAACGGCCTGCAGAATGGATCCCTATAACAACGAATACCGCGCCTTCCAGCAGCGGATGAACAGCAGTGCGGCTCAGAGCCCTTACGGCGGGTACGGTACCCAGCAGGCTTCCTGTGACGTGTGCGACCTCTGCCAGGCAATGATGTGTCTGAACTGTCTGTGCAACGGCTGCAGATAACCCGTGAGAGAAGGCGTTTACATGGGCAAAAAAAGCAAACAGGTGGCTTTGGCGGGAATGCTTTCCGCTTTGGCAGTGGTGATCCTGTTTTTGGGCTCCATGGTGGAGCTTTTGGATCTTTCCGCCGCGGCGCTGGCGGCGCTTGCGGTGATGGTCGCCGTGATCGAGCTGGGAAACGGCAAGGCCTTTGGGGTGTATTTGGCGTCTTCCCTGCTTTCGGTGCTGTTATTCCCCAAAACGGCATCGGTGGTGTTTGCGGCCTTCGTGGGGTACTACCCCGTTTTGAAGGTGTACCTGGATAAGATCCGTCCCAAGGTGATGCAGTACATGGCGAAGCTGATTCTGTTCAACGTGTTTTTGGCGTTGATCCTGTGGATCACCGAAGGACTTTTGGGGCTGGGCTCCGATTGGGGCTCTTTGGGCAAGGCCTTGTTCCTTTTGGGGAATCTGGCGTTTATCCTTTACGATTTCGCCATCGGGCGGTTGGCGGTGTTTTACATCGTGAAGATCAAGAACCGTATCCGTAAGCGTTGAGATTATTTGAGAAATTTGGAGTTTGAACATGGTTAAAAGCATGACCGGCTACGGCAGATGCCGTGAGGTGGTGGACGGACGTGACATCCTGGTGGAGGTCAAATCCGTCAACAGCCGTTACATCGATGCCAACATCAAGACGGGGCGCCTTTACAACGCCCTGGAGGAAAAGCTGAAGTCCCTGGCCTCCACGTATATTTCCCGCGGGAAGGTGGATATCTACCTCACCGTGGAGAATCTGAACGGCGAGAAGACCCAGCTGAACGTGAACAAGGAATATCTGGAAAGCTATATCCATCTGCTGCGGAAGATCCAGCAGGAATACGGATTGGGCGGCGAGGTCACCGTACAGACGGTGGCAAACAAGCCCGATATCTTCTCTCAGGTGAAGGCAGACGAGGATATGGACGAGGTTTGGGCTTCCGTGGAGCCTGTTGCCCAAAAGGCCTTTGAGATCTTTATGGAGATGCGCAAGGCCGAGGGGCAGAAGATGGCGGCGGACGTGCTGAACCATCTGTCCACCCTGGAAGCCATCCGCGAGGAGCTGGTGACCCGTGCACCCCAGGTGGTGGCGGAAAGCAACGCCAGGATGCAGAACCGTATTCGGGAGATCTTAGGGAACGTTCCCGCAGATGAATCCCGTTTGCTGACGGAGTGTGCGGTGTTTGCCGATAAGGCGGACATCAGCGAGGAGCTTGCCAGATTGGACAGCCACTTCAAGCAGTTCCGCAGTATGCTGGAGGAGGAGATCCCCGTGGGCAGAAAGCTGGATTTCCTGGTGCAGGAGATCAACCGCGAATGCAATACCATCGGCTCCAAATCCAACGATACCTCCTTTGCCAAGCTGGTTATCGAAGCGAAGAGCGCCGTGGAGAAGATCCGCGAGCAGATCCAGAACATTGAGTAAGAGGAGGGAAACAGGTTGGAACTGATCTCCTTGGGGGGAGGCAATTACATCAACGCTTCCCGCTTGGTGGCTTTGGTCAGCCCCGATTCCCTGCCGGTGAGACGGTTGGTGCAGGATGCCAAGAATGCAGGCAGAATGATCGACGTTTCCGGCGGAAAAAAGACCAGGTCGGTTTTGATCACCGACAGCGAGCATATTATATGCTGTGCGGAGGAAACCTCCGTGTTGGAAGAAAAGCTGACCCATAAGTCGGCAGAGTGATTTTTGATTATTCATGAAAGGCAGATAAAGATTATGTTGTACCCTTCTATTCAGCAATTGACCGGCGGTGAGATCAACCGCTACCGTTTGGTGATCGCTTCCGCAAAGTGCGCACGCCACGTAACCGACAAGATGATTGAGGAGCGTGAGTTTGCGGAGAAGCATAAGGATTCCGATTGTCCTATCAAGGATTCCTTCGCTTCCTACGAGGTGCGCAAGCCCGTTTCCATCGCTTTGCATAAGATCGCCGACGGCGAGTATTCTATCAACGAAAAGGACAACTAAAGGTTATGGAAAAAGCGTACGTTTCCGTACACATTTTGGACGCGAGCTATCGGCTTGATCGGGAATACAGCTATTTCCTGCCCCCCGAGCTCCGCGGACGTGTGCGGAAGGGCACGCTGTTGGTAGTTCCTTTCGGCGTTTCCAACAAGCAGGTCTCCGCCGTGGCGGTCCGTTTCTCCCAGGAGAGCGGATACGCCAGGATCAAGTCCGTGCTTTCCGTATTGGATTATCCCTTTGATATTCCCGAGGAATTCACGGAGCTTTGCCGTTTTATGAAGGAACGGTTCTACTGCTCCTTTGGGCAGGCGTTCCGTACCATGCTTCCCCCGGGGGTGAATCTGGACACGGAGGTCTTTTACACCGTGACGGAAAAAGAGCCTCCCGAGGAGATGAACCAGGCGGCCTATCTGCTGTACCGCAAGGTACGTACGGAAAAGGAATCCACCCGCCGCAAGCTCCTTGAGGAGTTTGGGGACGAGGCGGAGAAGATGCTGGAATCTCTGTGCAATCTCGGGCTTTTGGAAAAAAAGACCCGTGTGCGCAAGCAGATGAACGAAAAGACCGTTACGGTGCTGAAGCTGTGCGGCGAGGCGGAGGAAGTGTTCGCCCTGCTGGAAAGCGAAAGCGGACTGACGGAAAAGCAAAAGGTGCTGGTGGAGCTTTTGACCCACTATCCCTGCGCCACCATGCGGGAGGTCAGCGAGATCGGAGGGATCTCCTCCTCCGTGGTCTCCGCCTTGGTGCGAAAAGGGATCGTGCGGCGTGAAGAGATCCGTGTAAACCGGAGAGAATATACCGAAGAGGAGATCCCCGCTGCAGAAACGGTGACCGTCCTTTCCGAGGAGCAGCAATCCGCCGTGGACACCCTGAAGACCCTCTCCGATGATCCCGACCCCAAGGCGGCATTGCTGTACGGCGTGACGGGAAGCGGTAAGACCAAGGTGATCACCGAAACGGTGAAGCACGTTCTTGCCAAAGGGCAGACCGCCATCGTACTTCTTCCCGAGATCGGGCTTACCGCCCAGGCCATGGGCAATTACCGCAGAGTCTTCGGCAAGGAGCTGGCGGTGATCCATTCCATGCTCTCCGTGGGAGAACGGTTGGACGCCTTCCGTGCCATGCGGGAGGGGAAGGTCAAGGTGGTTTTGGGCACCCGCAGTGCCGTGTTCTCTCCTTTGGAGAATCTTGGGCTGATCGTCATTGACGAGGAGCAGGAGGGCACGTATAAAAGCGAGCTTTCTCCCAAGTATCACGCCAGGGATATCGCCCGGTTCCGCTGTGCGAAAAGCAAGGGCTTGCTGTTGCTGGCTTCTGCTACGCCTTCCGTGGAAAGCTTCTACAAGGCCATGACCGGGGTGTATACCCTGATCAAGCTCACCAAGCGTTACGGCAACGCCAAGCTTCCCCGGGTGCTGATCGAGGACCTGCGGAACGACGGCAAGGTGTTCCCCGAAAAGCTCATTGGAAGCCGTTTGGAGGCGGAGATGCTCCGCACGGCGGCGAAAGAAAAGCAATCTATTTTGTTCGTGAACCGCAGAGGGTATCACTCCCACACCTCCTGCCATTCCTGCGGGAAGGTGTACGCCTGCCCCCATTGCTCGGTGTCCCTGACCTATCATAAGTACGATGGGGACAGAATGGGCGACGGCTGGCTGGCCTGCCATTACTGCGGATATATTTGCAAGGTGCCCGATCAATGTGACGAATGCGGAAGCAAGCACATCAACCATTTCGGGTTCGGGACGCAGAAGCTCCAGGACGAGCTGGAGAGCCGCTTCCCCGCCCTGCGCACCATCCGTATGGATGCGGACACCACCACGGAAAAGCTTTCCTACGATCGGATCTTGGAGTCTTTCGGGAATCGGGAGGCGGACGTGCTCTTTGGAACCCAGATGGTCTCTAAGGGGTTTGACTTCCCTGCCGTGGAGCTGGTGGGTGTGATCTCCGTGGACAGCTCTCTGTATCAGAACGATTTCCGTGCGGGAGAGAGGACCTTCTCTCTGGTGACCCAGCTGGTGGGCCGTGCGGGAAGAAGCGGGGACAATGGGCTTGCGGTATTGCAGACCTATAACCCCGACAACGAGATCCTGAATCTGGCGGCAGAGCAGGACTACGAGGCTTTTTACAGCTCCGAGATCGCGCTGAGAAGATCGGTGGTGTTCCCGCCCTTCTGCTCGGTGATGGTGTTCGGCTTTTCCGCTCCCACGGAAAAGGAATGTGCCGCCTTTGCCCAAGGGTTTGACACCCTGTTCGAGCAGATCAAGGCAAGCAAATATCCCGATCTGAGGATCCAGAAGTTCGGACCTCATCCGGGAGGCATTTATAAGATCGGCGGAAGGTTCCGCCAAAAGATCATTGTGAAATACTCCGACAACGCCGTTACCCGCGGCTTCTTCGGAGAGGTATACGAGGCGGGGCTGGCGAAATGCCCCAAGAACGTCCGATTGGATGCGGACGCAAACCCCACCGTTATTTAAGGAAGGAAGACGAGATCCATGGCTATTTTGAATATTGTGACCCAAGAGGACGAGGTGCTTCGTAAGAAGTGCCGTCTCGTGGATAAGATCACCCCCAGAACCTTGACCCTGCTGGACGATATGTACGAGACCATGCAGGCCGCCAACGGTGTGGGGCTTGCCGCACCCCAGGTGGGGATCCTGCGGCGGATCGTGGTGATCGACATCGGGGAAGGCCTGATCGAGCTGATCAACCCCGAGATCGTTGCCACCGAAGGGGAGCAGACGGGAGAAGAAGGCTGTCTTTCCGTTCCCGACGAGGTTGGGATCGTTACCCGTCCCAACATCGTGACGGTGAAGGCGACGGACCGTAACGGTGAGCCCTTTACGATCCGAGGCGAGGGACTGTTGGCAAGAGCCTTCTGCCACGAGATCGATCATCTGGACGGCGTTTTGTATATTGATAAGGCGGAGCGGATGCTCACCCCCGAGGAAATGGAAGAAGACGAGGAGTAAACTGCGTGAAGATCGTTTTTATGGGGACCCCCGAGTTTGCAAAAACGGCTTTGGAAGCTTTGGTGCAGGCCGGTTATGAGGTTCCTTTGGTAATCACCCAGCCCGATAAGCCCAAGGGCAGAAAATACGTGATGACTCCCTCCGAGGTGAAGGCATACGCCTTGTCCGCGGGATTGCGGGTAGAGACCCCCAATTCCATGCGCACCCAAGAGGCGGAGGACATGCTGCGGGAAGTGGGCGCAGACGTTTTCGTGGTGGCGGCCTATGGTAAGATCCTGCCGAAGAATATTCTGGATCTGCCCCCTATGGGATGTATTTGCATCCACGCTTCCCTGCTCCCCGCATGGCGTGGGGCGGCTCCCATCCAGCGTGCCGTGATGAACGGCGACAAGGTGGGCGGCGTGACCATGATGTACATGGACGAGGGGATCGACACCGGGGATATCATCCTGCAGAAGGAGCTCCCCATCTCCCATACCATGACGGCGGGAGAATACCACGATGAAATGGCAAGGCTTGGCGCCGAGGCGCTGATGGAATATCTGGAGCTGACAAAGAAGGGCGAGGTTCCCCGTGTGAAGCAAGAGGGGGACACCTGCTATGCGGAAAAGATCACGGGAGAGGATCTGTACGTTTCCTTTGAGGAGACGGCGGAGCAGACTCACAACCGTATCCGCGGGCTGGCACCTGTGCCTTCTGCGTACTGTACGTTGGAGGGTAAGCGTGTGAAGCTCCATGAATCCCGCGTCGGTACCGGCAAAGGCGTTCCCGGTGAAGTGCTTTCCGCAGGGAAGGACGGCATCGAGGTCGCCTGCAAGGAAGGCAGTGTGATCATCACCGCTTTACAGCCCGAGGGCAAGAAGCGGATGGATGCGGCAAGCTTTTTGAACGGACTGCAGAACAAGGAAGGATTCCGTTTCAATGGCTGACGTGGCGAGAACCGCGGCGTTTGAAGCGCTGAAGCGGGTGGAAAAGGACGGTGCCTTCTCCAATCTTGCCGTCGCAAGGCTCAGGGACCTGTCCCCCGTGGACAATGGATTCGCCACGGCCTTGGTGATGGGCGTGTTGGAGACCCGACGGGCGCTGGATCACCTCATCGGGCTTTACGCAAAAAAGCCTCCCGAGGGCGATCTGCTGCTCTTGCTGCGGATGGGAGCTTACCAATTATTCTATATGGACCGCGTCCCCGACAGCGCCGCCTGTAACGAGACGGTGAAGCTGGCAAAACGGTTCTGCGGAGAAAAGCGGGCAGGATTTGCCAACGCAGTGCTCCGCTCCCTTTGCAGGGAGAAGGAAGGTGCCCGAGCTTCTTTGGAGTCCGCTCCCGGAGAGATCCGTTATTCCTTTGGAGACGGGGTGGCTTCCCTGCTGAAGGAGCAATATCCTTTGGAGGCGGACGCCATTATGGAAGGCTTCTGTAAGAGACAGCCCCTTCATTTGCGGGTGAATCCCTTGAAGGCGGATCCGAAAGAGTTGGCGGAAAGCCTTTCCGCTGTGGCGGAGGGCACCATGGTGACCGTGGAGGAAAACCAGGCCGACGCCGTGAAGGGCTTGGCCCACGGGACGTATTTCGTACAGGGCTACGGCTCACAGATGGCGGTGAAGCTTTTGGGCGCCAAGGCGGGAGACTTCGTCATTGACGTTTGCGCCTGCCCCGGAGGGAAATCCTTGGGCGCTGCCATGGATATGGAAAACGCCGGGCGGATCCTCTCCATGGATCTTCACGGGAACAAGCTTCCCTTGATCGAAAAAAGCGCCAAGCGGTTGGGCATTGATATTATTGAAACCAAACAGCACGACGGCAGGAAGGCGGATCCTTCGTTGGAGGGTCTTGCAGACAAGGTGATCTGCGACGTTCCCTGCTCCGGGCTGGGAGTGGTGGGCGCAAAGCCCGAGATCCGATACAAGGATCCCGCAGAATTTGCGGGGCTGTATACCACTCAGCGGGAGATCCTGGCGGCGGCTTCCTCTTACGTGAAGGAAGGCGGATGCCTGGTATACTCCACCTGTACTTTGAATAAGAAAGAAAACGAGGAGGTCGTGAAAGACTTCCTGGATGGAAATACCGATTTCGTTTTGGAGGAGGAGCACACCTGGCTCCCCATTCACGGCGGGACGGAAGGATTTTACGCCGCAAGGCTGGTGAGGACCCATGGCAAAAGTTGACGTGCTTTCCATGTTCCCCGAGGAGCTGGAAGCCTTTGCATTGGAAATAGGAGAAAAGAAGTTCCGCGGGAAGCAGATCTTTGAGGGTCTTTACCGTGGGGCAAGGGAGTTCTCGCAGATCACCAACCTCCCCAAGAGCTTGATCGCAAGGCTTGAGGAGACGGCGGAGATCCCCGCTATGACCACCGAGCGGATGCTGGTCTCCAAGCTGGACGGAACGGTGAAGTTCCTCTTCGGCTTGCAGGACGGCGAAGCGGTGGAAAGCGTGTTTATGCGCTATAAGCACGGCAATACTCTGTGTATCTCCACTCAGGTGGGATGCCGTATGGGATGTGCCTTCTGCGCCTCCACCAAGGCGGGGCTGAAGCGTTCCCTGCGCCCCTCAGAGATGCTGCTGCAGATCCTGTGCGCCCAGAGAGAAACGGGAGAAGAGGTCTCCAACGTGGTGCTCATGGGCATGGGAGAGCCTTTGGATAACTACGACAACGTGTTGAAGTTTCTGCGTTTGGTCAATCTGGAAAAAGGGTTGAACATCGGGATGCGGCATATTTCCCTCTCCACCTGCGGATTGGTGGACCGTATGGACGATCTGGCAAAGGAAAATCTGCAGATCACCCTTTCGGTGTCCCTCCACGCCGCCACGGACGAAAAGCGAAAGGAGATCATGCCGATCGCCAGGAAATACAGTGTGGACGAGCTGATGGCGGCCTGCGACCGCTACACCAAGGCTACGGGGCGCAGGATCTCCTACGAGTACGCTCTGATCGCAGGGGTGAACGACACCCCGGAGGACGCCCATCTTTTGGGTAAGCTTTTGAAGGGACGCTTGGCGCACTTGAATCTCATCCCCGTGAATCCCATCAAGGAGCGGGATTTCCAAAAGAGCGGCAAGGAAGCCATTGCGGCTTTCACGGAGATCACGGAAAACAAGTATAAGGTCAGCACTACGGTACGCAGAAAGCTGGGCGGAGATATCGACGCCTCCTGCGGACAGCTGAGAGCACAAAGAGACGGACTGTAAATGATTCTTTGGGGAAAGGAGTGACGGCTCCATGAAATGCTACGGAAAAACGGATATCGGGGTCAAGCGGAAGAACAACCAGGACAGCTTTGCCACCGTGACCAAGGGCGAGTACCTTCTTGCCGTGGTCTGTGACGGTATGGGCGGCGCCAGGGGCGGAAACGTTGCCAGCGAGACGGCTGTGCGGGGCTTCTGCAACACCGTGCGGGACGGCTTCGCCAAGGATCCCCCCGCCGACGGGCAGGCCGTGGAGGATCTTCTCACCCAGGCGGTGAACGACGCCAACACCGAGGTCTACCGCAAAGCGGCGGAGGACAGCGATCTGGAGGGCATGGGCACCACCTTGGTGGCGGTACTCCTTTGTGACGCAGGGAATTTTGCGGTGAACGTGGGAGACAGCCGTTTGTATCTCCAAAAGGACGGCGAGTTTACCCAGGTCACCAAGGATAACTCCTTTATCCAATATCTGTTGGACAAGGGGCTGGTCTCCCCCGAGGAGGCGGCCACACATCCCAACCGCAACATCATTCTCCGCGCGTTGGGTGTAAACGAGGAGGTGGAGTGCGATCTGTATCCCATTCCCGCCTTTGACCGTTTGCTTCTTTGCTCCGACGGTCTTTACAATATGATCCCCGCCGAGGAGCTTGCCGTTCTTGCAGACGGAAGCTACAACGGCAAAAAGCGGCCTGCCGGCTATCGGACACGCCTTGGGGAAATGATCCGCCGCGCCAATTTCTACGGCGGAAGCGACAACATAACGGCAGTCCTTTTGGGGACAGAACGATGAAAGGAAGGGTTGGGATCGGATGAACGATTACAGCAATTTTATCGGCAAGATTCTTGACAAACGGTATAAGATCCTGGGACTTGTGGGCATCGGCGGCATGGCTTGCGTTTTGCGTGCACAGGACCTGGTGATGAACCGTGTGGTTGCCATTAAGATCCTCAACGACGAGTATAACGGCAACGAGCAGGCCGAGAACCGCTTTATTGACGAATCCAAGGCGGTGGCAATGCTTTCCCATAAAAATATCGTCAACATTTACGACGTTGCCATTTACCCCGATATGAAGTATATCGTTATGGAATACCTGGACGGTATCACTTTGCGGGAGTATCTGGACAACAAGGGCGCTTTGCCCTGGAACGAGGCCTGTATCTACGTTTTGCAGGTTCTGCGCGCCTTGGAGCACGCCCACAGCAAAGGGGTCATCCACAGGGATATCAAGCCCCAGAACATTATTTTGCAGAAAAACGGCGAGATCAAGGTGATGGACTTCGGCATCGCCAAGATCCCCACTTCCGCCGCCATTTCCGGGGACAAAGCGGTGGGAACCGTATATTATATCTCCCCCGAGCAGGCAAGCGGAAAAGAGACCGGCGCTTATTCCGATCTGTATTCCGTGGGCATTATGCTCTTTGAGGCTGTGACGGGAACGCTGCCCTTCAAGGCGGACAGCCCTATGGCGGTTGCCGCTATGCAGGTAAACGACGAGCCGCCCAATCCCAGAGACCTGGTGCTTGCTATTCCCGTGGGAGTTTCCCAGATCATTCGGAAGGCCTTGACCAAGGATACCGCAGGACGGTTCCGTTCCGCGCACTCCATGTCCAAGGCTATTGAATGGGTGCTGAGAAATCCCGAGGTGATCTTCTCCCTTTCCGGGGAGAACGGTGCCGCTATCGGTGACACCAGCGTGGTCTCCATCGATATGATCGATACCGCGGAGATCAAGCCCTACGGAGACGACGAAATGGTTCGTTCCCTGGATAAGGCTACCGCCTCCGACAAAGAGCTGGAACAAAAGAAAAAGCAGCTTGAGGAAGAGAAGAAGCAGCAGAAAGCCAAGCAAAAGGCCCAAAAGAAGAAAAAGAAGCGTAAAAAGAAAAGACGTACCCACAGCGTTACCGTCTTCCCCATCATTGCGGGTATCTTCTTCCCCTTCTTGTTGGTTGCGCTGGTGCTGGGTATTATGATGGGCGTCACTTTTGTGAAATCCCTGTTCTTTGCAGAGGAGAGCACCGTCACAGCCGTCTTCCCCAACCTGGTGGGTAAGGAATACGACAGCGAGCTGATCTCCCGTTTGCAGAACGGTTCCTACGGAGCCACCTTTGAGATCGCTCCCGGGGCAATCAGCTATTCCTATAACCCCGGCTTCGCCAACGGAGAGATCATTTCCACGGAGCCTAAGAGCAATACCACCAAGAAGGCCGAGGATTCCGAAGGAAAGCCTACCTTCTATTTCACCTCCATCGTCATCAACCGTATTGAGACCACCAAGACCATGCCCGACGTCATCGGATTCCTGCGGGCGGATGCCAAGGTGCGCTTGACCAACAACTACGGTATTGACGGCTCCTCCATTGAGTTTGCGGAGGAAACGGATCCCAAGTACAACGTTCTGTTCGATAACCAGATCACCCGTTCCTATCCCGCTCCAGGCGAGCCTTACAACCCCGGTGACACTATTATCCTTTACGTCTGTACCAGAAAGGATTCCGCCACTACGGCACCTATGCCCGATTGCAAGGGCTTGGATCCCGTATATGCGCAGAAGATCTGCGAATACGCCCTTTACAAGGTGGAGATCATTGAATCTCCCAGCTTGTACGGAGATAACACGGTGATCTCCCAGTCCATCGTCAAGGACAAGGTCTCTCCCCGCAATACCGTGGTACAGCTGACGGTGAGTACGAAGATGCAGGGGTTACCCGAATTCAGGATGGGAGCTATGATCGCCGCGATCACCTATTTGGATGCGGCGAAGATCCCTTACACCTACGTGATCTACGACGGTGTCCCGGCAGGCGACAGCTCTTACCTTGGCTTTACGGATATGGTGGAGCTGATGATCCGTCTGGAGACTATGGGGGCTTACCCGGGCACGAAGATCAACGAAAATACCATGGTGATCTTCCAAAGCATTCCCCAGGGCTCCGATCCTACCGCAGAGGACACGCTGCAATTGGTGTGTGTGAACTATGAAGCTTCGTGAGCACGCATTGGTGTTGGGCGGTAAGAACGGGCTTTACCAAGTAGAAACGGAAGAGGGGATCTTCCTTTGCAGAGGTGCTGCGAAGATCCGCAAAAACGGCTTGAAGCTGATGGCAGGCGACCGGGTTACGGTGGAGGACAACGGCGACGAGACGGGATTTATCCGCGAGGTGGATCCCAGGATCAACAGTCTTGTACGTCCCCCCATTGCCAACATCGGACTTTTGGTGTTGGTGATCGCCGCAACCTCTCCCAAGCCTGCCCCCTACACCTTGGATAAGCTGACGGTGATCGCGGAAAAATCCAAGATCCCCGTAGCGATCGCCATTACCAAATCGGAACTGGGCGGAGCGGAAGAAATTTCCGCCCACTTCCACGGTGCCCCCTACCCCGTGTTCTTCCTGGCGGAAAAGGGTGCCGTGGGAAGCGAGGCGCTTTACGAATACCTGAAGGGAAAGATCTCGGTATTCTGCGGCGCTTCCGGCGTTGGAAAATCAACGCTTTTGAATCGACTGTTCCCCGAGCTCCAAGCGGAGGTTGGTGAGCTTTCGGAAAAGATCCAGCGAGGCAAGAACACCACCCGCGCCACCACCCTGTATCGGGTAGGAGACGATACGTACATTGCCGACTCCCCCGGATTTACCATGTTGGACACGGAAATGTACTGTAAGCTGGAGCGGGAGGAGCTGCCTACGCTGTTCCCCGAAATGGAGCCGTTTTTGGGCACGTGCCGCTACACCCGTTGCGGACACACCTGCGAGGACGGCTGTCGGATCCTGGAAGAAGTCGAAATGGGTCGTATTTCCCGAGAGAGGCACGAAAGCTATTGCAAGCTGTTTCGGGAAATGAAGGACCTCCATTCATTCAAATAGAAAAGGGGTATACATACCTATGAAAAACAAATTTGTGATCGGATATTACAACCCTGCGAACTTCGTCACCCTGGCGGGGCTTTCCTGCGCAGTTCTGGCTTGCTTTATGGTAGCAAGCGGAAATTATTTCCTGACCGTGCTCTGTTTGAGCTTTGCCGCACTTTGCGACGCAACCGACGGACGCATCGCCCGTGCCAATCCATCCGCTACCAATCGGTCCCGCTTTTACGGCGTTCAGCTGGACAGTCTTTGTGATATGGTCAGCTTCGGAGCCGTTCCTTGTTTCATCGCTTATCAGATGGGCTATAACGGCGTGATCGACATTCTGCTGTATCTGCTTTTCGGCATCTGCGGCGCTACCCGTCTTGCAAACTTCAACACCGAGGCGGCTGTGGACAGCCCCGATCTGAAGCTGAAGCACTTCACCGGTATTCCTATCCCCTTCTCTGCCGTACTGTTCCCCGTATTGGTGATCGTACACATGCTGGCGGGACAGCTGTCTTTGCTGTTCCGTTTGGCGTTCCTGGTGGTCGGTATCGGCTATATTCTGCGGATCCGCGTGCCCAAGCCCTCGGGCAAGGCGCAGCTGATCATCGGCGTGTATATGCTGGCTTGCCTGATTGCCGTACTGGTGATCCAGCTGGTCAAATAAGCAAATTACAAGACAAAAGAAAAGTGCGTGTCGGGTTTGGGGTCCGATACGCACTTATTTTTGTTGTTGCAGCTTTCGCAAGGCTCTGCGCTTGGGAAGCTCCTTCACCAGCCATTTCATCACTTTCTTACGGCGGCGGGACCGCTTTGCTTTTGCCATGGCAGCCTTCAAGGCGGTCTGCTCTCGGAGGATCACCGCAAGGGTCTTTTGGTCCTTGGGGAACAGCCACCGCAAAAGTCCGATGGTGATGAACAGGGTGACGATCTTTTCCGGAGTAAAGGGGAACCACAGGAAGGTCATCCAGGAAAGGCCGATAACGTACAGCCAGGTGATATCCAAATAGACGCCGATGGCGGCAAAGGCGTAAGACCAGCCGTTGGTGATGAACCAGGCGATGCCGAAGCACAAAAGCAAACGGGGGTTGAGGAAAAATTCCAAAACACGGCGGATCAGATTTTTGATCCGTTGGCGGTTCCATTTTTTCACGGCAAAGCCTCCCCTCTTGCTGTTTCCACTTACACTGTATCACAAGTTTCGACCGTTGTCAAGAAATTCTCCCGAAGAGTTACAAATTTCTCACAAAATATCGCACAAGGACTTCATATCCTCGGGCATAGGAGATTCAAAAACCATAGGCTCACCCGTGGTTGGGTGGATCAGCTCCACCTTGGCGGCGTGGAGGGCGTGACGGGGAATCAGCTCGCTGGCGGTGCCGTAAAGGTCGTCGCCTACAATGGGACAGCCTAAATATGCCAGGTGCACCCGGATCTGGTGGGTACGACCCGTGAGAGGATGGAGCTCGATCAAGGCGTGGCGGGCAAATTTTTCCACCACACGGTACTCCGTAACGGTGAGGGAAGCGCCTTCCTCATGGAGAGCGCAGACCCGGCGGAGAACGAAAAAGTCTTCCCGTCTGCGGGTCCCTGTTTCCACCACACCGCAGTCTTCTTTCGGGAAGCCCTCCGTTATGGCCAGGTAGGTTTTCTTGATCTGACGGGCTTTCATGGCTTTGCAGAGGATGCCTGCGGCGTATTGATTCTTTGCCAGAGTGAGGATCCCGCTGGTATTTCTGTCCAGGCGGCTGACAGGACGGAAGACGAAGGGCTCTCCCCGCTTTTCGAACAGCCAGGTCAAGCCGTTGGCCAGGGTGTCGCCGTTATGCCCTGCGGAGGGATGGGTGGGCATATTGGGCGGCTTGTCCACGATGAGCAGATCCTCGTCCTCGTAGAGGATGGTAAAGGGGAGCTCCACGGGAGGGAAAGCATCCTGGGGAGCGGAGTCGTCCACGTCCACCCGCAGGAGGTCGCCTGCACGGAGGATATACCGCACGGTGACGTGGTTTCCGTTGACGGTGATGCCGTCGGGGCGTTTTTTCAGTTGTGTCAACAGACGGGAGGAAACGCCGCAGGTTCCTTTCAGATAGGAACGCAGGAGGACGCCGTCGTGCTTTTGGTCTACGAGAAACTCCATAATGATAAGTTTAAGAACCTTTCTTTTGAAAAAGAAAGGTTCTTGTCATCTCCAAAGAAAACTGAATGCCTAATAGTGTGATCGGACAGAAACGCCGCTGCCCTTCTTACAGAAGCTTTGCGCCGCTTTCCTTATCGCAATACATCACGGCGTGGGGATGGTTCCGCATTGCGGTGGCGGGAACCTCCTCGTTGATGGGTGCAGTTGCGGTGAGGTACACGGCCTCTGCCTTGGTGGCGCAGGGAACGGTACAGAACATGTGCTTCGCCTTCACCAGAGCGGGCACGGTCAAAGAAAAGGCGTGGGTGGGAACGTCGTCCAAGGTGGGGAAACAGCCGTCGTGGACCTGCTGGTTGCGGCAGACCTCGTCCAGGGGAACCAGCTTAACCAGCTTGGGATCGTTAAAGTCTGCGATCCAGGGATCGTTGAAGGCGATGTGAGCGTTCTCACCGATGCCAAGGAAAACGATGTCCGTGGGGTATTCCGTCAGCAGGTTGGAGTATCTGACGCATTCTGCCTCGGGATCCGGGGCGGCGCCGTTGATGTAATACACCTCGCCAAAGGGAAGCTTGCCAAAGACGTGGTCGTAAAGATAAGTACCGAAGCTCTGGGGGCATTCCCTGCCAAAGCCTACGTACTCGTCCATATGGAATGCGCGGACACGGGTCCAGTCAATGTCCTGCTCCGCAAGGAGAGCGGACAGGGTGTCGTTCTGAGAGGGTGCTGCCGCGAAGATGATATTTACCTTGTCCTGCTTGGCAAGCAGCTGACGGATCACGTCGGCTCCTTCTCTTGCCGCCAGGGCACCGCCCTCGGCGCGGGTATCAAAAACGTGGAAAATAAGGGAATCCTTGGTTACGGTCTTCAAAAGTGCCATTTGTTTTACCTCTCAGTTCATAATGTAATCGTTGATCAGCTTGACGATGGTGCCCACTACGTATTCGTCCTGCTCTTCCCCTTCGGAGCCGTTCAGCGTGGCCACCACGTAGGGGTTGTCCTTTTTCCAAACGATGGCGGCATCGTTATATACGGGGTTGGGTGCGAACTTATCCCCGGATTTGTGGGAATACTTCTCGTCGATCAGCTTGGTTGCGTAATTGTAGGGCGTATTGGTCGTAGCTTTCTTGAAAAGCTTTGCCATTTCCGTTTCGGAGGCGAAGTAGAAATAAAGTTCTCTCCAAATGATGCAGAGATCCTTTGCGGTGGCGTTGTAGTTCCACACGGAAGAGATGGAGGTAGAGGAGCTGAGCTTGAGGCGGCTGACGCCAAGCTCCTTCACCATTTGGTTATAGCCGTCCTTGCCGAAATAATGCACCAGCATCTTATAGGCAATGTTATCGCTGTACCGCAGGCTGAGACGGATCAGCTCCTTGATGGTGTAGGGCGTTCCGTACTCGGCGTTTTTGATCACACCGGATCCGCCGTGCTCGTACTTCTTTTCATAGATCATGATATCGTCGCCGGAGACGATGCCCTGCTCGATGGCGAGACAGCAATACAGCATATAGCCCGCCTTGATGGTGCAGGCGGAGAAATAGGTCTCCTCGCAGTTATAAGCGATGGCGCGGGTGCCGTCCAAGGAATAGGCACAGAAGGAGATCTCTTTGTCGTAGCCTGCCAGAAGATCGCGGATCTGCTGAACGGCGGAGGCTACCTCCGGGTCGTTCAGGTCGATATCGCCGTACAGATCCAGAGAGCCCAGCTCCTCCTGCTCAATATCACGGATGGGAAAACGAGGATCGATCACCTCTGTGGAGACGTCATCAGAAACGTCTGCGGAGATCTCCCCAGAGCTTTCCTCCCCGGAAACCGTCAAGGATGCCACAGGCATTCTGCCGGCGGACGGAAGCACCACGGAGACGGGTACGGATTCCGTGTCTTCCTGTAACGCCAACGGGTCCTGAAAAGAAACCGCGCAGGACGAAAAAGCCGCCGTTGTGAAACATAAAAGCAATAAAATTGCGATGGTTTTGCGAAGCATAGCGAAACTTCCCCCTGAAGTTTTTGCAATGGTAACTCTATTTTCGTTAGTATACCACACATTATAGAGGATTGCAAGAACATTTTTCCCGTTCTTTATGACTTTTTTCTTAACTCTTCCGCCCAGCGGCGATAGGTCGCCATACGGTTGCGTTCCTCCAGACATTCCCGCAGGCAGATCTCTTCGGATGCGAAGCAGTTTTGCAAAGCATCTCCCCATTGCAAGCGTTTTGCAGGGGTAAGAACTGCGTTATTCTCTCTGACTTGCTTCAGGATCGGGCGGATCTTCTTTTCCAAGCAGGCAAGGTGGGCGTCAAGATGATCGACGTAGAGCTCCTCGGCAGCGGCAAACCATTTTAAGGCCTCGCCGATGAAGAGCCGTTCCTCCAGGAAAGTACGCAGGGACAGCAGATCACGCGCCTCTTCGGAGGAAGAAAAGGCGTTTAGGTACCGCACCGCCGCAGTCCGACCTGTGAAGGAGTCGGAATTCTCGGTAGATCCTTCGGCAAGGGAATCGGCAAACAGACGCCCTTGGGGCGCCGCATCACGATTGATGCGATGCAAAAGGATAACCTTCGTATCTGCCTCGGAATAGGTCTCCAGCCTTCTGCGGGTCAATAAACGGGATTGCCAAGCGGCATCGAAGGTTAGGAAACACCCCGTATCCCCGTGGATGCCGTACAGAAACAACTCTTCCCCGCCGTGGGACAACAGGATACCATACCCCTCTTCCAAAGCTCCGGTGAAGGCCTGCACGGGTTGCGGAGGAAAAGGACGCGGCGTTTCCAATACACCGGGGACATCTGCTGTGATTCGGTAGCAGTCCTCGGTGAGACGATAGGTCCTGCGGAAGGTACAGGACAGCACCGCTTCAATGGTTCCAAGCATCGCCATTCGCGGTGCCAAACATGGAGACGTGAAAAGCGGGGCTTTGCCGATAGGCAGTTCCAGGGAGCGCAAGGGGATGTGCTTCTCTCCTGCTTCCACCGCGGGAATACCGTAAAAACCTCCTGCGGCCACCTCCGGAAGGTCTGACGCATCTTTTGCAATCACAAGGCGGGTGTGGGTCCTGCGGAACAGCTCTACGTATTCCCCTTTCCACGGGACGTCCAGGTAGACTGCCTGTGCTTTGGGAACAGAAAAGCCGTATTCTTTTACCAACGCCAGCAGTAGACTGACGGCGGGATAGACGGGGAGCAGCTTTGTTCGGCGCAGGGCGTGAAGGGTCTCTCCGCTGTACGGGCGTGTACAGAACAGTGGTATGCAAAGACCTTTTGCTGCCACGAAGTGGATCAAGGAAGGAATGGATGCCTCCGGGAAATCCAAGAGAAACATTCCCCGAGCGGTTTCCGCACCGGAAATAAGAAGCTCCCGCAACGGCAGGAAAGTTCCTTCCTTCGAATCAAAGGATCCCAGAAACTCTTGTAATTCTTCAACGGTTTTGCCTCCAAAGCGATACATCAGCCGTTCCATTGCTTCCCTCCTTCCCAAGGGTTTGATACAGTATACCACAGATCTTCCCATATTGCAAGGCAAAAAGAAAAGGCGGTCATTTTCACAACCGCCTGAAATCCTTTGATGGGGAGCTTATTCAGCAGCCTCTTCCTTCTTGGACTTCTTCTCTTTCTTGGTCTCGGTCTTGGGAGCGTAGATTGCCTCTGCGTCCACCAGCTCGATGATGGCCATCTCGGCGCCGTCACCACGTCTGGGACCGATCTTCAGAACTCTGGTATAACCACCGTTGCGTTCCTCATAGTTGGGAGCGATCAGGGTGAAGAGTTTGTAAACTACAGCTTCTTTCTTCAGGAAAGAAAGTGCCTGACGCTTAGAAGCAAGGGTGTTAGCCTTACCCAGCGTAATCATCTTGTCGGTCAGGGCGCTGACTTCTTTAGCACGGGTGACCGTCGTTTCGATTCTGCCCTTCTCCAGGAGGAAGGTTACCATACCTTTCAGCATGGCCATTCTCTGGGAAGTACTTCTGCCTAATTTTCTGTTTCCGGGCATTTCTCTGTGCCTCCTTCTTACAAAATGTTAGTCTTCGGGCTTTCTGAATGCAAGTCCGAGAGACTGCAACTTCAGAATGACCTCCTCGAGGGACTTCTTACCAAGGTTACGCACCTTGATCATCTCTTCCTCGGTCTTGCTGATCAGATCTTCTACGTTGTCGATACCTGCACGCTTCAAGCAGTTGAAGCTTCTGACGGACAGATCCAGTTCTTCGATGGTCATCTCCAGAACCTTGCCCTTCTTTGCTTCCTCGCGCTCCACCAGGATCTCGGCGTTCTTTGCTTCCACAGAGAGCTCTACGAACAGATTGAGGTGCTCGTTGAGAATCTTTGCGGCGAGAGAAACTGCCTCTTTCGCATTGATGGTACCGTTGGTGGTCACATCCAGCTCAAGACGATCGTAGTCGGTGATGTTACCGACACGGGTGTTGGAAACGGTATAGTTTGCGGTATAAACAGGCGTATAGATGGAATCCGTGTAGATCACACCGATAACGGAAGATTCCGCTGCGGCTTTGTTCTTATCAGAGGATACGTAGCCCCTGCCATGCTCAAAGGTGAGCTGCATAAAGAACGGAGAACCGGGTTCAACCGTTGCGATATGGTGGGTGGGGTTGAGGATCTCGATGTCGGAATCCGTCTGGATATCCCCGGCGGTAACTTCCCCGCCGCGAACGTCGATCATAACGGTTTTCGGCTCGTTGCAATGCAACTTCGCAACAATACCCTTGACATTGATCACGATCTCCGGAACATCTTCCTTTACACCGGGAACGGTAGAGATCTCGTGAAGAACACCGTCAATTTTGATATTAGATACTGCAACGCCGGGCAGGGAGCTCAGGAGCACTCTGCGCAAGGAGTTGCCAAGCGTAATGCCGTAGCCTCTCTCAAGGGGTTCAATGACAAAAACACCGTGTTTTCCGTCTTCGCTGAGCTCGGCGGTAACAATGTTCGGTCTTTCGATTTCGATCATTATAATAACCTCCTATTTCAATGGTCGGCTCTGTAGCAGAGACGATTACTTCGAGTACAACTCGACGATCAGGTGCTCTTCGAACGGGAAGTCGATGTCGGCTCTGGTAGGAAGATTGTTGATCGTTGCAGTAACATTTTCCGCATCAACGGTAAGCCATGCGGGAACGGGTCTGCTGTTGATATTCTCGATAAGCACTTTAATCTTCTCGGATTCCTTGTTGGACTTCTTGTCCTTCAGAGCGATCACATCGCCCTTCTTGAGCAAGCAGGAAGGAATGGTGACCTTCTTACCGTTTACGGTGAAGTGGCCGTGC
The DNA here is from genome assembly GCA_015063885.1 of Oscillospiraceae bacterium. GTDB lineage: Bacteria > Bacillota > Clostridia > Oscillospirales > CAG-382 > Coliplasma. Next base: position 153,673 of record SVTH01000004.1, on the reverse strand, counting down.
AGTACGAGCTGGCGAGCCTCTTTACGGCTGGATGCCATACCCATACGGTAAACTACGTTGTCGAAACGACGCTCGATCATGGTCAGCAGGTTTTCACCGGTCTGGCCGGGCTGTCTGTCTGCCTTCTCGAAGTAGTTCTTAAATTGCTTCTCCAGAATACCGTAGTATCTCTTTGCCTTCTGCTTCTCGCGGAGCTGCAGGGTATATTCCTTGGGTCTTCTTCTGGACACGTTAGCGCCATGCTGACCGGGAACGCTGCCTCTGCGGGAAAAGGGGCACTTGTCGCTTGCACACTTGTCGCCCTTCAGATAAAGCTTGGTGCCTTCTCTGCGGCACAGTCTGCAAGAGGGTCCTGTATATCTTGCCATGTGTTTGCCTCCAAATTCTCGATTAAACGCGTCTTCTCTTGGGCGGTCTGCAACCGTTGTGAGGAATGGGCGTTACATCTTTGATCATAGTGATTTCCAAGCCTGCAACCTGCAGTGCACGGATTGCGGATTCTCTACCCTGGCCGGGGCCCTTTACGAATACTTCAACAGTCTTCAGACCCTGCTCGATTGCAGTCTTTGCGGCTGCTTCTGCTGCCATCTGGGCTGCGAAAGGAGTAGACTTTCTGGAACCTCTGTAACCCAGCTCACCTGCGGAAGCCCAAGAAATTGCGTTGCCCTGGGTATCGGTGATGGTTACGATGGTGTTGTTAAAGCTGGACTGGATATGTGCAGCACCGCGCTCGATATTCTTCTTTTCGCGACGCTTCTTAAGTGCGGTCTTCTTAGTAGTCTTTGCCATTTCCGTCTTTACCTCCCTCTTACTTTTTCTTGTTCGCGATGGTCTTGACGGGACCTTTTCTGGTTCTTGCGTTGGTCTTGGTACGCTGACCTCTTACGGGGAGACCTTTTCTGTGTCTCTGGCCGCGGTAGCAATCAATTTCCACCATTCTCTTGATGTTCAGACCGACTTCTCTTCTCAGATCGCCTTCAACAACGTAGTTGTTTTCGATGCAGTCACGAAGCTTAGCAATATCTGCCTCAGTCAGGTCCTTAACGCGAGTGTCGGGGTTGATGCCGGTCGCTTTCAAGATTTCGTTGGAACGGCTTCTGCCAATACCGTAGATATAGCACAGACCGATCTCAACACGCTTTGCGTTAGGAATGTCAACGCCTGAAATACGTGCCATTGTTACACCTCTCTCCTTAGCCTTGTTTCTGTTTATGCTTGGGGTTTTCGCAGATTACCATGATCTTGCCTTTTCTCTTGATAATCTTGCACTTCTCGCAGATTTTCTTTACGGAAGGTTTTACTTTCATGATGATACCTCCATTCATTTTGGTAGCAAATCACTTTGCTCTGAAAGTGATTCTGCCCTGTGTCAGGTCATATACCGATACTTCAACGGTGACTTTGTCGCCGGGAAGGATACGGATATAATTCATGCGCATTTTTCCCGAAATGTGAGCGGTGATGATGTGACCGTTGGTCAGCTTTACGCGGAATACCGTGTTGGGCAGGACCTCAACCACGACACCTTCACATTCAATCACATTGTCCTTAGCCAGAACAACTCCTCCTTCATACCTGTACGCGACCGGCGTTTTCCCGCAGCCAGCTTCGCAAGAAGCGGTTGGTCAGGAGCTTGTCGGAATACCGGATGGGTTCTCCGTCTTCGCCGGTGATCAATCTTACGTGCTTACGGTTTTTCTTCTTTGGGGTTTCTACCCTTCTTCCCCTGCCGTCCGCCACGTAGCAATGCTCGCCTTCTTCCCGTAGGATCAGGCAGATCATGCCGGCGTCACGTCCCGCAAGGGAGACGGCGAGGCATCCTTCGGTTCCGCTCATGCTTATGAGGGATCCGTGAGGATCACGGCGCCGTTATCCGTCAGAGCAAAGGTGTTCTCGAAATGGGAAGAGAGCTTGCCGTCGTCGGTGACCACCGTCCACTGATTGGACAGGGTGTGTACCGAATAGACGCCGGCGTTGATCATTGGCTCTACTGCCAAGGTCATGCCGCTGCAAAGTCTGATGCCCCTTCCGGCTCTGCCGTAGTTGGGTACTTCGGGGTCCTCGTGGACCTTTTTTCCGATGCCGTGACCGACGAAGTCCCGGACAACGGAGTAACCAAAGGATTCTACATAGGTTTGGATGGCGTTCCCGATATCACCGAGACGGGCACCCTCACGTTCTGCAGCTTGAAGCCCTTGGAAAAAGCTTTGCCGTGTAACCTCGATCAGCTTTTTTGCTTCCTCGCTGATCTCGCCCACCGCAAAGGTTGCGGCGCAATCTCCGTGGTAGCCCTTGTACATGGCACCTACGTCGATCTTGACGATGTCGCCGTTCTTCAGCACACGGTTGGAGGGGATCCCGTGGATCACTTCCTCGTTGACGCTGATGCATGCGGAAGCAGGAAAGCCGTAGAGGTTCAAGAAAGACGGCGTTGCGCCCATAGACTTGATGGTCTTGCGGATCACTGCGTCGATCTGCGCCGTGGTGACGCCTTCCTTGCAGTGTTCCCCGCCGATGGCGCGGGCGGTTGCCGCGATCCGTCCGGCATCTCTCATCATCCGAATCTCTTCAGTTGACTTTAAGATGATCATATGCCGAGCGCTTTCTTCACCAGGGCGGTGGTGTCATCCACGCTTGCCTGGCCGACAACGGTTTTCAGAAGATTCTTCTTTGCGTAATAGTCCTTCAACGGTTCCGTTTCCGTGTGATAGACCTGTAAACGATTCAAAACCGTCTCCGGCTTATCGTCGGCACGAAGGGTAAGCTCGGTACCGCAGGAATCACAAGTCTTGCCGTCGGCGGAAGGGTTGTACTTCACGTGGTAAGTAGCACCGCAGCCGGGGCAGGAGCGTCTGCCGCTCATACGCTCAACGATGGTATCGTCTGAAACCTCCAAAGAAAGGACGCAGTCGATCTTCACGCCGAGGCTGTCGAGGGCTTCTGCTTGGGGAATGGTACGGGGGAAGCCGTCCAGGATGAAGCCATTCGCGCAGTCAGATTGTGCAAGGCGGTCTTTTACGATCCCAACCACCACTTCATCGGGTACCAGCGCGCCGGATTTAATCAGCTCGGAGGCTTGCTTGCCAAGCTCCGTGCCGTCTTTGATGGCGGCACGGATCATGGCACCGGTTGAAATGGTAGGGATCTTGAGAGCCTCGCAGATAATTTCGCCCTGGGTGCCTTTACCCGCACCGGGAGGGCCAAACAATATCAGGTTCATTTCTCAATTCTCCCGAAACAGATCACTCAAGGAAGCCCTTGTAGTGACGCATGGTCGTCTCGCTTTCGATTTCTCTGGTGGTCTGCAAAGCAACGTCCACTGCGATGATGACCGAAGTACCGCCGTATACCAACATGGACAGCGCTGCGTTGTTGGTCCAGCTCATGAGGATCGGGAAGATCGACATGAAGGAGAGGAACAGAGCGCCGATGAGGGTAACACGGTTGACAACCTTCTGGATATACTGTGCGGTAGGCTGGCCGGGTCTGTAACCCAGGATAGTACCGCCGTTGTTCTTCAGGTTGTTGGCAACCTCAACGGTATTGAACGAAATTGCGATATAGAAGTATGCAAATGCGATGATCAGAACGAACATTACCAGAACGTAGATCACGCTACCGGAAGAGAACCAGTTGCGTACCCATTCCTGGAAGCCGCCACCGATGATCAAAGCCAGGGTGGAGGGCAGAGATACGATCGCAGATGCGAAGATGACAGGCATAACGCCGCCCATCATGATCTTGATGGGAAGGTAGGTGTTTGCACCGCCGTACATCTTACGTCCAACCTGTCTCTTAGCGTACTGGACAGGCAGACGGCGCTCGGAGTTGGAGAAGAACACTACCAGGGTAATGATGACCAGCATCATTGCGACGGCAGCGAGAACGCCGAGAACGTTGCCCAGGGTGAAGCTGCTGGTCAAAAGGTCCAGCATGTTTGCAGCCAGGGTAGGTCCGGTGGAGACGATGTTCGCAAAGAGGAGCAGGGAGATACCGTTGCCGATACCCTTCTCGTCGATGCGCTCGCCCAGCCACATAACCAAGCAGGCGCCTGCAGTGTGGCACGCGATGATGACCAGTGCTGCGAAGAAGCCTTGGTTCTCGATCATTTTCATACTCTTCAGGGTTGCATAATAACCGTAAGAGGTGACAACTGCGAGAACGATGGTTACGTAACGGGTGTAGCGAGAGATTCTCGCCTGACCTTCGGGACCGCTCTTAGCGATTCTTTCCAGTGCGGGGATGGCGATGGTGAGCAGCTGGATCACGATGGAAGCCGTGATGTAAGGGCTGACACCCAGTGCAAACAGGGTAGCGTTGGAGAACGCGTCACCTGCCAGCATGCTGAAGTAGCCGAACAGGGAGCCCTTAACAGCGTCGGAGTTGAACATCTGGTTCACTGAGGTGCTGTTGATAAAGGGAACCATCACGTTGGCGCCGAGTCGGTAAATCACGATGACCAGCAGCGTGAAGAGCATTCTCTTACGCAGCTCCGGCACCTTCCATGCATTACCGAATACTTTAAACATTATACCACCTCAGTCTTTCCGCCTGCGGCTTCGATCTTTTCTTTAGCGGATGCGGAAAACTTGGTTGCTTTTACGGTAAATGCCTTGGTTACTTCGCCGTCGCCCAGGACCTTCAGTCCGTCGAACGTGTTCTTAATAATACCATTTGCAACGAGAGTGTCCAGATCGATCACTGCGCCGTTCTCAAATGCGTCCAGAGCGGACAGATTGATGATGGCGTACTGGGTTGCAAAGTGGTTCTTGAAACCTCTCTTGGGAAGTTTTCTGTAAAGGGGCAACTGACCGCCCTCGAAACCGGGTCTTACACCGCCGCCGGAGCGTGCGTTCTGACCCTTGTGACCCTTACCTGCGGTCTTGCCGTTACCACTACCTGCACCTCTACCTTTTCTGTAGGGAGCTTTGGTGGAACCGACAGCCGGAGAAAGCTCATGAAGCTTCATAACTATATCCTCCTTCTTCTAATCTGTCGATCCGTTATTCTGCGTCTTCCACTTTAACGAGGTGGCAGATAACGTTGATTTTACCCTCGATGCTTGCATCCTTCTCAACGATCTTGAAATCGCCGATCTTGTTCAGACCGAGAGATGCAGCGGTGAGGATCTGGTTCTTTTTGCGACCGATCAAGCTCTTGGCCAGAGTAATCTTAACTTTCATGTCTGACCTCCTTAGCGGACGTTGTTGACGTCGATGCCACGCATAGCGGCAACTTCTTCAACGGTACGAAGTTCCTTCAGAGCCTCGAAAGTTGCTTTCACAACGTTTGCGGGGTTGTTGGAGCGGAGAGACTTACCGCGGATGTCGCGGATGCCTGCCATTTCAAGAACGGCACGGACCTTGCCGCCGGCGATGATACCGGTACCGGGAGCTGCAGGCTTCAGCAGAACCTTACCTGCGCCGTACTCACCGATGATCTCGTGGGGGATGGTAGTACCAACCAGGGGAACTTCGATGACGTTCTTCTTAGCGGCTTCGATTGCCTTACGGATAGCATCCGGAACTTCGGCTGCCTTACCGATGCCGTAGCCCACCAGGCCTTCGCCGTTACCGACAACGACCAGAGCGGAGAAGCGGCGGATACGACCGCCCTTTACGGTTTTGGAAACGCTCTTGGTATCAACAAGGTTTTCCTTGAATTCTACATTGGAATAATCTTTTTTCATAATACCCTCCTTAGAACTTCAGGCCGGCTTCGCGAGCAGCCTCAGCGAGAGCCTTCACACGGCCGTGATAGAGATTACCGCCGCGGTCGAACACAACTTCGGTGATGTTCTTCTCGAGAGCTCTCTTTGCAGCCAGTTCGCCAACCTTTTTTGCAGCCTCGATGTTGCCGCCTTCAGCGCCGAATTCCTTTTCGGTGGAGGAAGCTGCTACGAGGGTATTGCCTACGGTGTCGTCGATGATCTGAACGTAGATGTTATCGTTGGAACGATAAACGCAGAAACGGGGTCTTGCGGGAGTTCCGAAAATCTTCGCTCTGACTCTCTTATGTCTATGGAGTCTCTTTGCATTGCTATCAGCACGAGTAATCATGTTTCTTTCCTCTCCTTCCCGTTATTTGCCGGCCTTACCGGACTTGCTTCTCACGTATTCGCCGGCATAGCGGATACCCTTACCATGGTAGGGTTCGGGAGGACGCTTGCCGCGGATAACTGCTGCGATCTGACCGACCTGCTGCTTGTTGGAGCCGCTGACCTTGATCTTCAAGCCGGCGCTGTCGCCGGGGATCTCGAAGGTGATGCCCTGGGGAGCGGTCATGAGAATATCATGGGAGTAGCCCAAGTGCAGGAGAAGGTCCTTGCCCTTCATTTCTGCACGGTAACCTACACCGATGATCTCCAGGTTCTTTACATAGCCCTCGGTAACGCCAACGATCATGTTGGCAATCAGGGTTCTGGAAAGACCGTGGAGGGATCTTGCCTCTTTCTCGTCGTTGGGACGAGTGACAAGGATCTCAGCACCCTCAACGTTAACGCTGATGATGGGAGAGATCTGCTCGGAAAGTTCGCCTTTGGGACCCTTAACGGTGACCAGGTTGCTGTCGCTGACAGTAACGGTAACACCTGCGGGGATCGCAATCGGCTTTCTGCCAATTCTGGACATGTTTCAAATCCTCCTTACCAAACGAAGGCGAGCACTTCACCGCCCACGTTCTCTTTGCGGGCTGCCTTGTCGGTCATGATACCACGGGAGGTGGAAACAATCGCGATGCCGAGGCCGTTTCTGACCTTCGGAATGTCCTGACTTGCCGCATAAATCCTCAATCCGGGCTTAGAGACACGCTTAATGCCCTGGATGATCTTCTGCTTACCTTCGCCGTACTTCAGGGTAACGGTGATGATGCCCTGCTTGCCGTCGTCGGTTACTTTGTAATCTTTGATATAGCCCTCGTCAAGAAGAATCTGAACGATGGCTTTCTTCATATTGGAAGCAGGGATCTCAACAGTCTCGTGCTTTGCATCGTTTGCATTGCGGATTCTGGTGAGCAGGTCTGCTACAACGTCTGTCATCTGCATAGTTCAATCCTCCTTACGATTACCAGCTGGCTTTTTTCACGCCGGGAATCTGACCCTTGTAGGCCAGTTCACGGAAGCAGATACGGCAGATGCCGTATTTTCTCATATACGCGTGCGGTCTGCCGCAGATCTTACATCTGGTGTACGCACGGGTGGAAAACTTGGGGGCCTTCTGCTGCTTGAGAATCATTGCCTTCTTTGCCATCTTGTTTTCCTCCTTACTGTTTTGCGAACGGTGCGCCCAGGAGAGTCAGAAGCTCTTTTGCTTCCTCGTCGGTCTGTGCGGTCGTTACGAACACGATATCCATACCTCTGACCTTGTCCACCTTATCGTACTCGATTTCGGGGAAGATCAGCTGTTCCTTCAAGCCTACGCTGTAGTTGCCTCTGCCGTCGAACGCGTTGGGGTTGATACCCTTGAAGTCACGTACGCGGGGCAATGCCAGGTTGAAGAACTTGTCTACGAATTCCCACATGTTCTCAGCGCGCAGGGTAACCTTAACGCCGATCTTCTGGCCTGCTCTGATCTTAAAGTTAGAGACAGACTTCTTTGCGGTGGTGGGAACTGCCTTCTGGCCGGTGATCGCGGTGATGTCAGCGATGATAGCGTCGATTACCTTGGGGTTCTCCTTCGCTTCGCCTGCACCAACGTTGATAACGACCTTGTCAAGTCTCGGGATCTGCATGGGGCTGGAGTAGTTGAACTTTGCCATGAGGGCAGGTGCAACGTCGCTCTTATAAAATTCTTTCAGTCTAGACATTGTAAATACCCTCCTTCATCAAATCTCTTTGCCGCAGCCTTTTTTGCCTGCGCAAACTCTGATCTTACGGCCGTCTTCGGTGATCTGAACCTTGGAACGTCTGCCTGCCTTGCAGTTGGGGCAGTAGAGCTGCACCTTGCTGGCATAGATAGCGCCTTCGGTCTTGATGATACCGCCTGCCTCACCCTGTCTTCTGGGCTTGACGTGCTTAGATACGATCTGAACACCCTCGACCATAACCTTGCCTTCCTTGGGGGAAACGCCGATTACCTTGCCGATCGCGGGCTCTTTGCCGTTTGCATATTCGCCGGAGATCACGATAACGGTATCGCCGGTCTTAACGTGCATCTTACTCATTGTACATCCTCCCATCAAACAACTTCGGGTGCCAGGGAGAGGATCTTCATGTAGTCATGATCACGAAGCTCTCTTGCAATGGGCCCAAAGATACGGGTACCGCGGGGGTTCTTGTCTTCCTTGATGATAACTGCTGCGTTCTCATCGAAGCGAACGTAGGAGCCATCAGCTCTTCTAACGGGCTGTACGGTTCTTACCACAACGGCGCGAACTACGTCACCCTTCTTCACAACACCGCCGGGTGCTGCTTTCTTAACTGCGCAAACAACAACATCGCCTACACCGGCATAACGTCTGCCGGTACCGCCAAGTACGCGGATGCACATAAGCTCTTTAGCTCCGGTGTTGTCGGCAACTTTCATCATAGATTGCTGCTGTAACATTCTGTACCTCCTGCTTACTTAGCCTTCTCGACGATTTTGACGAGACGCCAGTTCTTGTCCTTGGAGAGAGGTCTGGTTTCCATGATCATAACGATATCGCCGATTTTTGCCTCGTTGTTCTCGTCATGAGCCTTGAAACGGACGGTTCTCTTAATAATCTTTTTATAAAGGGGGTGCTTCACATTGTCACGTACGGCAACGACGATGGTCTTATCCATCTTGTCGCTTGCTACGATACCGACTCTGGTCTTTCTCATAGATCTTTCTTCCATGTTCTACTCCTTTCCCTTACGCATTCTCAGCGAGCTGCTTCTCGCGGAGAACAGTCAGCATCCGTGCGATCGTCTTCTTGGTCTCAACGATCTTCATCGGATTTTCGAGCTGGTTGATAGAATGCTGGAAGCGAAGATTGAAGAGCGCTTCCTTCTGCTCCTTGATGGCCTTTTCCAGTTCGGAAGCGGACAACTCTTTGATTTCTCTGATATCCATCTTTATGCCTCCTGATTTTCAAGGTCAGCTTTCGTTGCAAACTTGCATTTGATCGGAAGCTTGTGGGAAGCGAGACGCATTGCTTCGCGAGCAACAGCTTCGTCGATGCCTTCCATCTCGAACATAACTCTGCCCGGTTTCACAACTGCTACCCAGTACTCGGGAGAACCCTTACCGGAACCCATTCGGGTTTCTGCGGGCTTCTCAGTGATGGGCTTATCCGGGAAGATCTTGATCCAAACCTTACCGCCACGCTTGATATAACGGGTCATAGCAATACGGGCTGCCTCGATCTGGTTGCTGGTGATCCAAGCGGGCTCGGTAGCAACCAAGCCGTACTGACCGTTGGTGATCTTGTTGCCTCTGTAGGCCTTACCGGTCAGTCTGCCTCTGTGGACACGTCTGTATTTAACTCTCTTAGGCATTAACATTAGCGTCTACCTCCTTCGCGAACAGCGGTGCGCTTCACTTCGGAGAGAACCTCGCCCTTGTAGATCCAAACCTTGATACCGATCTTACCGTAGGTGGTGTTGGCTTCAGCGAAGCCGTAGTCGATATCTGCACGGATGGTCTGCAGCGGGATGGTACCTTCGTGATAGTGTTCGGTTCTTGCGATCTCAGCGCCGCCCAGACGGCCGCCGCAGGAGATCTTGATACCCTTAGCACCAAGCTTCATGGTTCTGCCGATTGCCTGCTTCATTGCGCGGCGGAAGGAGATTCTCTTCTCCAGCTGAGCTGCAATGTTCTCGGCAACCAGGGTTGCGTTCAAGTCGGGGCTCTTTACCTCAACGACCTTCACATCCACGGTAACGTTTGCGGGGGTGTTCAGGAATTTGGTGATAACGCCCTTGAGCTTTTCGATCTCTGCGCCGCCCTTACCGATGATGATACCGGGCTTAGCACAGTGGATGATCACTTTGATACGGCTGTTGTCGCGCTCGATCTCGATCTTGGGCACGCCAGCCTGAGCAAGTCTCTGCTTGAGGAACTTTCTGAGCTGATAGTCGGAAACCAGGGTATCGCCGAAATCCTGTTCCTTTACATACCAACGGGAGTCCCAATTTTTGATGACGCCCACACGAAGGCCGTGGGGATTAACTTTCTGTCCCATTTTCAGTACTCCTCCTTAGTCTCTTTCTTTCAGCGTGAGGTTCACATGAGAGGTACGCTTGATGATGCGGAAGGCTCTGCCCTGCGCACGAGGCTGAACTCTCTTCATGTTCTTGAGAATGCCGGGAGTTACGTAGCACTCTGCAACGTAGAGCTTCTCAACATCCATGCCGAAGTTATGCTCGGCGTTTGCCATAGCGGATTTCAACAGCTTTGCGATATCGGTAGCCACCAGCTTGTTGGTGTTCTTCAGAATCGCCATTGCAACAGCGGCATCCTTGCCTCTGATCTCATCCAACACGATCCCAACCTTACGGGGAGATACGCGAAGCTGCTTAAGATAAGCTTTAGAAACTTTGTTTTCCATCGTTTATTCTCCTTTCAGCCCGCGCTTATTTACCGTTGTTGGAAGTCTTGGAACCGGCGTGGCCCTTATAAGTTCTGGTGGGAGCGAACTCACCCAGCTTATGGCCTACCATGTCCTCAACTACGTATACCGGGACGTGCTTTCTGCCGTCGTAAACGGCAATGGTGTGACCGACGAAATCCGGGAAGATGGTAGAGGCGCGAGACCAGGTCTTCAGGACTCTCTTTTCGCCCTTTTCATTCATTTCACAAACGCGCTTATACAGTTTAGCCTCAACGAAGGGGCCTTTTTTTACGCTTCTGCTCATTGTTCATATCCTCCTTTATTTGTCGTTACGTCTCTTGACGATGAACTTGTTGGTGCGTGCCTTCTTGTTTCTGGTCTTATAACCCAGAGCAGGCTTGCCCCAAGGAGTTACAGGACCGGGACGGCCGATGGGAGCGCGACCCTCACCACCACCGTGGGGGTGGTCACAGGGGTTCATAACAGAACCTCTGACGGTAGGTCTGATGCCCATATGACGCTTCTTACCGGCTTTACCGATCTTAATGTTCTCGTGCTCCAGGTTGCCGATGGTGCCGATGGTTGCTTTGCAATCCAGACGAACCAGACGAACCTCACCGGAGGGGAGACGGACCTGAGCCATGCCGTTCTCTTTTGCCATCAGCTGAGCTGCGGCACCTGCGGAACGAACCAGCTGAGCGCCTCTGCCGGGATAGAGCTCGATGGAGTTGATCAGGGTACCTACGGGGATGTTGCCGATGGGAAGTACGTTACCGGGCTTAATATCAGCGTTTTCGCCTGCATAGAGGACGTCGCCGACCTTGATGCCGTCGGTAGCCAGAACGTAGCTCTTCTTCCCTGCCTCATCCTGGAGGAGTGCGATATAAGCGGTACGGTTGGGGTCGTACTCGATAGCGGTAACGGTGTTGCCGTTTGCGTTGTACGCACCCTTGAAATCGATGATTCTGTACTTGGTCTTGTTGCCGCCGCCGTGATGACGAACGGTGATCTTACCGGTGTTGTTACGGCCTGCCTTGTGCTTCAGGGTTACCAGCAGGCTTTTCTCAGGCTTGCTCTTGGTCAGCTCCGCAAAGGAGGGAGTTGCCATGTGTCTGAGTGACGGAGTAGTAGGGCTATAAGTCTTTACTGCCATTTTCCGTTACTCCTTTCTTACATCAAGCTGTCGAAGAACTCGATCGTCTTGGAATCTGCAGTCAGCTTCACGATCGCCTTCTTCCACTGTGCGGTATAACCGTAGTGGTAGCCCATTCTGCGGGGCTTTCTCTTCATGGTGATGGTGGTCACCTTCTCGACTTCCACGCCGAAGATCTCTTCCACTGCGTTCTTGATCTCGATCTTGTTCGCATCGTTAGCAACGCGGAAGGTGTACTTCTTCTGCTGGATGTTGGCAATCGCTGCCTCGGTGATGACCGGCTTCTGGATTACATCGTATGCGGTTTTCATTCTGCGTAAACCTCCTCGATCTTAGCCACCGCATCCTTAGCCATGACAAGCTTGCCATACTTCAGGATGTTGTAGACGTTGATTGCGTTCACGGGGGTGGTAGCCACGCCCGGGATGTTAGCCATAGACTTGACGACCTTCTTGTCAGCCTCGTTCAGAACAACCAGAGTCTTGCCGGTTGCGCCGATTGCGGAGAGGAACTGCACCATGGGCTTGGTCTTGTAATCTGCAGATGCGATATTGTCAACGACAATCAGTTCACCTTCAGCTACCTTTGCAGACAAAGCGGAGAACAGTGCGAGCTTCTTCACCTTCTTGTTGATGCTGACGCGATAGGAACGGGGCTTCGGAGCAAAGACGATACCGCCGTGAGTCCACTGGGGAGCTCTGGTGGAACCCTGTCTTGCATGACCGGTACCCTTCTGCTTCCAGGGCTTTCTACCGCCGCCGGAAACTTCTGCTCTGGTGAGAGCGGACTGGGTGCCCTGACGCTGGTTGAGCAGATAAGCTCTTACAACAGCGTGAACTGCAGCTTCATTCATTTCTGCTGCAAAAATCTTCTCGGAAAGCTCGATGGTACCAACCGCTTTGCCTTCCATGTTTACCACGTTAAGTGTAGGCATAGTTCATTTCCTCCTTTCGCTTACTTCACAGCGTTGCGAACATAAACGATGCCGCCCTTGGGACCGGGAACGGCGCCCTTGACAGCAATCAGATTGTTGTCGGCGTCGATCTTAACGATCTCCAGATTAAGCATAGTGACCTGTTCGTGACCGTACTGACCTGCCATGTGCTTGTTCTTGAACACACGGGAAGGATCGCTGTTTGCACCCATGGAACCAACCTGACGATGTACAGGGCCGGTACCGTGAGTCATTCTCAGACGGTGTGCGTTCCATCTCTTGATAACGCCGCTGTAACCGTGACCCTTGGTGATACCGGTGATGTCGACCTTTTCGCCTTCTGCGAAGGTATCGGCAGTTACGATATCGCCCTCGTTCATGGAAGCCGCGTCGTCCAGACGGAACTCCTTGAGGTACTTCTTAAAGGAAACCTTGTGGGCTTCGAAGTGACCCTTAACGGGCTTGGTCGCCTTGCGCTCAGGAAGATCGGAGTAACCGAGCTGAACTGCAGAGTAACCATCCTTCTCCACCGTCTTCTTCTGAACGACGGTGCAGGGACCTGCGTTGATGACAGTAACGGGAATAACCTTGCCCTTCTCATCGAAGATCTGAGTCATACCCAGCTTTCTGCCAATGATGCCTTTTTTCATTGTAATATTCCTCCTTGGTTATTGGTTGAACCTCTCGGTCCAACGTGACCTTGTTTTGTTTACGAAGCTTAAAGCTCGACGCTGAAATCAACGCCGGCGGGGAGATCGATGTTCATCATTGCGTCTACGCAAGCCTTAGAGGGCTTAATGATGTCGATCAGTCTCTTGTGAGTACGGTACTCGAACTGCTCGCGGCTATCCTTATACTTGTGAACAGCGCGCAGGATGGTGATGATCTCTCTGTCGGTAGGGAGCGGGATGGGACCGGAGACGGAAGCGCCGTTGCGCTTTGCGGTCTCAACGATCTTTTCTGCTGCCTGATCGATCAAAGTGTGATCGTAGGACTTGAGTCTGATACGGATTCTTTCTTTTGCCATGGTTTAGCCTCCTAAAAAATTTTTGTTAGTTTTAGTGGCAGTAGGAGGGACACCGTTCCGGGCGTTTCATACCCTTCCCTAAAAAAATGCCTTCCTCTGCGCCCGATTTCCGGACATACTCCACAGAAGTTACCCACGCTTTTGCATGGCAATCTACTGCTTCATCGCACACCAAGCGAAGTAGAGTTTAACACAGGAGGGAGAAAAAGTCAAGTATTTTTGTCAAAAAAATGTATGTTTTCCGCCTGTAAAATTGTAAACAATTTGTGAACAAACGCAAATAAGATTTTTCTTTGAAAAAACCACTTTACAATCCGTTTTTTTCTGTTATAATGGAGGTAGAAACAGGCATCCTGCGGGGTGCGTATATCTTATATATTATAAGGAAGGAAAACACCATGGAATTCACCCATACCTGCAGTGGGACCTGTTCCCGCTCTATTCGTTTTGAAATGGATGAAAATCATATCGTTACAGGGGTTACCTACGTTGGCGGCTGCAACGGCAACCTGAAGGGGATCTCCCAGCTTTGCGAAGGCATGAAGGCCGAGGATCTGATCGCACGGCTGGAAGGCACGAAATGCGGCTTCAAGAACACCTCCTGCCCCGACCAGCTGGCAAAAGCACTGAAAAACGCTTTGGCGGACTAACATATTGACAAGGAGTTACGTATGAGCACTGCTTACGAGACAGCACTGAAGGAATACGAAAACTGGCTTTCCCACGTAGAGGGAGAAGACAAGGCCGCTCTGGAGGCCATCCGCGGAGATGAAAACGCCATCCTGGCACGGTTTGCCATTCCCATGGCGTTCGGTACCGCAGGCTTGCGCAGTACCATGGATCTTGGTATCTCCCGTATGAACGTTTATACCGTTGCCCAGACCACCAAGGGTCTTGCCGACCTTATATTGGAGGCCGGCGGCAAGGAGCGGGGCGTTGCCATCAGCTACGACAGCCGCAACAGGTCCGAATTGTTTGCCCATACCGCCGCAAGAGTGCTTGCCGCCTGCGGGATCAAGGTATATTTGTTCGACGGCATCCGTCCTACCCCCGAGCTTTCCTTTGCCATTCTCCATTACGGGTGCATCGCCGGCATCAACGTGACGGCGTCCCACAACCCCAAGGAGTATAACGGCTACAAGGTTTACTGGGAAGACGGCGCTCAGCTTCCTCCCGAGCATGCGGAGGTGGTCTCCAAGGCCGCCGCGGCGACGGATATCTTCTCCGTAGAGCTTGCCGACCCGGACAAGGCTGTTGCAGACGGGATCATCACCATCATCGGTAAGGAAGCGGACGAGGCGTTCCTTTCCGCTGTTTTGAACTGTGCTTTGGCTCCCGATCTCACCGCAAAATACGGTAACGGGCTGAATATGTTCTATACCCCTCTTCACGGCACCGGCTATAAGCTGATCCCCGAATGTCTGAGACGTTGCGGCATCACCAATCTGCAGGTGGTAGAAGAGCAGGCACAGCCCAACGGGGACTTCCCCACCGTGGCTTCTCCCAACCCGGAGAACAAGGAGTGCTTTGCCTTGGCGGCAGAAAAGATCAAGCAGCAGGGGCTTAACTGCAATATGATCATTGCAAGCGATCCCGACGCTGACCGTGTGGGTCTTGCTCTCCGCGGCAAGGACGGGGAGTTCTTCGCCCTCAACGGCAACCAGATCGGTGCGTTGCTCATCGACTATATCATTAAGGTAAGAAAAGAGAAGGGCATTCTGCCCGAGAACGGCTGTGCCATCAAGTCCATCGTGTCCTCCAACCTGTTCGACGCCATCTGCGATGCCCACGGTGTGGATCACATCAGCGTGCTGACGGGATTCAAGTACATCGGTGAGAAGATCAAGCAGTGGAAGGCCAGCGGAGAGCACACCTTCATTTTCGGTTACGAAGAGAGCCAGGGCTACCTGTCCGACGGATACGCCAGAGATAAGGACGCCATTGCTGCCGCTATGCTGATCGCAGAGATGGCTTGCTACCACGCCGCCGCAGGAAAGACCGTGACAGAGGCGTTGGATGAGATCTACGCTACCTACGGCTGTTACAGAGAATCCGTGATCAATCTGGCCATCACCGGCCTTGATCCCATGGGTTTGATGAAGGAGCAGATGTCCGCTATGCGTGCAAACGCCCCTGCAGCCATCGGCGGGTTGAAGGTGGTCCGTGTGAGAGATTACAAGGACGGCAAGGTTTACCACGCAGACGGCAACGTGACGGAGACGGGGCTCCCCTCCTCCGACGTGCTGTATTACGAGCTGGAAAGCGGCGACGCAGTGATCGTGCGTCCCTCCGGTACCGAGCCCAAGATCAAGGTCTACATCCTTGCCAAGGGCGAAAACGAGGCACAGGTTGCGGAAAAGATCAACGCTTTCTCCGTAGAGATGAAGGCAAAGCTGAACGGTTAATATTAAGAGTACGTTTAAGGCCCTTTCTTTCGAAAAAGAAAGGGCCTTAAAAATCCCCAAAGAAACCCGATCTCCAAAACCGATGAATATCGGTTTTGGCAGGAAAAGTTTTTGGGAGAGAGTATGAGAGAGGGACTTTTTTCAAAAAGTCCCTCTCTCACTATTCAACGAAATAGATCAAACAGCATGGCGGCTTCCTGGTTCATGTAGCCGTAGTTTTGCAGGAAGCTTAAGAACAGCTCGCAGAGGAAGTAAAGCAACGCAAAGGCGCCCACCCAAAGCAGGATCTTAGGCAGCAGCATGACCTGGCGGCGTTCTCTTTGCTTTTCCATGACCGCAAGACGTTCCAAAGCCAGGTTGCAAAGCTCCACCTTCCGCTCCTGCTCCTCCTTGGTCTCCATGTACCTGTTCTGCTTGTAGGCGGAGGTATCGTTGAGGATCCGTCTGCCTTCGTTTTCCTTGGCGAGGGTGGCTTCCAGATGCTCCACGGAAAGGTTTTGGAACTGCCAATCCTTGTCTCTGCCGCAGGTATCGCAAAGGGTAGCGGAGGAAGGATTCTTTCTGCCGCAGCAGCACAGCCAAACGCTGTCGCCTGCCTGGGGCAGAACGCGGATGGGATGAGATTCCTCTGCCTTTTGGAAGATGTTCATGGCACGGTAAGCGTCGCGCAGGTCGCCGTCCAGCTCGATAAACCGCACGGCTCTGCTGCCTGCGATGAGGTTCAGCTCCTCCTTGCTTCCGTCGAAATAGGTGACGGACACCAGCTCGATCTGCATCTTTTTAAAATAGTTCTCCGGCAGGGGGATGTAGATGCCCTCGCCGAACTCCTCGCCCAAGACGATGGTCTTGTCTTTTTTGCATTCCCTATCCTTGCGGGGGATGCCGTTCAGGACGCGCTCACCCAGGGTGGCCTCCTCCCAGCTGTAGCGGAAGTCGATCTTGGCATCCGGCAGGATGATACGCTCTTTGTAGAGGATGATGCGGATATCCAACGCGGAAATGGTCTTTTCGGACACCGAGCGCAGATTCAGGGTGAGGAAGATCTCGCCGTTGTCCCTGTCGGAAATGATGTAGCCTTCCTTGATCTCCACGGGGCTTTTTTCAAAGATGGCGCTGTGATCCAGGTATTCGATCACACGCAAGGGACGCATACGGTCCCGATGAACGCGGGCGAGTTTTTCTTTTCGCGGATTTTTCTTGAACATAAAAGCCTCCCGGCGGGGATCACAAAATGGGTTCTACATCTTGCAATCCGCTTTGATTTATGGTATAATCTGCCTGTTTGAAAGGAAGGTACGTTTACTATGGAAAATATGACAAGCCGTTTGAAGGATATCGATCTGTTCGTCCTGGATATGGACGGTACCATTTATTTGGGGGAGCAGGTGTTCCCCGAGGCGTTGCGCTTCGTGAAGGAAGCGAGAGAAGCGGGGAAACGGGTGATCTTCTTCACCAACAACGCTTCCCGCAATCCTCAGATCTACGTGGAGCGGTTGAACCGCATGGGCTTTGAGGCAAAGAGAGAGGATATCCTCTCCTCCGGAGACGTGACGGCGGCTTATCTGAAGCTCCATCACCCCGATGAGCCCGTTTACCTGGTGGGCACCCCCGCCTTGGAGGAAATGTTCCAAGCGGAAGGGATCAACCTCACCAACGGTAAAGACCGCAAAACGGCGGAGACTGCTTCCATCGTGGTGGCGTCCTTTGACACCACCCTGGTCTACGAGAAGCTGGACATTGCCTGCAATCTCATCCGCAGAGGAGCCACCTTCTATTCCACCCATCCCGATTTCGTTTGTCCTCTGGAAGGCGGTGCGGTATTGCCCGACAGCGGTGCCATCTGCGCCCTGCTCACCGCTTGCACCGGGGTGACCCCCACTTATTTCGGCAAGCCCGAGAAGGAGACGGCGTTGATGCTGGAGCGTACCTACCACGTGCCTCCTCAGCGGACGGCCATCGTGGGCGACCGCCTTTACACCGATATCGCCCTGGGCAAAAACAACGGATTGCTTTCTGTTCTGGTGCTTACGGGAGAGACGGCACAGGAGGACGTGAACGAGGAGAATGCTCCCGACGTCATTCTGAACAACATCGGCGAGATCTTAGATCATCTGTATTGAAATTCACCCAGCTTGGTGGCGGGCACGGTGGAGTCTGCGGGCATGATCGCCAACACGGCGAATCCGTTCTCAGGGAACTCTCTGGTGGCCAGGTAGGTCACTTCCCCGTCACCCAAGCGGTCCATCATAGCGCGAGCGTTCTTCTTTAAAGGAAGGACGCTTTTGATTTTGCCGTTTTTGACGCCCTCGGCAAGGAATCTTGCCAGCTTCATCAACTCGGCGGGATGGGGCATACCGTCCGGTCCGTTCTTGGGACGGAAGGCGAAAACGCCGTCGCCGGAGAGGACGGTGGGGCGGGGCACCACCAGGCCGTTCTTTCCCTTGGCAAAGTGCATGGGAGGCATGGCGAAGCGGTAGCGCATCATGGCGGAGAACATCCCCAAACAGCCTGCGGTAAAGGATTCCATCGGCAGGTTGGCAGGAAGGTTTACATAATACTCTCCTTTGCCGATACAGCAACAGCCGTAGCTCATTGCGCCGTTGAAGACCTGCATAAAGGCTTCTTCTGCGGCGGCGCCGATGTGAAGCTCCACGGGAGCGGAGGGCAGGAGGGTCGCAAGGGACAGATCTGCCAGGGTGGCGCCGTTCTGCTTCAGGCACAGACGGCCGGGAAGCAAGCTGCCCACACGGGTCATCTTCACCAGGTCACTGGCACAGAAACGGTCGCCGTCCCGCTGACGAAGCAGCAGGAAGCGGCTGTGGCAAAGCTTTTCCATGGTCATACCGACGGGGAGAGAAAGCTCCACGCCGTGGGTCGCATACAGCAAGCCCCAAAGGCCTGCCACGGAATTCCGCATCAAGGATGCCATCAAGTGCAGGTCGGGGACGTTTTCGGTCAGCTGGTAGACGGCAAAGCCTTCCTTGGCCACCACCTCCATGCGGTTAAACAGAACCTCGGGGGTGGAGAGCAGCTCCGCCAGGGTGAAGTGTTCACCCAAGGAGACGTTTTCCGCAAAGGTCTTGAAGGCGTTGGCGATCCGTTCGGAATGGAAGAACACCTTGGAGATGGGGGTCAACAGCTTGGTTCCCCAGCCTTCCGCGCCAAACGCCTCCCGGAGATACAGCTCTTCCGCCGTCATAGGCGTCTGTTCTGCAAGATCGTTCAAAAGTTCACTCATACGTTCATTTCCTTTCATTTCCCGTAAGCCGTCCCTTTTCGTTCCCCAGGACGGTCACTTCCGTAACCTCCCCTACTGCGGCAGATTCCGCCGGGAAGGTACATTCCATAAATTCCTCGGTGTGGCCTGTTGCCACGCCGTTTTTGATCTTTTCGGTAAGTACGTGGACGGTCTTTCCTGTGAAGCTGTCCATGATCTCCTTTTTCAGCTCCGCGGAGACGGCGTTCAGGCGGGCACATCTCGACTTGCGGATCTCCTTGGGGATGGCGTCCTCCATCTCCGCCGCAGGAGTTCCCTCCCGCTCGGAATAGGGGAAGGCGTGGATATGCATCATACCCGCCTTGCGTACGAAGGCTTCCGTTGCCAGGTAGTCCTCCTCCGTTTCCCCGGGGAAGCCCGTGATGAAATCGGCGCTGAGTTGGAAGCGGGGAAGGGTCTCCTTCATCAGAAGGATCTTTTCCATGGCGGCTTCCGCCGTGTATGGCCGCATCATCCGACGCAGGACGGGGGTAGAGCCCGATTGGAGGGACAAATGGAGGTGGGGCATAAAGTTCGGCGTGTTGCCGATGGTCTCCAAGAAGCTTGGGGTAAGACTGCCGATGGACAGAGAGCCCAGCCGCACACGCAGAAGTCCATCCTCCCGCAGGTCTCCCAAACGGGAGATCAGCTCGCCCAAGGAGAGCTTGTTATAGGCGGAGGTCTCGATCCCCGTGAGGACGATCTCACGGTAGCCCGCTTTTACCAGGCGGGACGCCTCCGCTAAGATCTCTTCCCCATCCCGTGAACGGGTCTTCCCCCGAAGGGTGGGGATGATGCAATAGGTACATTTGCCGCTACAGCCGTCCTGGATCTTGATGTAGGCGCGGCAGGTGGAAAACAGATCGCTCTTCCCCCGGACGGACATGGGCTCGTAGGGAACCTTTTCCATGGAGGTGACGTGATCTCCCGCCGGGTCTCCTGCGATGGCGCTCACCACCGCAAGCTTGTCTCCACATCCGCCCACGTAAAAGACGCCGGGGATGGACAGGAAGTCCTCTTTTTGGTTTTGGGAGGCGCAACCGATGACGGCCACCTTCCCCCGCAGGGCGAAGCGGCGGGCAAGCTGACGGCTCTGACGCTGGCTTTCTCCCGTAACGGAGCAGGTGTTCAACAGGTAATAGTCGCAGTTTTCCTCGTCCTTGGTGACGGTGAAGCCTTTTTCCTGCAAGGCTTCCGCAATGGAAACGGATTCGTATTGGTTGACACGGCACCCCAAGGTGCAGATACATACCTTTTTCATACCGTTTCTCTCACTTTCTCGTAGGTCTCTCTGTCGCAAAGTAGGTTCACCGCCTCCAACAAGGCGGAGGAGGACAGGTTCTCCGGGAGGTTCAAGGCTTTTGCCAGGGCTTTTCGTTTCTCGCTTGCTCCTTCCCCGCCGGAAAAGCCGTGGGCGTACCACTGGGCGGAGGTGATCCCCGCGCTGACGGGTGCCGCGGCGGATTCCTCATAGGGAGCCAGCAACGGACGCAGGGTCTCGCAGTCGATGCCCTCCACTCCCAAAAGCCCTTCCTTGGAGGGGTTGTTTTTCCGTTTTTCCTTCCCCGCAACAGCAGGTGCGTAGACCTGGTAGAGCTTTCCTTCACAGAAGATGCCCTTCAGCTTGGTACGGAGGAAGGTTCCCGCCTTGTCGCTGTCGGTGAGGAAGATCAGCCCCTTTTCCTTGCAGATCCGTTGCAGGAGGGCTTTCTTTTCCCTATCGTGGAACACAGAGAAGCCGTTCAGCACCAAAATAGGGGTTTCCACCAGGTTGGACAGGCGGATCTTATCGTATTTGCCCTCCACTACCAGAGGGCAGATCAATCGCATTTTATTTGCCATA
The DNA here is from genome assembly GCA_015063885.1 of Oscillospiraceae bacterium. GTDB lineage: Bacteria > Bacillota > Clostridia > Oscillospirales > CAG-382 > Coliplasma. Next base: position 132,543 of record SVTH01000004.1, on the reverse strand, counting down.
CATACAGATCCTGTAGACCAAAAGCTCCAAGGCCGCACCGGGATTCCCTCGGCGGGTCTTCATTTTTGCATCCGCCTCGGCGATGCGGGCGATGGCGTCCTGCAAGGCGGCGTAATCGGTATTTCCCAGGGAGGTGACGGCCTTGCTCACCTTCCAGGTGGGGATCTTGTGCTCCGTCCCGATCTGGGCTACGGACTTCCCCATATCCATCCCCGTCTTCACCAACAGCATCAGGCGGTAGTTGGAGGCCAAGAAGCCCATGGCCATGGGAACGATCTCGGGAGTCATTTTCAAACCCGCAAGGATCCGTTTGGCGCCTAAGGCATCCTTACGTACCATGCAGGTAGCCACGTCGAAGAAAACGTGGTTCTCGTTGGCACAGCAATAGGTGCGCACGTCCTGCTCGGAAACGGTCTTGCCCTCGCAGGCGTCGCAAAGCTTTTGGATCTCTCCCTGGAGGGTATACATATCCGTTCCGCAATAGGAGGTCATAAAAGAAGGAACGCCGGGGGCAATTTTAACCCCGCGGGAGGCAAAATGGCGGGACACCCAATTGCAGAGCTTCTCTCCCTTTTCCGGCTCGAATTCCACGGAAAGTCCGTTTTCCTCGATGGCGGTCAGGAAGGTCTTGAAGCCGTTTTTCCGTTCCTCGGTCTTACCCTCCTCGGTTTTTTCTTCCTTTTGGGGATCGGAGCCCGTTTTGGAGCCGTTGTAATCCCCTGCACGGAACAGGATCAGCACGGTGAGGTACTCCGGCAGGGTCTCGAAAATGCGGGCGTACTCCTCCGCCTCGGACTGGGTGATCCGCTTGGGCTTGAGATTACGGATCTCGATAACCCGGTTCTCCCACAGGTAAGGCAGGGCGAAGGTAGATTCCTCGAAATCTCCCACGGAGCGGGTCTCCGCATCGAAGATCTCGTAGTTGAATTCCGGCACGGGAGAGGCCTGGGCAAGCTTGCGCAGCTTATCCGCGTAGAAATCCTTGGTATATTCCTCGGCACCCCAGAACAGATAGACACCGTTCAGCTTATTCTCTTTGACTCGCTTTTTCAGCTCGTCCATGGAGGAGAACTTTTTGTTGTTGTAAAAGCTCACGGAACGGTCACCTCCCCGTTTTCATAGATGATAGCAGAATCGTAATAACGTATGGTCGCTTGGGTCTCCACCCCGTGAAGACTTGCTTCAAAGGGCAGGTAGAGCTCCCGTGCGTCCGGGAACGAAAGCTCCCTTGCCTTGGAGGAATACACCCAGACAAGAGTGTTTTCCAAATGCTGCCCCCGTTCTCCCAAAAGAACGGAAATCCCAAGGGAGGTCTCGGCAGTTTGGGAACGGCGGTCATACACCAACAGCTCCTCCCCTGCCACACGGTGATAGGTAACGATCTCACAGCCCTCCAGCGTTCCCGCAAGGCGGAAATCCGAAAGGTCGTATCGGTTGCCGTCCTCGTCTGCGGCAGGCAGATACAGAACGGAGACATAGTTGTCCCCGAAGGTTTTCGTCATACGGTCCAAGGCGGACTCGTCCACCTCGGTGACGATATATTCCTCCACGTAACAGCCCTCGGGAAGCGTATAGGCAGAGGCGCCGCCTCCCAGATCCAGGAAGGACCCTTCCCCGTCGTAGCCAACGTACATGAAGGATTCCTCGCGGGAGAGGACCACGTATTCCGAAGGCTCCGCAAGCCCTTCCGCTACGGCGCATACCGACAGGGATAGCACAGAGGAGAGGGAGAAGCAAAGGAACAGAACCACGCCTTTCCTGCGGAACAACAGCATACAGGCGATGGCGAAAGCGGAAAGAAGGATGGGCAGCAACGCCCAGGCATCGGGCACCTGCAGGGTACCGATATCCCGTTCCAGGAACCGGCGGAAGAGATCCTCCATCAGCCGCAAAACCGTTCCCGGCAGGAACGCCAGAAGAGAGCCCAGGAAGGGCACTACGGAATACACCAGCACGGACACCAACAGCAAGGTCAGGATGGGAGTAAACAGGGGCACGAAGATCAGATTGGAAAACGGCGACAGCCAGGAAAGATTGCCGAAGGTATAGGCGATCACCGGAAAGGTGAACACCACGGCGCCGCAGGAGATGAGAAAGGAGCCGACGGCAGGGGCCGCTATACGGCGGAAAAGGGTGGCATTTCCCTTTCCGTTGCCGCGGATCTTCTTTTGAAGCTCCGTTACGTGAGGCTCCAAAAGGATGATGCCCAAGCAGGACAGGAAAGACAATTGCAGGCTGACGGACAAAAGGGTGTAGGGATTCACCGCCAGCAAAAACAGCAGTGCCGCAGAGAGCAGAGTGAGTCCGTCCGTTTCACGGAGGAGGATCTCTCCCAACAGAACGGCGCCCACCATCACGGCGGAACGGATGACGGGAGGATAAAAGCCCGTCAGGAAGCAATACAGTACGATCATTCCCAAGGCAAGCAGCTCCCGCACCTGCTTCCGCAACCGAAGGGCGAAGAGAAGCTTCCGCAGCATCATGGCCAAAATGGAAAGATGCAAGCCGCTGATGGAAAGGACGTGGGAAAGCCCCATGGTACGGTAGGCGTCGTTGGTCTCCGCCGTCAAAAGGGAGCATTCCCGAAAGGTCAACGCCTGGGCCACACCGGTGACACCGTAACGCTCGTATAAAGCCTTGCAATTCTCGCCCAAAGCAAACCGCAGGGAGGCGAAAAAGCCGCTCCCCGGCTTCACGTCAGAAACGTAGCCGTTGGCTGCCAATCTGCAGGAGGCCATACGTTCCGAGCTGCGGGAAAGACTGCTGTAGGTCAAGGTGGCGGTGACCTCGTCTCCGATGGCGATGATATCCTCTTTTTGGAGATACAAACGGACCTTGGTGCCCGCAGGGAGAGAGGCTCTGCTCTTTTCCACACGGATCTCCAGGTACTTACTCTCCGCATAAGATCCGTTTTCCGTGACGGTGCCTTTGACCGTATCCGCCACCCCTACGTACCGAGAATAGCTTTCATAGGGCAGAGAACGGAGGCAGAGCCAGCCCGCACCCAGGGCCAGGCCCAAGGCCACGAGCATGGGATAAAGCAGATATTTCTTTACCTCCTTCGCGCGGAAGGCGGAGGCGATATACAGCCCCGTCACCAGGAGTGCGAAAGCGAAAAAGAGAAGAAAAACCGCCGCTTCCCACCCGTTTCCCGCGAGAAAGGGCGTGGCAATGCCAGCCGCAAACGCCAGCGCAAAAACGGAGAGGAAGCGGTTCTTCAGCATATAAGGTTACGCCAGGGTGACGGGCAGCTTCTTGCCGCCCAGGATGTGGAAGTGGAGATGCTTCACGGACTGACCCCCGTCCTCACCGCAGTTGGTGATGACACGGTAGCCGTTTTCCGCAAGACCCAATTCCTTTGCGATACGAGGGATCACCTTCAGCACCGCAGAAACGGCGGAGAGGTTCTCCTCGGTGACCTCCTGGATGGAGGCGATGTGCACCTTAGGGATCACCAGCACGTGGATAGGTGCGTTGGGGTTGATGTCGTGGAAGGCGTAGACGTTTTCGTCCTCGTACACCTTCTTAGAGGGGATCTCCCCCGCTATGATCTTACAAAACAGACAGTTTTCCATTTGACACTCCAAACATTATTTCAGCATGGAAGCGACGGTCTCTTCTGCCGCCGCCAAAGCCTGGGGCAGGGCGTCGGGGTTCTTACCGCCGGAGGTAGCGCTGTCGGGACGCCCGCCGCCGCCACCGCCTACGATGGGAGAGATCTTCTTCAGCAGGTTGCCGCAATGGACGCCTGCGGAGAGCGCAGTCTTGCCGCAGGAGGCCGCCAGCTGTACCTTGCCGTCCTTGACGGTGGCAAGCACGAACACGGCGTCGGGAGCCTTGGCCACCAGACCGTCCAGGGAGGTGCGGAGAGCGTCCATGGGAACGTTCTCGAAGGAAGCGGTGACCAGACGTACGGCGCCTACGGTCTTGGCGGAATCCAAAGCGGATTCCAGCTTGCCGCCCACCTGCTCACGCTCGATGCGCTCCAGCTCCTTCTTCTGCGCCTTCAGCTCGGTCTGCAGAGCCTCGATCTTGTGGAGGATATCCTCTGCGCTGTTCGCCTTCACGGCGGACTGCACCTGAGAGAGCAGCTTCTGATCCTCGTGCATCAGATCCAAGGAATTGTAGCCGGTGGATGCCTCGATACGGCGGACGCCTGCGGCCACGGAGGACTCGGAAAGGATGCGGAACAGACCGATCTTGGCGGTGTTATCGGCGTGGGTACCGCCGCAAAGCTCCTTGGAGAAATCGCCCATGGAGACAACGCGGACCTCGTCGCCGTATTTCTCGCCGAACAAAGCCATTGCACCGTCTGCTCTGGCTTCGTCGGGGGTCATGATCTTGGTTACTACGGGGTAGCCTGCCAGGATGGCGTCGTTCACCAGCTTTTCCACCTTCATGATCTCATCAAGGGTCATAGCGGTGGGATGGGAGAAGTCAAAGCGTGCCTTGGCTTCGTCCACGTAGGAGCCCGCCTGCTGAACGTGTACGCCCAAAACCTCACGGAGAGCGGACTGCAGCAGGTGGACGGAGGAGTGGTTTCTGCGGATGGCCTCACGGCGAACACCGTCGATCTCGGCGGTGCAAGCCCCCAGTGCCAGGGAGCCGCTTTCCAGCTCGCCGAAGTGGAGGTAGACGCCCTCGGCGGTCTTCTTCACATTGTTCACACGGAAGGTTCCCTCTGCGGTACGGATCACGCCGGTGTCTGCCACCTGGCCGCCCATTTCCGCATAGAAGGGAGTTTTATCCAGCACCACCACAGCCTTGCCGCCTGCCAATACGGACAGGGGCTCGTTACCGCTGACGATGGTGATGATCTCGGTATCGTAAGAATTATTTTCGTAGCCCACGAACTCGGTGGCACGGGTCTTGTCGATGCCGCTCACGGAATCATCCACCCAGCTCATATCGCCCAAAGCGGCACGAGCCTCACGGGCACGCTTCTTCTGCTCCTGCATCAGGGCGCGGAAGGCCTCTTCGTCCAGGGTGAGTCCCTTCTCGGCAATGATCTCCTTGGTGAGATCCACGGGGAAACCGAAGGTATCGTAGAGACGGAAGATCTCCTCGCCGGTGAGGGCGGTTCTGCCTGCGGCGACGGCTTCCTTCACCATCTTATCCAGAATGCCAAGACCTGCATCCAGAGTCTGGCTGAAGCGTTCTTCCTCCAGGCGGATGATCTTGCGGATGTATTCCTGACGGGTCACCAGCTCGGGATACGCCTCGCCGCTTTCGTGGATCACGGTGTCGCACAGGGTGGACAGGAAGGCTCCCTGAATGCCCAGCAGTCTGCCGTGGCGGGCGGCACGGCGCAGTACGCGGCGGAGGATGTAGCCTCTGCCCTCGTTGGAGGGAAGAACGCCGTCGCTGATGAGGAAGGTAGCGGTACGGATATGGTCGGTGATCACGCGGAGAGAAACGTCCTTATCGGAGGCGGAGCCGTCGTACTGCACCCCTGCCATCTCGCAGGCCTTCAGCATGATGTTGCGGACGGTGTCTACCTCGAAGAGGTTGTTCACGTCCTGCATCACAACGGCAAGACGCTCCAGACCCATACCGGTGTCGATATTGGGGTTGGCAAGGCGGGTATAGTTGCCGTTGCCGTCGCTGTCGAACTGGGTGAAGACGATGTTCCAGATCTCAAGGAATCTGTCGCAGTCACAGCCCACCTTACAGTCGGGCTTGCCGCAGCCGTACTTCTCGCCGCGGTCAAAATAGATCTCGGAGCAGGGGCCGCAGGGACCGGAGCCGATCTCCCAGAAGTTGTCCTCCTTGCCCATACGGGTGATGCGGTCACGGGAGACGCCCACCTTTTCCCAAACCTCGATGGCCTCGTCGTCCTCTAAGTACACGCTGGGGTACAGACGGTCTGCGGGGATCTCCAGCACTTGGGTCAGAAACTCCCAAGCCCACGGAATTGCATCGGGCTTAAAATAATCGCCGAAGGAGAAGTTGCCCAGCATCTCGAAGAAGGTGCCGTGGCGGGCGGTCTTACCCACGTTGTCGATATCCAGGGTGCGGACGCACTTCTGGCAGGTGGTCACACGCTTACGGGGCGGAACCTTCTCCCCGGTGAAGTACTTCTTCAGGGGAGCCATACCTGCGTTGATCAACAGCAGAGAGTTATCGTCCTGGGGAACCAGGGGGAAGGAATCCATCTTCAGATGGCCCTTGCTCTCAAAGAACTCCAGGTATTTCTTACGCAATACGTTCAAAGAAAGGGGTTTCATGTTTTGTCCTCATTTATCTTTCGTTATGTTTCTTCGGTAGTTGATTCTTCCCCCAAGGGGATATCGCCGCTTTCGTCGGTGCTGTCCTCGGGAAGGAGCAGAGAACCGTCGTCGGGAGTAAGCATCACGCCCATTTCCAGGCAGGCAAGCCAGCAGGGAGATTCCTGCAGGGTCATCACCGTCAAGGTGTCGGAACGGTCAGCCAGGGCGTTGGGAGACAGCACGCAGTCTCCGGAAAGGCGCACCGTCTGCAAGGCGGGACAGCCGCGGAAGGCGTAATCTCCCAAAGCGACCATCTCGTCTCCGAAATACAGAGAGGTGAGGCTCTCGCATCCGGAGAAAGCACGGGCACCCACGGAGGTGATCTCCGAGGAGAACTGCACCCGTGTAAGGGCGGTGCACTGATTGAAGCAATAGGCAGGGATGGCGGTCACAGCGTCCGGCAGGGTGATCTCCTCCAGGGAGCTGCACCAGGAGAAGGCCTTATCGCCGATGGTGCTCAGACTTTCCGGCAGGGTGACGGACTTCAAGGCAGTGCAATAGTAGAAAGCGTTTTCATCCAGGCTCTCGATGCCCTCGGAGACTGTGACGGACTCCACGGAGACGCCATCGTAGAAGGTCAGGCTTGCGATGGAGCGCACGGGGAGACGGTCGATCTTGGCGGGGACGGTGACCTCGGTCTCTTCCCCGAGATACGCCGTGATGATGACGTACTTGTCGTACACGTCGTACGCGAAGGTCTTGTTCTCCCGGGACTCCACGAAGCCTGCGGGAGGCTTTGCAACTTCCGTGCCGTTGACGTAGGCCTTCAGCTGCTCCAGGGCGGATTCCAAGGAAAAGTTACACCCGGAGAGAGAGAAGACGAGCAACGTCAGAAGCGCTACCAAAAGGATACGCTTCCCCAAAAGTCTTTTCCACGCAGAGCTCATGAGCATTCCTCCATAAAAAATTGCAACACCAAAAAGGCCCTATACAGCCATTCTTCCATGTATTATATCACTTCCTTTTGCATTTGTCAATTTTTTTATGCGATTTTGATTGACAATCCGCTAAAAAAGAAGTACAATAGAGAAAAGAAAAAAACAAATTGTGAAGGATGGAGTATCTTTTTATGAACAAGGAGCTTTTTACCTCGTACAAGAATTTCTACCGTCATCAGCTGTTGGACGATTGCATCCCCTTCTGGATGCAGAGCGATCTGCTGGACAAGGAGTACGGCGGCTACATCACCTGCATCGACCGTGAGGGCAAGCAGTACAGCATGGACAAGTCCGGCTGGTTCCAGGGCAGATGTCTGTGGACCTTCTCTACCCTGTGCAACCGCTACGGCAAGAAGCAGGAATGGGTAGACGCCGCTCAGCTTGGCGTTGACTTCATTGAGAAGCACATTGCAGACGCAGACGGCAGAATGTATTTCACCCTGGCCCGCGACGGCAGCCCTCTCCGTAAGAGACGTTATATGTTCACCGAGAGCTTCTACGTGCTCTCCATGGCTGAATACGGCCTGATGACCGGTGACAAGACCTACATCAAGAAGGCAGAGGATTGCTTTGAGAACATGCTCCGTATGTTCCGCGATCCCGCTTCCGATCCCTTTAAGATCACCCCCAAGAGCTATGCGGAGACCAGACAGGAAGTGGCAGTAGCCGTTCCCATGGTATTGGTATCCTCCGCTCAGCTGCTGCGGAGATGCGACCCCGAAAAGGCTGATTACTACACCGCCATTGCCAACGAGATGGCTGATCGTATCATCAACATCCACTGGAAGCCCGAATTGGGTTGCGTTCTGGAGACCACCGGTCCTAACGGCGAGTTCATCGACACTCCCGCCGGCAGATGCATCAACCCCGGTCACTCCATGGAAAACAGCTGGTTCCTGATGAACCAGTACCTCCACACCAAGGACGAGAACCTGCTGAAGACCGCTTTGAAGATCTTTGAGACCGCTTCCGATTGGGGCTGGGACAAGGAATACGGCGGATACATCTACTTCACCGACGTAAACGGCAGACCTCCGGAACAGCTGGAGCACGACATGAAGTTGTGGTGGGTACACGACGAAGCCCTCATCGGCGCTCTGCTGGCTTACAGCATCACCGGCGAGAAGAAGTACTGGGATCTGTTCGAAAAGGTACACGCTTACTCCTTCGGTCACTTTGCGGACAAGGAGTGCGGCGAGTGGTACGGCTACCTCCACAAGGACGGCACCGTTTCCCACACCCAGAAGGGTTCCATGTGGAAGGGTCCCTTCCATTACCCCAGAATGCTGATGAACATGGAAATGCTCTTCGAGCATCTTGAAAAGGGCGAGCAGGTAGTTTCTCTCCTGTAATCTTCCCCTTGCTTTGAGGACAAGACCGTCCCCGTTTCCCTTTGCGGGGAGGCGGGGGCGGCTTTTCTATAACTTAACGGAACGTGAGGTGTTTGAAAATGGCATTTCTTTATAAAGTCCTTTCCGTATCGGAGGAGGTCTCCCTCTCCCCTGCGGATCAGCCCGTAGATCCCATGCTTTGGTCCTTGTTGATGGTGGGAGCATTTGCGGCGGTGCTGGTGGTGATGGTGGCGTTTCTGAAGATCGTGAGAAAGAACAAGGATCCTTACCGATAAATTTTTTTCGTTTTCCTTTGCAACCAAAGCCCTCTCTCAAAGGTATTATTGGTAGAAGGAGGTGGCATATACGCATGCAAGCAAACAATCGTTACGAAGCAGAGCGCTTGGTGGAGGAATACGCGGACATGATCTACCGTCTGGCGTTGATCCGCACCAAGAGCCCCCACGATGCGGAGGATATCATGCAGGAGGTCTTCCTGCGGTATCTGAAGGTCCATCCCGTGTTCGAGAGCTCCGAGCATGAAAAGGCCTGGCTGATCCGCGTAACGGTGAACCGTGCAAACAGCTTCCTTTCCTCGGCGTGGAACAGACGGACGCTGCCTTTTGACGAGGCTGTTATGGGGGAACACGGCGAAGAAGAGGACGGAAGCGCGGTTCTGAACGCGGTGGCTTCCCTGCCCCTTGCCATGCGTACCGCCATCCATCTGCATTATTTTGAGCAGATGACGGTGAAGGAGATCTCTTCCGCCATGGGGAAGAGTGAATCCGCCGTGAAAACCCTTCTGTTCCGCGGGCGGCAATGCCTGAAGGAGCTTTTGGAATCATGAAAGGAGAAACGGAAATGACAGAAAAATATCAACAAGCCATGAAGCGTATCCATGCGCCCGCAGAAGCGGGGAGACGAATTCTCAGCCAAGCGCAGGAGGCGGGCCGTCCCCGCAAAAGGGTCTTTGCCCGGGTACTGCCTGTTGCCGCTTGCTTATTGCTGCTGGCGGCGGGATGCATCGGCTTGTATTTCGCGGAAACGGAGCCTGTTATGCCGGTGGGGCGTTCCTACGACGATATATACGAGGCGTGGCGCTCCAATAGGGGAAATCAAGGCGGCTCCATATTGGGCGGCGGAGGAATCGTCGACTCCGTTATCAACGGTGACGTTTTCGCCGAGAGCCAAGGCACGACGATCTTGGGCTCTTCCCCGGATCACTACGAGACCCATATGCAGACGGAGGGCGTGTTGGAATCCGACCTGCAAAAGACGGACGGCAGGTACTTGTGGCGGTTTGACAGAACTACGCTGTACACCTACCGCCTGGCAGGCGGGGAGACGGAGCTGTTGGAAAGCACGGAGATGCCCGAGGAGTGCGGCCGCTTGTACGCCATGTTCTTCTGGGAAGGCAGGCTTGCCTTGATCGGAACGGCTGATACGTATACCTATGCGTATCTCTTCGACGTTGATCCCGCTTCGGGGATCCCCCGCTTGGCAGAGACCTTTCGGCAAAGCGGCGTTTACAAAGACAGCCGAATCGTAAACGGCGAGCTTTATCTTGTGACCAACCATTACGCCGGAATCCGCCGCAACGAGGAAGAGCTTGACATCGAAAAGTGTATTCCCAAAATCGCCGTGGGGGATGAAGAGCGATTGCTGAAGCCGGCGGAGATCTATCTCTGCGAGGAGATCGTTACCTCTCGCTACACCATCACATTCTCCGTGGTTTCCGCTATCGATCTTGAAGAGAAGCGGTTTGACAGCACGAAAGCGGTCTTGTGCAATTCCTACGTCCTTTACGCCTCGGCGGAAAGCATTTATCTCTTCGCCGGCGGAGATCACGATACCACGCAGATCTTCCGCTTCGCCATGGATCGGGAGGACACCGCATTGACGGCGACGGGAGAGGTGAAGGGCGACGTTCTGAACCAATTCTCCGTTGACGAGCACGACGGGTATCTCCGGGTAGCTACCTACGTGTCCAGATCTATCTACGTGATGGAGCTATTCCAAGCCATACGGTATAACGCCGTGTACGTTTTGGACGAAGGTCTGGACGTGGTCGGGGCATTGGAGGACATCCAGCCGGATGAACGGATCTATTCCGCACGTTTTTCGGGAGATCTTTGCTACCTGGTGACCTTCCGTCAGACGGATCCCCTGTTTGCCATTGATCTTTCCGATCCCTCAGAGCCCGAGATCCTCTCGGAATTGAAGGTGACGGGATTCTCCTCCTACCTGTACGAATACGGCGAGGGGCTGCTTTTGGGATTTGGTGCAGAGGGGACCGAAACCGGCACGCTCACGGGATGGAAGCTTTCCATGTTCGACGTGACGGATCCCCAGAACGTGACGGAAATCGCCAACCGTGTTATTTCCGAGCAAAATGCGTGGGGTGCCACTTGGTACGACCACAAAAATCTGATGATCGGTAAAGAACGGAACCTCATCGGCGTCCCCCTGGAGGGATATCAGCTCTACACTTACGATGGAGAGGGCAGAGAGTTCGTTCTCCTGGGGCACTACACGGTAAACGGTGAAAAGATCCGGGGCACCTACGCCGGGAAGTACTGCTACGTGACCTCCACCATGGGGTTGATCGCCATTGATCTGGAAAGCTACGAGGTAGTGGCGGAGATCGATCTTACGGTATAAAAACATTTTTTGCCAAAACGGCAGTTTTCGGCAATCAAGCTTCTTTGGAGTTTCTTAAGAACCTTTCTTTTCCCAAGAAAGGTTCTTAAGCGCTCTTTTTTTATGTCAAAAGATTGACTTTTTGGGAAAGATATGATATTCTGTTATGAACGCAATTTCCAAAAAGGAGGGTATGCAGATGGGAAAGGAATATCCCCACGCGGGGCACCGCGAGCGGTTGCGGGAAAAGTTCCGCACAGGCGGCGAGCAGGCTCTGACGGAAACGGAATTTCTGGAATTGATGTTATTCTTCTCTGTTCCCAGAGTGGATACCCGCCCTATGGCAGAAAAATTGATGGAGGCCTTCGGCTCCCTGGACGGCGTTCTGGCCGCCACCACGGAGGAGCTGAGGGGCTTTGCCTCGCTCAACGGCAGTACGGAGGCGCTGTTTGAGGTGATCCGCTGTCTCACAGAGCGTACCGTGCGGAGGATGCGGGATTTCGACTTCCGTGACGAGGAGTTCGTCCGCGAGTATCTGCCCACCCAGTTTGCGGGGTATAAAAAGGAACGGGCGCTGTTGTTCTATCTGGACAGCGACGGCAGCTTGCTTTGCAGGCAGACGGCTATGAGCAGCGAGGAAAACGCCGTTCAGCTCACCCTGCGTGCCGTGGTTGAAACGGCGAAGAAGGCGGGCGCTTCCGCCCTGGTGGTGGCTCACAACCATCCCAACGGACGGGCGGTCCCCTCGGGAGCGGATCTGGCCGCCACCGCAAAAATGAAGGAAGAGCTGGCAAAGGACGGCCTGCTTCTTTTGGAGCACTACATCGTAGCGGGAGACACTTGCGTTCCCATGCTGAAAAACGGCCTGCTTTTGTGACAAGGTCACAGCCGCAAAGGGCCAACCCGGGTATAATGAACGTGTCAGGGAGGAGAAGACCTCTTCCCTACGGATATACAGAAAGGTTTTACACTTATGATGCTTGAATTGAGAGACGTCTCCTACCGCGCCGAGGACGAAAACGGCGTAAAGGAGATCATCAGTCACGTAAATTTACAGATCGACGAACGGTTCGTTGCATTCACCGGTCCCAACGGCGGCGGCAAATCCACCCTTGCCAAGCTGATCGCAGGGATCTATACCCCCTCCGAGGGACAGATCCTTCTGGACGGGGAGGACATCACTGACCGCTCCATTACCGAGCGTGCGAAGATGGGGATCAGCTTTGCCTTCCAGCAGCCCGTACGGTTTAAGGGGCTGACGGTTCACGACCTCATCTCCATGGCCTCCGGGAAGAAGATTTCCGCAGCGGAGGCCTGCTCCTATCTTTCCGAGGTAGGGCTTTGCGCACGGGAATACATCCACCGCGAGATCAACGCCAGCCTTTCCGGCGGTGAATTGAAGCGCATTGAGATCGCCATGGTCATGGCAAGAGGCACCAAGCTCTCCTTGTTCGACGAGCCCGAGGCGGGGATCGACCTTTGGAGCTTTAACAATCTGATCTCGGTCTTCGAGAAGATGCACCAAAAGCTGGGAGGCTCCATTCTCATCATCTCCCACCAGGAGCGTATTCTGAACATCGCAGACCGTATCATCGTCATCGCAGAGGGTAAGATCAGCAAGGACGGTACGGCAAAAGAGATCCTGCCTGCGTTGCTGACTGCCAAGACCTGCTCCGCTTTGACCAAATCTTGCTAAAGGAGGCTGTTTTATGGCACTGGACGCCATTCAGAAAAATTTGCTGAAAAGCATTACCGACCTGGAAGACATTCCGGAGGGTGCTTATAATATCCGCTCCAACGGCGGGCTTGCGGGGAGACATACCACCGCAAACATCGACATCGTCACCAAGACGGATAAGCCCGGCATCGACATCATCATCAAGCCCGGCACCAAGAACGAGCGTGTGGACATTCCCGTTCTGCTGACCGAGACGGGGCTGGACGAGCTGGTATACAACGATTTCTTTATCGGCGAGGACGCAGACGTGCTCATCGTGGCAGGCTGCGGGATCCACAATGCGGGAGGGTTGAAATCCGAGCATGACGGCATCCATTCCTTCCATCTCGCCAAGGGCGCCAAGCTGAAGTACGTGGAAAAGCACTACGGCGAGGGCGAGGGCACGGGGGAAAAGATCCTGAACCCCACCACCGTCATCGAAATGGACGAGGACAGCTATATGGAGATGGAAAGCGCTCAGATCAAGGGCGTGGATTCCACCTTCCGTACCACCAAGGCCACCCTGGCAGAGGGGGCTACCCTGGTGATCCGTGAGAACATTATGACCCACGGCAAGCAGACCGCCACCACGGATTTCACTGTGGATCTCAACGGCAAGGACAGCGGATGCCACGTGATCTCCCGTTCCGTGGCAAAGGATGAATCCCATCAGCTGTTCCTTTCCTGCATCAACGGCAACGAGAAGTGCAACGGACACACCGAGTGCGACGCCATCATTATGGATCACGCCTCCGTCAGCGCCGTACCTAAGATCAACGCCAACCACGTGGACGCCAGCCTGATCCACGAGGCCGCCATCGGTAAGATCGCCGGGGAGCAGCTGATCAAGCTGATGACCCTGGGTCTTACGGAAAAGGAGGCGGAGGAGCAGATCGTAGGCGGCTTCCTGCGCTGAGATGGAAAAGATATTTCCCCTGCTTCTTTGGGCAGAGGGCGGGTGCAGCCTGCTTTCCTTTCTTCTTTTTGGGCTGGACAAGCTCCTTGCCTGCAAGGGAAAACGGCGGATCAGTGAGCGGACGCTCCATTTCTGGACATGGCTTTTGGGAGCCCCGGGAAGCTTTTTGGGGATGCTGGTCTTCCGCCATAAGACTGCCCACGACGGGTTCTGGTATTCCGCCGCGGGAGGCATAGCGGTACAGCTCCTCCTGCTATTCGGAGCCGCATTCTTCACCTATCCATAAAAACCCACCGCGCGTTTGTGCAAAACAGCCAAATGCGCGGTTTTCTTTTTGACATTCGTGCAATCTTTTTATAAGAAAATCCTGTTTTTTCATTGACAAATTGCGGGAAATATAGTAAAATAACAATAGAAACAAAGAAAGGAACGGTTTCTTATGAAAATCATCACCATCGGACGGGAATACGGAAGCGGCGGCAGAACCATCGGCAAAATGGTCGCGGAAAAGTTGGGGATCCCCTACTACGATCGGGAATTGGTGGACAAGGCGGCGAAGACTTCCGGGCTTGCCGTGGAGGCCATTGAAGAAAACGATCAGATCGTTACCCGCTCCTTTTTATACGATCTTGCCATCGGTACCAGCTACGGCTACGTGAACTCTACCGGCGTGCCGCTGGATCTGAACACCCAGGTTTTCCTGGCACAGAGAGAGGCGATCCTGGAATTTGCCCAGTCCCCCTGCGTCATCGTCGGACGCTGTGCGGATTATATCCTACGGGATCGGGAGGACGTACTGAAGGTATTTATCTTTGCCGACAGAAAGGCCAGATTGGAGCGCATCGCGAAGGAATACGGCGAGGAGGCCTCCAAGGCGGAAAAGCTTCTGGCACAGTCCGATAAGCGCCGTGCAAGACATTACGAGGAATTCACCGACAGCATCTGGGGCGCCAGAAGAAATTACGATATCATGCTCAACAGCGCCACTCACGGTGCCGAAAAGACTGCGGAGATCATCTGCATGCTGGCAAAGGAAGACTGAGCCATATCAGCGGACGGACGGCGTTCCGTCCGCTTTTTGTTTTTATGAGAGAGGAAGTGACGCCGTGTATCTGGAATCCTTTACCCTCCCCGACGAAAAAACGGAGACGGGGTATATCATCTCCTGCGGGAGAAACGCATATAAATCCCTGATGTCCTGCTACCCGGCGGATCTTTATCCCTTTAAGGTGTTCCCGCCCAAGGGGCTGACCCGGATTTCCTTTGAGCCCATCACTGTTTTCTACGGTGGAAACGGCTCGGGGAAATCCACGCTGTTGAACGTGATTGCGGAAAAGCTGGGGCTGGAGCACGATGCTCCCGCCAATCACACCCCTTACTTTGAAGAGTATCTGGGGTTTTGCAAGTACACCCTGTCTTACGGGCAACGGAAGATCCCCGGCGGAAGCTCCATCGTTACCAGTGACGACGTGTTTGACTTTCTTCTGAACGTCCGTGCCGTGAATCAGGGGATCGACCGCAGACGGGAAGAGCTGTTTGCGGAATACAAGGCAAGCCGCGAGGACGGGTTTACGTTGCGTTCTTTGAAGGATTACGAGGAGCTGAAGCGGCACAACGAGGCACGGGGCTCCACCAAGAACGCATACACGGCAAAGCGGCTCCCCACGGCGGCCACCACCCACTCCAACGGGGAAAGTGCCATGGCGTATTTCGGGGAGAAGATCAAAGAAAACGCTTTGTATCTGTTGGACGAGCCGGAGAACAGTCTTTCCGCCAAGCATCAGATGGAGCTTGCGGGATTTTTGGAGGATTCCGCCCGTTTTTACGGCTGTCAGTTTATCCTTTCCACCCATTCTCCCTTTCTCCTTGCTATGAAAGGTGCGAGGATCTACGACCTGGACCGCATCCCTGCCGCAACGGCCAAATGGACGGAGCTGGAGGCGGTACAGACCTATTACCGCTTTTTCAAAGACCGCGAAGATGCCTTTGAAGACGTGAAAAAGCCTTGACATCCGTCGGTTTCGGTAGTATACTGTAAAAAAAGAAGAAGACGAGGTTGAAAAAATGGATACGCAGATAAAACGGCGGGGCTTCTTCCGCAGGAGCAGTCCTGTGGCGGGCGTCGTCCTTGCCGCGATCCTTGCATTTATCCTGTTTTGTATTTTGCTGTGCTTGTTCGCAGTAAAAAGCTCCCTTGGCCTGCTGAGCCGTACGGAGCTGAAGTCTACCGTCACCGCCATGCTGAACGACGACGCCTTCCGCGCCAAGGTGGCGGACACCGTGGTTCTGATCGCACCCGAGGATACCCTGGTTGCGGAGCAGGTGGCTGAGGTGATGAAGGACGAGACCGTGGCGGAGGCCGTGGGGCAATTGGGCTCCGATTGGTTTGCCGGGGTTCTGGACACGGAAGATCCCGAGGCTGCGGATCCTGTGGACTCCATTCTGGAGGTTTTGGAAAATCCCGAACGGAAGGACACCTTTGAAGAAGCCTTGCAGAAGGCCATGGTAAAGTTGGATTGCTCCCCGGAGGATCTTCACGACGCTTCCGTTACATTATCCCAAGAGTTGGGCTTTGAGCCCCCGCCCAAGGGAAGCTCCGATTTGGAGGTCGTGGCCGCCGTTTTGGACGGGAGCCGCGAAAAGGTCAAGGCGGAGACTGCAGAAGTGGTCAGCGTCATGAAGGACGCCAAGAAGGCATTCAGCGGCGCATTCTCCCTGCTGAGTCTTTTGAGCACGTTACTGGGCACCGCAGTGTTCCTTTTGATCAACCTTTGCTTGGCTTTGATCCTGTACGGGCTCATGATCCTGCTGCTGCGGAATCTTTGGAAGCCTTGTTATTATCTGGGAGTTCCCTATTTGCTGGCAGGTCTTATTCTGATGTGCACCAAGCTGGTGGACGCAGGAGCTCTGGTAAAGCAATTCGATCTCCCCGATTTTGCGGGAACCATTCTCAACGTGGCTTTGGATTCCGCATTTCAAACCGGATTGATCGGTATGGTCATAGGCGTCCTTCTCATCGCCGTAGCCATCACCGTTACGATCATAATGCATTGTATTGAAAACAAGAAGGAGGGTACACAAGTATGTTCTGTCCCAAGTGCGGAAGTCAATTAGAAGACGACGCAAAGTTCTGTGCCGCTTGCGGCGAAAAACTGGAAGCTCCCCAGCCTGCCGCTGAAGAAGCAGCTCCTGTGGAAGAAGCTCCCGTAGAGGAGACTCCCGTTCAGGAAAAGGCTCCCGTTCAAGAGGAAGCTCCCAAGCCCAAGAAGGAAAGAAAGCCTTTGCCCAAATGGGCACTGCCCGCCGTCATCGCCGCTACTGCGGTGGTGATCGTTCTGGTGATATTCCTGATCATCGCTTCCAACCCCAAGACCACGGTGAAATCCGCTTTGGGCGGCCTGGATGATGCCATGGCGGACAACGAGATCATCAGCTCCATGTTCACCGCATTGAACGAATTCAATCTGATGGTTGACGTTCAGCAGATCTACGGTCCCGACGGACAGGGTGCTCTTCCCAACCCCATGAAATACGATATTTACAGCGACGGCACCCAGAGCTCCATGTATCTGGATTTCCTGGGAGCGAAGTTTGACGTTCACAGCACCACGGATCCTTTGGCGCTGATCGTAAACGCTCCCGATATCGGCTCTTACGGTTTGGCATTCGAGGGCATGAAGGAGGCCTTCCGCAAGTCCGTGTTCCATCCCGACAGCGGCAGCAAGTACGCTCTGGATATGAACGAGGAAGCCCTTGAAATGTTTGAGGAATTCCTGGACGGTTACGAAAAGCTTCTGAAGCAGGAATCCATGGAAGAAATGAACGATTACCTCTCCGAATACGGCGAGCTGTTCATCGACCTGATGTGGGAATACGGCGAGGAAGAATCCGAATCCGTTGACGGCAACAAGGTCGTCACCCTGACCATGGACGAAAAGGCTATGGCGAAGGTGGTCAAGGATTTCATTGCCGAGCTGACCTCCGACGAAGAGCTGGTAGCCTTCCTGGAGGAGCGTATCCCCGTTTCTATGATCGCAGGCGAGCAGACCTGGATCGAAAGCTGGGACGACGTGATGGAGATGCTGAAGGACAGCGCCTCCGAGATGACGGATGCCATCAAGAGCGCAGATTTTAAGATCCAGCTTTCCGTAACGGCTTCCCCCATTGCCCACGATCTGAAGGCGATCGACATCAAGATCTCCTCCGAGGGCGTTTCCGTGAAGGCGGGTATCGCTTTCGACGGCAACAACATCACCATTTCCGCCGGCATGGCAGGCTCCAAGTTCGTTCTTGCTCTGGAAGAGACCGAGGACGGCTGGACCGTTTACGCCAAGGCGGCAGGCGAAAAGCTGTTTGAAGCAGAATACAAGGAATCCGATGAGGGCTGGAGCTTCGGTGTGGAAGCCATGGGCGAGACTCTGCTGGAAGCAGAATTCGAGGAATCCGACGGCAAGTATGAATTCCTGTTCTCCGTTTACGACGCTTCCATGGGCTACGACGATTATTACGACTACGACGATGGCGGCTCCGACCAGGGTCCCGTGTTCGGACTCTTCTGCGAGGGTGATTACACCGAGGAAAAGGGCGGCTTCACCATTACCATCGAGGAGCTGGGAATCACCACCGACGGCTGGACGGAATCCGTTACCATGGACGCCACCATCGGCTACTACACCGACTTCGATATGCCCGAGATCCCTGCATATACGGATCTTTTGGCGGCAGATGAAGAGACCATTGACGATCTGGTTGCTTTGCTGGAGCAGTTCTTCAACGACGCCTTCGGCGGTATGATGGGCGAGGCTGTTCCGGATTACGATTACGGCTACGCATACTGATCCTACAACAGAAAAAGCCTTTTGCACCCGTTGCAAAAGGCTTTTTTACGTTGGTTTACAGGTGTTGGGAGAGCATCCACGCCAGCAGATCGTCGTCGGTGTAGGCGTAGTTCCAGGCGTCGTGGCCCACGCCGTAGCAGATCTTCAGCTTGGCGTTGCCTCCTCGGCTGTTGATGGAGGTGAGCATCTCCACGCTGTTAGAAATGGGAACGCAGGTATCGCAATCTCCGTGAACCATGTAGATGGGCGTGTTCAGCAGATTTCCCACGTTCCAATAGATGCCGCTTCCGCAGACGGGCATCAGTGCGGCAAAGGTACCCGGGCGGGCCATGGCGAACATCCAGGTACCCGTACCGCCCATGGAAAGGCCTGTGAGGTACACCCGGGAGCGGTCCACGGGGTAGGTTTCCAGAATGTAATCCAGGAAGGCGGACAAGGATTCTGTGTAAGAGCCCCAGTAGGCGTTCCCGATGCATTGGGGCGCGATGAAGATGAAGGGGTATTCCTTCCCCTCCTCGCGGACGTACTTCATGTAGCCGTGTAGCATGGCTTGGTGGGGATCCTGCACCCGCTCCCCCGCCCCGTGGAGGAAGAACACCAGGGGGTATTTTTTCTCGGGATCGTAATCCTTGGGAAGGTATTCAACGTAGTAAAAGGGATGGCGGCCTTCGGCCTGCCATTGTTTTTGGACGTACATAGCGGATTCCTTTCTTTTTTGGGGGATTTATCTTGCAATCGGGAGGATTTTGTGATAGAATGCAGAAAACTCTGCAGGAGAAGGTGACGGCGGGATGAAAAACAGATTCCTCATTGGGCTTCGCCACGGCTTGCCCATCGGACTGGGCTATCTTTCCGTGTCCTTCGCCTTCGGGATCTTTTCCCTGGGGCAAGGGTTGAGCATTTGGGAGACCCTTTTGATCTCCATGACCAATCTCACCTCTGCGGGGCAATTGGCGGGTGTGCCCATCATTGCCGCAGGAGGCAGTCTCGCAGAGCTTGCCGTTACCCAGCTGGTGATCAATCTCCGATATTCCTTGATGTCCGTTTCCCTATCTCAGAAGCTTCACGAAAGCGTTGATCTTCCCCATCGGTTTGCGGTGGCGTTCTTCAACACCGACGAGGTGTTTGCCGTGGCAAGCTCCCGTACGGAGCCTTTGACGAAAAGCTATCTTTACGGATTGGGAGTCTGCCCCTATCTGGGGTGGTCCCTGGGAACCCTTGCCGGCGCCCTGGCGGGGGATATCCTCCCTGCAAGCCTGACATCGGCTTTGGGGATCACCATTTACGGGATGTTCGTGGCCATCGTGATCCCCGCCATGAGAGAGCGGCGGGCAACGACGTGGTGCGTCCTCCTAGCGGTGGTGCTTTCCTGCGCCTTCCGCTATCTGCCTCTGCTGTGCCGGGTGTCCTCTGGGTTCGCCATGATCCTCTGCGCCGTGGCGGCAAGCGCCTTGCTGGCATATCTTGCACCCTTGGAACAGGAGGGCGAAGCATGACGGAAAACTTCTTTCTGTACCTGGCAGTGATGGCGGGGGTGACTTACCTGATCCGTATGCTCCCCTTGGTTTTGGTGAAAAAGAAGGTGGAGAATGGTTTTATCCGCTCCTTCCTCTTTTACGTACCCTACGCCGTGTTGGGCGCCATGACGGTTCCTGCGGTGTTTTACGCCACGGACAGCGTGTTTTCCGCCGCGGCGGGGTTGGGAGTCGCCTTAGTCCTTGCGCTTTGCGGGAAGGGACTCTTGACGGTTGCGGTGGGGGCTACCCTGGCGGTCTATCTTTGGGAATGGATCGGGTCGATCCTTTAGAGCCCCTCCACGGTGGTTTTGTAATACTGTTCTTGAAAACGGATGGCGTCGGCCATCTGTTTTTCGTTGTAAGACATTCCCTCCGGTGCGGCGATGAGCTTGTCCTCCACGTCATCTTCTCGGTGGGCGATGCCGATGACCATAACGGTGCATTCCTTGACGGGGGTGTCGATGCCCAGGACGTACACGTCCAGCTCTTCCCCGTCACCGCCTAAGACGCCGGGAATATAGCCGTAATTGATGGGATAATGAAGGTCGTATTTTTCCTTGTGGTGGATATAACCGATGGGACGGTCGATCTCCACGCGGACAGCCTTGCCCAGATAGGAGCGGACTTGCGCTTTGCGTTCTTCGTAGGTCATGAGAGCCCTCCTTTGTTTTTCGCAAGGGTAGTTTACCACTTTGGAGAAATGATGTCAAGAGGGAGCTTACAAAAGGTCAGAGAAGATAGCGGATGGCATAATAGATCACGTACACCCAGCCCAACAGCCCGTGGAAGATCGCCCAGCCGATGGACTTCCATTCCACGTAGGAAATGACGATGGCCAAGGCAGAGCCGAAGGAAAGCCCCTCGGTGACGGTCTCTTTGTTTATGTTGTTAACGATGGTAAATTTGCGTGGCTCGCCGTAGATCAATTCCTCCACGGAGCATTCCAGGGCGCAGGCGATCTTGTGGAGGGTCTCCACGTCGGGCTGGGTCTTTTCGTTTTCCCAGTTGGAGACGGCCTGGCGGGTGACGTTCAGTTGCTCGGCAAGCTGTTCCTGGGTAAGGTTCTTTTGTTCGCGGAAGGCTTTGATATGTTTGCCTACCATAAAAAAGTCACATCCTTTCTTTTTTCGGTTACAGAATAGCACAAAAAGCGGCAAAATGCAAGCAATGATCTGTTGCGAAGGGTGACTATACGCAAAAAGAACCTTTCTTTTTCGGGAAAAGAAAGGTTCTTAAGAGTACGGGTTTCCAAAGGGACGGAGTTCCTTTGGCGGGGGGATAGGGGGCGGCGCCCCCTTAAACGCTTAACCGTGATGCTCTTTGGCGATCTTGCCGCGGGCGCTGACCTTCTCCTCGGGCTTGATCTCCCCTGCTTTCAGCAGAGAGATCTTAGTGAGGAAGGGGCCTACCAGCTCGTAGATCAAAACAGAGAACAGGGTGATGTTGGCCACGATCATACCGGGAGCGCCAAGGGTCTCCGCCTTCATGGCCATGCCAAGGGCAACACCTGCCTGGGGGAACAGGGTGATACCCAGGTACTTGATGATGTTGGGATCGCACTTGGTCCAGGTGGAGCTCATGCGGGCGCCGAAGTACTTACCCAGGCAACGAGCGAGGATGTAGGCCACACCGATAAGAACCACCAGCCAATCGGTGAACACGGAAAGCTCCAGCTCTGCGCCGCTGAGGACGAAGAACAGGATGAAGAGGGGCGCCGTCCATCTGTCCAGACGGTCCATCAGCTCCTCGGAAAAATCGCAGAAGTTGCAGAACACGGTGCCCAGCATCATGCATACCAGCAGAGAGGAGAAGGCAACGTGAACGCCGCCGATCTCGAACTCCAGCATGGACAGGGCCACGGTGAGAAGCACGAAGGTAACGGACATGGCCAGACGCTTGGAGCGGGAATGGAAGAACCGCTCGAAGAAGGTAAATACCATACCCATCACAAAGCCCAGCCCCAGGGAGAGGAAGACCTCCAGCAAAGGCTCTACCACAACGGAGAGAAGATCCACGCTGCCGCTGATCAACGCCTTTGCCACACCGAAGGAGCAGGCGAAGAGTACCAGACCCACGGCGTCGTCCAGGGCGACCACGGGCAGCAGAACGTCGGTAACGGGGCCTTTGGCCTTATACTGACGGACGACCATCAGGGTTGCGGCGGGAGCGGTTGCGGATGCCACGGCGCCGAGGATGATGGCGGCGGGCAGGGGCAACAGGTCGGGAATGAGGAAATGCAGACCGATCAAAGCGGCGTCCACCAGGATGGTGGTGAACACGGCCTGCCAGATACCGATGATGGTGGCCTTCTTGCCGATCTGTTTCAATTGAGACAGACGGAACTCGTTACCGATGGAGAAGGCGATGAAGCCCAGGGCCACGTCGGGAATGAGGGAATAGGTCTCGATATCCTCCATGCTCACAAAGCCCAAGCCCTCCACGCCAAAGGCGCCCAGCAGGTAGGGACCGATGAGGATCCCCGCAACCAGGTAGGCGGTAACGGCGGGCAGGTGGACCAGCTTGGCGAGACGGGAAAGCATCAGTCCCGCAAACAGGGCGACGGATAAACAAAGCAAGGTCTGCATACAGACGCCTCCAAAGCGAAAAAATAAAAAACGTTGGGTATTCTCATACACTCAACATTTCAATGGAAGTATAGTCTTTTTGTGTTTTTTTGTCAACCGTTTTTTTGTAGAAAAAACACAACGTGGGGGCTATTGTTTTGGTGATTATTCGAAAAAAGCACCCCTGCATTCCAAACGGGATACAGGGGTGCGGTTTTATACGGTTAAGACTTGGTTAAGAGATCACTTTCTCTTGCGGATGATGACCACGACCACCACTGCGATCACGACAACGCCTACGATAACGCCCACGATGATGCCGATGGGAGCGCCATCCTCAACGGGAGCATCGGAGGAAGCTGCGGGAGCGGAGGTGGAAGGAGCGGGAGCAGAGGTCTGCTGTTCCTCGGAGGACTCTGCAGGCTCTTCGGAGGATTCCTCTTCCTCGGAGGACTCTGCGGGTTCTTCGGAGGACTCCTCCTCGGAGGACTCGGGAGCTTCCTCTTCTGCCTTATAAACTTCCAGCCAACCGTCTGCATAGGAGAAGGTGTAGTCTTCGTTGGTTACGGGAATGGTCTGGTTGTAGATGGGAGCCATGCTGGTCAGATCCTCGTAAACGTCGAACAGCTCCTGGTTGCCGGTGTTGGAGGTATTGTAGTAGAAGGTGAAGGCGAAGCCGCCTGCGGGAATGGTGATCTCGTTCTGGAAGGATTCGTCTACGGAAGCGAATACCAGGTTGTTACCTGCTTCGATGGGCTTTCCGTCCTTGTCGCAGACCACGACGTAGGAATAGCGGAGGTTACCCTCGGAGGATTCCAGAACGCGGTCCTCCTCGCCTGCGGGGTAAACGTAGAGCTGACCGTCCACGTCGCCCTCGTCGATGGCAACGCCGTTTTCTTCGGTGATGGGCATATTCAGCCAAACATCGGACTCGCCGGACTTGCTGTGGATCACGAAGCCTGCGTTCTCCAGAGCGACGTGGCCTTCTGCGCCGCGGATCTCGTCCAGATCCACGTTGAACAGCTCCACGGTGTCGCCGACCTGAGCGGATGCCAGGATCTCGTAGCCTGCCTTGGCGCCGTTCAGACCGATGATGTAGCCGTATTCGGGGCACACCATATCGGACTTGATGCCGTCGGGTCTGCCCAGAGTCATGTTGATCTCAAGAATGCGGTCGAAGCCGTCAACGATGGCAACTGCGAAATAGTTCATATCCTTAGCCTCGCCATGACCGAGAGCGGTGAGCTCTGCAACGGTCATATTGTCGCCGGCAAGGATCACGAAGTAGCTGTCGTGAATATAACCTGCATAGTCCAGCACGGTTGCGTCTGCGGGGAGCTCATCGCCCTCGGCGGAAGGAACCAGCACCAGCATGCCTGCTACCATCAGCACGGCAACAAGGAGAGAAAAGATGCGTTTCATTTTGTTCGTAGCCTCCATAAAAAAGAGATTTGAAGTGTTCGTCTGCGCTGATTATAACAAACAAGATCTTAAAATGCAATAGTTTTTTAGTATTTTTTACATTTTCATGACAAGTGTTAAAAAAACGGCAAAGAAAAAGAAGCCTCCCCCATGGGGAAGCTTCCCCAAAAAACACTTATTTGCGGATGAACAGGACGCCCAGGGTATTCCTGCCGCAATGGGAGGAGATGGTGCATCCCGCACGGGTGACGTACACGTTCTTGAAGGGGGCGATGGACTTCACCTTTTCCGCGCAGGCTTGGTAGATTTCTTCGTCACATCCCGCATGGGTGACGAAAATATGGTCAAGCTCCACGCCGGAGGCGTCGCCAAGCTGATCTTCGATATACTTGGGAAGGACGGCGGCAAACTTTCCGCGGTACTTCTTCCCTACCCCCATCTTGCCCTCGTGGACAGTGATGCAGGGCTTGAGCTGCAGAAGATTGGCGCCGATGGCCGCCACGGCGGAGCATCTGCCGCCTTTATGTAAGAACTCCAAGTCGTCCACGATGAAGGAGGCACTGACCTTGGGGGTCAAGGCTTTGCAGTATTCCGCAATCTCGGAGGGGGACTTGCCCTCCTTGATCATCTCCCCTGCGGTGACTACCAAAAGGCCGCCGCCCGTGGAGAGGTTGCGGGTATCCACCACGTAGACGTCCTCGAAGGACTGTGCCGCCAGGCGGGCGTTGTTGTAGGTGGAGGACATCTCCGCGCTGATGGTGAAGAAGATCACGGCACTGCCGTCTGCGGTATATTTCTCGAAGAAGCTGTAGAAATCCGCCATATTGGGAGCGGCGGTCTTGGGAAGCTCCTTGGTCTGCTCGTAATGGCTGTAAATGGTATCGGGATCCATCTCCGTGCCGTCTGCATAAGACTTTCCTCCCAGGGCAACCGTCAAGGGAAGGATCTTCAGGTCGTAGCGGGCGATCAGCTCAGCGTTCAGGTCGGTGGTGCTGTCGCTGGCGAGAATGATAGTTTGTTTCATAACCTTTATTTCCCTTCGTAGATCATTTTGGCACGGGGTGTGCTACACTTTGTATTATACCACATTCCCGCTTTTTCGTCAAGAGAAACGGAGCATTTTTCTCACGCTAAATCACGTCCGTTTCTTTTTCCCGGTATTCCTGGGCTCCCACAATGGCGATGAGCTCTTCCCTGGTCTTCTCCTCGAAGCTTGTGGAATAACGGACGTGGAGGACGTCTCCTGCCCGGAGCTCCTTGCCCCCGTGCTCGTCCACCTCGGCGCGGCGGGTCTCGTCGTGCTTTACGGACAGGACGAACAGGTTGGCGGGCCAGAAGATATCACGGATCTGCTTGCCCACGGCGAAGGAGCCTTCCTTGACGGTGACGAAGGTGTCGAATACCTTGGGAACCGTTTTACCGCTGTGCTCCTCGGCACGGCGCTCCAGCACCACGTCGTTGATGGATGCGGCGCCGAACAGCTCGGGGATGACGAAAGCCAGGGAGGCCGCCACCACTACGGGCAACAGGTTCTCCGAGCAGCCCAAGGCTTCCACGGCAAAGAGGATGGCCGTGAGGGGTGTTTTCATCATACCGGAAATGCAGGCGGTGATGCCCAGCACCAGGATCATGGCGAACTGCTCCTCCCCCACTACAGGAAGCAAGCCCTTGGCCAGGATGGACGCCACCAGGACGCCCAACGTCATAATGGGGATGAACAAGCCGCCCGTGATGCCGTTGGCATTGGCGGACAGGGTCAGGGTGGAACGAACGAGGAGCAACAGGAGCAGCATACCGATGGCGACCTTATCCTCCAGGAGGTCCAAGATCAGATCGTGCCCCGTGGAGATAAAGGAGAAGGAGCAAAGCCCCAGCACCAGGGTGACGGCAAAGACGGAGAAAATCTTCCATCCGTGGGGGATCTTTTTGCAGACGGTAGAGAAGAAGGAGGATACCAAGCGGTAATACCGCAAGAACAGCACGGCAAAGAGACCTACCGCCACGCCCACCAAGGCGGGGAGCCAGATCTCGCCTGCGGAAAGCACGGGAAGATCGAAGGCGGGAAACAGGCCGATGCTGACCCCGCAAAGAGGGGCGATCAGCTCCGAGGTCAGCCGTGCGGACATGACGGAGGCGGCGGAAACGATGACGATCATGGGAGAGATCCGCTGGTGGGCCTCCTCAATGGCGAACAGGATCCCGGAAATGGGGGCTCCCGTGGCGGTGGCAAAGCCCGCGCAGGCGCCGCCCGTCATGGAATATCTGTCCCAGGCGCGGTGTTTTCTTGCAAAGGAGAAGACGGTGCCTCTGCCTACGGCGGTGCCCATTTGTACGGCGGGACCTTCGTTGCCCAAGGGGACGCCGATCAAAAAGGTGGTAAGGGACAGGAAGAAGATGCCCAGCAGGTTTTTCAGCCACTGGAAGGACAAAATGCCTCTTAAGATACCGATGGAGGTGGGAATGCCGCCGCCCCGCAGGTTGGGGATCTTTTTGTACAGAAAGGCGAACAAAAAGGCCACCCCTGCCAGCACCGCCAGCACGGCAGGAAGGAGATACAAGCGGGCGGAAAGCGCTTCGTAGCCCTTTTGGGAAAGGGAGATGACGAAGTGGGCGCAGATCTTATACAACGTCACCGTCAGGGCGGTCAGCACCCCCGTCAGAGAGCCGAAGACGAAGGCGGGGACGATAAAGTTCAGAAGTTGGTTTTTCAGCTTTTTGCAGTTCATGGGATCACTCTTTGCGTTGAATTTCTTGGGGTATTATAGCACATCCCGCCGGATCCTGCAAGAGGTTTTGGAGAAATAACGGGGAAAGCATTTGGAGGATGTATGAAGTTCCCCCTGCCGGGAAGGGTGTATTTTTTCACTATTGACTATTGACAACGGCTCTCTTTCGTGTTAGAATAGGTCGAAAAATAAATAGTCTTATCAAGAGTGGTGGAGGGACCTGCCCTTTGAAGCCCGACAACCTACCGTTTGGCAAGGTGTCAATTCAGCGATATTTGATCGAAAGATGAGAAGTTTTTTGTGGGTGAACCCGCTCTTGGAAGAAGTTCTGAGAAGCGGGATCTTTTGTTTTGATCCCGGGAAAGTGAGTTGACATTATGAGACAGTTTTTTACCAGTGAATCCGTAACCGAAGGTCATCCCGATAAGATCTGTGACCGTATTTCCGACAGCGTTCTGGACGCCATCCTGGCACAGGACCCCACTGCCCGCGTTGCCTGCGAGACGGCTACCACCACCGGCTTGATCTTAGTGATGGGCGAGATCACTACCAACGCCAAGTTTGACGCACAGGAGATCGCCAGAGAGACCGTCCGCGAGATCGGCTACGATCACAGCGACAAGGGCTTTGACTGCGACACCTGCGGCGTAGTGGTTTCCATCCACCGCCAGTCCCCCGATATCGCCATGGGCGTTGACCGTTCTTTGGAAGCGAAGGAAGAGGGCGGCGACCGCTTTGACATCGGTGCGGGCGACCAGGGCATGGTATTCGGCTACGCCTGTAACGACACTCCCGAGCTGATGCCGCTGCCCATTTCTCTGGCACAGCAGCTGGCACGCCGTTTGACCGCCGTACGGAAGCAGAGCATTCTCCCCTATCTCCGTGCAGACGGTAAGACCCAGGTCACCGTGGAGTACGAGGACGGCAAGCCCGTCCGCCTGGACGCCATCGTAGTCTCCAGCCAGCACAGCGCTGACGTGACCCTGGAGCAGATCCGCGGGGACATCATCCGCGAGGTCATCACCCCCACCCTGCCCGCAGAGCTGGTGGACGAGAACACCAAGATCTACGTGAACCCCACCGGACGCTTCGTTATCGGCGGTCCCAACGGCGACTCCGGTCTCACCGGCCGTAAGATCATCGTGGATACCTACGGCGGTTACGCACGCCACGGCGGCGGTGCCTTCTCCGGGAAGGACCCCACCAAGGTGGACCGTTCTGCCGCTTACATGGCCCGTTACGTTGCCAAGAACGTGGTAGCCTCCGGCGCCGCTTCCAAGTGTGAGGTACAGATCGCTTACGCCATCGGCGTGGCAAAGCCCGTTTCCGTTCTGGTGGACACCTTCGGCACCGGCGTGGTTTGCGACGACAAGCTTTCCGAAGCTGTGGCAAAGCTGTTTGACCTCCGCCCCGCCGCCATCATCGAGAAGCTGCAGCTCCGCCGTCCCATCTACAAGGCTACCTCCGCTTACGGTCACTTCGGCAGAGAAAACGAGGGCTTCCTGTGGGAGAGCACCGATATGGCAGAGGCCATCAAGGCCGAGCTGGGCATTTAATGATTGGATTCGGTTGAGGCTCCGCCTCAAACTCCGTCTCCAAAGAAAATCCATTGCCAAAAACTGACGTTTTTGGAGTATCATTCAACACGTAAGGCTCCGTTTTTCGAAAGAAAAGCGGAGTCTTTTTGGGGAAAATAATTATGAAGAAAAATTGAAAAAAGTGTTGAAATTTTTCGAGGTTATGTTATAATAAGTGTGATTGTGTAATCGACGGAAAGGAAGGCGTTTTTCATGAGCGGACAGATCATGCGGGAAGGATTCAGCAACGAGGAATACATTCGTCTGCAGTCTCAGAAGATCAAAGATCGTATCGAAGAGTTTGGCGGCAAGCTTTACATGGAGTTTGGCGGCAAGCTGTTTGACGATTTCCACGCTTCCCGGGTATTGCCCGGCTTTGCTCCCGACAGCAAGCTGACCATGCTCCGTTCTCTCCGCGATACGGCAGAGATCGTCATTGCCATCAACGCTTCCGATATTGAGAACAACAAGTACCGCGGGGACATCGGTATCCCCTATGACAAAGAGGTCCTCCGTCTGATCGACAGCTTCCGTGAAGCGGGCCTTCACGTAGGGAGCGTGGTATTGACCAGATACACCGGTCAGCACGCCGCCATTACTTTTGAGAAGAATCTTTCCTCTTTGGGGATCAAGGTGTATCATCACTACCCCATCCGCAACTATCCCTCCGACGTCTCTCACATCGTCAGCGAGGATGGCTTCGGCAGAAACGATTACATCGAGACCACCCGTTCCCTGGTGGTGGTCACCGCTCCCGGCCCCGGCAGCGGCAAGATGGCCACCTGTCTTTCCCAGCTGTATCACGAACACAAGCGGGGCATCCGTTCCGGGTACGCAAAGTTCGAGACCTTCCCCGTTTGGAATTTGCCCTTGAAGCATCCCGTCAACCTGGCCTACGAGGCGGCTACCGCCGATCTGGCAGACGTGAATATGATCGACCCCTATCACCTGGAGGCTTACGGTCAGATTGCCGTGAACTACAACCGTGATATTGAGATCTTCCGCGTGCTGGACGCTATGATGGCCAAGATCTTCGGCAAGTGCCCCTACAAGAGTCCCACGGACATGGGGGTCAACATGGTGGGCAACGCCATTTTCGACGACGAGGCCGTTTGCCACGCCGCCAAGCAGGAGATCATCCGCCGCTATTACAAGGCCTCCTGCGCCAGATGCAGAGGCAAGGCGGAGCTTTCCGAGATCCGCAAGATCGAACTTCTGATGGACGAGGCGGGGATCAAGCCCGAGGACCGCGCTCCCGTATCTGCCGCAAGAGAGGTGGCAGAACGTACCGGGTTGCCTGCGGCGGCCATTCAGCTTCCCGACGGACACGTGGTCACCGGCAAGACCACGGATCTGCTGGGTGCTTCCTCTGCGGCGCTGTTGAACGCTTTGAAGTACATTGCGGACATTCCCGACGAGGTGATGCTCATCTCCCCCGAGATCATCGAGCCTATCATGCATTTGAAGACGGAGCATCTGGGCAGTAAGAACCCCCATATGCATACCGACGAGCTGTTGCTCGCCCTCTCCATCTGCGCCGTCAGCGACGATTACGCAGAACGTGCCATGCAGGCCATCGGCGAATTGAAGGGCAGCGAGGTGCACTCCACCGTGATCCTGGCCCACGCCGACGACAAGCTGTTCACCAAGCTTGGTGCTTGCGTGACCTGTGAGCCTGTGTTTGAGGACAAAAGCTTGTATCATAAGTAAATATTCCCAGGAAGTCCCGTAAAGAGCGGGACTTCCTTTTTGTTTTGAAAAAAGTATTGACAAAATCGGTTTATTGTTGTAAAATAGGTTTACCAAAAGAAACCAATCAAGGAGGATCCCTATGCTGGAAATCAAAGGACTGAACAAGCGGTATGGAAGAACTGTTGCGCTGAAGGATCTGGAATGCAAGCTGGACACCGGAGTGTACGGGTTATTGGGCCCCAACGGCTCAGGCAAGACCACGCTGATGAATATTTTGACCTCCAACGTCAAAAGCGACGGCGGGGCGGTTTTCTTCCAAGGGCGGGAAATCGAGAGGGACAAAGAATTCCGCAGGCAGGTTGGCTATATGCCCCAATACTGCGAAATGATCCCCGGCTTTTCCGTGATAGACTTTTTGGGGTATATGGCGGCGTTGAAGGGCTTGGAGAAAAAGCAGGCGTTGTTGCAGATCCGGGAACTTTTGGAACGGTTCTTTTCGGTGGACGTGATGGATAAAAAAATAGCCTCTCTTTCCGGCGGAATGAAGCAGCGATTGATGCTGATCCAAGCTTTTTTGGGGGATCCGAAGTTGGTTTTGTTGGATGAGCCCACGGCAGGGCTGGACCCCATGCAACGTGTGGCTGTGAAAAACTTTATTGCGGAAAAGGCTTCCAACAGGACGATCCTCATTGCTACCCACATTCTAAGCGACGTGGAAGGCATTTCCCGCGGGCTTCTGTGCCTGCAAAAGGGAACTTGCATCTTCCAAGGCACCTCCGAGGAATTTGCTCTGCACGCCTCCGGCATGGTTTGGGGCTACGGGGGCACCCGCGCCGAAGAGCCCGACGTTTCGAAAAAAGGAAGCATTCTCTCCGCCAGAACGGAAGGAGAAAAGGTTGACTATCGGATCCTCTCTCCCGAAAAACCCTTCCCAAGTGCAAATCCTCTTCCCCCCACCCCCGAGGATGCTTACGCCCTGTTTTACGGTGAACGATATGAAGCTGATCCGATATGAGCTGTTGAAGATTGCGGTCAGCCGCGGGTTTTTGGGTGTTACGATAGCTTTGTTGATCTTATCTGTGGCTTTGGGGTATTTTTCCGCCCGTGAGCCCCGCTACGATCCACAGGAAACGGAAGCCATCGTGGAAGCATATCGCCTGCATCCCGAGGAGACTTTACGGCAGTACGAAGCCCTGGAGGAAGAATACAAGGCTTATCTCAATCTGCTTCTTTCGGAGGAGCTTCAATCTTCCGTGCCGCCCGCTTCCGTGATACGCTTTGAGCAGTATAAGCTTGCCTTCGAAAGGATCGAGCGCCAATCGCACTATACGGACGCCCTTCGCGATGCCATCCGCAATCTGGAAAAGCAAAGTGCAGAGGGAGAGCAAGCGGCTGTCAATGGATATCTGTTACGTGTATACGAAAGAAATCTCTCCCTGCGGTTGGGAACGGGAAGCATGGAGGGGCTGCAGGGACTTTACGAGACGATCTCCTTTTTGCACTTGCCCTTGATGCTGTTTGCTATTTTGTCGGGCGTAACCGCCGTCTATTCCCAGCGGGAGCGGGGAACAGAGCTTTTGATCCACGCTTCCTTTCGGGGCCGCGCCCCATCGTCTTTGACAAAAGCCCTGGCTTCCGCCGCGGTTTGGGGCTTTATCTGCGCCTTGTCCCTGCTGTTGGCCATAGGGACGTATTCTGTAAAAAGCGGTTTTCGGAGCTTTGGGGGATATCTCCAGGAATGTGCGGATTTTATGCTCTTCCCCATCCCGCTGACGGTGGCGGAAAGCCTTTTGATCCTGTTTGCCATGATCTTTGTTTGCGGTCTGACGTTCTGCGGGGTCGCCGCTCTGATCGGAAAGTATTGCAGGAATCGGGTCTTTCCGTTGGCAGGCGCCTCTTTCTTGCTGTTGACGGGCGTTCTTCCGCAACCGCCCGAGGCGGGAAGTCTTCTGCGGATCATGCCCGCCGCAAGCTTGTTTGACGGAAACAGGTTGTTTGCCCATCTTTACCCGGTCGTTGCGGGAGACGTGCCTTTATACGGAGGCCTTATAGCGTTTGCCGCATACGCGTCCGCTGCGCTTCTGATCTGGGGACTTTTTATCCTGTTTCCGGCCAAAGCCGTGGAGCGAAAGGGTTCTTCCCTCTCGTTACCCAAATTGCCCCGCCGTCATACCGTGGGAACCGTTTTGGGGTATGAATGGAGGAAACAGCTGTTTGCCAACAAAACGCTTTGGCTGTTGATCGGAGCAACCGTTTTGAAGGTTGTGGTCTCCTGGAATACCTTTGCCTGCGAGCCCACGTACACCGACGAAAAATACCGTGAATATATGCTGTCCATTCAGGGGCCATATACGGAAGAAAAGCGGGAAGCGCTGGAAGAGGAGCTGGAAGGTCTCTACGGACTCATGGCCACACGAACGGAAATGGAAAACCGTTACCGCAACGGAGAGATCTCCCGCGGGGAAATGGGGCGCTACCTTTCCGCCTTCTACGAGGCGGAGCATAACGAGAAGGCCCTTTTGGCGGCGAAGGAGCGGTTGGACGAATTGCACGAGCGATATTTGGACGGACAAGCCGCCTTCGTGGTCTACGACACAGGCTGGGAACGGTTGCTTTCGCCAAGCTTTGATCTTCTTTTGCTCCTGTTGACGATCGGTGCCTGCTGCGGGCTTTTCAGCGACGAATACAGACAGGGGATGGTCAGCCTTTACGCAGTATCTGCCTGCCGTGCGGCAGAAAAAGCTAAGTTGTTCTTCTGCATCGGATTGGCCGCCATCGCGGCAGTTTCATTCCGGTGTATTGATTTGTTGATCTTGCTGAAGCAGTCTTTGCTGCCCTTGGGTAACGCTCCCTCCTGCGGGTTGGGAGGCGTCTCCTTTCTTCAAAACGCACCGTTATGGATGGCTTACGCCGCCACGGTATTGTTTACCTTCGCTTACGCCTTGGGTGTTGCCGCCGCCGTATCGCTGTTTTCCCG
Organism: Oscillospiraceae bacterium; assembly: GCA_015063885.1. Classification (GTDB taxonomy): domain Bacteria; phylum Bacillota; class Clostridia; order Oscillospirales; family CAG-382; genus Coliplasma. The sequence continues at coordinate 99,419 of SVTH01000004.1, read as the reverse complement.
CTTTACTAAAAACAAGGGAATCGCCTTCCTGCTTTCCCTTGGGCTGCTTCTTCCTCTCTCAATGCTGATCTTATGAGGTGCTTATGAAACGATTTTTACTGTTCTGCCTTTCCGCCCTTTTGCTGACTTCCTGCGGGGCTGATTATTCCTATTCCCTACCTGAGGATACTTCCTCGGAAAGCAAAGAAGATTTTCGGTTAGAGGAGGTTTCCTTCCTCTCGCCCTATTATCTTTCCTTGGGAGAAGAGGGTTTGCAAAAGCTTTCAGAGGGCGGGCAGATCCGCTGTCTGTTGGGAAGACACGGAAATCTGCTGTGCGCCAACACCCCGACGCGGATGATCTTCTGCTATGAAACACAAGACTATATCCAGCAATTGATGGAATACAACAAGCTGACGGGAGAATTCGCTCCCGCTTGCCGCGATGTGATGTGCTCTCACGAGGATTGTCTGTTTTCTGCAGATAACAAGGTGTTCGGCGGGGGGCGGCATTTGTATTTCCTGCCCCACATGGGTGGCGGCTACTATATGTCGGAGCCGGACGGTACGGCTCCCAAGGCACTCCCTCTGCCCGAAGACGCTTATCTTCACACGGAGACGGAGGAGGGCTTGTACTGGGAGAAAACGGAGCTTGCAGAAGAGCGCGTCTACTATTCTCTGTGGCTTTATTCCTTTGACGGCGGAGACAGCCGACAGGTTGCGCCTCCCGCAGAAAACGTGTCCTACTACGTTACGAAGGACGGCGTTTATATCCACGACGTTTCCACGCTGACGCTGTACAGAATGGATCCTTCGGGAGACGAAAAGAAAAAAGTGGCGGAGGGCGTGATCTCACTGTCAAGCTTCGGGGGCCAGCTTTACGATTACGACCACAAGGCGGGAGAATTCAAACGGCTCGGGGAGGATGGGTTTGCCACCGTTGCATTTGCAGAGGGGGTTTTTGACTATTGGGTCAGCGAAGGATACGTCTATTTTTTCTGCGAGGATAAGGCTTTTATGGAATCCGTTGGGGAGGATCGGGAGCTTTATCAATATCTTTCGAAAGACAACGCCACCTGCGGAGGTCTCTACAGGATCAAGGAGGGAGAAGAAGAGCCCCAATTGGTGTACAGGCTTATTCACGACGGAAAGCCTGCTTTGATCGAGCACCTGTTTGCGGACGGCGAAGTGGTGTACGTTCAGTATCGGGACTACCAAAGCTTTTCCAACCGATACAACAACGAACGGGGTGAACCGAGCCTGGCGATCATTGACGCCGCAAACGGAAACCATCTGGAGATCCCGGGATAAAAAAGAAAGAGGGCCTTTTTTGAAAAAAGCTCCCCTTGCGTACAATTATTGAACGATGAGGTTAAAGGTCACCAGGAACAGGTCCAGGGCTGTCAGGACGGATTGGATGGCGATCCATTTTTTGGGGTTCTCCCCGAAGACTGCCATGACGCCCGAGATGCCCACCAGCAGAATACCGCCTGCGATAAAGGACAGGGTGGGTATACGTTGGAGGGAGAGGCCGGAGGACAGGGTATCCGGCAGGAAGAACATGGCGACGGTATTGAACGCCGCCGTCACAGCCAGCAGGATGCCGGCGGTGAGGGAGGTAGGATCGAAATGCTTTTTTTCCATGGTTGCCACCTTACAGTTTTGGGTATACACGTATTATAACCTTTTTTTGCCCCGGGGTCAAGGCTTTTAAAGGTATTTTTCCGCAATATACAAAGCAGGCACATCCTTTTTACTTCGGAATGCGCCTGCTTTTTTGCGGGTTACTGACCGTCTACCAGGTCGGAAACGGCGGATGCCGCATCGGAGACCAGGTCCTCGGCACCGCTTTCCACGTCGGAGATCAAGTCGGAAACGTGGTCGCCCAGATCCTTGGATTCCTCTTTGGAGGTATCGGGTCTGCGGGAGGTATGGTCGCGGCTGTCGTCGGAGATCATGCCGTTGCTTTCCGCACTGCCCGAGGTATTGCCGTCTCTGCCGTCACAGCCTGCAAACAACAAGGCAAGCACTGCCAGCAGCAGAGCGAAGATCTTCTTCATCATAGGGATGCCCATTCCTTTCGTTAACTTGCGGTACGAATATACCGACGATAGTTTGCGCCGTTCTTCCCTTCGTTATGCGCCCGATTTTTTAAAAGTCTTACAAAACGGACAGCGGATTTTTGTAATCTTTGCCGTTGCTTCCCAAGGAAATTTTCGGTATAATATAGAAAAAACTTTTGATTACAAGGAGATATACTTATGATCGTTCAGAGACCCCCTTTGGGGTGGAATTCCTGGAATACCTTCGGCCATAATATCAGCGAGACCATGATCCGTGAAATGGCGGACGCCATGGTGGAGACGGGCTTGCGGGATGCAGGCTACGAATATCTTGTCATCGACGACTGCTGGTCCCTCCACGAAAGAGACGAGAACGGCAGACTTGTGGCAGACCCCGAGAAGTTCCCAAGCGGCATGAAGGCGGTTTCGGATTACGTGCACAGCAAGGGCTTGAAGTTCGGTATGTATTCCTGCGACGGTACCCTGACCTGCGCCAGATATCCCAGCTCTTTTGATTACGAATTTATCGACGCCGCCACCTTTGCGGAATGGGGCGTGGACTTTTTGAAATACGACAACTGCAACAGACCCGTGAATTATCCCGGCAGACTGCTTTACAAGCGTATGGGTCTGGCACTTGCCAACTGCGGCAGAGATATTCTCTTCTCCGCCTGCAACTGGGGCGTGGACAACAGCCCCGAATGGATCAAGGAGACCGGCGCCCATATGTGGCGTTCCACCGGTGACATCGTTGACAACTGGGATTCCATCAAGAATCTCACCCTGGCACAGCTTCCCTTGCTGAAGACCAACGGACAGGGCTGCTTCAACGATATGGATATGCTGGTGGTCGGCATGGGCGGTAAGGGCAACGTGGGCTTCGGCGGCTGTACCCTTGAGGAGTACCGCACCCACTTCTCCATCTGGTCCTTCTTCGGCTCTCCCTTGATGATCGGCTGTGACATCCGCAATATGTCCGACGAGATCAAGGCCATTCTGCTGAACAAGGAAGTCCTTGCCGTCAACCAGGACGCCGCTTACCGTCAGCCCTTTGAGATCAGCACCGTTCATTGGGGCGGAGAGCTGGCGTGGAGCGTTTGGGGCAAGTTCCTGGAAAACGGCGACGTTGCCCTGGCTTGCTTCAACCTCAGCGACAACAACACCAACCCCTGCCTGGCTATGGCAGACCTGGGTCTGGGCGGCAGAAGCGGCAAGGCCTTGAAGATCCGTGATCTGTGGTCCGGGGAGGAATTGGGCGTGTTCAAGGATCAGTTCGTGATCGACGTAGCCGCACACGGCTGCAGAATGTTCAGAGGGCAGGTCGTGGATGCCTAACTGTATCCTTTGCGGACGTGAGCTTTCCGTTTACGACGTAGGTGCCACCAAGAAGCTGATCAACCGCGGGGCGGAGGAGTTCTTATGTATCCCCTGCCTGGCGAAGAAGTTCCACGTCACGGAGGAGCTGATCCACCAAAAAATTGAAGAATGGCGGGAACAGGGCTGTATGCTGTTCCCGTAGCAGAGCAAAAAGATCCCCTCGGAGCAAAGGCTCCGGGGGGATTCTCGCTATGCTTATTCTGCCGCGGGGGTAGGTTCTTCGGGAGCTTGTTCCCCGGCGGGCTCTTCGGGAACGGAAGGAACGGCAGGTGCGGCGAAGGTCTCCTCGGACATGCCGACCTCTGCCACGGGCTCCTTCTTGGTGATTTCGGGGAAGAACTTGGGCAGGAAGTGGTAGACGAACTCAACCAGTACCAGGATCACGGCAAAGACGATGCAGAGGATCCTCTTGGCGGATCTGCCTTCGATGGCGTCGATCTCGTCCTCGATGCTTGCCAGGAGAGATTCGGCCGCCTTGCGCTCGTCCTCATCCTTCAGCTCTTCCACGACCTCCTCCAGCCGGTCACGGCTTTCCCTGAGAAGCTCGTATTCCCCATTCTCGGGAGTGCCGTCCTCCTGATATGCGTCGTACCACACCTTGAAGTTACCTGCGTCGTAGGCATCCTCCAGCGCTTCTCCCGAGCCTGCGGTGAAGAGCACTGCGGGCAGCAGAACAAAGACCAGAAGGGTGATCGCCATGGAACGCATGGCTTTATAGGGAACGGAGTCGCCGGTTCGCAGCTTCATCTGCTTATAGCCCAAACGCTCGATGCCATTGTTCGCCATGGCAATACACAGGATCAGACCGCAGAAGGCCAGCAGGAGCACAACGCCGGTATTGATGCCGTTGGAGAGAGTCACCGCACTCTTGGCGGCTTCCTCCCGCTCCTCCATATCCATATTCTCCTCGGACAGCTCGTCCAGCTCTGCCATATAGTGCTTGTAGGTCATGGTATCGATGGAATCCTCCAGACCGCCTACCAAGCCCAGGCCGCTGAAATTCACCAAAAGCAGGAGCACGATGACGATGCTGACACAGGTAACGCCCTCCTTTGCCCACGCCAGGGGCTTGTTGCTTTCGTTCAGCAATACGTGCTTAACGCCCCGGAGCAGGTTGGACACCAGCCAAAGGATGAGGCACGCGATGATGCAAGCACCCGCAGACAGTCCCTTGGGAGCAAACAAGGAATAGAAAACGAAGAAGAGGAGCAAATTGGTGCAAAATTTGGGCATGGGGAATTTTTCCGTATACTTTTCGGTAACGGAGGGATCGTCCCGCAAATGCTTAAAGAAGAAGATCAACTGCGGGATCAGCTTCACAAGCAGGACGATGGGATAGATCAGCGCTACGAGAACCAAGGAGACCGACAAGGAAACGGAAAAGATCCCGTAGACAAGGGGCACGGGGTTGAAGCCCATTTCGCCGTCCGACGCTACGATGGTGTCACCTGCCGCATCGGCCTCCTCGTCGTCGATACTGCCTACGAAGGCATAGAGACCGCCGATAAGGTTGCGGAAGCCGTCGTCGTTTTGGAGCTTATCCATGATACGCTCGTAATCCTCTTCGGTGAGCGACTCAAGATCCTCTGCCAGAGTCTCGCGGGCATCTGCAATATCCTCCCGCAGCTCCTCGATCTCTTCCTCGGAGGCTTCCCGAGCTATCAGTTCCTCCATCAGCTCGGACTCGTTGCCCACGTAAGCCTCGTTTGCCTGGATGCGTCTTATGGTGTTCATATCGTTCCAGTTAAACACTAAGGAAAAGAGCACGTTGTAGCCCAGCTTTACCTCACTGATGGGAGACATCTCGGAGGTGAAGCGGCCTTCGTAGTAGACCTCGGGATATTCGGCACGGTTGGCATCGATCACCACCACCGGCAAGAAGGAAACGATCAGAAAGACCGCCGCCAAAAGCAGGAGCACTCCGTTGTACCCCTTCAAGATCTTATTTTTGGATCGTTCGCTCATAAAAAGGCTCCTTTTCAATTCAAATTTGTGGATTTCGATGTGATTTTACACCCATTCCACTTATTTGTCAATATTTCAAAACAAAAAACAGCCGGTTGCGCAAAAAATACCCCTCGGAGACGAGAGGTATTTCCATAAAGCTTATTCCGATTCGGGGAGATAGAGCATCATTTGCTTCTTGGCGTTCTCTTCGAAGGCGGCCAGACGGCGGTTGGTGAAGATCCAGATCAGTACCACCAACAGAACGCGGGGAGTGTTCAGCTCCCTGACGGTAAGGGGCAGGGCGAAGATGGCCGTTTGCACCACGGCGTACAGGGCAAGCAACAGGAAGGGGAACCCGTCCAGGCAGAGCCTGCCGCACTTTACGCTTGCGGACAGGGCGTCCGTTTCCCGGGAGAAGGACAACCAGGTATAAAACAAAAGCATCATGCCCGCAAGGATGATCAGGGCGGAAAGCACCTCCGTGAGGAGATCCACCTCCGCAAAGTCGCGGAGATCCCAAACGGTGAAAAAGCGGCGGTACACTTCTGCCAACAGGAACCAGGCGCCGCAGACGGCAAACAGCAATGCATGGCGGTTGAAGCGCTTTTCCCGTGCGAAGGCGTTCAGGAAGAGACATCCTGCGGCAAACAGCAGGGGGAACCCGCCCAAGGGCAGGAACCGAAAGCCGTCCACGTGGGCGTCCAGCAGGAAGAAGGGACCCAGGGCGAAGCACAGCCTTGCCATATGCAGGCCGGAGAAGCGGCGCTTCAGGTCCCGCAAAGGATCCTCCTTGGAGAAGGCGCCGGAAAGGCTTTCGGAAAGCGAGGCATCCTTCAGGAAGGCCCCCAGGAAGGGCAGGTAGGAAACCAGCCACACCACCGCCGCAATGAGGACGATGACGGACAGCACAAGGTTCAGCAGGGTCTCCGCCGCGGCAAGCTCCGAAAACAGCGCGTACAGGTCGTCGTCAAAGATCTCGCCGTACTGCACCAGCCAATCGGGGATGGCGGTCAGCTGGGGAAGCACCGTTCCCAAGCCCCGCACCCAAAGGAACAGCAGGGAAAGGAATCGGACGTTTTCCGTCTTCAGGTATACGCTTTCGTTATCCGCACCGCGGGCGAAGGCGTCCGCTCCCTTGAAGAAGCGGGAGAAGAACAGGGTGCCGCACCAGATCTCCCCTATGGCGATCACCGTAGAGGCCAGCATGGTATCGGAGCGGATCTGAGAGCCCTGCAAAATATACCACAGGGCAGTCTTGGCCAATCCGATGCCCATCAGGTAGAGGGCCTGCTTGCGGGCGAGGAACATTTCCCCGTTCAGCTCGGAAAAGCCCCGCAGGCCAAACCAGATCATGCCCCAGGCCAACAGGTCCGGGAGAAGATCCGACACGCCCCACACGGGATTTGCCAAAAGCAGTGCCCCTCCCATCAGCAGGAAGAGGGAGAGCTTGTATTCTCTGTTAAGGGTCCGGGTCTTCATAGGCGGGTCTCCTTTCCGAAAATGAAAGAGTTCAGCGTTTTTTGTTCCGTTCCTTGTCCTTGGCCTTCCGCTCCAAAACCTGACGGTTGTGCTCTTCCACCATTTTCTTGTCCTCCTCGTACTGCTTTTCGCTGGTGATCAGCACCAGGCAGGTGTGGGTGAAGTACAGGTTCATCACCAGCACCGCATAATAGGCCACCACCGCAAAGACGGTAACGCGGAGATCCACCAGCTCACTGAAGAGCACCATGGTAACGGCGATGGCGATGAACAGAGAAGAAAAATACAGCTGGCGGTTGGCGGAATTCTTCAGCTTCACGTGGTCGTTGGCGATGGCGATGTTCCGCACGGCAATGCATTGATACAGCACCATAAAGAACCAGGCGATGAAGAACAGCAGATAGGTGCCCAGGTTCAGCCAGGGAAGGGTGTTCGTCAGGCTGATCTCCACCCCCAGGATGGGCAAGAACACGTCCAGCAGGACGAACAGCCCGCGGGGGAGCATGAACAGGGACGCCACGGAGGCGTACAGGAAGGAACGCTCCAGGCGGGACGCCAGGAAGAAGCCGTACGCCAGCAAGGGTGCGGCGACCACACCCAGCCCCGCGGAGTGCAACAGCAGGAAGCAGTATCCCAAAAAGGCAATTCCGAAGCCCATGGATCACTCCGCCTTTCCCGTGCTGATGGAACCGCAGCACTTTTTGAATTTCTTACCCGATCCGCAGGGACAGGGGTCGTTGGGTCCTGTCTTGTCCTTACGGGCGGTGACGATGGGTTTCTTGGGGGCGCTCTGGGCGGGGATGCCGCCGCCGGAGGCGTTGGTGACGGCGGTCTGCTTACGGACTGCCTGCTCACGGCGCACTACGGAAAGCACCATGCGGACGGTGCCTGCACGGATGTCTCTCACCATGGTGTCGAACATCTCGCTGCTGGCGATCTTATACTCGGTGACGGGGTTTCTCTGGGCGTAGGCGTTCAGACCGATACTGCCCTTCAATTCGTCTGCCTCGTCGATATAGTCCATCCAGTTGCGGTCTACGTTGCGAAGCAGCAGGGAACGCTCCACCTCACGGAAGATCTCGGGGGTGAAGGTCTCCTCCTGTGCCTGATACTTGGCAAGAGCAAGCTGATGGAGGGTGTCACAGAGGGTCTCTCTGGAAAGAGAATCCAATTCCGACTGCCCGAAATCCAGCTGATCGGTCAGGCCTACCAGAGGCCCGAACTCCTTCTTCAGAGCCTCGAAATCCCATTCGTCGGGGACGTCGGAGGTAGTGGCGGCTTCCACAGCGTCCTCCACGTAATGCAGGATCATGCCCTTTACCGTCTCGGACAGGTTGCCGTCGGCAAGGACGTCTCTTCTCTGCTTGTAGATCAGCTCGCGCTGTTGATTCATGATATCGTCGTAAGCAATGACGTTTTTACGGCGCTCGAAGTTCATGCCCTCGATACGCTTCTGTGCGGACTCGATGGAGCCGGAAAGGATCTTGGCGTCGATGGGCTGGTTCTCGGGCATCTTCAAGGCCTCGATGACGCCGATGATACGGTCGGCGCCGAAGAGACGCATGAGATCGTCCTCCATGGCGATGAAGAAGCAGCTTTCGCCGGGGTCGCCCTGTCTGCCCGCACGGCCGCGGAGCTGGTTGTCGATACGGCGGCTTTCGTGGCGCTCGGTACCCAAAATGTACAGACCGCCTGCGGCACGTACCTTTTCCGCTTCCTTTTCGATCTCGGGGAGGTAGGATTCCTTCAGCTCGGCAAAACGCTTTCTTGCGGCGATGATCTCGCCGTCGTCGGTGTTGCCGTAGCTGTCCGCCTCGGCGATGAGCTCCTCGGGGAACTCCTCCTTGCGCATCTGCTGTTTTGCCAGGAAGTCGGCGTTACCGCCCAGCATGATATCCGTACCGCGGCCTGCCATGTTGGTAGCGATGGTCACGGCGCCCGCTTTGCCCGCCTGGGCGATGATCTCCGCCTCTTTGTCGTGGTATTTTGCGTTGAGCACGCGGTGAGGGATGCCGCACTTCTTCAGGATGGAGGACAAGGCCTCGCTCTTTTCCACGGAAACGGTACCCACCAGCACGGGCTGTCCCTTTTCGTAGCATTCCCGGATGCGGTCCACGATGGCGGCGTACTTGGCGCGGATGCTCTTATACACCACGTCGTTGTGGTCCACACGGATCATGGGCTTGTTGGTGGGAACCTCCACCACGTCCAGCATATAGATCTCACGGAACTCGTCCTCCTCGGTCATGGCGGTACCCGTCATACCGGAGAGCTTGTCGTACATACGGAAATAGTTCTGGAAGGTGATGGTGGCCAGGGTCTTGTTTTCCTTTTCCACCTCGACCCCTTCCTTTGCCTCGATGGCCTGGTGCAGACCGTTGGAGTACCGTCTGCCGGGCATGATACGCCCTGTGAAGGAGTCTACGATGAGCACCTTGCCGTCCTTGATGACGTAGTCCACGTCCAGCTGCATCACGCCTCTGGCACGGAGGGCGTTGTTGATGTAATGCATCAGCTCGTTGTTTTCCGCATCACCCAGGTTTTCCACGTGGAAGTGGCTTTCCGCCTTGCGGACACCGTTTGCGGTGAGGGCGACGGACTTTGCCTTCTCGTCAACGATGTAATCTTCCGCAACCTCTTCGTCGCTCTGCTTGCGGTCCACCTCCTTGATCCGCAGGCACTTCAGACGGCGGACGAACTCGTCTGCCTTCTTGTACATATCCGCAGATTCTTCCCCGGGGCCGGAGATGATAAGGGGGGTACGGGCTTCGTCGATGAGGATGCTGTCCACCTCGTCCACGATGGCGAAGCGGTGGCCTCTTTGTACCACCCGGCTCTGATACACCGCCATGTTGTCACGGAGGTAGTCGAAGCCGAACTCGTTGTTGGTGCCGTAGGTGATGTCGGCAAGGTAAGCTTCCTTCTTTTTGTCGTGGGGGACCTCGTGGGTCACCAGGCCCACTGTCATGCCTAAGAAGCGGAAGATGTTGCCGTTCCACTCGCTGTCACGCTTTGCCAGGTAGTCGTTGACGGTGACGATGTGGACACCCTTCCCCTCCAAGGCGTTGAGGTAAGCGGGCATGGTCTCGGTGAGGGTCTTACCTTCACCGGTGCGCATCTCCGCAATTCTCCCCTGGTGGATCAGGATGCCGCCCAGCACCTGGACGAAATAGGGACGCTTACCCAGCACACGCCAGGCCGCCTCACGGACCACGGCAAAGGCGTCGGGAAGGATGTCGTCCAAGGTCTTCCCCGCCGCCAGCTGTTCCCGGAAGAAGGGGGTCATCTCCCGCAGCTCCCCGTCGGACATGGCGGCGTATTTTTCTGCCAAAGCCTCCACCTTATCGGCAAGAGGGGTGATGGCCTTGATCTGTTTTTCGCTATAGGATTTGAAGAATTTGGAAAAAATACCCATAAAAACGGTTTCCTTTTCTCTTGGTACATTCGATTTCATACTATCATAACACATTTTTGAAAAAAAGTATAGCACTTTTTGTAAAAATAATTGCATTTTGGTAAAGAAAGTTATATAATAGACGAGATAAAACTTGTTTTGAAAGGGAAAACGGCTATGCATCACATCAACGTCGTCCTTTTGGAGCCGGAGATCCCTCAGAATACGGGGAACATCTCCCGCACCTGTGCCGCCACCCATTGCTCTCTGCATCTCATCAAGCCCTTGGGCTATTCTTTGGATGACCGCTATCTCAAGCGGGCGGGTTTGGATTACTGGCAGCATCTGGATCTGCATATTTACGAGAACATCGGGGAGTTCTATGAAAAGAACCCCGGTGCCGTTTGTTATTACTTCACCACCAAGGCTTCCGCCTGCTACACCGACCCGGTATATCCCGAGGACGTGTTTTTGGTATTCGGCAAGGAGACCAAGGGGTTGCCCGAGGAGCTTCTGAAGGCGCATCGGGAGACCTGCGTGCGGATCCCCATGTGGCAGGAGCTGAGAAGCCTGAACCTTTCCAACTCCGTGGCCGTAGCGGTGTACGAGGTGCTCAGACAGCGTTCTTTTGGGGAACTGAACACCCAAGGAAAGCTCCACACGGGGGAAGTCTTATGAGAACGGTAGCGGCCATCTCCACTCCCTACGGCAAGGGAGGCGTAGCGCTGATCCGTATCACCGGTGAGGACGCCATCGCCATTGCCGAAAAGGTTGCCGTCCGTACGGGAAAGGGCACCCTTTCCGACGCCCCCTCCGCGACGGCGGTGCGGGTAACCTTTGAGGACGGGGGGATCCCCTTCGACGACGGCCTTGCCACGGTGTTCCGTGCACCCCGCTCCTTTACGGGGGAGGACGTGGCGGAGCTTTGCTGTCACGGGGGTATTCTGGTGACCCAAAAGCTGTTGGGCGCCGTTTTTGCCGCGGGAGCGTTTCCCGCAGGGCCGGGTGAGTTTACACGGCGGGCTTTTCAGAACGGGAAGCTTTCCCTTTCCCAAGCGGAGGCCGTGGGGGGGCTCATCGACGCCAAGAGCGACAAATATCTGACGGTTTCCCTGCTCCAATGCAGGGGCGCCCTTTCGGAGAAACTGCAGCGCCTGTGCGATAAGCTTCGCTTTCTGATCGCCTCGGTATACGCTTTTATCGACTATCCCGACGAGGATATGACCGACGTGACCGTGGAGGAGATGAGGGAGCGGTTGGCCTCCATTTGCGGAGAGGTGCAGACCCTCTGCGACAGCCACGCTTACGGCAAGGCCATCAGCGAGGGCATTCCCGTTTGTATTCTGGGCAAGCCCAACACGGGGAAGAGTGCTTTGCTCAACGCCTTGGCAAGAGAGGACCGTGCCATCGTCACCGCCATTCCGGGCACCACCCGCGACGTGGTGAAGGAGCAGATCCGTTTGGGAGACTTGCTGTTGAACATTTCCGACACCGCGGGGATCCGTGAAAGCGAGGACGTGGTGGAACGGCTGGGCATCGAAAGAAGCCTGCGTTCTCTGGAGGAAGCGGAGCTGGTGCTGGCCGTGTTTGACGGCTCCCGTCCCTTTGACCGGGAGGATGGGGAGGTTTTGCGGCTGATACGAGAGCACGGCAAGGAAGGGCAGACGGTGTATCTGCTGAACAAGGGCGACCTGCCCGAGGCGGAAGGCGTGAGGTCTTCCCTGCCAAAGACGCCCGTTTGCATTTCCGCCATGGACAAGACGGGGCTGGATGCCTTGGAGGCCGCCGTGAAGGAACGGTTCGGACACACCGAGACGGATTCTCTCGGGGAGATCGTGGTGGGTGCAAGGCAGTTTGCCGCCCTCACCAAGGCAAAAGGATATTTGCAGGACGCCTTACGTACCTTGGAGGGATTCTCCCAGGATATGGCGGGGCTGGATATGGAAAACGCCCTGCAGGCGCTGGAGGAGGTAGACGGCAAGACCGCCTCCGACGAGATCGTAAGCGAGATCTTCTCCCACTTCTGCGTGGGAAAATAGGATAAAGACTATGACTTTTTACGAAGCTGAACAACTGGATATTGCGGTGATCGGTGCGGGACACGCAGGCATTGAAGCCGCCCTTGCGGGGGCGCGGATGGGCTTGCGGACGGCGCTGTTTACCCTGACCTTGGATCTGGTGGGCAATATGCCCTGTAACCCCTCCATCGGCGGCACGGGCAAGGGACATCTGGTCTTTGAGATCGACGCCTTGGGTGGCGAGATGGGCAAGGCGGCCAACGCCGTCATGCTCCAAAGCCGTATGCTCAACGCCTCCAAGGGCCCTGCGGTGCACTCTCTGCGGATGCAATCCGATCGTGTGGCCTACCGCAACTATATGAAGCGGGTATTGGAGGAGACGGAAAACCTCACTCTGATCCAGGCGGAGATCACCGCCATCCGCCATGAAAACGGCACCGTTACGGGCGTGGAGACTGCCTTCGGGGCGTTTTATCCCGCCAAATGCGTGATCATTTCCACGGGAACCTCCTTAAACGGCAAGATCTTCGTGGGAGAGGCCTCCTGCGAGGCGGGGCCCGACAACACCGTTCCCGCCAAGGCCTTGACGGAATGCCTGTTGAAGATGGGGGTAAAGCTTGCCCGCTTTAAGACGGGGACGCCTCCCAGAGTCCATGCAGACAGCATTGATTACCACATGCTGGAATTGCAGGAGGGGGACGAGACGCCCATTCTTTTTGGGTCGGACGCCCCTGCGGTGAACCGTCTGCCCTGTTACATCACTTATACCAACGAGGAGACCCATCGGATCATCCGCGAGAACTTCCACCGCTCCCCCTTGTATTCCGGGGAGATCGTGGGGACGGGTCCCCGTTACTGTCCCAGCATTGAGACCAAGATCGAGCGGTTCCCCGACAAGGAACGGCATCAGATCTTCGTGGAGCCCATGGGGCTGGACACCAAGGAGGTCTATCTTCAGGGGTTGTCCTCTTCCCTGCCCGAGGAGGTGCAAAAGGCCTTCGTGCACACCATCAAGGGCTTGGAGCACGCCGTCTTTATGCGCACGGGGTACGCCATCGAATACGATTGCTGTGATCCCACCCAGTTAAAGCCCACCATGGAGTTCAAGGAGATCCGCGGCTTATTTGGTGCGGGGCAGTTCAACGGCACCTCGGGGTACGAGGAGGCCGCTGCCCAGGGCTTGGTGGCGGGGATCAACGCCGCCTTGCTTTGCAAGGGAGAGGAGCCCTTGGTGCTCTCCCGCAGTGAAAGCTATATCGGCACCATGATCGACGATATTACGGTGAAGGGCACCGACGAGCCCTACCGTGTGATGACCTCCCGCAGTGAGTACCGTTTGCTGTTACGCCAGGACAACGCCAAGGAGCGCCTCATCGGCCACGGACGGCGGGTCGGTTTGGTGGGAGACGAAGCTTTTGAAACCTTCCTTTTGGAGGACGAGCAGAAGAAGCAGGAGATCCTGCGGCTTTCCCACAGCCATCTGCCCGCTTCGGAGGAATTGGACGCTTTATTGGGATCCAAAAATTACGCACCCGCTCCCACGGGGCTGAACAAGGCGGAGTTTTTGCGGAGGCCCTTCCTCACGTTGGAGGATCTTTACGAATTGGAGGGCGGAGAGCATCCTCTGCCCCCTTCCGTGCGGAGACGTGTAGAGGTGGAGCTGAAATACGAGGGCTATATCAAGCGCCAGCTGGAGGAAGTGAAGCGATTTGCCAAGATGGAAGAAAAGCAGATCCCCCGTGACCTGGATTTCCACGCCATCGGCGGCCTTCGCTTGGAGGCACGGCAGAAGCTTTCCGACCTGCGCCCCGACACGGTGGGCAAGGCGTCCCGCATTCCCGGGGTCTCCCCTGCGGATATTTCCGTGCTGTTGGTAGCACTTGCACAGAGAGGGTATCATGACGAAGCTTAACGAACTGACGAGACAATATCTTCAGGGTCTTACGGAAGAGCAATACGCACGCCTTGACCTGATCGGGGAGCGTTTGGTGGAGGTGAACCAAAGCCTGAACCTCACCGCGTTGACCGCCCCCGAGGAGGTTGCGCTGCTGCATTTTTACGATTCCTTGACCTTGAAGCAGACGGGGTTATTTGGCGGAGACTTTTCCGTACTGGACGTGGGTTGCGGCGGGGGCTTCCCTTCCCTGCCCTTGGCGGCCTGCACCCCCTGCAGGGTGACCTCCAACGACGCCACGGCAAAGAAGCTGAACTTCGTTTGCGAGACCGCCAAGCTTGCGGGGATGGAGATCACTCCCTTATGCGGCAGGGCGGAGGAACTGGGAAAGGAAAAGGCTTACCGAGAGCAATTCGACCGTGTGGTCTCCCGCGGGGTGGCACGGATGTCCGTTCTTTGCGAGTGGTGCATGCCCTTCGTGAAGGTGGGCGGCTACTTTATTGCCATGAAGGGCAACCGCGGAAGAGAGGAGCTGGAGGAGGCTATGCACGCCGTTGAGGTTCTTGGCGGCAAGGTGGTGGAGGTTCTGGACGCACCCATTCCCGTATTCGACCGCAGTCACACCTTATTGGTGATCCAAAAGGTGGCGGAGACGGATGCCAAGTATCCCCGCCCCAACGGCAAGATCATGAAGAAGCCTTTGTGATGGGGGGGCGTTTAAGAGGGCGCTGCCCTCTTGAACTCCCGCTTAAACCTTTTTCTTTCGAAAAAGAAAAAGGTTTAAGGATCCAAAAAGAAACTTAGTGCCGAAAACTGGCGTTTTCGGGGGAGGATAAGATGGAATTAAGAGACAAAAACGGGTTGACGGAAGCGGAATTTTTGGCACGTTACGATGCTTCCAGATTTGAGCGTCCTTCCGTGACGGTGGATATCATTCTGTTCCGCGGGGACAGCGTGTTGCTCATCCGCAGGGCGGGGCATCCCTCCATTGGGAAGTTAGCATTTCCCGGCGGGTTCGTAGACCCCAACGAGACGGTAGAAGAAGCGGCCCGGCGGGAGCTTTGGGAGGAGACCCACGTAAAGGAGATCCTTTGCAAGCAGTTGCCCGTGCAGTCAAGACCCGACCGAGATCCCCGCACACGGATCATCACCGTGCCCTTTTTGGCCTGCATGGTAAACGAGAACCAGGAGGCCAAGGCGGATGACGACGCCAGCGAGGCAAAATTCTGGCAGGTCTCCGCAGAGGATACGGGAACGGAGGTAACCTTTACCCTGCGGTACAAGGAAGAAGCGGTGGCCTTCACCGTGGAGCGGTACCATCCCGCAGGAACCTTCCCCGAGGTGGTTGCATACCGTGTAGTGGGGGAAGATCCCCTGGCGGGCGACCACGGAGAGATCTTAGCAAGAGCCTGGGACGAGAAGAAAAAATAATCGGAAGAATCGCTTTTTCGACTTGACAAACGGGTATGAATCAGATATAATAGACAGGTCAGTTAGGGGTATCGCCAAGCGGCAAGGCAAAGGACTTTGACTCCTTCATCGATGGTTCGATTCCATCTACCCCTGCCAAAAAAATCCTCGTTCTTCGGAACGGGGGTTTTTTATCCAATCCGAAGGATTGGCATGAAAATACGACGTAGTCGTGTATGCCATCACGCTTTGGCGTGTATCACCGCCGAAGCGCTTGATATGATCACAAAGCTGTGGTGGTATAATGAAAAAAGAAGGGTGGTATAGATATGAGCACATGGGGACCGGGTATAAAACAAAGCGATGAATTTATGGATGTGTACGACGAGTTCTTTGAACTGTATAAAGACGATGCCGTTGCCACAGATCTTTATCAAGCGATTTTAACTGAATATCAAGCAGAATTTTCTGATGAAGAGTCTTCACCGATGCTCTATACGGTGTACTATGCATTGGCACAATGTTTGTGGGAGTGCGGTGTCAAAGATGATTGGCTATGGCGAAAAATCAAGGACATCATCGACACAGATGCAGATTTAAAATTTTGGAACCAGCTTGGATTGGAACCGCAGCTTGAAAAGAGCCGACGTAAAGCATTGCTAAAGTTCTGGGAGAAAATCAATTCCAAGCCAACAAAAATCAAAAAGCCTAAAAAGACAACTGTAAAGCGGGAACCAACATTGCACAAAGGCGATTTATTTGCCTACGTTTGCGAAAATGGTTATCGTATTGCATTGGTTTTAGACTTTGTTTGGGATTCATATTTAACCGCAATATCGGAGGAAATTTTGGATCACGTGCCGGATGAAACAGAAGCTATGCTTCTATATACCCATACTTTATCATGGTTTTCCGCCAGAGCATCCATTCCCAAAAAAGATAGAATTTTGATAACCGGCCTGAAGATTGATGGAAACTACAATAACAGAGCAGGTCTGTTGGTTGGTGGATTGATTGGATGTTCAAGCATTGGCGAAAGAGAATTTTTCTTCAATCTCAATGCGGCAAATCAATGTATGAAACGAAACAAAATAGGCCGATACCAATTCCAAGAATTGCTGAATCCGGAAATTCTTCCTAAATATCACCCGCAGGTAAACGCAGATTTACTTTAAGCACATAGCTTCGTTTTCTCGTATGACATCAAGCATTAAGCGTAGATCCAACCTCGAAACTTCACCGCCGAAGCACTTGAAATGTGTACAAAGCTATGGTATAATGAGAAAAAAGGCGGTAAAACCAATGCCCCATAAAGTTATTTGCCCCGTTTGCGGGAAGCATGAATTCGAGCATGTCAATGATTACGACATCTGCAAAAGCTGCGGCTGGGAGAATGAAGAGTTCTTTGAAGAAGGCGGCGTGAATAAGCTGTCCCTTTCCGACTTTCAAAAGCGGTACAGAATATACGTTTACCTGAATCCGAGGTATTCTTGGGAAAAGAACGGCTATCCCGAGCTGACGGCAAAGGATCGCTGTACCTATTGGCATCAATATTCTGTTTCCAACAGGCAAAGCGTTTTGTCAAGCAAGCAGTGTGGTTGCTTCTTCTGCAAAAAGATTTTTGACAGCACTCTGGTTTCGGAGCATTACATCAATGACAAAGACGGTGCAACCGCAGTTTGTCCGTTTTGCGGGGTGGATTCTCTTCTGCCGGATAGCAGTGTCGAGCTTTCAACCGAGCTGTTAGACGTGATGTATCAAGTATGGTTTGGTTGGTAATTACACCGCAACAAATCCTCGTTCTTCGGAACGGGGATTTTTCATTTGAGTCACAAGCCCATGCCATCGCCGAAAAACATGCTCTGCAGTCGTTTCCCACTTGCAAAACCGCGGGATTTATGGTACAATAAAAGAAAAAGGATTCCTGTGGGAGAAAGAGAGGCACTTATGATCGCAGTATCTTTTTGGGAAGAAGTTTTTGGCGACCCTACCGTTGTGGTGGAAGCCCTTTTGATCGGACTTGTTCTTGCTTTGGTGGGCGCAGGCGGTTACGTCTTTTTCATCTTCTCTATGAAGGACGACCGTGCCGACAAGCGGTTGGAGCGGTATAAAAATCCCTGGGACAGAATGTACGGCGAGAAGGAAGCCCAGGCTCCGAGAAGTCCCCAAAGCAGAAAAGCGAAAGTAATTTTGCTTGCCGTAATAGGTGTTTTGCTTATACTGATCTGCCTCTTGCTTGCAATAAGCTTTGGATGGATTTAATTCATCGTCTTTGGCAAAGATAGAAACCACGGGAAGGAGAAAGCATGAGCAAAAAGAAAGCAAAAAAGAAAAAACCGAAGAACCTGCGGCCGCCCTTGACCTTCCTTGACAAAAGCATATATGTTTTCTGCATGGCGCTATCTTTTTTGTCGATTTTCGTGGGCCTCTTCTTTCTCATGCAAGCCCAAGAGTCAATCGCCGCATCCCGAGAGGGTACGCTCGCTTATAAAAGCGGTCCCTCCACGCTGTTCGCAGGGCCCGCATTGGTGTTTTTCCCTCTGAGTATTTTTATCTTCCTGCTCTGCTGCATGGAAGAGAAAAAGCCCATTTTCGGCAACAAAAATATTCAGTATGGGATTTCCCCGTACAGCGCGGACTGCATTCCGTTGTTTAACCGAAGCAAGTATTCCTTGTACGAGCGGCCTTCCCGTAAACGGTCTTTGAAAAAAGCGGTTCTCACATGGTGTGCCGTATTCCCGGCAACCCTCTGTTTGGTTCCCTTCTGTTTATTCGGACGAACTTCTCTGTTTCAGGATCATCATATCGAAAAAATCAATACCTTCAACCAAACCGTAGAAACCTATACCCCGGAAGAGTTTTCTCATCTGACCGTCAACGCACACCGGCACAAAGGCAATTGGAGATATTCCATCACCGTCGAAATGGAGGACGGCAATATATTTTCGTTTTCCAGATTGGATTTCATAGCCGACTCGGAGGACGTTTATTTGGACACCATGTTGGAGATCAAGTCCTTCTTTGACAAAGAAGACATCACCATCGAAGATGCGGAAGACGTGGACCGTATTGCAGACTATTTGGAGCTTGACGCAGAACAGCGAAAGAAGTTAAAGAAGCTTTTTTCTAAGTGAAAGCAGAGACAGGAAAAAGGAGCAACTGCAAAAGTCGCTTTAATAGTCAAAACGCTTTGGCATAAGCAGAAAAAGAGGCGGTGAATACATGAATTGGCAAGAGTTTGAAAAAAGGATCATGGAGCATTACCATATAGAAGACGAAGCTACGGTAAAAATGGTTCCGTTTGAAAATATCCTGGGTATCGATGCCGATACACTCTCCTACGGGAACACCGATGGTACGGTATCGCATATTGATCTCAAAGAGTGTGTCGATCAGTTCGCTTCTGCTTGGGGTCATGAGCCTAAGACCGGCTCCGGAAATGTCGTGTCAGCTGTGGGCGGAAGATTCTTTTCGAGCCGCACCCACACTGCTTTTTACGAATTTTTCACCGAAGGGCATCATACAAGGTTTTACATGACCTTCAAGCACACGCCTTTGGAAAGCGTTTTGGAAGCTGTTGGGTTGAACGTGCATTCCCAAGCCGCTTCGGAATTTCATTCATTGTTAAATAAACTCGAAGCCCAGGGATACTGGGCCATTGATCTGAGATAAATAAGTCTGCAGAGGAACATTCGGCAGCGACGTCAATTGCTCCGGTGGATTAGCTACTAACCGAACCGCAAGAAAAAAGAGGCCGTTATGAAAAAAGCATTGTTGCAAAAACCTATTAAAGATATACTGCTTGAGCATGGGTTTGAGCAAATCAAAAACGAGGAGTATGCTATCAACGCCCATGATAACAAAACGAAGCTGATCCTGAAAATTCCAAACGGAAAAAACGGGAACGGTTTTGTGCTCGGTGCTCAATTTTCCGATTTCGGGCAATTTGACGGATCCATTGCCAATGCAACGATGCGTCAATTTGACCACACTTATGATCTTGCATATGGTACAACATACGAGTACACAACCGAACAAATCCGTGAAACGGTGTTTCGTATATTGGAAGATTATAAGGTATATTTCCGTGAAGGCGCCTCGGCGATCAAGGAGCGAATTGATACATGGACCTTTGGCGACTTTTCCGATCTGAATAAGGATGCTGTTTTGAGATATTTGGGACTTTCCGGAATCGATCCGTACTCATCGGAATATCAAAGCGAGGTTGCGGATCGTATGTCGGACGGCGGTGCTATGAGCATCTCTCTTTCGGAATACGTCGACCACAAAGCGTTCTACGACGGATATCAAAAATTTCATGCAAAAATATCCGTAGATGAAAAACATGAACAAGTGACGATCCATTTTTACGGGCAAAGAAAATGGTATCAACAATAATTTCCGTGCGTCTTCGGAGGCAGTTTTAAAATACGAGGTAACGCTATGTTTTTTACAATGATCATCGGGGCGGCGTTCTTCGCCTTTTCCGCATTGTTGGGGCTTTTGGTGTTATGCGGCGCTTTGTTCAAAACCATCGGTGCCACGCATTTCGGCATTGGCGGCACGTTGTTTTTCCTGCTCTTCCCCTGCTTTTGCTTCGGGATGCAATGGATGCTCTACTTGACCGCTCCGCACGTGTGGGGGCTGGCATGGTTTTTCATCGTCTTGAACGTTTACTTCTTGGTTCTGCAATATATTCATCTTGTGGGCTCCGCTGTCTTTACAGGGAGCAGTATTTACAGGCTGACGAGATTTCTTGTTTGGAAAAGACATTCCTATGATGACGTTATCGGCTACGTCATGAAAAAGTCCTCCGGCGTGATCTGGCGGAGGTTCGGTTCCCGCAAGGTCGTGACCTTTGACGTAGAGATCTACTTTACCGGGGATCAATACGCTTCATTCTGCACCAAGGATCGATCGGGCAGGAAAGTGGAATATATTACGAAAATGCTGGAAGATCATCACTGCCGACGCAACGGGCGGATCAAAGGAAAGAGGGGGCTTTATGAGTTTTTTCAAGTGGATAAAAAAGGTTTTTGAACCGCCTGTGGATAAACGGGAAGTGGAAATAAAAGAAGCGTTTGGCTTTTTGCTCGATGGCTACGGATTTTCCTATGCGAAATTGGATCTTGGCGATCTTGAGGATCGAAACGGCAAGCGGATCTTCTATGGACCGCTATACGCTTATCAGTTTTACAACGACAAGCTGTGTATCCATATCGTAGAGCTGGTTCAAAGACATGAAATTGACGTTTACGCGACGGAAAAGCGGGAAACCGATCAACACCGTATTTTCAGCGGCGAAAGGATGACTTATCGTTTGACGCACAATCTGCGCCTGCTTGCAACGGAGATCAAATCCGAGTTAACCGCCAATCAAACGATTTTTGGGAAATGCGTTTAAAGTAAATCAGAATAGAGGTTCCCTTTATGAAACTGCGGATCGCCGAATACTTAACGGATATTGAAGAAAAGGCACTGTTTGAGGAATGAACGATGAAGCTCCCGGAAACGAAAATTGAACAATTGACCGTCGCTCCAAAGCGTCGGGTGTTGGTGACAAGCGACGTTCACGGACATCTCGGGCATTTGGAAAAGGCTTTGGAGATGGCGGGGTTCTGCCGTTCGGATCTTTTGGTGATCGTGGGAGATCTTTTGGAAAAAGGACCCCACAGCCTGGGCGTTTTGCGGAAGGTAATGGCGCTTTGTGAAAGCGGGAACGCCGTGTGCGTCATCGGCAACGTGGATGCTTATCGGCTGCACATCATACAAGGGCTTTGTGAAGAGACGGCGGAGGAGCTTTGGCAATACGTGGCTGCCTGCCGCGGATGGTACGGGACAAGCTTTTACGAGGAGCTGGCGGTGGGTTGCGGCCACGTGCTGAACTGCAAAGAGGACGTTCTGCAGGCGAAGGGAGATATTCTCGACCACTTCCGTGAGGAGCTTGATTTCTTAGCTTCCCTGCCCACGGTTTTGGAGACGGAAAACTACGTCTTCGTCCACGGCGGGCTTAAAAAGCAGGTTGTGGCGGACGACGCTTTGTGCGGGGTTTTTGAGCTGACCAAGTACGACGCTTTTGCGGATCGGACGCCCTTTGTTTTTGACAAGTGGGTGGTGGTCGGTCACTGGCCCGTGGCGCTGTACGGGGAACGTATTCAGCAATACGATCCCGTGAAGAATTACGAAAAACGCATCCTTTCCATAGACGGCGGTTGCGGGATCAAGGAGGAGGGGCAGTTGAACCTGTTGATCCTTCCCCATATCGGGTGTTCGGTGGAAGAGATCACCCAGCTCTCCTACGACGATCTTCCCAAGGTCAAGGCCCTGGAGGCACAGGAGGGGGACGAGGATTCCCTGTTTATCAGCTGGGTCACCCGTCACGTGGAGGTTTTGGAAAAGGGTGAAGAGTTCACCTACGTGCGCCATCTTCACAGCGGGAGGGAGCTTTGGGTGCCCAACGTTTATTTTTACAAGGAGACGGAGTGTCTGGATTATTCCGATCATCGGTTGCCCGTTGAGGCGGGAGAGGTTCTCTCCTTGTCACGCAAGACCTCCAAGGGGTGTATTGTGAAGAAAAACGGGGTGGTAGGTTGGTATTGCGGTGCTTTTGAGGAGCTTCCCTCTTGACAAACGGATTTTTTTGTGTTATAAGAGAACAATCATATTTTTCGGAGAAGAACATGAGCCGCTTGTATCTCGTACAATTGCAGGACGATGATATTTAGCGCTTGAACCTTTGGCCGTTTGGCTTTGGGTGCAAGCGCTTTTGGTGTTGCACTCGGGCGGGAGACGGCTTACGCTTTTTGCTTTGATCCCCATGGGTGCATACCGCATCCGTGGGGTTTTTGTTTTTTGAAGAAAAGCGAAGGAAGGTGATCTTATGCGGCAGTTTGATCTTGCCGTGGAAGACGGGGTCTCTGTTGTAAGCTGTTAAAATCAAAACAATGGAGACTGAAAAAATGAAAAGGATTACAAATCAAATCAATACAAACGATACCGATCCCGCTTCCCTTTCCCGGCGAGTGGGCGAGGTAGTGACCCTTTGCGGGGTGATCTACAAGGTACGGCTGATGAGCGGCTTTGCCTTTGTGATCTTGAAGACGAGAACACAGCTTTTGCAATGCGTTTGCGATCTGCCCACGGAAAACCTGCGTGAGGGAGCCTGGGTGCGTTTGACGGGGAAGGTTTTGGCAGAGCCCCGCAGCAAGACGGGGTACGAGGTACGCATCGAGAGGATCGAGGCGCTTTCCCAGCCCGCGGAGGAGCCGCCCGTGGTGGTGAACAACAAAGAAATGAACGCCTCCCTCTCCACCCTTTTAGACTACCGTCCCTTGACGTTGCGGAATGAAAAGGAGACGGCCATCTTCAGGGTGCAATCGGAGCTTTGCAAGGGGATCCGCCGTTTTCTGGACGGACAGGGCTTTGTGGAGATCCACTCCCCAAAGATCGTGGGCGGCAATGCGGAGGGCGGTGCCAACGTGTTTGGACTGGACTATTTCGGCAAGCCTGCTTTTTTGGCCCAATCCCCGCAATTCTACAAGCAGACCATGGTGGGGGTATTTGAGCGAGTGTATGAGATCGCCCCGGTATTCCGTGCGGAAAAGCACCACACCGCAAGGCATATCAACGAGTACACCGGGGTGGACTTGGAGATGGGATTCATCCACAGCTTTGAAGAGCTGATGGCTTTGGAGACGGCCATGCTGGGCAGCGTGTTTGAACATCTGAAGGCGAGCTGTGAAAAGGAGCTGGCACTTTGGAAGATGGAGCTCCCCGTGGTGGATTCTATCCCCGCCATCCCGTTTGAAGAGGCGAAAGAATGGGTAGCAAGGGAATACGGAAGACCCATCACCGACGTTTATGACTTTGAGCCGGAGGAGGAAAGGTTGTTGGGCGAGCTGGTAAAGAGAGAAACGGGGAGCGAGTTTGTATTCGTGACCCATTACAAGACTGCCAAGCGTCCCTTCTATACCATGGAGACCCCGGGGAATCCGGAGGTGACGGAAAGCTTTGACCTTTTGTTCCGTGGGATGGAGATCACCACCGGGGGACAGCGGATCCACGATTACCACGCCCAGGTGGCAAAGATGGAACGGCTTGGAATGGAGGTTACCGCCTTTGAAGGCTATCTCATGGCCCACAAATACGGTCTGCCGCCCCACGGCGGGCTGGGCATCGGGCTGGAGCGGCTGACCGCGCGGCTGTTGGGCTTGGACAACCTGCGGCGGGCGGTATTGTTCCCCAGGGACACGGAACGCTTGACACCGTAATTTTTTTAGAAAAAACGATAAAAAAACGATAAAAAAGCGACGGGAAATGTGACTGTATTTTTGAAAGCCAAATGATATGAGGAGGTTTTTTACGTGGAAGATGAAAAAATCATAGAATTGTTTTTCCAACGCTCGGAAATCGCAATTCCGTCCCTTGCGCAAAAATACGAAAAGCCGTTGTTTTCCGTCAGTTATCGCATCTTGCAAAACCGAGAGGATGCGCAAGAGTGCATTAACGATACTTATTTGGGGATCTGGAACGCCATTCCACCAACGAGGCCCGCTTCTCTGTATTCCTTTGCGTGCCGCATCGCGCGAAACATTTCCATCAATCGGCATAAGCATAACTGTGCCGCCAAGCGTAATTCTTACACGGTCTCCATAGAGGAGATTGGAGACTGTATACCCGCAAGCAACACCGTGGCAGAGGATTTTGAGCTGCAGCTGTTGACGGATACGCTGAATCAATGGTTGGAAAGCCTGCGGCCGCAAAACCGGTATATCTTTGTACGTCGATATTGGTATATGGATCCCGTCCCGCAGATCGCAACCGCCATGAAAATGTCAGATGCGGCAATCTATCTCCGCTTAGATCGTTTGAAAAAGAAGCTGTACAAATATTTGAAAGAAAGGGGTTATCCGGTATGAAAAGCTTTGGCGAACAGTTAAACAACGCTTTCGGAGAAATCGACGATCGGTTCATCCTTTCGGCTCAAAATCCTCCAAAATCAAAAAAACGCATTTTGCTGGGTTCTATTGCCGCCGCCCTCTGCGTGCTTCTCGTGCTGATCCCGTTCTTGGTCACACAGGGCACGTTTCTCCGAGGTGACGGCTGGGAACAGGTTTTTTACGAGGCTGCGACACTCCAAAAGAAAAAGACCGGCCCTCACGGAACTCTTTGTATGATGACGGTCAATCTTGGTGATATCTCGGGGGTGACGGAGTATCAGCCTGCGGAGGACGTTTGCCTTGAGATGTTCGGACAATGGCTTTTCTCTTGGGGGAGCATGGACTATTCTCTGCAATTCTCCCTCTTCCCGGAGGAGCATTTGGAATCTTACGTCTATCAAGAATTCGAAAAAGCGGGGTACACCAAGGAGCAAGGTATGGAGAAGATCTCCCAAACAGCCTCGGAGCTTTTCCCCTTCCGCAAAGTGGAGATCCAATACACCGTAACGGCTATCAAGCGGGACGATCCCGAGCTGACCCGCAGATTCTTCCAAAGGATCAATCTTGAGAAAGAGGGGATCGATCCCGACCAGGTCACAAGCGTCCTGCATTATTCTTTCGAGCAAGTACGCCTCTACTACGACGGGTTGCTCAGTTCCGGGAACATCTTTGATGACGAGCTGGGCAGCGGAGTCTACTTCTATGAGTACAAAGGAAAATGGTATCTTGCCCCCAATATGCTGGAGGATGATATGTCTATCGATCTGCTTCACGCCAGCAAGAAGAAGCCTTCCACGTACTATGAACCAAGAAAACTGCGGGGAACCATCACGTCCATAGAAAACGGATATATTTGCATCAATGATTCCTTCTACTTCTTTGCGGATGAAGAACTTGCAAAAGGGTATCGGGAGGGCGATTCCGTTTCCGTCCGTTACTACAACGCCGTATACAGCATGGAACGCATAGAGGACGGAAAAAAATGCAAAGTTGCACGGGCTGTTTCCATCGAAAAAAAAGACCCCTCATAATCGTTTCCCCATCGAGGTCATTTCCTCGGTGGGGATTTTTTATGAAAGGAGGCAACAGCGCCGGTACGCCATTCCTCCCGGCTTCCTATTGACATCTTCCCTGCTTCGTGGTAAAATTATCATTGGTATGTTTGCTAAACCGTTCCAAAAGAAAGGCGGCAATGCACTTGGACGCAAAATATTTTTGGATCATGGTTGCAATAGCATTTGCAGTAGGCTTGATCAGTAGGTTTGTTTGCAACAAATTTTACGTAGACTATCGATTTTACAAGAAGGTTTTACATAAACGTTGGATATATTTGGTGATCCTTTGGACGGATCTGTTTTTGACTTTCGCGATCATCGGTTTGGCGCTCCTGTTTCCCGGTCGGTGGCTGTGCATTTTTGGCGGCGTTTGGTTAGGCACAATGGGGGAATTGATACCGTTATATCACATCAAAAGCGTAAATAGGCTTTCTTACGACTGTATGTACGAGGTCTATATCAAAAACGCTCACCATTGGGAAAAGAAAATGAATGCGCAGAAGAAAAAGCAAAATAAGAAAAAATGAAAGAAGGGAACGATTCCCATGAAAACGAAATTATCCGGAAAATTCTGGTTTGTTTTGGTGTTGTTCAGCCTGGTGGGGCAGATCGCCTGGGTGGTGGAGAATATGTATCTCAACGTGTTCATCTACAAGATGTTCCGTGCCTCCGCCGCGGATATTTCCGCCATGGTGTCTGCCAGCGCGGTTGCCGCTACTTTGACCACGGTGCTCATGGGTGCCCTTTCCGATAAGCTTGGAAAACGCAAGGTGTTCATGTGCGGCGGGTACCTGGCCTGGGGTATTTCCATTCTCGCCTTTGCCCTTTTGAAGGCGGATCTGATCGGGGCCATGTTCCCCGCGGCTGCCTCCGCCATGGCGGTGGGAGTCACCTTAGTGATCGTTCTGGACTGCGTGATGACCTTCTTCGGGTCTACTGCCAACGACGCCGCCTTTAACGCATGGCTGACGGACAGCACCGACGGCACCAACCGCGGGGCGGCGGAGGGGATCAACGCCATGATGCCCTTGGTTGCCATTTTGGCGGTGTTCGGGGGATTCATGGCCTTTGATCTGAACAGCGAGGAAAGCTGGACGTGGATCTTTCTGATCATCGGCGGCGTGGTGCTGGCGGTGGGGCTTGCAGGGTGCTTCATCATCAAGGAGCCTGCGCTGACCCCCGCAAAGGAAGGGTATTTCAAGACGGTGGTACACGGTTTTTTGCCCTCCACCATACGGGAGAACGTGGCGCTGTATTTCTATCTGGCGGCGTTCATCGTATTTAACGTTTCCATTCAGATCTTTATGCCCTACCTGATCCTCTACTACGAGGTGTCCCTGGAGATGGCGGATTACGTGTTGATCATGGCGCCCGCTATCATTCTGGCCTCCGTGGTAACGGCCTTCTGGGGCAGGGTCTACGACAGGAAGGGCTTTGGCTTTTCCGGGTGGTGCAGTCTCGGCTGGCTGGCGGCGGGGTATGTTTTGCTGTACCTGTTCCGTGGGACGGCTCTTGTATTCCTGGGCTCTCTGCTGATGATGTGCGGGTATCTTGCGGGGATGGCGGTGTTCGGCGCCAAGATCCGTGAGCTGACCCCTGCAGGCAAGGCGGGGATGTTCCAGGGGGTGCGGATCTTCTCCCAGGTATTGGTCCCCGGGCTGGTGGGTCCCTGGATCGGCAAGACGGTGCTTGCCAACGCAGAAAAGATTATCAACAACGACGGCACGGAATCCTTTATTCCCAACGCCAACATCTTCTTGGCGGCCTTGGGAGCGGCGGTGGTGCTTGCGGTGCTGTTGTTACTGAAAAACAGCAAGAAACAGAAAGGAAAAAACCTATGAATCCTCTTTTGAAAAAATCCGTTCTCTTTGTGGGTGACTCCCTTTGCGAGGCTTACCGTGAGTGGAACACGGAATACGATCACATCCGCGGATGGGCGGGACGTATTATGGCAAAGAATGAAATGACCGGTGTGAACAAGAGCCTGGGCGGTGCTTCCATTGGCAACTGCCGCGGGGAGAATATCGTTTACAAGCAGCTTGTGGACATGACGGGGAATAGCTACGATTACCTCATCATCGAAGGCGGTGCCAACGATGCCTGGGATTCCGCACCCGTTGGTGTGATGACGGAAGGCTTTGACGGGCCCTTTGACCGCGACAGCTTTGCAGGCGGTTTGGAGGCCACCTTCGCTTACGCCAAGGAGCATTACAAGGGAGCAAAGCTGGGGTATATCGTGACCTTCCAAATGCCCTCCGCACAGTTTGGCAGAATGTCCGATATGAGCGAGTACTTCGCCCTCTCCAAAGAGATCTGCCATAAGTGGGGAATCCCCTATCTGGATCTGTATTTCGACGAGAAGTTCAACAGAGAGGTGATGAGGACGGAGACCGATCTTCACTTGCCCGACTTTATCCACCCCAACAGTGCCGGGTACGATCTGTTGGCTCCCGTCATTGAGGATTGGATGAAGACGATTTAAAGATACGTGTTAAGAAACTTTCTTTAAAAAGAAAGTTTCTTAGAGCTCGCCGCAGGCGAGGTCTAAGCTCACAAAGAAATTTTGTTGCCAAAAACTATCGTTTTTGGAGGTGATGGCATGAAAAGAATCGATAACGCCAAAATGATCGCGCTGTTTGATCGGGATATAAACCGCTATTTCTACCATTGCTACGATCTTGCTCTGGCGGGCAGGGACGGGTACAAGATCAAGGAAATGGCGTATTACGTGCAGGAGGAGTCCTCTCCCCTTTCTTCCTTTCTCTGCGTGAGGATTTACGAGGACGATTCCGTGGTGATAGGCGTCAACTCCGAGGACGGGGCGTTTTGGGAGGAAGCGGCAGACTTTATCTCTGCCCTGACGGCAGAAGTGATTGACGTTGCCGCCTGCGATGAGTTCTATACCCACCCATACGTAGCAAAGCGACTTGCCGTGACTTCCGCAGAAAGCGGGGCGCCTATTTACGGGTTGCTTGCGCCCGAGGAGCTTGCGCCTCTCGGTGAGCAGGAAGGCGTTTCCGTCTCTTTAATGACGGCAGAAGAAAAAGCCTTTTTGCAAAGCCACACGGAGCTATACGAAGACTTTGAGGAGGAATTGCGTTCCCCTTCCCTTTGGGATGCCTGCGATTGCTTTTTCGATACCCGCTTCTATCTGCTGAAGGAGGGAGACAAGGTGATCGGCTTCCTGCGCGGGGAGCTGGGCTACAAAAACTACTACGACGTGGGCTGGGTATACGTGGCACCTGCTTACCGCGGCAAGGGCTACGGCAAGCTGTTGACCCTGTATTTCTCCCACGACCTTCTGAAAAACGGGCTTTACCCCCATTACGGCTACGCCATCAACCCCGCATCGGCATCCGTAGCAAAAAGCTGCGGCTACACCTGTACCCGCCCTTCTCAGATATTCAAGCGGATCATCAAAAAGTAAATGTACGAACGTCAACGAAAAGTTGGCGTTCTTTTTTATTCCCGCGACAGGGTTTGACAGAATCGGCGGGGGAAGTCTGTTATACTACGGGTACGACGTGTGAAGAAAGGACGTGTTTTGAAGAATATGACGTTTTCCACCGAGAAAAACGGAGATAAATTACGGATCCGCTTACAGGGCGAGGTAGACCATCACAACGCGGCGGAGGTACGGACGCGGATCGACCGCATTTTGGAGACGGAACAGCCCGAGGTGTTCTATTTCAACCTTTCCGGGGTAAGCTTTTGCGATTCCTCGGGATTGGGGCTGGTGATGGGGCGTATGCGGAAGTGCGGGCAGATCGACGCGGTGCTGATCGTGGAGGCACCCTCGGAGGCGGTTATGAAGATCTTGCATATTGCGGGGATGGACAAGCTGATCCGCATTGAAAGGAGCAACGGAAATGGCAAGGCGAGCTGAGAATACGGTGAACGAAATGAAATGCGTCTTCCCTGCCAAGAGCATCAACGAAGGGCTGGCGAGGATGACGGTATCGGCGTTTATCGCCCAACTGGATCCCCCTGTGAGCGTGCTTTCGGAACTGAAGACGGCGGTGAGCGAGGCGGTGACCAACTGTATCGTTCACGCTTACCGCAACAAAACGGACAAAATGAAGTGCCCGATCTACATAAGCGCTGTCTACACCGGAAGCGGGGTGTTACGCATTACGGTGAAGGACAAGGGAACAGGGATCACGGACGTCGCCCTGGCGCGGACGCCTCTCTACACCACGGACGCAGAGGGAGAGCGAAGCGGCATGGGGTTCACGGTGATGGAAAGCTTTACCGACCGTGTGAGGGTCCGTTCCGCACAGGGAAAGGGTACGACGGTTATTTTGGAAAAACGTTTTGATGTGAAATGAATGCTCCCGAGCTGTTGGAGCGTGCCAAGGCGGGAGACGCCGCGGCGGAGGACACCCTCATGCGGGAGAACATGGGGCTTGTGAAGTCGGTGGCGGCGCGGTTCCTCGGCCGAGGGGCGGACTACGAGGATCTGTGCCAGCTTGGCGCCATTGGGATGTTGAAGGCTATCCGAAACTTTGACACCTCCTACGGGACGGCCTTCTCCACCTACGCCGTGCCTTTGATCATCGGAGAGATCAAGCGGTTCCTGCGAGACGACGGGATGATCAAGGTGAGCCGTGAACTGCGGCAGAAGGGGGCCCATCTGCTGCGCAAAAAAGAAGAGTTCACCGCCGAAAACGGCAGAGAACCCACGGTGACGGAGCTTGCGGACTACTGCGGCTGCAGTGTGGAGGAGACGGTGGAGGGCTTGGATGCAGGGAATGCGGTGCTTTCCTTTTCGGAGCCTGTGGGAGAACGGGCGTTGGAGGATCTGATCGGCACCGACAACCTGGCAGAGCTTTGCGAAAAGGAGGCCTTGCGGCAGGCGGTTCTCAGTCTCCCCAAGGAGGAAAAGCAGTTGATTCTGTTGCGGTTCTACCGAGGGTACTCCCAGCAGAAGGCGGGAGAGGTGCTTGGGATGACCCAGGTGAAGGTGAGCCGCACGGAAAAGAAGATCTTGGAGAAACTGCGGAAGGCGTTGGAATAGCAATCGAAAACCACCGAGGGCCTCGGTGGTTTTTGTAGTTATGATGCAAGCGATGACGGATCAACCGCCTATATTGCGATACCTTTCATAGCAGGATTCCGCAACGCCGTCCTTATTGAACCGAATCACAAAGATCATCTCGTTGCTGTCGTTCCCCAAAAGATCAATATGATCCAAGTAATAGTAACCGCACTGCGCATTTTTGTAAAGCCCATCCTCCGACGGTTCGTAGGAAAAGGTGATCTCGAAATCTCCGTATTTTTCTTCTATTTCCGCCGACGTCTTGCCGATGATCCAATCGGTATCATAAGAATGTCCCGAACAGCCGGAAAGGCAAAGGGGCAAGAGAAAACAAAGGCACAGAAGGGCAAGAAGGATCTTTCTTTTTTTCACAGGAGGCCTCCTTTTTTGTTTTTCTACATTTATTCTATCAAACCGTGTACTTGCTGTCAAGGCATGTTCACGAAAATTTACAAAGCGGAAAAAACCCCTCCCGGTGAGGGGAGGAGCTTGGGTGGATCGGTTCGTCAGTCGATCTCGATTCTGTCGGGGAGGTACAGGTAGGTAAATTCGGAAAAACGGTTCTCGTAGCAGGCGTAGCTATCGACGAAGTATTCATACACCAAAACGCCGTATTCGTCGTATTGGTTGACGATCTCGTGGGCATTTACGGAAGCGCCGATCTCCCCCGGGGTGGAGATCTCCCGCAGGAGGTTACCGTCTTCGTCGTATTCCCTGGTGACGTCCACAAAGATCTTATTTTCGGCAGAATAGCCTGTCTTTTTGATCTCTCTGCCTGCCGGGTCGTATTCACGGACGTAGGTGGCGGAAAGCTTGCCGTCTTTCAGTTCCTCGGTCTTTACAAGGTTGCCCTTTTCGTCGTACTGATGGACGTACTCGTAGACCGTTTTCTTGCCGGACACCGTTTCGGTACGCTTGATCACGTTGCCGCGGTCGTCGTATTCCCTTTCGGTGACGGTTCTGTCCTTTCCGGTGGTGACCACGCTTTTGATCTCGCGGTTCATATCGTCGTAGGTATAGGAAAAGGTGGTCACGGTGCCGCTGGGATAGGTGCGGGTCTTCTCTATCAGGTTGTTCCGCTCGTCATATTCATAGGTATAGGTATATCCCTTGCCGTCGGAGGCGGTATGTACCTTTTGGATGGGTCTGTTCAGGTCGTCGTAGGTATAGACGGAGCTGTTGGATGCCGTATCGGACTGCTGGCTCGTCAGGTTGCCCTGCTCGTCGTAGGTCTCGTCGCAGGAAGATACCCGATAGCTGTTTTTCACCTCGGTGATGCGGGAGATTTCGCCGTTTTCGGAATAGACGTAGGCAAATTCGCCGGTCTGAACGGCATCGAGGCCACTGACGGTCTTTTCGCAGATCAAATCCCCCTGCTCGTTGTAGGTATATTCCGAGGTGGACGAGCCGAGAGCGGTTTCGGTGATCTTCTTGGTGATCCTGCCTTCATGGTCGTAGGTATACTGATAAGAGGTCTCTATGGTGTTTCCGACGATGGCTTCCTCCCCCTCACCTACGGTGTATTGATCGGTCTCCAGGATCAAATCCCCTTGGGGATTGTATGCATAGGAGGTATCGATGGTGGTGGGCCTGTCGCCGCCCATAATGTGTACCCTGCGGATCAGCTTCCCTTCTTCATCGTAGGTGTTGCTGTATTCGTAAGAGAGGCCGCTATCGCCCCCGTTGCCGCCGGTGTAGGACAGTTTCTCGGTGAGCAGATTGCCGGATTCATCGTAGGTGCACTCCAGAGTCTCCACGTAATCGCTGTCGGAATAAGCGGTGACGGTCAAGACGGTATTCCCTGCTTCGTCGTAGGTGTAGGTCTCCGTCTTATAACTGTTCTCGCCGTAAACGGCTTTGAAAATATGGAGAAGACCCCGGTCGTTGTAGGTATAGGTCTCCCGTCTGTTCTCCTTGCCGTCCAAGGTCTCTACGCTTTCCAGCTTGTTGCCCTTGGCGTCGTAGGTGATCTCATATTCCCGGAGGAAGCTCTGCCAGTCGGAAGACTCAAAGCTATAGGTGACCTCCTCGCGGATCAGCTCCCCGTATTCGTTGTAGTCGGTGACACGCTTGGCGTTGTAAACGGAATAACTGTTGGTATCAATACGTCCCCGCAGTACCAGGAAATCGGTTAGCATCTCCGCCGCCCTTGCATTATCGCGGTGGGTATAGAGATACTCGTAGGCTTCCTTGGTTTTGCCTGCGTCCAGAAGCTTTCGGGCTTCGGCAACGTAGTCTGCCTCGGGCTGCTGTTGCGGCTGAGGCTGACTTTGGCAGGCGGCCAGAGAAAGCAGAAGAACTGCGATCAAAAGGAAAGAAATAAGCTTTTTCATGTTTGGCGGTACTCCTTTTGTAATCCATGTGGTTTGCTGCTGTAAATCACGCAGATAGTTTACAACAACAAACTCCATTTGTCAAGGGGTTTCCGTAAAAAAGTTTGAAATATTTTACAGAATGGTTTTTACCCGTGACATAAGCGTTTCGTACGATCGGCGTTTTTCCCACACCGTTGTAAGGAAATTGGTGAAACAAATACGTTCCCTTGTTTTACTCACGGACGCATTATAACCTGTTTCAGGTTAAAAGTCAAGTGCTTGAGAAAAAATAAATAAAATAAAAAGCAGTAGAAAAAACGTCGATCGCTGGCGAAGATAAAACACCGATCAAGGAGGATTCCACTATGTATCATCGAATTCGCGATCTGCGCGAGGATCGTGACCTGAATCAAACACAGCTGGCAGGAATTCTTGGAATGTCACAAACGGGGTACTCTAAATACGAGACGGGAGAAAATGATATTCCCACGGCCGTGTTGATAAAGCTTGCTCGCTTTTATGACACAAGCGTAGATTATTTATTAGGCGAAACAAACGTGAGAAAGCGTTATCCCGGCACATAGCCAAATGAACGGCGTCCGAACAAAAGCACGGATGCCGTTTTCTTTTCCGTGTTCGGCTCCGCTTCGGATTCTGCAAAGGAGCATCCCAAACCCGTGCTTACGCAAAAAACCTCCCCGAAAAGGGAGGCTTTTGAAGGCTATTTCTTGATCTTCTGCCAATACTCGTCGGCGGTGCGTTCGGTTTTGTTTTCCCCGGGGGTGTAGAAGGTTTTCCCTGCTAAGTCGTCGGGAAGGTACTGCTGGCGCACCCAATGGTTGGGGAAAGCGTGGGGGTATTGGTAGCCCCCCTCCGAGCCGGGACGGTTCTGATCCCGCAAATGCTGGGGAACCATGGTGCCCTTCCCTGCTTCCACGGCGGCCATGGCGGTGTCGATTGCCGCTTCTCCGCTGTTGGATTTGGGAGAGGTGGCAAGCAGAATCACCGCATCCGCAAGGGGGATCCTGGCCTCGGGGAGCCCTACCTGCAAGGCGATGTCGATACAGGATTTGGTAAAGATCACCGCATTGGGATAGGCAAGGCCGATATCCTCGGCGGCGCACACGGAGATGCGGCGGCAAGCGGAAACCAGATCCCCGCCTGCAAGGATCTTCGCCAGGTAGAACACGGCGGCATCGGGATCGGAGCCGCGGATGGACTTCTGCAGGGCGGAAAGCAGGTCGTAATGGGATTGGCCGTCACGGTCGTACCGCATACCGGAACGCTGTGCCAGGCTGCGGGCAAGCTCCTCGTCGATGGCAGTCTCGGAGGCGTAGTAGCAATTCTCCAGAGAGCCGATGGCCTTCCGCACGTCCCCGCCGCAACCGTAGGCAAGCACCTCCAAGGCGGCGTCGGAACAGGTCTTGGCGTTCCCGAAATCCCCGTTTAAGATATCGAAGGCACGGCGCAACCCCGGGATGAGATCCAAAGGCTCTACGGGCTTGAACTCAAACACGCTGGAACGGGAAAGCAAGGCGGGATAGATGGCAAAATAGGGGTTCTCGGTGGTGGAGCAGATGAGGGTGACACGGCCGTCCTCCACGTACTCCAAAAGAGATTGCTGTTGTTTTTTGTTGAAATACTGGATCTCGTCGATGTACAGCAGGATGCCCTCGTTCCCCGACATGAGACCGCCGGACAGGTTTAAGATCTCCTTTACGTCGGAGGTGCCTGCGGTGGTGGCGTTGAGCTTGTAGAACTCCCTGCGGAAATGCTTTGCTATGAGATCCGCCGTGGTGGTCTTCCCCGTGCCCGGAGGGCCGTAGAAGATGAGAGACGGCAGGTGCCCGCTGTCCAGAATACGGCGCAGGGGGGCATTTTTTGCGAGGAGGTGCGTCTGTCCGCAGATCTCGTCAAAGGTATTGGGTCTGACACGGTCGGCAAGAGGCATGACGCTTTCTCCTTGTCTTTTTTATTTTTCCTTCTTCTTGAAGGAGAGCTTGTTCTCCCTGCCCTCGAAGAGACGGCGGATGTTGGAGCGGTGCATGAAGATCAACAGCATGCCGATGAACAAAGAGAAGCAAAGGGAGGGCATAGAGGGGAAGGTTCCCCGCATGGTGGCGCTGATGTACACGATGCCCGGCAGAGCGAAGCCCCCCAGGATGGAGCCCAGGGACACGTAGCGGGTGATGAGCACGGTGAGGGCGAAGATAGCGGCGGCGATGAGGAACACCTGCCAGTCGATCATCAGGATCATGGTGGCGGCGGTGAGCACGCCCTTACCTCCGCGGAAATGGTAATACACGGGAGCGATATGCCCCAGCATGCAGAACACGCCCGCAAAATAGGCACCCAGCTCTCCGCAGGCGATGATGCCGATGAGCACGGAAAGGAACTGCTTGAGGATATCTCCGAACAGGGTCAGCAAAGCGCCCTGTTTGCCGAAGACTCTGCCCATATTGGTCAGACCCGCATTGCCGGAGCCGTATTTGCGGATATCGTCGTGGTACTTATACTTGGAAACGATGATGGCGGCGTTCAAGCTGCCCAGCAGGTAAGGGATGATGGTACAGATCAGAATGCCCGCACAGAACGCCAGGGCGGCGGATACGCTTTCCCCTTTGTCCAGCAGGTCTCCGTGGAGCCAGTTCAAAAAGCCCTGGAAGGACACTTCCATGGTGACGCCGTCCACCACGATCTCACGCTGAATGCCCAGCTTCTCGTACAGGCCGATGGCTTTCCAGAACCATTCAAAGAATTGAAGCATAGTGGTCAATCTCCTTTCTGCTTAATGACCAATCGGATGGGGGTTCCCTCGAAGCCGAAGGTCTTGCGCAGACAATTTTCGATATACCGCTGATAAGAATAATGGAACAGCTCGGCGCTGTTGCAGAACAAAGCGAAGGTGGGCGGGTTGGTGGTGGTCTGGGTCATGTAATAGATCTTCAGACGTCTGCCCTTATCCGTGGGGGGCTGGACGCGGTCGGTGATATCCGACAAAAAGTCGTTGAGGACGCCGGTGGTGATGCGCTTGCAGGATTCCTTGTATGCGTCGTTCACCAGGGAGAAGATCTTATCCAGGCGCTGTCCCGTTTTTGCGGAGACGAACACCACGGGGGCGTAGGTCATGTAGGACAGGGCGTTGTATACGTCCTTGCGGAAATTTTCGAAGGTGGAATTGTCCTTCTCCACCAGGTCCCACTTATTGATGACGATGACGCTTGCCTTCCCTGCGTTGTGGGCAAGGCCTGCGATGTGCTCGTCCTGGGCGGTGACGCCCTCGTTGGCGTCCACCATGATGAGGCACACGTCGCTGTTTTCCACCGCCATGTTGGCGCGGAGGACGCTGTATTTTTCGATCTTATCCTCGATTTTGGCGTTGCGGCGGATGCCTGCGGTGTCCACCAGGACGTATTTGCCGTGCTTGTTTTCCACGTAGGTATCCACGGCGTCACGGGTGGTACCTGCCATGTCGGAGACGATGACACGGTCTTCCCCGCAGATCTTGTTGATGATGGAGCTCTTCCCCGCGTTGGGCTTGCCGATGACGGCGATGCGGATGCGGTCGGAATCGTTTTCCTCTTCCTCTTCCTTGGGAAGCAGCTCGATGACACGGTCCAGAATGTCGCCGGTGCCCGTGCCGCTCAGGGAGGACAGGGGGAACACGTCCTCGAAGCCCAGCCCGTAGAATTCGTAGAACTCGGGCGGGGTGGCACCGATGGAGTCCACCTTGTTGACGATGACGATCACGGGCTTATGGGCCTTGCGGAGCATGGTGGCGATGTCGTTGTCGGAATCCGTCATGCCGCTCTTCAGGTCGCACATAAACAGGATCACGTCGGCGTGGTCAATGGCGATCTGTGCCTGGTCGCGCATTTGCACCAACAGCTTACTGTCGGTAATAGGCTCGATACCGCCGGTATCGATGAGCATAAAGGTCTGGCCGTTCCATTCCACCTCGTGGTAGATACGGTCACGGGTAACGCCGGGGGTATCCTCCACGATGGAGATACGGGAGCCTGTCAAGCGGTTGAACAGGGTGCTCTTGCCCACGTTGGGGCGCCCTACCACCGCTACTACTCTGTTAGCCATAGTTTTATCAAGTCCTTTCGTAAAGACTGTTAAAGCTGTAAAAGCTTGTTCAGCAGCTCCTCTCCGTCACGGGAGGTGACTCCCACGGGGATCTGCAGCTTCTCCTCCACGTCCTTGAGGCTGACGCTGTCCAAGAACAGGTCTCCCTCGTGGCGGAGCATATTTTCGGGGATCAGGAGGGTGTCTCCCAGATCCTTCCCGGTAAGCTGGTCAATGAGGTCGCCCCCCGTGACCAGACCGCTGACGGTGATGGTCTCGCCGAAGAAGCGGTTCACGATGGCGTGGACGTCCACCTGCAGGGAGGGGAACCGGGCCATGGCCAGGGATGCCAGATGCTCCATGTGGGGGCATGCCAGCACGCCCGTTGCGATGGAGAGATGGCGGGGGATATCGGGAACCTCACAATCCGCCAGGGCGGCTTCAAACTCCACGGTGTGGAGGCGGAGCATACCCACGCCGTTTTCCAGCTGGGCGTAGTCCTCGTAGGCCTCGTCCGGAGGAAGCTCCATGCCTGCGGTGAGATAGAACTCGTCGGAGGCGTAGACTTTGCGGGAGCCGAAGGCTTCCAGACACGCTTCCGCCTTGGATGCGATGCGGGTGATCACGTCCCGTGCGCTTTCCCTGTCAAAGGGCAGCAGCTCCGGCAGGCCCTCCCGATGGGAGGTCATCCCGCAGGGGACAGCCGCAAGGCTTTCCAGGTTCTCAAGTTTACATAATTCGTTTAGCGAATAGGTAAGCTCTTCCCCGTCGTTGATGCCTTTGCAAAGGACCAGCTGGGCGTTGATGCGGATGCCGCCTTCGTCCAGCATTTTCAGGAAGCGCAGTTTTTCTCCTGCAAAGCGATTGCCCATCATTTTCACCCGCAGATCGGGATTCATGGTATGAACGGACACGTTCACGGGGGAGATATGCATACGGATGATCCTTTGGATATCGGATTCCCGCAGATTGGTCAAGGTGACATAATTTCCTTGTAGGAAGGAAAGACGTTCGTCGTCGTCCTTGAAATAGACAGTCTCCCGCATGCCGTGGGGATTCTGATCGATGAAGCAGAAGATGCAGTTGTTGGTACAACGCTTCTTCTCGTCCATGAGGTAGGTGGAAAACTCCATGCCTAGCTCGGCGTATTCTCTGTTGTGCAAAGGGAAGGTGAGTTCCTCCCCATCCCGTGATACGGTGACCACGCTGTTGGCGTCCGTTCCGTAAAAACGGTAATCCAGCACGTCGCAGACCTTTTCCCCGTTGACGGAAAGCAAAACGTCCCCTGCCAGGATCCCTGCCTTGCAGGCGGGACTGCCCGGGGTGACCGATTGGATCTTGACCATAAGCTTTCTTCCTCCTCGTGAGGCATTCTATGAAAAAGGCGTGTTACTCAATGCCGTGAGCAACACGCTTTTCTTTACGCCTTTTCTTCTCCGACCGTCAAGACTGCCTTGCCGCCGTAATAACCGCAGGTCTTGCAGACACGGTGGGAAAGGTTGAACGCACCGCACTTCGGACATTTGGACATTCCGGGAAGCTCGAGCTTCCAAACGTTGGAACGACGCTTGTCACGTCTTGCTTTGGAGACTTTTCTCTTGGGAACTGCCATCTCTGATGAACCTCCTTACGTATGATCATTTTCATTATCTTCTTCAAAATAACTGCTCAGAGCCGCCCAACGGGGATCGATCTCACGCGTATCGCAGGAGCAACGCTCTACGTTCAGATCACATCCGCACTTGGGGCAAAGTCCTTTGCAATCCTCCTTGCAGAGAAAGCGGAAAGGCATCTCCGTAAGGATCTGACTGCGGACTACCTCCGAAAGATCTAACTTGCCGTCCTCCAGCACAAGGAACTCCTCCTCATCCTCGTTGGCAAGACCCTCCGCCATTTTATAGGACAGAAGGAACTCCAAACGGACGGGAAACTCCTTGCAGCATCTTCCGCAACGGGCAACGCCCTGCAGGGACGCCTTACCGCTCAGGGACAAGTAGCCTGCGTGGTTTTCCGCCACGCCCTCCACCTGCACCTGCACGGAGGTCAGATCGTCGGAAAGCTCTTCGCCGGATTCCTCATAGGCAAAGGGTACGGTCTTAACAACCCCGACGACCAGCTCACGAAGATCAAGAATCACGGGGGAAACACCTCTCTTTGCAAAAGTCCTCTCGGTTACACAGTTCATTCCATTATATCTCTTTGCTTTCGATTTGTCAATGGTTTTTTTGTTTTTTCTCCGAGAAAAAACCGCTTTTTTTCAAAAACCCGTTGCAAGGAGATGGAAAATGTGGTAGTATATTTTCGTCTTCCGCGGCAAACAATAGCTCCGAGGAGGATGAAACGCATGATGTGTATGAAAAAGATGATCGCAGGCCACCGTTTGATCTGCGATATGATCGGCGTGGCCGTGGGGATCGGGCTGGGCTTTCTGGCGGCAAACGCCATGGTCAACTGCTGTACGCCCGGCCGAAAGATGAAAAAGAAGGCAATGAAGGCCTTCAAGTCTTTGGAAGACAAGCTCTGCTGTTAAGGGCAGAGCAGGGGCGGTTTTGCGCCCCGTACATATTGCGGGAAAGGATTTTTTTATGCGGTCTTTGGGAAATCGGTTACAGACGGTGGCGGAAATGCTCCGTACATACGCACCCTTTGGGTGCCTGGCGGACATCGGCTCCGACCACGCTTATCTGGCGGTCTACGTGATGAAGGAGGGGATCGCTTCCCTCTCCGTATCCTCGGATATCAACGAGGGTCCCCTGGCCCGTGGGAAGGCCACGGCGGAAAAATACGGTGTATCCCCCGTCTTTATGCTCTCCGACGGCTTTGACAAGCTGGGAGACTTCGATTTCGACGGCGCCTGTATCTGCGGGATGGGCGGTGAGCTCATTGCGGACATTCTGCACCGCTTCGGCCCCCATCCGGGATGCCGCTTGTTCCTCCAACCCATGACGGCCCAGGACGACCTGCGGAAATTCCTGTGGGAAAACGGGTACGAGATCCTGGAAGAACGGTTCACCCGTGAGCGGGGAAAGCCTTACGGGGTGATCTGTGCGGTCTACACCGGGAAAAACACGGCATACGGCTATGCCGATCTGTTCCTTGGGCAGTTCCGTCCCGACACGGAGGATTTCCGTGCTTACAAGGCCAAGGTACACGCCCAATCGCAAAAACGCAGGGACGGCTTATCGGCCACAGGGGGCGACACCGCCTTGGAGGACGAGCTGCTTAAATGCAGCGAATAAACTTTTTTTCCAGCTTTTCGGAAAGGAGAGCGCGAAGCTCTAAAGAATCCGCGGGCATCATGTTCCTTTTGGGCACGATGATCGTGGATTTTTTGTCGATGTACAGGTAGAAGAAGCCGCCCGTCTCGTAGACGCGGAAGAAATCGGTGTAGAAAAAATCGTCCTGGGTGTCCTCCAGCTTGTGGGAATTGTGCTCGGGATCGAAGAGGACGGAATAGATGAGCCCGTTGTTGCCGAACTGCACCTGATGGGTGGCGTAGAGGTATTCCTGCTTTTTGATGCAAACCGTTTTCACCTGCTTCCGCAGAAGGCCGAAGAAGGTGCCCAGGCACAGCAGAAGCACGCCGCCTGCTAGCACCAAAACGGAGCTTTGGGCAACAAACCCCACCACGGCAAGATACAGGGCGATCAAGATCACCCATGCCATCACGGCGGTGCGGATCACACGGGATAATTTACTTCTGCAAAGATTGAAGTTGGCGTATTCACGGTAATCGGACAGAACCACTTTCCCTTTTGAGAGCAGATATTTTTGCTGTTTCATAAAAAGCGTCCTTTCTTTTGGTCAAAGGTCCTTTTGCAGGAGGAGCTTCAACAGATCCTCCCCTTTTTCCAGGTACAGCCCGCCGTCGAAGCCGCTTTGCTCGCAGTAGGTGCGGATGCCGCTGTCCTGCTCGTTTTCGGAATCGTACACCACGAAGGGCACGGCGTCACGGGTATGGGTGCGGACGTACACGGGGGTGGGATGGTCGGGAGTGAGCAGGAGGCGGAAGGGCTCTCCTTTTTTCTTGAAATAGTCCAAAAGCGGGCAGAGGATCTCCCTGTCAATACGTTGGATGGCCTCTATCTTATCCCGATAGCTGCCCTGATGGCCGCATTCGTCGGGGGCCTCCACGTGGATATACACGAAGTCGGAGCCATTTTCCATTTCACGAATGGCGGTGTTCAGCTTGCCGGTATAATTGGTATCCAAAGCACCTGTGGCACCCTCGGTGACGGGAGCCTTCATGCCCGCACAAATGCCGATGCCGCGGATGAGATCCACGGCGCAGACCACGGAGGCTTCCAGCCCCGTCTTCTCCTTGAAGGAGGGGAGAGCGGGCTTCTTCCCCGGGCTCCAGAGCCAGAGGGAGTTGGCCTTCCGCTTGCCTGCGGCGGCACGGGCCAGGTTGACGGGATGGGTATTCAACAGATCGTAGGAGGCCTTTTGCAGCTCCCACATAGGCGCAGAAGAGGGGTTGACGGGGGCGTGATCCCCGATCCGCCTGCCGATGATATCGTGAGGGCGGGAAAAGTCCGTGAAGTCGGGGCAATCCTTCCAAATCACGCAATGGCGGTAGCTGACCCCGGTGTAGAAGGTGCGGAAATCGTTGCCGAAGACTTCCTGCACGGACTTGATCAGCAAATCAGCCTCCTCGGTGGAGATCTCCCCTGCGGAGTGGTCGATCATACGCTTGTCCTCGTAGCGCTCTTCCTCTTCGGAAAGGCAGACTACGTTGGCGCGGATGGCGGTGTCATCCTCCCCCATGGCGATGCCGATGCTGGCCGCCTCCAGAGGGGAACGCCCTTTGGAATACAGGCGGGGGTCGTAGCCCATGATGGCAAGGTTTGCGGTGTCGCTTTCCGGCACCATTCCCTCGGGCACGGTCTGCACTCTGCCGTTTTGTCCTTTGGAAGCGATATAGTCCATTCCGGGCTTTTCCGCGGCGGACAGCGGGGTCTTCCCCCCCAGCTCTGCCAGGGGCAGATCTGCCATGCCGTCGCCTACCAGGATCACATATTTCATAAGTAGCTTCCCGCCTTTCACACTAAGGTTCCATTTAACAGTATAACAGACCTACATCGAAAAATCAACCGCCTTTTTTCATCATTTTTACGGTGTTTCCTATTTTTTTGTTGACAAATTCTATAGTCCGTGGTATGATGAGGGCAGTTTTTGAGAACAAGGAGCGTGAGGGAAATGCGTATCAAGGAAGGCTTTCTCCTGCGGGAAACGGCGGGAAGGTTCATCGTGTTGCCTTTGGGCGGGGAGCTGGACCTGGGCAGTCTCATCACCCTCAACGAGACGGGGGCTTTTTTGTGGCGCTTGCTGGAGGAAGGCAAGAGCCGAAAGGAGCTTTTGGAAGCGCTCCTGGAGGAATACGACGTGACGCGGGAACGGGCGGAAAAGGATCTGGACGCCTTGCTTGCCAAAATGGAAGCCGCAGGGCTTCTGGAGGACTGAAGCATGGCCGATAAGGAGCGTCTCCCCCTGGCCGCTTTGGAGAGCGTGATCCGTGAGGAGCTGGCCGGCGGCGGAAGCGCCGTGATCAACATCCGCGGGGTCAGTATGCTTCCCCTGATGAAGGAGGGAGACTGCAACGTGCGGATCGTGCCTCCCGTGTTCCCCTTGAAGAAATACGAGATCCCCTTCTACAAGCGTGCGGACGGGCAGTTCGTTCTCCATCGGGTGATCCGTGTGAAGAAGAACGGCTACCTTTGCCGCGGGGACCATCAGGTCGTCAAGGAGTTCCCCGTTACGGAGGATATGGTCATCGGCGTGGCGGACGCACGGATCGTGAAGGGAAAGGAAAAGCCCTTGCGCTCCCGGAGAGCTCTCGCTTTAGGCTGTTTTTTGGCGGAGACGGCGGGGGTTCGCTACGCAGTGAGGCTTTGCCTGGGCAAGGCGCGGCGCCTTTTGAAAGGGAATCGGAAATGAAGGAAGAATTTTGCGTTGCCGTGGTGGGCTCCAGAGGGATCGGGGAGGCGGATCTTTCCCGCTATATCCCGGAGGAAGCCACCATGCTGGTCTCCGGCGGTGCCAACGGAGTGGACACTCTGGCGGAGAGATACGCCAAAGAAAAAGGGCTGCCCATCAAGGTGATCAAGCCCCAATACGGCTTGTTCGGGAAGAGAGCCCCTCTTTTGCGGAACAGACAGATCGTGGAGTGTGCCGATCTCGTGGTGGCTATTTGGGACGGAGAATCCTCGGGGACGGCTTACACCATCGATTACGCCCACGAAAAGGGCGTGCCCGTGCGGCTGTATATTCCGCCGACAAAAAACGC
Organism: Oscillospiraceae bacterium; assembly: GCA_015063885.1. Taxonomy (GTDB): domain Bacteria; phylum Bacillota; class Clostridia; order Oscillospirales; family CAG-382; genus Coliplasma. The sequence continues at coordinate 56,155 of SVTH01000004.1, read as the reverse complement.
CAAGCAAAAAGCATAAAACCACCTGCGCCGGCAAAGACTATCGGCGAGGTGGTTTTTTTGTTGAAACGGTTGCTTTGGCTGTTTGGGATCTGCGGGGCGGTTTACGTACTTCTGGAGCTGATCTACCGGGGAAGATCCCATATCTCCATGTTCTTTGCGGCGGGATTTTCCGCCGTGGGGATCTGGCTTTGCTGTAACTGCCGCAGGATGAAAAAGAAATGTCTTCTCCTGAAGTGCGCCCTGGGGAGCGCCTTCATCACGGCGGTGGAATTCGCCACGGGCGTGGTGGTGAATCTTTGGATGCGGCTTTCGGTATGGGACTATTCTTCCATGCCAATGAACCTGTTGGGGCAGGTATGTCTCCCCTTTTCCCTGGTGTGGTTTTTGCTCACCCTGCCCATTCTGGGTCTGGGGAAGCTGCTTTGCGGCACTTACAGGGAAGAGACGAAACGGGAGATCCCCGCTTCCCCTTCGCTGTCGGGAGAATAGACCCCTGCGTCCTCCAGGACGGCTTCGAAGACCTTGCCCACTTCCTCCTCAAGGACGGAGGAAATGTTCTCCGGGGTGACCTCTCTGCGGGAGAGGATCTCCGCCCACCAGGCGGCGTGCTTTTCCGTGCCCTCGGTATCCAAGGGAAGGCTTTGCAGGTGGCGTTCCTCCAGCTCCTTCAGCTCCGCCTTCAGGCGGGCGGGGAGGACGGCAAGGCCCATGACCTCGATGAGACCGATGTTTTCTTTTTTGATATGATGCTTTTCCCCGTGGGGGTGGTAAAGCCCCATGGGATGGGCGGGAGTGGTGATATTGTTACGCAGCACAAGATCCAGCTGGTAGGCCTCCCCTTCCCTGCGGGCGATGGGAGTGACGGTGTTGTGCTTGCCGTTTTCGTCCTCGGCGATCACCATGGACGCGGGATCGGAGTAGGTTCTCCAGGCATCCAGGATATGGCACGCCAGGGCGTAGACCCGTTCCTTTTCCCCGGTGAGACGCAAGACGGAGAGGGGCCAATGGAGCCATTCCACACGGACGTCGGGATAGTCCTGCAGAGCGAAGGTCTTGCGGGAAGAAGCCTTCTCCATGGCGAAGGTATATCTGCCTCCCTGGAAATGGTCGTGGGTAAGGATGGAGCCCCCCACGATGGGCAGGTCGGCGTTGGAGCCGATGAAATAGTGGGGGAACTGCCCTACGAAATCCAGAAGACGGGCGAAGGTCTCATGGGTGATCTGCATGGGAGAGTGGATCTCCTTCAGCAGGATGCAATGCTCGTTGTAATACACATAGGGGGAATACTGGAGATGCCAGGCCTCCCCTGCTACGGTGAGGGGAATGGTGCGCAGGTTTTGGCGGGCGGGGTGATCCGCTCTGCCGTGATAGCCCACGTTTTCCGGGCAAAGCTGGCATTGGGGGTAGGAGGACTGCTTGGCGTTTTTGGCGGCGGCGATGGCCTTGGGGTCCTTTTCCGGCTTGGAAAGGTTCACGGTGATGTCCAGCTCTCCGTATTTGCCGTGGTACTTCCAGCGGAGATCCTTGGCTACCCGTTCCGTACGGATGTAGTTGGTATTCCGGGAGAGGGCGTAGAAAAAATCCGTTGCCGTCTCGGGAGAAGAAGCATACAGCGCTTCAAAGGTGCTTGCCACGGCGGAGGGCAGCGGGGTAAAGATCCCCATGATGCGGGTATCGAACAGGTCTCTGTCGGTGACGCCGTCCTCGATAAGCCCCGCTTCTGCGGCGCAGTCGCAAAGGCGGTCCAGAACCGTCTGGAGAGACAAGCCCTCTGCTGCGGGAGCCTCCTCAAAGCTGTCCAGCTGTAAAAGCTCCAAAAGACGGTTGGTATAGTAGATGCGGTCTGCCTTTTCCGCCAGGTGGTTCGCCTCGGCGTGATCCAGCAGAGCGTTGACGTAAGAATACACGTTGTTACCCATAAAAGCCTTCTCCTGCGTTGAATTCTTCCTCATTATACACAGGATTTCGAATTTGTCAAGAAAAGATTGACAGGAGGCGAAAAAAAGAGTATAATATCCCGCAAGAAAAAGGCGACGGGAGAATGGGCTTATGAAACGGGTCTTACCTCTGATTTTGACAGTTTGCACATTGCTTTCTCTGCTCCCCTTTGCCGTTTACGGCGAAGGCGCGGAGGAGCTTACGAAACACACCCTGAACGGGATCGACACGGATTGCCGTACGGGGCAAATGGTGGTTTACACCGGGGGAGGCACCGCCACCGGGACGGATGAAAAATGCACGGAGGCCTTGGTGGGTGCCGACGGAAGAGTGATCTCCGTGGGCGGACATAACAACACCGTTCCCGAGGGAGGATTCGTCCTGGCGGGAAGCAGCAGTAAGGCCAAGTACGTGGAAGCCCTGGAGGCAGGGGACGGCGTATTTTACAGCGCAGACACCCTGACGGTGACCATCGTTCCCAAGGGGTACGATCCCTTCTATGAAACGAGCGTGCAGGTGGACGGGGTGAATACCACCCGCAAGCAGGACACCATTATTCTCTTTGACGGCAAGGACGGTAAGACCGCCACGGGCACCAACGCCTGGGGCTTTGAGGTCACCGTGGATAAAGACGGCTGCGTCATCGCAGTGGGCGGCAACGACAGCCCCATTCCCGAAGGCGGATACGTGCTTTCCGGCCACGGTACCGGAAAGACCGCCCTGGAGGAGGCCGCCAAAGGCGGTATGAAGGTCACCCTCTCCTCCGACAGAAAGACGGCTACCTTTGCCTTTGACAAGGATTCCGCATACCAAGAATACGTTCTGGAAGCGGACGCCGTGACCGAGGCTTACGATACCGCAAAGGCGGAGGACCGTCTTATTGATCTTGCCGCCGCAGACAAGGCCGTGGCGGCTTTGCGGGAGACGCTGGACGAGCTGAAGTCCGCTCTGGACGGCGGGGATCACGTAGGGTATCTGAGATGCGCCTCCCAACTGGAAGCTTTGGGAGTGCAGGCAAAGCGTGCCATCACCGAAGACATCTCCGCGGAAGCGCGGGGTGTTTGGCTCCGTCCCGCTTTGGTAACGGATCGGGATAAGATCTTCGATACCGTAAACTCTATTTTGGAAGCGGGGTACAACCAGGTCTACCTGGAGGTACAGTTCGACAACACCATGATCATTCCCCTGCCCGAGGGCAATCTGTACGCACAGAACCCCGCATTGGCAGGAAGCGATATTCTGAAGACCTATATCGAGGCCTGCCACTATTTCGGTATTGAGATCCACGCATGGATGTCCGTGTTCCGTGCGGGCTACAAGGGCTCTTCCAACACCGATCTGGGTGTGGCTATGCAGAAGCCCGAGTGGCGCCAGGTCTCCAAGAACGGGGTGGATTTCGTTGCCAACGCATACGGCGACGCCTTCTTCCTGAATCCCGCTCTTCCCGAGGTGCAGGCGTTCCTGCTGGAGACCTACCGCTATATTCTGGAAAACTACGACATCGACGGCTTCCAGCTGGATTACATCCGCTACCCCAACAAGGCGGACGGGGAGGAATTCGGCTACGACGAGTATACCCTGAAGCTTTATAAGGACGAGTTCGGCAAGGATCCCAAGACCTTTGCAAACGGCAGTGAAGACTATACCCACTGGGTGCAGTTCCGCGGGGATTTCGTGACGGACTTCGTGAAGAAGGTGAAGGAGCTGATCGGGGAGATCCGTCCCGACGTGTACTTAGGTGCGGCGGTGGCTCCCAACTACGCCAATTCCCTGAACAGCATGTGCCAGGATTCCGTGACCTGGATGAAGGAGGGCTTGATCGACATCGTCTTCCCCATGGCCTACGGCACCACCGACGGGGTGATCCGCTACTTAGAGGAAACGGTTGCCGCCGCGGGAGACAAGGTTTTGGTGATCCCCGGGGTCAGCGATCAGGGCGCGGAGGTTCTGGAGGAGCAGATCCTGGCAAGCCGCGAGGGCGGTGCGGACGGGGTGGCCTTCTTCTCCTGGAACGTTTACGATCAACGTTACGACGCTATCGGTGAATGGGTATTTGCAAAGCAGGCGGTTTCCACCTCTTACAGCGGAAAGGACGCCATGGTCGCCCTGCTGAAGCAGCTGTCCGCCCGGGGAGAGCGCTCCGGGAGTCTCTTGAACGAGGCTTTGACCGCTAAGCTGAAGGAAGCGGCACAGGCTTTGGAAAAGGGCACGCTGTCCGCCTGCGAAAAGACGGTCAGAGAAGCCCTGGACGCCGTGAAGGCGCAGGCGGAAGGTGCGGAGTACGGCAAGGCGTACCTGGAGGATCTCACCACGGCCTACCGCATTCTGAACACCCAGAGAGACGACGCCAAGGAGGCATACCGCAAGGAGCATCCTCTGCCGGAGCCCTGGATGCCGGGAGAGGAAGAAGAATCCCGGGAAGAAAGCACAGAATCCGATACGGAAAACAGCGGCACGGAGGAAAGCAAGGAGGAGATCATCCTCACCCCCGTGGAGAACTTCTTCCGCATCTTCTCCATGGTGATCCTCTTCGGCGGGTTGGCCCTGTTCCCCGTTTATTACGTGCTGAACATGCGGAGGCGGAAGATCATCCGCTCCTTTAGCGAACCCAAGGAGGAAGATGAGGAGGAGCCTCTGCCTCCCTCCGAGGAATAAATCCCCAACACCCGAGAAAGGACCCCTATGTTACGATTTGCATTTTTTGATACCAAAGCATACGATAAGCCCGCTTTTGAGAAGTACGGCCCCAAAAACGGGATCGAATTCAAATTTTTCGAGACCAAGCTGACCCCCGACACCGCCTCCCTTGCCCACGGGTTTGACGGAGTGTGCGTGTTCGTCAACGACAGGATCGACAGCGCCGTCATCGACAGTCTGGCAGAAGGCGGGGTGAAGCTCATCGCCCTGCGCTGTGCGGGGTATAACAACGTAGACGTGCCCTACGCCTTTGGGCGGATCCACGTGGTACACGTGCCCGCTTACTCCCCGTACGCCGTGGCGGAGCACGCCATGGCCATGCTGTTGACCTCCGTGCGGAGGGTGCACAAGGCCTACAACCGCACCAAGGATCACAACTTCAGCCTCAGCGGGCTGACGGGATTTGACCTCCACGGGAAGACCGTGGGCGTGGTGGGCACCGGCAAGATCGGCAGGATCTTCATTGATATCTGCCGCGGCTTCGGCATGCGGGTATTGGCTTACGACAAGTTCCCTGCGAAGGACACGGATATCCAATACGTATCCTTAGAGGCCTTGTTTGAGGAAAGCGATATCATCTCCCTTCACTGCCCCCTCACCGAGGAGACCCGGCACATGATCGGGGAAGAAAGCATCGCCGCCATGAAAAAGGGTGTGGTGCTGGTGAACACCTCCCGGGGCGGACTGGTGGATTCCAAGGCGTTGCTGGAGGGCATCAAGTCCCGTAAGATCGGGGCGGCCTGCATTGACGTTTACGAGGAGGAGGCGGACATCTTCTTTGAGGACCGTTCCGGCCACATCATCGACGATGACACCCTGGCGCGGCTGATCTCCATGCCCAACGTGTTGGTGACCTCCCACCAGGCGTTCTTAACGGAGGAGGCTTTGGAGAACATCGCCGAGACCACCGTGGGGAATATCCTGGGCTTCTTTGCAAACGGCGGCCACGAAAACGAACTGTGCTACCGTTGCGGCAACACCGATTCCTGTAAAAAGCATCGAGTCAACAGATGTTTTTAATATTTTTCTTTCCGAAAGAAGGCGCATTTTCTTGAAAACTCTGAAAAAGTATCTGAACCGTTACTTCATCGACGCCATGGGTGCCATGGCGCTGGGACTGTTTGCATCCCTGCTCATCGGCACCATCTTCGGCACGGTGTACAAGTACACAGGGCTTGAGCTGCTGAACACCATTGCCACCTTTGCAAAGGGCGCAACCGGTGCGGCCATCGGCGTCGCCATTGCCCATCGGCTGGAGGCCCATCCCCTGGTGATGTTCTCCTGTGGTGCGGTGGGTGCCATGTCCAACGCCATGGGTGCCGTGATCGGCGAAAGCGGCGGACTGCTCCGCTGGGCGGTGACCGCAGGCGACGGCTCCGGCGTGTTCTACGCGGCAGGTCCCGCAGGGGCGTTCTTTGCGGTGATCTTTGCCTGTGAGGTGGGACGCTTGGTGTCCAAGAAGACCAAGGTGGACATTCTGGTGACCCCCGTGGTGACCTTGCTTGCAGGCTTTCTGGCAAGCTGGGCGCTGTGTCCTTTGGTTTCTTACGTCATGTATTACTTAGGCACCTTCGTATCCTTTGCCACTACCTTCCAGCCCTTGCTCATGGGCATCGTGCTTTCCGTGGTGATGGGTGTGGTGCTGACCCTGCCCATTTCCAGCGCGGCCATCTGTGCCATGATCTTCTCCGACGCGGCTTATGAGGTGGCGCTTGCCAACGGTACGGCGGAAGGCTTCCTTTTGGCGGGCGGTGCCTGCGTGGCGGGCTGTTGCGCGCAGATGGTGGGCTTTGCGGTGGTCAGCTTCCGCGAAAACCGCTGGGGCGGCGTGGTCTCCCAGGGGTTGGGAACCTCCATGCTTCAGATGGGCAACATCGTGAAGAAGCCCGTGATCTGGCTGGCGCCTACCTTGGCCGCCGCTGTGACGGGACCGATCTCCACCATGGTCTTTGGGCTGCAATGCAAGGGCGTTGCGGCGGGCATGGGCACCTGCGGTCTGGTGGGACCCATCGGCGTGATCGACGCCACTCCCAACCCGGACGCTTCCATGTGGATCGGTCTGGTGCTGGTCTGCGTGGTGTTGCCCGGGGTGTTCTCCTTCCTGTTCAACGAGCTCTTCCGAAAGCTTGGCTGGATCGAGACGGGGGACATGAAGATCAACGCGTAAAAATACATAAAAGAAACGAGAGGGAGCCTTTGAAGCAAAAAGGCTCCCTCTCGCACTTTCTCCCGTTTTTTGCGGGAAGAAGAGAGTTTATTTGGTTACCTGCATCTTACAAGCCATAAAGCTGTCCCTCATGGAGGGAAGCAGGGTGTTGGGAGCGGAGCCCAGGTAGCGATCGCCGATGAGGTCGAAGAAGTCCCCCGCAATATTGAGCTCGGGAAGTCTGCCCTTGATCTCGCCGTCCTCCACCAGGTAAGCCAGCTGAACGGGGGTAGCGTAATGTCCGTCGGGAGTCATGTCGCCGCCGGAGGCAATGAGCACCAGGATGGACTTCCCTTTCGTCAGCTCTGCCACGGAAGCATGAGTCTGATCCATGCGGAAGCCGCTGAGGGTGAGGGAGGGAACGCCGTCGTACGCCGCGCCGGAGGTCGCCGCAGGGGGCAAGCCGAACATGGCGGCGGTGTTCTTGGTCACCAGCAGGTTGGTCAGCACGCCGTTTTTGATGATGGGCTGGCGGTAATCGGGAGCCACTTGCCCCTCGTCGTCAAAAAAGCAGGAGCCGGGGTTGGTGCGGGGATCGCGGTCGTCGTAAAGGGAAAAGGCTGCGTTTGCCACCTGCTGCCCCAGCTTTCCGCTGAAGAGCGAGGCGCCGGAAACGTACATTTCCGCTACCAAATGCTGGATGGCGGAGCCCAACACGTCGAAGAAGCCGCAAAGCACGGGGTATTCTCCCGCTTCGATATCCACGTCGGTGTAAAAGGCGTCGTGAAGCTTTTTGCAGTCTGCCACCACGGCATCCTCGTCGTAGGCTCTCAGCTGTGCACCGTAGGCACAGTCGTACAGGTTGCCTGCCCCTTTGTTCTGGAAGACCAGGGACAGCAGCAGATAGGCGTCGCTTGCCTTCAGGGAAGCGCCCTTGCTGTTTTGGTAGGTGGTGGTGAACCGGGCAAGCTGTATCTTATTGCTGATGCCGAAGCGGGGGCATTCTGCAGTGATACGATCCAGCAGGCGCTGCATGGCAGGGAGGAATTCCTCTCCGGAGAGGATCCCGCAGGAGGTGTCCAGCTCCCCTTGATTGGCTTCCAGGTTGCAGGGATAGGTAATGCCGTTGGATAAGGCTTCCACAGCGGCGGCGGTGAGGGCTTCCCAATCCGCATCTCCCAAGGAGCCTGCTACGCCGATCTTGCCGTCCTCGTAGACGCGGACGGTGTTCTGGGTCTCGTCCTTGCGGCGGTAGGAATCGATCTTGCCTGCGGTGACGTTCAAGGTAACGGAGCCTGTGGTGGTCGTGAGTAATTCTTTTTCCATCTGTAACCTCCTGATCACTGTACTTTCATGCGGGAGACACGGACGTAGGGTCCGCCGAATCCCACGGGAAGAGGATGCTGTTCCATTTTGCCGCATCCGCCGGTGACGAAGGACAGCATGGTCAGCTCCTTGGAAAGTCCGTCGATAAGCCCAAGGGTCTCAAACACGTTTCCGGTGACCACGGAGATCTGCACGGGGGAGCCCAGCTTGCCGTCCACGATCTCGTAGGCGACGTCGGGCGCGATGGTAAAGGTGCTCATGCCCGAGCCGTGATTGATGGACTTGATATAATAGCCCTTTTTGATGGGCGCCAGAAGCTCCTCGAAGGTGCAATCCCCCGGCTCGATGTAGGTATTGGTCATACGGACGATGGGCTCGAAGGTGCAATCCTTTGCGCGGGCGTTGCCGGTAGGCTCTTCCTCCAGGACGGTGGCGGTGAGAACGCTGTGAAGTCTGCCTGCCAGCTTACCGTCCTTGATGAGGTAGTTCTTCCTTGCCTTGGTGCCCTCGTCGTCGTAGGGAACGTAGCCGGAGCCGAGGATCTCTCCGTATTCCGCGATGGAAAGGATGGGAGAGCCCACCTCTTTGCCGATCGCCCACTCTGCCTTCATGCTCTCGTCGGAAAGCATAAAATCGGATTCGGACTTATGACCGAAGGACTCGTGGGCAAACACCCCTGCCGCCTGGGGAGACAGCACCACGGGGTACTCTCCGGGGACGACGGGAACGGAACGCTTCATAAAGGCGACCTGCTCCGCCATCTCGGCGGCGATCTCCTGCTCCAAGCCCTTCAGCTCCTTGTAACGGGTGGCGCCCTTCTGCCAGCTGGCGGAGAACTTCTTTTCCCCTTCCACCATGTCACAGCTCAGCACTACGCCGCAGGTCTGGTAATCGAATCTGATCTCGGCGCCCAAAGAGGAGGTAAAGGTATACAGGCTGTTGCGGTCCAGGTATACGCCCGCGGGCATCGCCATACAGGGATCCGCCGCCAAAAGAGGCAGTAAGGAAGCCAGGAACTCCCGTTTTTCCTCCAGGGAGATATCACGGACGGAGCTCCCCGCAAACACGGAGAGGGTGTCCCGATTGCGCTGAAAATTCTTCACCACGGGGTGATGGGCAATATGCTCATTGGGCTTGGCAATGGCGTACAGCTCGTCCAGGGTCTCTTGCACGCGGGACAGATCGGTGGTGGATGCGTAATACCACATTTCGCCGTCGAACACCCGCAGGAAGGCGCGGGTCTCCGTACGGACCTTGGCTTCCTGGAGCATCCCATTGAAGATGCGGACCGTGGTGGAGAAGCGGTCTTCCACCCGGACGTCCGCGTAATATAAAGGATTGAAGATCATAAAACGGTGTTCCTTTCTGTATGTTTCTGCCACAGTATAGCAAATTTTTCCTTGTCCGTCAAGCAATATTCCGAAAGGGGCACAAAAAGGTTTCTTTGCCGTTTCTTGACCGCCTATAGCGGAATTCTCCAAAGGAAAACCGCCGTGTCCGTTACGTTTTTTGCGGGTTGGCGATTTTCTTGATTTTTTGTACTATCTATTGACAGTTTTTTTCAAATATGCTAAAATAACCGGGTATAAAATAAATGAAAAAAACAAGGAGAAACAAATGGAATTTTTGTATGAGACCATACTGTCTGTCACCTGGCAGCAGGCGGTCATGTGGTTGATCGGCTTTGTGCTCATCTTCCTCGCCATCAAGAAAGACATGGAACCCACCCTTCTGCTTCCCATGGGCTTCGGTACGCTGTTGGTAAACATCCCCGGCGTTGATGCCATTATGGAGGAGGGTGCCATCACCACCCTTTACAATGCGGGTATTGCCAACGAGCTGTTCCCCCTGATGCTGTTCATCGGTATCGGTGCGATGATCGACTTTGGCCCGTTGCTTGCAAACCCCAAGCTGATGATCTTCGGCGCGGCCGCACAGTTCGGTATCTTCTTTACCCTGTGTCTGGCTTCCATGTTCTTCGGCGACAACGAAGCGGCTTCCATCGCCATCATCGGTGCGGCTGACGGTCCTACCGCCATCTCCGTATCCAACAAGCTGAACTGCGATCCCGGCATCCGCGGCGCTATCATGGTTGCGGCTTACTCTTACATGGCCTTGGTTCCCATCATTCAGCCTCCCGTGATCAAGCTGTTGACCACCAAGAAGGAACGTCTGATCCGTATGGACAACCAGTCCAAGCCCGTTTCCCAGACCACCAAGATCCTCTTCCCCATCGTGATCTTCATGGTTGCTGCACTGGTAGCTCCCTCTGCGGCGTCCCTGGTATTCTTCCTGATGTTCGGTAACCTGATCCGCGAGTGCGGCGTGCTGAACTCCCTTTCCGACACCGCACAGAAGGTGCTGGCAAACCTGGTCACCATCTTCCTGGGCATCTCCATCTCCATCCAGATGACCGGTGACAAGTTCCTCCAGCCCACCACTCTGCTGGTTCTCGGCCTGGGTCTGTTCGCCTTCATCTTCGACACCGCAGGCGGCGTATTGCTGGCAAAGCTTTTGAACCTGTTCCTCAAGAAGAAGATCAACCCCATGATCGGTGCGGCAGGTATCTCCGCATTCCCCATGTCCGGACGTATCGTCCACAAGATGGGCCTCAAGGAGGATCCTCAGAACTTCCTGCTGATGCACTCCATCGGTGTTAACGTTTCCGGTCAGATCGCTTCCGTTGTGGCAGGCGGTATGATCTTAAGCATTTTCATGGGTTAATAAGGAGGTTTTGACGTATGGAATTCAATCCCGAAAGATTTGTGGAAATGCTGCCTAACATGGGTTACGGTATGCTTGGTATCTTCGTGGTCATCGGTGCCATCGTAGTTGCCACCTACGTGCTGAACTCCCTCTTCTCCAAGAAGCAGTAATTCTGATACAAAAACAAAAACGGTCGTTCAAAAAGAGCGGCCGTTTTTTGATTGAGGAGAGCGCTTAAGACCCCTTTTTGAAAAAATGGGTCTTAAGAATCCCCGAAAAACTTTTCCTGCCAAATGCTATCGCATTTGGAGAGAGGACTTAGGGAAGCTCCACGGCGACGACGGTAAGAACGCCCTCCCGTACGGTGAAGCGGATCTCAAGGTCTGCGAAGGGAAAGCCGTAGATACGGTGGGGGTCCTGCTGGTAGGCGGGACGGGGGTCCTGGGCCAGGATCTCCTTCAAAGGCACCCGGTACTGCGGGGGAACTTTTGCAAACAGCTCCTCCGGGAAGCAAACCTCCAAGGCATACTCCCGCAAGGGCTCCGCAAATCCTCCCGATGCCTCCGGGCGGCAATCCGCAAAGGGCAGGTAGGGCTTGATATCCAAAATGGGCGTGCCGTCCATCAGATCGGCTCCTGCCACCACCAGCTCGTTCCCCTCTATGCGCAAAAGCTTCACGCAGGAAAGTCCTATTGGGTTGGGACGAAAGGGAGAGCGGGTGGCAAACACCCCCATGCGGGTATTCCCTCCCAGGCGGGGAGGACGCACCGTGGGCGACCAATCCTCCCGCACGGCCTCGGAGAACACCCACAAAAGCCAGACGTGGGAGAAGTCCTCCAAGCCCCGCAGGGCGTCCTTGACGCGGTATTCTTTTTCGAAGACGATGCGGGACTCCAGCATATCCAGGATGCCGCTTTGGCGGGGAATGCCGAATTTGGTGGGAAAGGGTGTGCGGATACGGGCGATGGGTTTCATTTCCATAAGGGTTTCCTTTTATGAAAAGCCGCACCCGAAGGTACGGCTCTTCTTTTTGTCGTTTAGTCGTTGTGAACGTGAACGTCCATCTGCTTGTAGGGAACCTGGATGCCGGTCTTGTCGAAGGCCTTCTTCACAGCCTCGTTCAGATCGAAGTTCACCGTCCAGTAATCCCCGCTCTTGGCCCAGGCGCGGACTACGAACGCCAATCCGTCCTCGGTTCTGCCGGTGTATACCACAGCCAGCTCGGGCTCCTTCAGCACCATGGGATGTGCGGAAGCGATGGAGGTGAGCAGGTCGCGGACACGGTCGATGTCGCTTTCGGAAGCAACGGTAACCGCCAGATCCACACGGCGGAGGTCCTTCTTGGAATAGTTGGTGATGGTGCTGTTCATCAAGGCGCCGTTAGGCAGGGTGATGCTCTTGTTATCGGGGGTGCAGAGCACGGTGTACATGATGGAGATCTCCTCTACGGTACCGGAAACGCCCTGGGATTCCACGTAATCGTCCACGCGGAAGGGCTTGAAGATCAGCAGCATCAGGCCGCCTGCCAGGTTGGACAGAGAGCCCTGCATTGCCAAGCCAACTGCGGCGCCTGCGGTTGCCAGCACGGTGACCACGGAAGCCATGGGTACGCCCATGACAGCGATGGCGGACACCACGATGATGGTCTTCAATCCGACGTTGACGAAATTAAAGAAGAAGGAAGCCACGGTGCGATCCATCTTCGACGCCATCTTGCTCTTGCGAAGGGATTTCACGAATGCCTTCACGCAGGCAAAGCCGATCAGCAGGATCAGACCCGCCAGAATAAGCTTCCCGCCCACGTCAACGCAAAGGTTTACAAGGGAGTTCAAAAAGTTTTCCATAAAAACCTCCAATAAAGTTTATTTTCCTTCTTTATTTTAATCTCCCGATTGCCGGTTGTCAAGAGGCGGGAAAGGATTTTTTGTGTCGAAACATGAAATTTTATCGCCATCTTCTTGACAATCCGCGCAAGAAGAGGTATACTGTTACTGATTGATAAACTGGAGATTTTATAGATATGGGTAAGTACCGCATTCTTTGCTTCGCCAACCAAAAGGGCGGAGTGGGCAAAACCACGTCGGCTGTCAACGTTGCCGCCTGTCTGGCACGGGCGGGTAAAAAGGTGCTTCTGGTGGATGCAGATCCCCAGGGCAACGCCACCAGCGGCATCGGCGTTTCCAAAAGAGAGCTGGAGAGCACCGTTTACGACGTGCTCATCGGCCAAAAGACCGTGGCAGAAACGGTGGTGGAAACAAGCGCCAAGAATCTGTTCCTCCTGCCCTCCGGCATCGACCTGGTGGGTGCGGAGCTGGAGCTGGCGGACGAGGCACGGAGAGAATACCGCTTGAAGGACGCCCTGGAGCAGGTCAGAGAGCAATACGATTACATCATCATCGACTGCCCTCCCGCCTTGGGATTGGTGACCATCAACACCCTGGTAGCCGCCGACGGCGTGATCATCCCTCTGCTGTGCGAATACTACTCCCTGGAGGGGTTGACACAGCTGAACGCCACCATCGGGCAGATCCGCAAGCGCTACAACGCACATCTGGAGCTTTTGGGCGTGCTTTTGAACATGTACGACGGACGTCTGAATCTGACGGTGAGCGTGCTGGAGGAGATCAAGAAGTTCTTCCCCGGGAAGGTGTTCCGTACCCCTATCCCCCGCTCCGTACGTATGAGCGAGGCTCCCAGCCACGGGCTTTCCATCGTGGATTACGAGCCCCACGGCAAGGGTGCGGCCGCCTACGCCGCCGTTACCCGGGAATTGATGACCCGTTGCGAATAAAACAAAAGAAGGATACAGATATGGCTAAAAAAGGCTTGGGGCGTGGACTGGGCGCTCTGCTTTCCGACAACCTGCCCGAGCTTCCCGAGACGGAAGCGAAGGAGGACGGTCGTCTGGTACAATTGCATATTTCCGACGTGGAGCCCAACCGCAAGCAGCCCCGTAAGCATTTCGACGAGAACGCTTTGATGGAGCTGGCGGAGTCCATTGGGATGCACGGTCTTCTGGAGCCCATTGCGGTACGGAAGAAGGAAAACGGATATTACGAGATCATCGCCGGGGAACGGCGCTGGCGTGCCTCCCGCATGGCAGGGCTGAACACCATCCCCGCCATCGTGAGAGAGATCGGCGACGAGGAAGCCGCGTTGCTGGCGTTGATCGAAAACCTGCAGAGAGAGGATCTGAACCCCGTGGAGGAAGCCGCGGGCTACAGAGATCTCATTGAACGTTACAATCTCACCCAGGAGGAGGCCGCCAAGAAGGTGGGCAAATCCCGTGCCAACGTGGCCAACCTGATGCGTCTTTTGAAGCATCCCGCAGGTGTACTTGCCATGGTGGAAAACGGCACCCTCTCCTACGGCCACGCAAGAACGCTTTTGCCTTTGGCGGAGCGTATGAGCGAAAAGGAGCTCCTGTCCGTTGCTGAAAAGGTGGCGGCGGAGGATCTTTCCGTCCGTCAGACGGAATCACTGGTAAAGAGACTGCTTTCCGACGCTCCCGGCGGAGAGCCCGTACAGGCAGACCCCGTAAAGAGCCAGTACCTGAAGGTGCTGGAGCGTTCTGTCAGCGAGTCTGCGGGACGGAAAGCCACCATCAAAGCGGAAAAGGACGGCAGCGGCAAGCTGGTGCTCTCCTTTGCCTCCACGGAGGACCTGGAGACCCTGTTGACCACCCTTTGCGGAAAACATTTTTTGGAAGACCTGAGCGAAACGCTCTGAGGATATTAAGGAGTAAAAAACCATGATCGACATTAAATTTTTGAGAGAGAATCCGGATATCGTCCGTGAAAACATCAAGAAGAAGTTCCAGGATGCCAAGCTCCCCTTGGTGGACGAGGTTCTGGAGCTGGACAAGCGTAACCGCGCCATCAAGGGCGAGGTAGAGGCTTTGCGCTCCGAGCGCAACAAGGGCTCCAAGTCCATCGGTATGCTGATGGGTCAGGGCAAGCGTGACGAGGCAGAGGCGCTGAAGAAGCAGATCGCCGCTATGGGCGGTAAGATCGACGAGCTTTCCGCAGAGGAAAAGCAGGTGGAGGAGGCATTGCTTGCCAAGATGATGCTCATCCCCAATATCATCGATCCCTCCGTGCCCGTGGGCAAGGACGACAGCGAGAACGTAGAGGTGCAGAAGTACGGCGAGCCCGTGATCCCTCCCTACGAGATCCCCTATCACACCGAGATCATGGAGAAATTCAACGGCATCGACCTGGATTCCGCAGGCAGAGTGGCAGGCAACGGCTTCTACTACCTGATGGGCGACATTGCCCGTCTCCACTCCGCAGTGATCTCCTATGCAAGAGACTTTATGATCGACAGAGGCTTCACCTACTGCGTGCCTCCCTTTATGATCCGCTCCGCCGTGGTCAACGGCGTTATGAGCTTTGCGGAAATGGACGCTATGATGTACAAGATCGAGGGCGAGGATCTCTACCTCATCGGTACCTCCGAGCACTCCATGATCGGTAAGTTCATCGATCAGATCATCGACGAAAAGCAGCTGCCCATCACCCTCACCAGCTATTCTCCCTGCTTCCGTAAGGAGAAGGGCGCCCACGGTATCGAGGAGAGAGGCGTTTACCGTATCCACCAGTTCGAGAAGCAGGAGATGATCGTGGTGTGCAGCCCCGAGGAATCCCCCGTTTGGTTCGATAAGCTGTGGCAGAACACCGTGGATCTGTTCCGTTCTCTGGATATCCCCGTGAGAACCTTGGAGTGCTGCTCCGGCGACCTGGCGGATCTGAAGGTGAAGTCCGTAGACGTGGAGGCGTGGTCTCCCAGACAGAAGAAGTACTTCGAGGTGGGCTCTTGCTCCAACCTGGGCGACGCGCAGGCAAGACGTCTGAAGATGCGTGTCAGCGGCGAAAGCGGCAAGTATCTCCCCCACACCCTGAATAACACCGTAGTGGCTCCTCCCCGTATGCTCATCGCGTTCCTGGAAAACAACCTTCAGGCTGACGGCTCCGTCCGCATTCCCGAGCCGCTCCGTCCCTACATGGGCGGCAAAGCGGAAATCCGCTGATGGACGTTACGTTTGCAGTCTGGACGGTCCTTGCGGGGATCGGCGCCGCCATCGTGTACCTTTGGTACCAAAGGCGGTTCGTGGGCGACTTCGTGCGGAAGCTGCTCACCATCGACGCAGACTCGCCCGAAACGGCCGTCTCCATGGAGGAGCTTCATTGTAAAATGACCCCTCCCCTGCAGATGGCGCTGCGGGAAGAAGGCGCTCTTCAGGACGCAGTGCTGAAGACCGAGGAGGAAACGCCCCGGTACTACGTTGCGCCCGCAAAGAAGAAAATGCTGGCATCCAAATACAAAAACGAGAACGTGGGCTTTTTTGCCGTGCTTCTGGGGCTTTGCATCCTGGTGGCGGTAGGCGTGCTGTTCACCGTGCTCTACCCCGTTCTTTCCAACTTTCTCGGCGGGATGCTCTCTGCCCAATAAGCAAATCGCTTTTAACCGCCTGCGATGCGGGCTACGAAAGGAAAGATCATATTTATGAAAAGAAGAAATCCGCTGTACGTGGCCATAGCCATCGCTATTCTGCTGGTATTGATCACCGTGGCGGTGGTTTTACTGGCGGGGTATCGCTACACCACCGACGACGGGATCAAGTTCGTGGGGAAATCCGAAAGCGGTAATCCCTTCAGCGGTACCATCAAATATCCAGACGGAAGCTCCGCCACCCTGGATCTTGCCAACAGCACCATCTCCTACGACAACGGGGACGTGTACGTGGGGCAGATCAGCGGCGTGAATCGCAACGGCAACGGCAAAATGACCTTTGCCGCCACGGGGGATATTTACGAGGGTACCTTCATCGACGATAAAATGACCGGCAACGGCAAAATGACCTACGCCAACGGCGACGTTTACGAGGGCGGTATGCTGGATTCCAAGAAGCACGGCAACGGTAAGTTCCTGTTCTCCAACGGCAACTCCTACGAGGGCACCTACGTGGAGGATGCCATGACGGGCTACGGCGTGTTTACCTGGAGCTCCGGCGCTTCCTACGCGGGGTATTTCGAAAACGACGTCAAGACCGGGCAGGGCAAGATGACCTTTGCCAACGGCGACGTATACGAGGGGCAGTTCCTGATGGACATGCGCCACGGAAACGGCCTTTACACCTGGAAGGACGGTACCTCCTACTCCGGCACCTTCCGCAACAATCTGATGGATACCCGTGTGCTGGACGAAAACGGCAATTTCGTTCTCGGTGAGGACGGCGCTTACGTTCACGGCACCTTGGGGTACTATACCACCGTTACCGACAACGGAAATAAGATCTACAGAGGCTATTTTGAAGCCGGTAAGATCGTTGCCATCTACGAAAACACGGAGGATCAGGCAGGATGACGAAAGCGAATTTTATCTTCTCCGCCTTTGCGGACGAGATCACACCCGATTTTGACGGACAGCTGGCGGCGCTGAAGGAGCTGGGGATCCCCCTTTTGGAGCTCCGGGGCGTGGACGGCAAGAGCTTCGTTCAGCTGACGGACGAGGAAGCAGACGCCGTAAAGGCAAAGCTGGACGCCACAGGCATCGGACTTTCCTCCCTGGGCTCCCCCATCGGCAAAATGGATGCGGACGGAGATTTTGAAGCTCATCTGCAGCTGTTTGACCGCATTATGGACATCGGGGACAAGCTTGGGTGCAAGCGGATCCGTATGTTCAGCTTTTATCCCGGCGCTTTGGACAGAGAGGCTTTCGAAAAGAGAGTGTTCGAGTGGATGGAGATCCTGGTGTCCAAGGCTGAGGCGAGAGGCTTTCTCCTCTGCCATGAAAACGAAAAGGACATCTACGGTGATTCTCCCGCCAACGAGCATAAGCTGATGGCTCACTTCGGCGGAAGACTGAAGGCCGTTCTGGATCCCGGCAATTTTGCCTTCTGTAAGATGGATCCCGCCCCCGCATATCCGTTGCTGAAGGAGTACATCGAGTATTTCCACATCAAGGATGCGGACGAGGAAGGGATCATCGTGCCTCCCGGAAAGGGCGTTGCCCTGCTGGAGGAGACCATCGGGAAGATCGCGGAAGACCGTGCAGGGCAGGACGTGGTTCTGACCATGGAGCCCCACCTGATGATGTTTACGGGGTTGTCCTCCCTTTCCAAGCTGGACGATATCCGCCACAAGTACACCTTTGAATCCCCCTTTGAGGCATTCCGCGTGGCTTACGAGGCCGTGCGCGGGATGGTAGCTCGTGCTTGCGGGGCTGAATAAGGTATTAGGGACCGCGAGGGGAAGTTTGCTTTGTTGCTTTCTTTCCGGCGCGGTCTTTTCTTTACCTTATTTCTTTGAAAAGCTGTTCCCCTTCACCTTTTTGGGGTTGTTTTGCTTCTTTTGGCTGTTGAAGCTTGAGGCTTTGGAAAAGAAACAATTCCGCGGGATGCTTTGCTTTTTCCTGGGGTTCTACCTGTGTCTCTGCACCTGGTTCTTGGCCATGTATCCCCTTTCCGCCTTTGGCTTTTCTCCCGTCCAGGCGGGGCTGGTCATCGGCTTTTGCTGTCTGTTCGTGCCCTTGAAGATGGCGTTGCAGCACGCCTTTTTCCTGTGGCTTGGGAGATTCCTGCCGGAAAATCCCTATCTCCGCGCCGCAGGGTACGGCTGTCTGTGGGTGGCGGCGGAGCTTTCCCTGCATTTGGGCATTTTAGCCTTCCCCTGGGGAACGGTGGCCCTTTCCCAGACGGGGTTCTCCCCGCTGATAGGCACCGTATCCCTCTTTGGGTCGGAATGGGTAGCGCTGTTTGCCGTGACCGTCTGTGCTTTGGCGGTGGAGGCGGTGAAGAGCAAGGAGCAACGGATGGCACTTGCCACCTCGGCGTGCTTTATCCTGCCCTTGATGGCGGGGTATCTGCTTGCCATGTTCCCGGGAAACACACAGCCTGCAACAGTCCCTGTGGCGGTGCTCCAGGGAAATATCTCCACGGAAGAAAAGTGGGGAGAGAACGTGTCCCGGGAGATCTTCGAGACCTACGTGGCCATGACGGAGGAGGCCGCGGAAAAGGGGGCTAAGGTGATCCTGCTTCCCGAAACGGCGGTTCCCGTAAGGTTCAACGAAAACGGGGTCCTTCACGAAACCTTCGGAGAGATCGCAAAAAAGCATAATTGTACCATCGTTATGGGCATCTTCCGCAAGGAGGGACAGGCGTCCTACAATTCCCTGATCGCCATTGATCCCAAGGGAGCGCTTTCCACGGTGTACGATAAGCGGCATCCCGTTCCCTTTGGGGAATATATGCCCATGGGCGAGCTGTTGGGCTCCCTGTTCCCCGCTTTGAAGGAGTTGAATCCCGAGGGGGCTTTGACGGTGGGAGATTCCCCCATCTATATTGAAAACGGCGATTATCGGATCGGCTGTTATATTTGCTTTGATTCCGTCTTCGGCGGGCATGAAGGCGCTTCCTGCGGGGCAGACTTTACGGTGGTGGTGACCAACGACGGCTGGTTTGGAGACAGCGCCGCCTTGGGACAGCATCTCCGCCACGCCAAGCTCCGTGCCATCGAGAGCGGAAGATCCTTATTGCGGGCCGCCAACACAGGCATCTCCGCCGTGGTGGATAAGGACGGCAGTCTCCTGGCGCATTCCTCCCCCATGAAGAAGGAGATCCTCTACGGAGAAATGCCCCTTTACGAAAAAGGAACCCTGTACGGGCTCATGGGAGACGTGATCCCCCTGGGGTGTGTTCTGTATTTGGCAATATTGTTTGGGTACAAAATCCTGAAAAAGCGTAATAAGAAAGAAATTTAAAGTAAAGGATGAGGCTTGGCGGGTGGAATTGCATTCCACACACCCAGATAGGCGTCGTTGACGCATTCCTCGGCATCTTCACGGTTGCCCAGGATATGGAAGGATACCGAACGGCAAGCCGCCCCGTATTTGCGATCCAGCTCCGCAATGGCTTGTTCCGCTCGTTCAAAGAACAGTGCGATTATTTTTTCGTCGTTCATTTGCTCTGCCTCCTTTCAATCATATACTACGGTTTGGTTGTCAAAAACTACAGTTTCCCTGTAAAAAACGATCCGCAACAAAAAAGGCTCTTCAAACTGCATTGAAGAGTCTTTTATCTTTTTTGAAAAAGTGCCCCGCCACGGCCGTGCCCCCATGAGAAGAAACCCTGCTCTGTGCAGGTGGGTGCCCTCTCCAACGCTTCAGTACTTCCAACGTCCGCCTCGCAGAAAGGCAAGGCGGGAGGCCTGCACACCACTTTGGAATATGAGCTCCCTTTCTCTCTTGTGGGTTTTTACATAGGGCGATCGGGTCATTCAACCGCACGCACCGGGCAGGAGAGGTCGCTTCGCTCCCACCTAAAAACAAGTCTTTAGGTGTTTTTCACGTCCCTTCCGCGGGACGTGAGCCCCTTACGGGGTTTCGCACAAAGTGCGAAATTTTTCTCCTTCCGCTAACCGCGGGGAGAAAAACCTTCATCGGTGTCTTTTTGCCCGAAATGAATTCGGGCAAGCGACGCAATTGATTGTAATCGCTTCGCGATGAATGTGAATGTACGGGATTATACGCCTTCGGAGCCTTCTTCAACGTCCAGGTCGAACTCGCCCATGAACTGATCCTCAAAAGCATCGGCAACGCGGTCGAACTCCTCGTCGTCGTCGATGGTCACCAGGATCTCCTCGCCGTTTTCGTCAACCTCAACCTTCAGCACCACGTATTCGTCCGCATCGTCGTTGTCGGCGGGGATCAGTGCCAGGTAGATCTGCTCATCCAGCTCCAGCTCGCCGATCAGGGCGAATTGGCTTTCGTTGCCGTCCTCATCCGTGAGGGTGAACAGTTCTTCGTTTTCCATATTTGCCATTACGAAATCCTCCTTCGTTCTGTAAAAAGCATTTTTCTGCCTGTATTATACGCCAAATCTGCTGTTCTGTCAAGTAGTTTCCATCTTTTTCGTTCGACATTCCTCGCCACGGCGGGAAAACGGTTGACTTTTTCGCTTTCGTCTGCTATACTTTTTGTGATCAAACAACCGTAAGGAGCGACCAGCCATGGCTTTCATTCCCCGTCTTTTTCTTTCTCCCGCAGAAATTGAGCACCCCCGCGCGGTGGTGACCGACGAAATGGATATCAACCACGTGAAGAACGTTCTGCGCATTCCCGTGGGCGGGAAGGTGACCCTTTGCGACGGGGCCGGGATGATCTATCCCGGGGTGATCTCTGCTTTCGGGGAGGGTTGCATGGTGTTGGAGCTGGGGGAAGGGGTTCCCGATACCAGCGAGCTCCCCTTTGCCGTAACGGTATATCAATGCTATCCCAAAGGGGAAAAGGCGGAGACCGTGGTGCAGAAGGCGGTGGAGCTGGGGGCTACCGAGATCGTCTTCGTGATGAGCGAGCGCTGCGTGGCCCGTCCCGACGATAAGTCCATGGAAAAGAAGCTGGTGAGGCTGCAGAGGATCGCAGATTCCGCGGCGGCGCAAAGCGGGCGCTGTGTGCTCCCCGAGGTGCGGGGACTACTTTCCTACAAGGAGGCCTGTGCCGAGGCGGCGAAGACGGGCTGTGCTTTTCTGTGCTACGAGGGAGAAGGCACCTTGCCTGTGCGGAGCATTCTGGAGGGGAAGGGCAAGCAGGACAGCTACGCCTTTGTGATCGGTCCCGAGGGCGGGATCTCCCCCAAAGAGGTGGAGATCGCAAGGGAGCACGGCCTTGCCCTGGCGGGGCTTGGCGGACGGATCCTCCGCACCGAGACGGCGGCGCTGTTCGTGCTGTCGGCGATGAACGTTTTGTGTGAATAGAAGCCCACGGCGGAGCGTCTTACCGCCGCCGCAGACGGTTTGAGCCGCTCCCTGCAAGCGGATACGAGGGATTTTTTAAATCTTTCCCGAAAACGATAGTTTTCGGCAATACGGTTTCTTTGGGGATTATTAAGGACCTTTCTTTTTCGAAAGAAAGGTCCTTAATCGTTCTCTTAATCGTTTTCTTAATCCAGTTCTTTCTTGCCGGTGTAGAGCTCGTAGTATCTGCCGCCCATGGCAAGAAGCTCCTCGTGGCTTCCCCGCTCAATGATCTCCCCCTGCTCCAGCACCATAATGGCGTTGGAGTTGCGGACGGTGGAGAGTCGGTGGGCGATGACGAAGGTGGTACGGTCTGCCATCAGGGCGTCCATACCCTTTTCGATGTGGCGTTCCGTACGGGTGTCAACGGAGCTGGTTGCTTCGTCCAGCACCAGGATGGGCGCCTTGGACAGGGCCGCACGGGCGATGTTCAGAAGCTGTCTCTGCCCCTGGGAAAGGTTAGCGCCGTCCCCCTCGATCATGGTGTTATAGCCCTCGGAAAGGCGGGTGATGAAGCCGTGGGCGTAGGCCGTCTTGGCGGCGGCGACGACCTCCTCGTCGGTGGCGTCCAGCCTGCCGTAACGGATGTTTTCCATGATGGTGCCTGTGAACAGGTGGGTATCCTGCAATACCATGGCGATGTTCTTGCGGAGCACGTCCCGCTTGATATTTTTCAGGGGTACGCCGTCGATGGTGATCTCCCCTTCCTCAATATCGTAGAAGCGGTTGAGCAGATTGGTGACGGTGGTCTTTCCCGCACCGGTGGAGCCTACGAAGGCGATCTTCTGTCCCGGCTTGGCGTATAGGGAGATGTTCTTCAGGATGGTCTTTTCCGGCACGTAGCCGAAGGTCACGTTCTTCAGCTCCACGTGCCCCCGGAGGAAGGGCATGGGATCGGCATCGGGAGCGTCGGGTGCTTCGGGCTCCATATCCATCACGCCGAAGACACGCTCTGCGCCTGCCAGGGCGGCGAAGATGGTGCTGGTCTGCTGGGAGATCATGTTGATGGGCATGGAGAACTGGCGGGAATAGTTGGCGAACACGGTAAGGTCACCTGCGCCGAAGCCGCTGGTGAACATCATGACGCCGCCCACGCCTACGGTGATGGCGTATGCCACCTGGCTGGTGTTGCCCATAACGGGACCCATGATGCCGCCGTAGAACTGCGCCTTCAGCTGTTTGTCACGGAGGTCGTTGTTCAGCATATCGAACTCTTCCACGCAGGTGGCTTCGTGGTTGAACACCTTCACCACCTTGGAGCCCGTGACGGTCTCCTCGATGTAGCCGTTGACGGCGCCCAATGCCGCCTGCTGACCGGAATAGTACTTACCGGAGCGCTTGGCAAGGGCCTGGCCGCCCTTTGCAAAGATGGGCAGGAAGGCCACGGTGATCAGGGACAGCCAGATGTTGGTGGTGACCATGAAGATGAAGGTGCCGATGAGAGAGATCACGCCGGAGACCAGGCTGGTGAGGGAGTTGTTGATCATCACCTCCACGTTGTCCACGTCGTTGGTGAAGCGGGACATGATCTCGCCGGTGGTGTTGGTATCGAAATACCGCACGGGAAGCTTCTGAAGCTTGGTGAACAGGTCGTTACGGATGGCCTCGGAGGCACCGTGGGACACGATGAGCATCAGTCTTGCCTGGAGGTAGTTACTGCATACCCCCACCAGGTACACGCAAGCCAGGACGAATACCGCCGCCAGCACGTAGGTGGCGATGGCCTGGAACTGCCCTGCGGAGAGCATATCGGAAACGAAGGGGATCTCTGTGATCCTGGTGATCAGACCGTCCACGGCCTTGCCGATGGGGGTCCATTCCACCTCTCCCCCCAATTGGATCTGAATACGGTTGATGATGGGCGCCAGCATAAAGGAGCCCAGGAGAGAGGTCACGGTGCTCGTCAGCATACAGCAAAGCACCAAGACCAATCTGCCCTTGTATTTGCCCACGTAGGACAGCAAACGGCGGACGGTGGCGGAGGTGTTCTTGGGCTTGCCCGAGGCACGGGGACCGCCTCTGCGGGGTCCGGGTCCGCCGGGGCCGCGGCGCTTGTCGCTCACCGCGCGGGCGTATTGCTTCTGGAGAGACTCCAAGGTACGTTTAGCCATTGTCTGCCTCCTTTCCGTCCATCTGGGAATAGTAGATCTCTTGGTATTCGGTGTTGCTTTCCAACAGCTCCTTATGGGTGCCCACGCCCGTGACGGCGCCGTCGTTCATCACGATGATCATGTCCGCATCCATCACGGAGGAGATCCGCTGTGCGATGACGATCTTGGTGGAATCCGCCAGCTCGTTACGGAAGGCATCGCGGATACGGGCCTCCGTGGCGGTATCCACGGCGGAGGTGGAGTCGTCCAGAATGAGGATCTTGGGCTTTTTCAGCAGGGCGCGGGCGATGCAGAGACGCTGCTTCTGCCCGCCGGAGACGTTCTTGCCGCCCTGCCCCAGGTCGTAATCGTAGCCGCCCTTGAAGGCGGAAACGAAGGAATGGGCCTGGGCGGATTCCGAAGCGGAGACGATCTCTTCCTCCGTGGCCTCCTCGTTGCCCCAGCGCAGGTTGTCCCCGATGGAGCCGGAGAACAGCACGTTCTTCTGAAGCACCATGCCAACCCCTTCGCGGAGGTTGTACAGGCTGTAATCCCGTACGTCCACGCCGTCAATGAGGACTCTGCCCTCGTCCACGTCGTAAAGGCGGGGGATCATGGAGACCAGGGTGGTCTTGCCGCATCCCGTGGAGCCGATGATACCCACCACACTGCGGGGGGGGATGGTGAGGTTGATCTTGTCCAGCACCTTGCCCTCGCTGTTTTTATAATAGCGGAAGGAAACGTTTTCGAAGCGGATCTCGCCGTTTTCCACCGTCTTTTCGGGATGCGCCGCTTCCGTATCGGTGAGGGTGATCTCCTCGTCCAAAACCTCGGAGATACGCTTGGCAGACGCCATGGCGCGGGCGAGCATCATGAGGAGCATGGTGACCATCATCAAGGAGGAAAGGATCTGGGTCACGTAGGTCAGGAAGGCGGACAGGTCACCCACGGGCATGGCCGCCCCGTAGACCATACGGCTGCCGAACCACAAAACGGCAATGGTGGTGGCGTTCATAAACAGGGTCATTACGGGAGACATGAAGATCATGATCTTGGAGGTGCGGATCCCCGTATCCTTCAAGTCACGGTTGGCCTCCCGGAATTTGTTTTCTTCAAAATCCTCCCGCACGAAGGACTTCACCACGCGGACGTTGGTGACGTTCTCCTGGACGGTGGAGTTCAGCTTGTCGATCTTGCTTTGCACCTTGGCGAACATGGGATAGCTCTTGAAGATCAGGAACACGATGGCCAAGACCATCAAGGGCACGGTGACGGCCAGCACCACCGCCAGGGAAGGACGAAGGCTGATGGCCATGATCAAGGCGCCGATGAGCATACCGGGAGAACGGAGTGCCATACGTAACAGCATGTTGATCATATTCTGGATCTGGGTCACGTCGTTGGTGAGACGGGTAACCAGAGAGCCTGTGGAGAAGCGGTCGATGTTGGCAAAGGAGAACTTCTGCACTCTGGCGTAGACGTCACTGCGGAGGTCTGCGGCGAAGTTCACGGAGGCCTTGGCGCCGAAGTAAGCGCCTCCCACGCCGCCCGCCATCATCACCAAAGCGAGAAGCGCCATGGCGCCCGCATAGCCCAGGGCGTAGCCCCAACCGTGCTCTGCGGCACCGTTGATCACCTTGGCCAGGCAGTAGGGCATCAGCACCTCGCCCACCACCTCCACGATCATACACAGAGGCCCGATGATGAAATAGGGCAGATAGGGCTTGGCATATTTGGACCATTTGCCCTTGGTTTTTACTTTTTGACGACTCATATACCTACGGGCTCCTTTCTCATTTTGACTGGTTGCCTGCGCCCGCTAAGAACTCGCGGACGTGGATCCCCTTCAGGCGGGGGACTTCCCTGCGCCCTTCTTCGAACTGCTTCATGGCGGTCTTCATCTTCTCCATACCGGAGATAAAGGATTCCAGCTCCTCCGCGGAGAACTCGGAGAACATGGCCACGTCGGCGGAGGTGAAGAGGCTTTCCGTCTGACGGATCAGCTCCTCCCCTTTTTCCGTAATGGCGATCTCGTTGTAGCGGCTGTCCTCCACGGCGGCGCAACGGCGGATGTAGCCGCCCGTTTCCAGCTTTTTCAGGGAAACGGCGATGGCGGCGGTGCTCACCTCAAAGGTATGCGCCAGCTCCGTTTGGGACGG
This sequence comes from Oscillospiraceae bacterium, assembly GCA_015063885.1. Lineage (GTDB taxonomy): Bacteria > Bacillota > Clostridia > Oscillospirales > CAG-382 > Coliplasma. The sequence goes on along the minus strand of SVTH01000004.1, from coordinate 30,303 downwards.
AGCACACTCCATGCGGTGGAGATGCATCAAAAGGCGGTGCTGGGAATGGCAGATGCCCAATTCCGAGACGAACTTACGAAGCAGTCTTTTGTGACGGCGGGTATTGGCCACAAACAGCATGGCGGCCTGCCTTGCCCGCTCTCTGTCCAATTCTTCTGACATAGAAACTCTTCCTCCTATCGGTTAAACCGGTTAACAGTTAATTCGGTTAATTATTTTAATCAAAAAGGCAGGATTTGTCAAGAGGGTTCACAGATTGTTTACCTTTCTTTTCCCTTGACAAAAGGGGGATTTCAGTCGTATAATAAAGGCACCTCGGAGGATCGTATTTATGAAGAACCGATTATCATATATTATATGGCTGTTGTTGGCGCCTCTTGCCGTGGCGGCAGGCGTACTTTTGGCGGGAGAGCAGGGGACGGCGGTTGCCGTATTTGCGCTGGTCCTGCTGGCGTTGGCGCCTTTGCTTTTTACCTTTGAAAAAAAGAAGCACACCGCCGGGGAGATCACCGTATTGGCGGCGCTGGTTGCCTTTGCCGCCGCAAGCCGCATGGCCCTGTTTGCCCTGCCCGGTGTAAAGCCCGTGACGGCGGTGGTGATCTTTGCGGGGATGCTGTTGGGAAAGGAAGCGGGCTTTGCGGTAGGCGCCCTTTCCGCCTTGGTCTCCGGCTTTGCCTTCGGCATCGGCGGGTTCACCCCCTTTCAGATGCTGGCCTGGGGGCTTTGCGGTCTGCTGGCGGGGATCCTGGCGCCCTTTTTGAAAAAGCTGCCCGCTTTGCTGCTTTACGGCGCACTCTCCGGAGCGGCATTCTCCCTGGTGATGGATGTCTGGACGGTGTTTTCCGCCGACGGCGTCTTTACCCTTCCCCGCTTTTTGGGTACCCTGGGGGCGTCTTTGCCCTTTACGGTCTTGTACGCTTTTACCAACGTGGTGTTTTTGTGGCTTCTGAGAAAGCCCGCCAACCGCATTTTGGGCAGATTGCAGCGTCGGTACGGCATCTTCTCCCCGGGGGAAAAATAGCCTTTTTTGACACCTAATAGTCTAATTTCACAAAAAGCGCATCCTGTTTTTGCCGTGCAGATACATAGAGTCTGCATATTGACCAAAAAAGATGCGATTTTTTTGTAAAAAATTTCTGTAGGGTATTGCAATTTGAACAAAAATATTGTAGAATAGAGAACGTATTCGGATAAAATATAGGTTGCGGCGGAGCCCTTCGCCCTTCCTGCCAAGCTATAAAGAGATTTTTAACAGTAAGGAGTAGGAAACATGAGCAATAAGTTGTTCCAGAACCTGGTCTATCAAATGCGCGAGGCGGTTGACCGCGACATCGGCATCATTGACGAAAAGGGTACCATCATCGCCTGCAGCCAGCTGGCACGCATCGGCGAGAGCCACCGTGATATCATCGAGGAGATCTCTTACAACTTCGATACCATCACTGCGGAAGGCTATACCTACCGTCCCATCGGCTCCCACGCAAGAATTGAATACATCGTATTCGTCCAGGGCGAGGACGACAATGCCAAGAGCATTACCACATTGCTCTCCATCGCCTTCTCCAACATCAAGACCCTTTACGACGAGAAGTACGATAAGACCAACTTCATCAAGAACATCATTCTGGATAACATCCTCCCCGGGGATATCTATATCAAGTCCAAGGAGCTCCGCTTTGACAACGAGACCAACCGCGTGGTGCTGTTGGTGCGCTTCCAGTCCAAATCGGATATCGTTCCCTACGACATCATTCAGAATATGTTCCCCGACAAGACCAGAGACTACATCATCAGCGTGGGCGAGACGGACATCGTTCTGGTCAAGGAGCTGAAGAACAACACCGACAGCAAGGCCATCGACGCCATTGCCCGCTCCATCGTGGACAACGTCCAGAGCGAGTTCTATCTGAAATGCGTGGTGGGTATCGGTACCGTGGTCTCCTCCGTGAAGGAGCTTGCCCGTTCCTATAAGGATGCGCAGGTAGCTTTGGAGGTTGGCAGAGTGTTTGATACCGATCAGACCTGCATCAACTACGAGAACCTGGGTATCGGCCGTCTGATCTATCAGCTTCCCACCACCCTCTGCTCCATGTTCCTTTCCGAGGTGTTCAAGAAGGGCTCTTTGGAAAGCCTGGACAGAGAGACGCTGTTGACCATCCATGCGTTCTTTGACAACAACCTGAACGTTTCCGAGACCTCCCGTAAGCTCTTCGTCCACCGTAACACCTTGGTGTACCGTCTGGAGAAGATCAAGAAGCTCACCGGGCTGGATCTCCGTGAATTCGATTCCGCCATCACCTTCAAGGTGGCGTTGATGGTCAAGAAATATCTTACCTCCAAGCCCAACATGTATTGATCTATGATCCACTTTAAAAACGTTTCCATGGCGTATCCCGACGGGACGGTTGCCCTGAAGGATATCAATCTACATATCGACGACGGCGAGTTCGTATTCCTGGTGGGTCACTCGGGCGCCGGCAAGACCTCCTTGACCAAGCTTTTGCTTTGCGAGGAGCGGCTTTCCGCAGGCTCAATCGAGGTGAACGGCTACCGCCTGGACAAGATCCGTTCCCGTAAGATCCCTTACCTGCGCCGTACCATGGGCGTGGTGTTCCAGGATTTCAAGCTGTTTGACAAAATGACGGTGTACGAGAACGTGGCTTTTGCCATGCGGGTCATCGGAGAAAAGAACGCCACCATCCGTAAGCGCGTGCCCTTCTTTTTGAACGTGGTGGGGCTGACGGACAAGGCGGACAGCTTCCCGGATCATCTTTCCGGCGGCGAGCAGCAGCGTGTGGCCTTCGCCCGTGCGCTGGTGAACAACCCCTCCCTCATCATCGCCGACGAGCCCACCGGCAACATCGACAACAACCTCCGGGACGATATTATGGATCTTCTCCTGCGGATCAACAGGCTGGGGAAGACGGTGATCGTGGTCACCCACGACGAGGAGCTGATCCGCCGTTACCGTAAGCGTACCGTGGAGATCCGCTCCGGCGAGATCGTTTCCGACCGTATCGGACTTGCCGATCCCGAAGGAGGTGTACAGGCATGAGATGGTTCCGTTCCTTTGGGTACAACCTGAAGCAGGGCTGTAAGGGTATCTTCCGCAACAGCATCATGTCCACGGCATCGGTTCTGGTGCTTCTCTCCTGCATGATCATCGTGGGCACCTTCTATCTGGTCATCGCCAATATTGAAGAGAACTTCAACCGTTTGGAAAACCTCAACGTCATCGAGGTGCGGATCCCCGCCACCTATTCCGACGCTCAGATCCAAGAGATCGGGGATGCGCTGAAGGAGATCTACGCAGAGCTGACGATCTTGGAGGGCGAGCCCGTGTTCGTCACCAAGGAGGAGCATCTGCAGCGGTTCAAGGAGCAATACAAGGATCAGGAATGGAGCTCCTTCTTTGACGAGGAGCTGAACCCCCTGCGTCCCAGCTACGAATTGACCTTCCGCAACGATGCGGAGATCACCGAGGCGGCAAAGATCATCACCCGTGTGGAGAGCATCAAGCTTTCCGACGGCAATCCTGCGGTCAGCGCCACGGATATCTCCTCCAGCATCAAGCTTTACGAGAACGTGGCGGGGATCAAGCAGACTTTGCTTGCCGTGGGACTTTGGCTCATGGGCATTCTGCTGATCGTTTCCCTGTTCGTCATTATGAACACCATCAAGCTGGGGGTCTTTGCCCGCCGTAACGAGGTGATGTTCATGCGGTACTGCGGCGCCACCAAGGCGTTTATCCGCACCCCCTTCCTGGTGGAGGGCGTGATCATCGGGCTCTTCTCCGCCGCCTTGGCGTTGGGAGTGGAGTTCCTGCTGTACCGTTTCGTTCTTTCCGGGGTGGTGTCCTCCGTGACCACCGCCATCTCCGGGGGCGGGATCCTTCTCTCTCCCTATACGGAGCATCTTCCCCTGCTGGCCGTCATGTTCTGCGCTGTCGGTCTCTTTGCGGGGCTGATCTCCGGCAGTATTTCTTTGAAGAAGTATTTGAAAGTATAAGTTTTTCCCTTTGTTTACAGAAAAGAGTTGTCCTATGCGGTTTTTGAAACCTAAAAAGATCCTTTGCATCCTGCTGTGCCTTTGCACGGTATCTGCGGTATTTCTTGCCGTGATGCAAAACGCCCCTGCCGAAGAGGTTGCGGCGAAGAAGACCATTGCCTCCCTGGATAAAGAGATCCGCGAGTGCGAAGCACTCCTTTCCCGCTTGCAGAGCGAGCAGGGGGATCTGGTGGCGCAGCTGGAGGAAATGCGGGAGCAATCCGCCTCCAACGCCGACCAGGCGGAGCTGATCGCCGGTCAGATCGTTCTGCTGGGCTCTCAGATCCAGCTGAACCAATCTCTGCTGCAGTCCTGCGACATGAAGCGCAGTACCGCACAGGCAGAGCTGATCCTGGTGCAGAATGAATATGAATATTACTGCGATCTGTTTGCGGAGCTGATGCGGTTTGTTTACGAGAACGGCACGGTAAACGATTTTGAGCTGCTGTTCTCCTCCGACAGTCTTTCCGATTATCTTTCCAGAAGAGATAACTTCAATTCCATTATGGAGTGCGTATCCGACCTGCGGACCTCTGCGGAGCAGTCTCTGCTGAAGCTGGAGGACCTTACCCTGGAATACGACGTGGCCTGTGAGAAGTACGAGACCTATCTGGCCGCCTTGGAAAAGGATCAGCAGGCGTTGGAATACGTGATGCTGGAGTTTGACGTTCTGGCAGAGGAGCTGGAGCTGAATCTGGAGACCCTGACCCAGCAGTATACCGCCTTGGGAACCACCTATGCGGAGACCATGGCCAAGCTGGATCAGCTGAAGAAGGACCGCCTGGAGCTGTACCAACAGCAGATCGACAACAACGAGGCCACCTTCAAGCCCGTAGAAGGCGGATTCACCTGGCCCTTGGACGAATACGTTTCCTATCGGATCACCAGCCATTACAGTACCCGTACCAACCCCATCACCGGCGTGGGCACCGAGTTCCACTCCGGGCTGGACATTGCCTGCGCAAAGGGCTCTCCCATTCTTGCAGCCGGCGGCGGCGTGGTGACCAAGTCTGCCTGGTACGGCGGTTACGGCAACTGCGTGATCATCTACCACGGACAGAATAACCAGGGTGTGGGCGTGACCACTCTCTACGGCCATGCCAGCAAGCTGATCTGCGAGGAAGGTCAGAACGTAAAGCAGGGTGATATCATCGCGTTGGTGGGCACCACAGGCCGCTCCACCGGGAACCATCTCCATTTCTCCGTGCTTTTGGGCGGTGAATACGTGGATCCCGACGATTATCTTCCCGACGGCTATTATACCAAACTCCCCAATCAGAAATAACCTATGACAAATCAACCCATTCAAAACGAAAATCTGATTCCCGAACAGCCCGAGGAGGACGTACGCGCCGCTCCCCTGTTCGGAAAGCGTAAAGAGCCGAGGAAGGTCTCCCTTGCAGGGGCGGTCTTCTTCGCCTTGCTGTTATCGGTAGGCACCTTTTTGTGCGCTTACGTGACCATGTCCGCCCAAACTGCCGCCAAGCTGCGGGAAATGGACGGAACCTACGCCAAGTACGCAAAGATGGAAGCCCTGCTGAAGTTCATCGAAGAGAATTACATCCGTGACTACGACGACGCCCTTCTTTGGGAGAACGTATACGGTGCCATGTTCGATTCCATCGGTGACCCCTACAGCACCTACATGACCGCCGAGGAATACGCACAGTATGCGTCGGACCGTACCGGAAATTACGTGGGCATCGGCATCTCCGTGGCCTACGATCAAGCCACAGGCGGCGCCTTCGTCCACAGAGTTACCACCGACTCCCCTGCCGCCAAGGCCGGCTTACAGCCGGGCGACGTGGTCACGGCAGTGGAGGATCTGGTGCTGACGGAGGAGACCTATTCCCAAGGGCTGGATCTGGTACGGGGCGAAGAAGGCACTTCCGTGAAGCTCACCATCCTGCGCGACGGCGAAAGCCTGCAGGTGGACGTTGTCCGCGGTAAAATGAAGACGGAGAACGTTTTCTACGAGAAGCTGGAAGGAAACGTCGCCTACATCGAGATCATCTCCTTCTCCGAGGTCGTCACCTACGACCAGTTCGCTTCCGCCCTGGGCAAGGCGAAGGAGGACGGCTGTACCTCCTACGTGTTCGACCTGCGGAACAATCCCGGCGGCAGTCTGGACGTGATCTGCAAGTGTCTCGACCTGCTGCTGCCCGAGGGAGACATCGTTCACATCGTCTCTGCGGACGGCAAGTCCGAAAGCAAGAAGAGCGACGGCGAGCATTTCCTGGACGCCCCCATGACCGTTCTTTGCAACGGCAATACCGCCTCTGCGGCAGAGCTGTTCACCGCCGATCTGCGGGATTACGGCCTGGCTACCATCGTGGGCGAGACCACCTTCGGCAAGGGCACCATGCAGTTCATTTCCCCGCTGAACGACGGCTCTGCGGTGAAGATCACCTACCGTTATTACAACCCCGCCTCCAACGTAAGCTACGAGGGCATCGGCATCAAGCCCGACGAGGGCTGTGAGGTGGTCTTGACGGAGGAAGAGCTGAACAATTTCTACAAAATGACCCATGAAGAGGACAGACAGCTCCAAAAGGCGCTGGAGGTTCTTCTCGGCAAATAAACGACATCATTGATTCTTTAATATTTACAAGGGAGTAACACAATCATGGCAAAACAGATCATCGTCTCCAAAGAAGGCTTTTTGAAGCTCCAGAACGAGCTGGAGTATCTGAAGACCGTTAAGCGTAAGGAAGTCGCTCAGGCCATCCAGAAGGCCCGTGAATACGGCGACCTTTCCGAGAACAGCGAATACGATGAAGCAAAAAATGAACAGGCGGAGATCGAAAGCAAGATCGCCGCACTGGAGGACACCCTGGAAAACGCCGTCGTTATGGACGACTCCGAGCTGAGCACCGATAAGGTTGGCGTTGGTAACACCGTTGAGATCCATTGCATCGACAACGACCAGGAGTATACCTACAAGATCGTTGCCGCTACCGAGGCAGATCCTCTGAAGGGCAAGATCAGCGACGACTGTCCTTTGGGCAAGACCCTGCTGGGCGCCAAGAAGGGCGACTCCATCAGTGTGGAGACTCCCGGCGGCATTCGCAAGTTCACCATCACCAACATTTCCAAGTAAAGAAAGGCATATACCATGGCAGAAGAAACCATCCTCCCCACTGCGGAGGAAACTCTTTCCGATCAGCTTCGGATCCGCAGACAGAAGCTTGCCGAGCTGAAGGAAGCAGGCAAGGATCCTTTTGAGATCACCAAGTTCGACGTGACCGCTTTTGCGGCTGACATTAAGGCAAACTACGAGGCCATGGAGAACCGGACCGTTTCCGTGGCGGGCAGAATCATGAGTCGCCGTGATATGGGCAAGGCCTCCTTCGTGCACATTATGGATTCCACCGGCACCATCCAGTCCTACGTGCGCATCAACGACGTGGGCGAGGAATGCTACAAGGAATTCAAGAAGTTCGATATCGGCGACGTGATCGGCTTGACCGGCTTCGTGTTCAAGACCCGTACCGGTGAGACCAGCATCCACGCCCAGGGCATCACCCTGCTGGCGAAGTCTCTGACTCCCCTGCCCGAGAAGTTCCACGGGTTGAAGGACCAGGATATGCGTTACCGTCAGCGTTACGTGGACCTGATCGTGAATCCCGAGGTGAAGGATACCTTCGTGAAGCGCAGTCTGATCCTCCGCGAGATCCGTGCATACCTGGACGGCAAGGGCTTCCTGGAAGTGGATACCCCCGTGCTGACTCCCTTTGAGATCGGCGCCTCTGCAAGACCCTTCAAGACCCACCACAATACCCTGGACATGGATATGTTCCTGCGTATTGAGACGGAGCTTTATCTGAAGAGACTGATCGTAGGCGGCTTTGACAAGGTCTACGAGGTTGGCCGTATCTTCCGTAACGAGGGTATGGACACCAAGCACAACCCCGAGTTTACCTCTATCGAGCTGTACCAGGCATATACCGACTACAAGGGCATGATGGATCTGGTCATTGAAATGAACACCATGCTGGCAGAGAAGGTCTGCGGCAGCACCGTGATCAATTACCAGGGCAAAGAGATCGACATGGGGCACTGGGAAAAGCTCACCATGGTGGAGGCCGTGGAGAAGTACGCCGGCGTCAGCTACAACGATTGGGCCACCGACGAGGATGCCCGCGCTTGTGCAAAGGCACACCACGTGGAGGTGCCCGATAACGCCACCAAGGGCTTGGTGCTCATCGAGTTCTTCGACGCTTACGTGGAAGAGAATCTGATCCAGCCCACCATCATCTACGACTATCCCGTGGAGAACAGCCCCCTGGCAAAGCGCAAGCCCGATATGCCTGCCTTTACAGAGCGTTTTGAGTACTTCATCAACGCTACCGAGTTTGGTAACGCCTTCTCCGAGCTGAACGATCCCATCGACCAGAAGGAGCGTTTCGAGAAGCAGGTTGCCGCTAAGCGTGCGGAGGATCCCAACACCACCGCCCAAGTGGACTACGACTACGTCACCGCTTTGGAGTACGGCCTCGCCCCCACCGGCGGCCTTGGCTTCGGCATCGACAGACTGGTCATGCTCTTGACCGACAGCGCCTCCATCCGCGACGTACTGCTGTTCCCCACAATGAAGCCGTTGGACTAAATAAGAACGAATTTTTGGGAACTTCTTTGAAAAAAGAAGTTCCTTTCTCTTTGTTTTCACCAAACAGCGTCGTTTTTCGGGAATATTTCGTGCGTTTTAATGCAAAAATCTTTGCAAAATGTATTGATTTTTACACGAACTTGTGATATACTCTATTTGAAAGAACCGAAAGGAGGGCTTTGTATGTACAGAAAAATCATGGAATATCTGGAGTCCTGGCAGAAAAGCCCCTACCGCAAGCCTTTGATTTTGCAGGGGGCGCGGCAGGTGGGCAAGACTTGGTCCGTTTTGGAGTTTGGGCGCACCCACTACGAAAACGTTGCCTATTTCAATTTTGAGACCAACCCCAAATTGAACAAGACCTTTGATGAGGACATCAGCCCCAAGTATCTGCTTCCCATTTTGTCTCACATCGCAGGGCAAACCATCGTCAAGGAAAAAACGCTGATTGTGTTTGACGAGGTACAGCTTTGCGAACGTGCGTTGACCTCGCTGAAATATTTTTGCGAGGAGGCTCCCGAGTACCACATCATCGTAGCGGGCAGCTTGCTCGGCGTTGCGGTGAACCGCGCGCAGTTCTCTTTCCCCGTGGGCAAGGTAGATATCAAGACCTTGTATCCCATGGATATGGAAGAGTTTATGCTGGCGATGGGCGAAGATGCTTTGGTAGCAAAAATCAAGGAGTGCTTCGAGAACGACTCCCCCATGCCCTCCGCCTTGCACGAAGCGGCTTTACAGTTGTACAGACAGTATCTGGTGGTGGGCGGCATGCCCGAGTGCGTAACGCAGTATGTGCAGACAAAGGACTACATTCTGGTGCGGCACACGCAGGACACCATACTTGCCAGCTATCTCAATGATATGAGCAAGTACAACACACAAAACGAAATCAAAAAGACCCGTTTGGCTTACGACAACATCACCGTTCAGCTGTCCAAGAAGAACACCCGGTTCCAGTACAAGCTGATTAAGAAGGGCGGCCGTGCCTCCGAGTTTGAAAACGCCCTCGAATGGCTGTGCCTGTCCGGCATCGTTTCACAGGTGTACCGTGCAGAGCAAATCAAAAAACCCTTGGAGAATTATCGTGACATCGATGCCTTCAAGATTTACGTTTCCGACTTGGGGTTACTGTGCGCTAAAAAGGACTTAGCCGCCAACGACGTGTTGTATATGGTGGAGGAGCTGGAGGACTTTAAGGGCGGCATGGCGGAAAACTACGTCAACGTGCAATTGACCATTGGCGGATACACCACCTACTATTGGGAGTCGGAGCGCGGTGCCGAGGTGGATTTTGTCATCCAACGGGACGGACAGCTCATTCCCGTAGAAGTCAAGTCTGCGGACAACACCCGTGCCAAGAGTCTCAAGGTCTATATGGAAACCTACAAGCCCGCCTATGCCATCAAGCTTTCCACCAAAAATTTCAGTTTCGAAGATGGAAAGAAGACCGTTCCGCTCTATGCGGCGTTCTGCATTTGATTTGACCACTGATTTGACCATTATTGAAGGGAAAAATGCGACCTGAAGCGGCCTGTAGCGAGCATTTATTCCTCGCACCCTTTTCGGGCTGTTTTTCGTGCTATATCACAACCTTTAGCGGCCTTTAGCGAGAAGATATTTTTCCGCAAAAAGCGTAGTTTTTTAATCCCCACGATGAAGCCCATTGATTGAGGAACAGAGAAAGCGTTATCTATTTCAAACGCGAAATGTGCATTCAATCGGTTTTCGAGCCATTCGCCGCTGAGTGCAGACAAAAAAAGCATTGGTGCTTTATAAAGAGACACCGAAAGCCTTGTCTATGGGCTTTCGGTGTTGTTTTTGTTTGCGGGTGAAGGGGCAGGCGATGAGGTGAATCTTCCGTATGCATTTTACAGCTGAAAGAGGCAATGGGAGGCGCAAGAAAAAATTTCGAAAAGGCGCATTTCTTTACAATTCCATAACAATCCCGTGTTATAATGAAGAATCAAAGGAAAAAGCGAGGAAAAGGGCATGAAAAGATGGCTGGCGTTCTTGTTGGCAGTGGTCGTGGGGTCTGCGGGACTTGCGGCTTGCGGTGAGGAAGCGGAAGAAAGCTTTGGGGGAAGCTCCGAAGCGAGCTTGGAGGTGAGCTCGGAAACGAGCTTGGAGGAAAGCGCTCCCGAAAGCTCCGAGGAAGAAAGCTCCGAGACGCCCGAGGTCTCGACGCCGGAGGATCCCGAGGATCCCGTTTTGGAGTTGGAGGGGTTTCGTCTTTCCTCCATTGACGACGTGACGGGTGAGGACGGGAAGCGGGTCTACACGGTTCACGCGCCCTATACGGACACCTATTCCCTGGTTGGAGACGGGGTGAAGGAGATCACTCTGCTGCAGGACGGTGAAGAAATCGCTTCCGGTACGGAGCTTTCCGTGAGTTTGGAGCAATACGCCGTTTACACCCTGGAGGTGGAGACGGAGGAAGCAAACGCTGACTTCAAGATCACCACCAAGGCGGAAAACCATTTGGTGACCCTGACCTACGACGTAGCGGGTGCTGTGGATGCCTCGCAGTTTGACGTTTACGGCAACGACAAGCTCACCGCCGCAGAGGTGAACTACATCAAGCGCAAGGGCGGGACTTATATTTACTCCAACAATCCCGAGCAGTTCGGCTCCCAGCACGTGGGACAGGCCTTTATGCGGAACGAGGGGTTGACGGGCGAGGTGTACGTGACCTTTGAGCACGCCAACTACGCAGGGCGGGACGTGTATTTGGGGTATCAGCTGAAGAATAATACCGACCACGACGTGTATATCACTATCACCAACGTGGGGTATCAATGGATCGGCACTTGGTTCGGGCAGCTGGCGTGGTATGATTTTTACAACACGTCCTTTGAGCTGCCCGCGGATTATCTGAACGCATACGGGGGCATTACCTCCAAGTATGCGCATCTGGACTATGCGTATAAGAAGTACGAGCCCAGAGTGTATCAGCCCACCACCTACCGCCTGCCTGCGGGTGAGTATTTCTGGGTAATCGGGGGCACCTCTGCAGATGCCTACAGAAACATCAACGTAGACAACTCCGCCAACCACTACGTGAACAACATCCGCTGTGCCAACGGCAACGTGAAGTTTACGGTCACCGGCGGCGAGGTGACGGGCACCATGTACTGCTACACCAATGCGGAGCAGGTAGCAAAGGAGCCCAAGGCTTTGGGTTATGTGGCGGGGAATTACGCACAGCAGTATTCCGGGATCTCCCACCATCACGGTGTGATCGACAACTACATGGAGTGGACCTTCGGGGACGACGATAAGGCAGGGAGACTGCCCGTGACCTACACCAACCGCTATGCGGATTACGTGCCCTCCGTGGGGTCGCCCTACAAGGAATACAACAACAAGGATCACGTGGTGAACAGCACCACCTGGATGACCCATTTGAACCCCCAAAACAACCACCAAGCGGTGGGGATGGATATGGTGGAGTTTATCTGGCACGCTTCCAACGGGGCGGAGATCATCATTGACAACTACCACGCAGACGGGTCGGGTCAGCCTGCCAACACGGCAAACTGGATGATCGAGTATCAAGATCACTTCACCTTCGTAAATCAGGGAGATCAGGACAGGACAATCACCTTGCATTTGCGGGATCACGGTACCCTTGCCATCCTTGTGCGGGACAGCGTGACGGGCGAGATTCTGGAAGCTTCCTACACCGCGGGGTTGGGGGAAAACAGCGGTGTGTTCAGCAATTACAAGTATGTACTTACCGTGCCTGCACACAGCGTGAAGCAGGTGACCTTGGATTATCTGCTGGTGGCCTGTTCGTATGGTAGTGTGATCCATGCGGTGGAAATGAAATAAAAAGAAGAACGCAAGCCGCTCGGGGGAAAACCCGGGCGGTTTGCGTTTTGTTGAGAGACACGTAAATTGTGTGACGTATTAAACGTTGCACTCCACGGCGACCTTGATGACGCCGTCCCGTTCGTGTTGGATCGTGGGCTTGGGCTTTTCCATAAGGGAAAAGCTGCCTTTGGATACATAGGTGTAGGTTAACATAATATCCTTATTCTTCCCAGGGGATCACGCCCTGCAGGGCGATCTGGTCGGCGGCCTCCTGCAGAGCCTTGGCGTCTGCGGCGGGGAGGCCGTAGGCGATGCCCAGCTCCGTGGCGGTTTTGCCGAACAGGGTGGCGTAGAAGGTGCAGACCGCCAGGTAGGCGCCGTAGGTATTGGTGTGGGCGTTATCGTCCCCCCACAGGTTATAATTCAGATGCTTGATGGCGTAGGCAAAGGCGCGGTTGACGTAGACGCAATGGGCGTCCTGTGCCTCTGCGGCGGGGGTGAAATGATCGTCGAAAAGCTTGCACTGATCGAAATTCCTGTAGCCTGCCAGGTCCTTGCCGTAGGGCGGGCGGACGTAGAAGCAGAACACCGCGCCGGAGGCGTGGACGGCGTCACCCAGCTTTTTGATGGCCGTAAGGCTCTTTTCGGCGGCAGAGGAGGAGGTCATGGAGTTGCCGTTTTCCTGGATGAACACGGCGTCGTAGCCCTTGGCGATCTCGGCGAGCACGGCGGGATCTGCGGCGTGCTCCTCCAGGGTGCGTCCCCCGGGAACGATCTGCTTCTGGGTGACGGTGATCCCCTTCCTTGCACAAAGAGAAGCCAGGGTGGCGGGAATATCGTTGACGTAGGTGGCGCTGTTTCCGATGAACAGGAACTGATAGGAGGATTTGGCGGGCAGGAAGGTGGCGCCCAGCTCGGGAGCGGGTGTTTCCTCGTAGGGAAGCTCCTTATCGGTGGCAATGCCGTAGGCCGTCACCTCCGCAACGAACATCCAACGGCTGACGTCTGCCACAAGGCGGAACTCCAGATAGCGTGCGGTGATAGGGTCGTTTAGCTCCAAAACGGAAGGGATGCAGTTCACCTCTTCGGTATCCTCGTGGGTGGTGATGCCTACCTCGTACCAGGTCTCCCCATCGTGGGAAGCGTATACCCGGGCAAAGGCGGGTGCGGAAATGCCCACGCTAAAGAACGCCTTGGAGCCCACGTACACCTCGAACTTGTCTAAGCAGTACAGACCGTTCAGATCCACACGGATGGAGGCGTAGCCGCGGTCGGAATAATCGTTGTTTGTATTGAAGCCTGCAAAGGCAGGGTCGGAATACTTGCCGTCCGATGAGGGAAGCTGACCGTCGGTGAGCGTGATATTGCCTTCATCGGGGTAGGAGGCAGAGCTGTCATCGGGGTACAAAGCAGAGCGGGTGTAGCGCTTGCCCAAAAGAATGTTCTTGTAGTCGGGGTTGTCGCGAAGGTTTTCCATAGGTTCTTCTCCTGTGTCTTCGGAGGATTCCTCCAAGCTTTCTTCCTCCCCGGAAACGGCTGTACTGCTTTCCTCCGGGGAGGTGGTTTCACTTTCCGAGGAGGCTGCCAGCTCCTCCGCGCCGCAGGAAGCCAGGGAAGGAAGCAGCAAAAACACCGCCAAAAGCAAGGACGTGAGGGCTCTGATACGTTTGGCTTTCATATAGACCTATTCCTTTCGTAAATCATTTTGCGGGAGTAATTTGGCGCTCCACTCCCCTTCCGAGAAGCCTACCAGGACGAAGTCTTCTCCGATGAGGAGGGGGCGTTTCACCAACATGCCGTCGGTGGCAAGGAGGGAAAGCATCTCCGCGTCCGCCATGGAGGGGAGCTTGTTTTTTAAATCCAGAGAGCGGTACAGAAGGCCGCTGGTGTTGAAGAACTTCTTGAGAGGCAGGCCGCTTTGGCTGTGCCAGGCTGTAAGCTCCTGTAAGGCGGGTTTGTCTTCTTTAATGTCCCGTAAGACATACGGAACTTTGTGCTCGTCCAGCCACTTCTGCGCCTTCACACAGGTGGAGCATTTGGGGTAGCAGAGAAAGATCATGGTTATCTCCTTTCAATCACACACTTCGATATAAAAGCTTACGGGGCGGAAGCCGTCGTTGCAGGAGAGCATGGCGGACTTGGGATCCTTCATCCAGCCGTCGTAGAAGTTCTCCCCGCCGTGGGCAAGGGTCATGACGAAGGGAGACAGGGTCTCCCAGGCGCTGTCGCAGAAGCCCTCGGGCTTTTGCCAGCCGTCGCAATAAAAGACTTGCCCTTCCTCCAGGTCGCAGGCGTGCTTGATGGGGTTTTCGTATTTGGCGATGAGGTCGTCGTAGCGGGCCTTCCGCAGGACGGTGATCTTGATTTTTTTCATGGTTTTCATTCTCCTTCCACGGTGATCTTCCGCACCATGATGGACTTCGCCCGTTTGCCGTCGGGGGCGGTTTTGGTGAAATCGCTGTAGGCGATCATAGCGGTGTTGGGGCCTGTGACGGCAATGCCGGTGTTACAGCAGGAGTATTCGTAGTATTTGGCGTAGAAATCCTCCTTGGGTACCTCCACCACGGGGACGGCATCAGACCATTCTTTGGCAGAAAGATCCTGCGACACACGGAGGTACACCCCGGGGCGACCCGAGGCCATCAGGACGGTACCGTCTGCCAGCATACGGGTGACGGGCATGACGCCGTAGTCGTAAAAGTAGGTAGGCTTTTCCCAGGTCTTGCACCCGTCGCGGGAGCGGGTCTGCATCATGATGGGCGCGGGGTGTGCATCGTCGCCGATGACGAAGGGCGACAAAGATCCCGAGCGGAGGATGGCAAGGCAGGAGCCGTCCTTCAGAAACTCCAAGGAGCACTCCATAAAGCCCTCCACGTCCACAGCGGTGGGCGGGTTGAAGGATTCCCGGTAGAGGATGTGGCTGACGTATTCCCAGGTGTGCCCCATGTCCTTGGAGCAAAGCAAGGCGGTACAGCGGCGGAAAGACAGCAGGTTTCCCTTGTCGTCCACGGCGGGAGCATCCACGGGCATCCAAAGATTGCCTTGCGGATCCACCTTCATGGAAAGGCTTGGGTGCGGGAACACCCGAATGAGAAAGCCATCGTAGTGAAGCACCACGGGCATATTCTCCCAGATCACGGGGCAGGTCTCCTCCACGATCTCTTCCGTACCCGCCTTGATGCGGTAGGCCTTGAATTCCTTGGCCACGCGGTCACCTAAGCAAGGCTTCAATTCGTCTACGGTGTAGACGGACATCCCTGCGGTGAGCAGCTTCCGTCCCTCGGGCAGAGGGGGTAGCTGAGGCAGGGTCTCTTTCCGCAGTACGGAATGCTCACGGAAGCAGAAAATATCGCCGTTGGGCAGGCGGGTCCCTGCGCGGAGCCAGGTGTCCTGCGGATCTTCGCACGTTTCCCAATGCGCCCCACCGTCGGCAGAGCAATAAACCGGGTTCTTTTCTTCCTCCCCGAAGGTGAGCCAGTTATCTCTGCGGGCGTTGAAGCGGACCAACAGTCTGCCGTCTGCCCCCAAACGGATGGTGGGATCCTGGTAGCCGCCGAACAGGATGGGCTCTTCGGTATCTTGGGCAACCGTCACCGGGTCGCCAAGCTTGATGGTCTTCATGGTCAAATTCCTTTTTTCGAGCCTTTTTCTTTGATTATACCACCCCGGGAATCCTTTTGCAAGAGGTTTTTTTGAAGACCGTGGAAAGCGGTTGAAATTTTGCACCGGGTGTGGTATACTGAGGAAAAGCAAGGGAGAAGATCGCGTTGCCGGAGGGTTATATAGCAAAAATGAACGGGAAGATACAACGTCCATGAAAACCGAAACTTTCAAAAACCGAAAAGTGAATACGGGGAAGCTGTTGGAGTACGGGTTTGTGCTTGCCGCGGGGGTATACGTTTACAAGGTGCCTTTGGTTGGGGGGCAGATGGAGCTGACGGTGGAGGTCTCCCCCGACGGAGAGGTTGCCGCCAAGGTGACAGACACCGCCTTCGGAGAGGAATACGTGTTGCATTTGGTGCCCCATGCGGAGGGTGCCTTCGTGGGGCAGGTACGGACGGAATATTGTGACATTCTTGAAGATATTGCCAAGAAGTGCTTTGATCCGCATGTCTTTCGGGAAGAACAGTCCCGTGCGTTGATCCGCCACGTGGAGGAGACCTACGGTGACGAGCTGGAATTTCTTTGGGAAAAGCTTCCCAAGGCGGCCGTCTGGCGGCGGAAGGACAACCGCAAGTGGTACGCCACGGTGATGACCTTGAAGGCGAGTAAACTTCTGCCGGGCGGGGACGGGATGATCGAGGTGATGGATCTGCGGATTGATCCCTTGGAGGTGGATTCCACGGTGGACGGGAAGCGGTTCTTCCCCGGGTACCACATGAACAAGCGGCATTGGTACACCGTGATCCTGGACGGCTCCGTTCCCACGGAGGAGCTGTGCTTGCGTATTGCGGAAAGCTACCGCTTGGCCAAGAAATAGACCTTTTCGCCTCAGTGCAAAAAACATCAAGCGAAAAAGAAAATTTTCTGCTATCATGAAAGCAGAAAGGACGGTGCTTTCCATGAACCAATGGCACAGACATATTCAGACCATCTCCCGCGAGGTGGATAATTGTATTCGGGAAAAGAAAGACGAAAAGATTACCCTGGTGACCTTGGCGGACAAGCTGGGATATTCCCCCGCCTACGTTTCCAGAAAGTTTCGGCAGGTCTCGGGGATGACCTTGCGGGCGTATCTGCAGGGCAGGCGGCTGGCCTTTGCTCTCAAGGAGCTGAGAGACTCCGGGAGGGGCATTTTGGAGATCGCATTGGACTACGGCTTCTCCTCCCACGAAGCGTTTACACGGGCTTTCAAGGCTTCCTACGGCGTGACCCCCAGCGAGTATCGGGAGCATCCCGCCCCCGTGGTTCTCCGCACGGTGATCAGCCCCCTGGACTGCTATCTTTTGGAAAACGGCGGCTGGGGGAACGGAGAGGCGGACGAGGTGAAGACCTACTTCGTCACCATCCCCGCCCACAAGTTTTTGCATATCCGCAACTACGAAAGCATCGGCTATTGGGATTTTTGGCAGAAGCAGGCGTTGATCCCCGGGCAGGACTGCGAGACGGTGTGCGGCTTGTTGGACAGCATCGGTAACAAGCTGGACGATCTGGGCGGTGCGGGGTCGGACAGCGGAAGCGGGCAGATCATGGCCTTTCTCAACACCCCTGCGGGAAGGATCTGCTCCTGGGGGATTCCCTTGGCGGAGTGCTACGGGGTACGGTTACCCTGCGACTACTGCGGAGAGGTACCCAAGGGAATGGTGTTGACGGATGTGCCGGAGGGAGAATACTTAGTCTTTGAACACGGGCCCTTTGATTACGAGACCCAAAACGGCGCCGTGGAGGCCAAGATAGAAAAAGCCATGGCGGAATTCGATTACCCCGCCAGCGGGTACGAATTGGATCTGACGGAGGGCAGGCTGTTTTACTTCTTCCACGACACGGAGCGCTACTGGAAGTATATCCGCCCTGTGAAGAAAAGCAGATAAAAGGAAAGCTGCAAGGGGCGTTGCCCCTTGACCCCATTCAAGGGACTTTTGAAAAAGTCCCTTGAAAAACCTCAAAACTTTTCATTTGGAAACAAAAGGATTCGACTTCCCTTTTTCACGGCGTAATCAAGGGCAAGCTTGGTGCCGCTTTTGCGGGTAGTAGGTGAATGGGTTTCGCTGTAATAAACGATACAGAAGCGGCTTCTGTCAATCAGCTCCCTGTTCCGTTCCACGTAGGCGGCTCTTCCTGCGTTACGCAGTTTTTCGGGATAATAAGTGTCCTCGTAGGAGCGCAGGAGGTAGGCTTTGTAGGTCTCGGCGATCTCGGGATATTCCGCACGGACGTAGACCCGCTTCAAGTGGGGGTATTTTTCTTTGAAGGCGGTAACAAGCTCCAGGCATAGGCTGTCGAAGCGGCTTTTACTGCCGAAGAGAAAGGTATCTACCCCTTCTGCGGTGATCAGGTTCTCTATGGCGGCGGTGAGGCTTCTTTTTAAGTCCTCGGTTTCGTCGATGGTTCTGTGCCCGAAGAAGCAGGCGGTGGTTGATCTCTTTTCATCCATAATAGAAAACACCTCAAAAATATTTTAGATATACTATATATTCATTCACAACATTATAGCACATAATAATTCTAAAATAAATATATAATATGTTTATTTTGAGGTGATTTTATGGCTATTAAGAGTGTTTCTATCAGAATTGAAGAGGAAATGCTGAACAAGTTGTCTTATATCGCGGACTATGAAGGCAGAAGCGTCAACAGCCAAGTGCTTGTTTTGATCAGACAAAGCATCAAAGCCTTTGAGGATGCTAATGGTCCGATTGACGGGGATATCACCCCTTCCGCCAACGTAAAACCCACTCGTAAATGATCGAAACCGCTCTGTTTTTTTGCAGGGCGGTTTTTCATGGCCGGAAGTGAATTGTTAGTTTTGCCTTTGGATCAACCCCCTCAGTCGGCTGACGCCGACAGCTCCCCCTTCCAGGGGCAGCCTTTGTTGCGTCGGCTGAATTGAGGAATATACCCTGCAGCAATAGGCTGCGGGAGGGCCGGGCAGACGAATTTGAAAAGGAAGTTGCTTTGGATGCTCGCGGGCTCTCTCCACATTGCTTGCAAGGGTGATCTCACTTCCCGGAGGGAGGCTATAAAAAGGAAACCGATGAGGGAAAAACGCCTTCATCGTTTTTTGTAAGGAAAGCTGCAAGGGGCGTTGCCCCTTGACCCCATTCAAGGGACTTTTGAAAAAGTTCCTTGAAAATCCTCAAAACTTTTCATTTGGAAACAAAAGGATTCGACTTTCCTTTTTCACGGCGTAGTCAAGGGCAAGCTTGGTGCCGCTTTTGCGGGTAGCTGGTAAATGAGTTTCGCTGTAATAAACGATACAAAAGCGGCTTCTGTCGATCAGCTCCCTGTTCCGCTCCACGTAGGCGGCTCTTCCTGCGTTACGCAGTTTTTCGGGATAATAGGTGTCCTCGTAGGAGCGCAGGAGGTAGGCTTTGTAGGTCTCGGTGATCTCGGGATATCTTGCATAGATACTACTTCAAAGTAAATGATTTTTTACTCATTATACACTATCTTTCACTTAAAGTAAATATATCCGCAATCACAGATTATAATATTTTGTCCTGTTTTTCGGTAAAATATCAGTATCAAGAATGAGGGGCAAAAATATGAAAACTGAATTTCCGGATAAGTATATTACACTCGGCTTGAAGATTGCGTATTACAGAAGGAAAGCGGGCTATACGCAAGAATATTTCGCAGAGCTTATAGGCAAGAGCGTTAGCTTCGTAGGTCAGGTTGAAGGCACCGGTACTGTGCGCGGGGTGTCTTTGGAAACCTTATTTAAGATCGCGCAGGTGTTGAAGATCTCCCCTTCCAAGTTACTGGAAGAGGATTGAACGATAGGATAACGAAACCGCTCTGTTTTTTTGCAGGGCGGTTTTTCATAGCCGGAAGGAAAGCAAGCGCCGCATGTTCGGCCGCCGTGACAGATGGGAGCGGGGACTGTGATTGATACTTTTTTAAGTTAGTTTTGCCTTTGGATCAACCCCCTCAGTCGGCTGACGCCGACAGCTCCCCCTTCCAGGGGCAGCCTTTGGTGCGTCGGCTTTAGCATACATAAAAGGGTTATGGGAGAGATCGGGCAGAAAGGGTTGAAAAAGACGTTGCCTTGGATACTCGCGGGCTCCCTCAGTCAGCCATACGGCTGACAGCTCACTCCCGGAGGAGCCTCTGTTTCGCCCATTGGTTTTGTGGAAAAAAGTATATTTGTGTAATTTGCTATGTAATACTTTTGATGCAGGGCTTCCGGCAATCTGAACGCTCTATTTTTCATCCTCCCGAAAACGACAGTTTTCGGCACTGCTTTTTGGGGATCCTAAGGGGGATTTTTTCAAAAAATCCCCCTTAGCGCTCCTCTTGCATTTTGTAACCTGCTGTGATAAAATGAATCGAACGAACGCATAGGAGGGTATGTATGTCGTATTGCAATTGGAGCCGCGGTGACGCGCTGATGGAGGAATACCACGACAAGGAGTGGGGCGTGCCTCTGTGGGAGGACGGGAAGCAGTTTGAATTCTTGATGCTGGAGGCGTTGCAGTGCGGCCTTTCCTGGATGCTGATGTTGAAGAAGCGGGAGATCTTTCGTGAGTGCTTCGACGGCTTTGACTACCGCAAGGTTGCCGGGTACACCGAGGAGGACGTGGAGCGGATCCTGAACACCCCCGGGATGCTGAGGTCGGTGCCCAAGATCAAGGCCGTGATCGGCAACGCAGGGTGCTTTGAACAGATCGTGGAGGAATACGGAAGCTTTTGCAAGTATCTCTGGCGTTATACAGACGGGAAAACGGTGCTGTACCAAGGCCACGAAGACGGGTATATCCCTGTGAGCAACCGCCTTTCCGAGGAGATCGCAAAGGACTTGAAAAAGCGGGGGTTCAAGT
The DNA here is from genome assembly GCA_015063885.1 of Oscillospiraceae bacterium. Lineage (GTDB taxonomy): Bacteria > Bacillota > Clostridia > Oscillospirales > CAG-382 > Coliplasma. The sequence continues at coordinate 9,354 of SVTH01000004.1, read as the reverse complement.
ATCTGGGGAGCATTACTGTGTATTCCCATCTCCAGGCCTGTGGGATGATCAACGACCACGGGAAGAACTGCCCCTGCTACGGGAAGATCAATAACCGCTTCCCCACTGTTTCCTTACCGCCCGACGGAGAGCGAGGCACGATGCATTTTGAATAAGGAGCTTTCGGATAGAAAAACCGCCATCACCTTTTGAGTGATGGCGGTCTTTTTTAGGTTTGCTTGTTGTCGATTACGGCTTATTTCTGGAGAAGGATGCTCTTCAGAGCAGCGTAGTCGAGAGCGTTGATTCTACCGTCGCCATTGACATCTGCACGGGTGAGCTGATCAGCGGTCAACTTGGTGGAACCCATTACGTGTCTCTTCAACATCAGGTAGTCCAGGTTGTTGATTCTGCCGTCGCCGTTGATGTCGCCTGCGATGAGGCCGGTAGCGGGAACGATCAGGTTCTTACGGTTGGTCAGGTATCTGCCTGCTGCATCTGCAAAGACTGCGTCGCACTCGGGGCAGTACCAGTACTCCTGCATACCATCTCTGGTAGCGGTAGCTTCAACTGCGGGAACGTATACGAGATCGTTCAGAGCGGGAATGACAAGGTTCATGCGGTTGGTCAGGTATCTGCCTTCTGCATCAGCGTAAACGCCGCCGCATTCGGGGCAGTACCAGTACTCGTTCATACCGGTCTGGTGGCAGGATGCTTCGTAACCGGGAACGTAAACCAGCTCGGTATCAGCGGGGATGGTCAGGTTCAGACGGTTGGTCAGCTGGATGCCTGCTGCGTCTGCGAAGACTGCGTCGCACTCAGGGCAGAACCAGTATTCCTGAACGCCATTTACATGGCATGCGGGAATCTCGGGCATGTAAACGAGATCGTAGATTGCGGGGATGGTCAGATTCTTACGGTTGGTAACCTGAGTAGCGGCTGCGTCTGCGAAGACGGTCTCGCACTCGGGGCAGTACCAGTACTCGTAAGAGCCGGTCTGGTGGCAGCCGGGCTCTACAGCCTCAACGTATACCAGGTCGTTCAGAGCGGGGATGATCTGGTTCTTACGGTTGGTCAGCTGGGTAGCGGCTGCGTCTGCGAAGACTGCGTCGCACTCAGAGCAGTACCAATACTCGTTCAAACCGGTCTGGTGGCAAGATGCTTCGTAACCGGGAACGTAAACCAGCTCGGTGTTAGCGGGGATGGTCAGGTTCTTACGGTTGGTCAGCTGAGTAGCGGCTGCGTCTGCAAAGACTGCATCGCACTCGGGGCAGTACCAGTACTCATAAGAGCCGGTCTGGTGGCAAGATGCTTCGTAACCGGGAACGTAAACCAACTCGGTGTTAGCGGGGATGGTCAGGTTCTTGCGGTTGGTCAGCTGGGTGCCTGCTGCATCTGCGAAGACTGCGTCGCACTCGGGGCAGAACCAATACTCGTTCATACCGGTCTGGTGGCAGTTGGGAGCAACAGCTTCAACGTATACCAGGTCGTTCAGAGCGGGGATGGTCAGGTTCTTGCGGTTGGTGAGCTGGATGCCTGCTGCGTCTGCGAAGACTGCGTCGCACTCGGGGCAGTACCAGTACTCATAAGAGCCGGTCTGGTGGCAGTTGGGTTCAACTGCTTCTACGTGTACCAGGTCGTAGATTGCGGGGATGGTGAGGTTCTTGCGGTTGGTCAGCTGGGTAGCTGCTGCGTCTGCGAAGACTGCATCGCAGTCGGGGCAGTACCAGTATTCCTGCATACCGTTCTGGTGGCAGCCGGGCTCTACAGCCTCAACGTGTACCAGGTCGTAGATTGCGGGAATGACAAGGTTCATGCGGTTGGTCAGGTATCTGCCTTCTGCATCAGCGTAAACGCCGCCGCATTCGGGGCAGAACCAGTACTCGTTCATACCGGTCTGGTGGCAGGAAGCTTCGTAACCGGGAACGTAAACCAGCTCGGTATCAGCGGGGATGGTCAGGTTCAGACGGTTGGTCAGCTGGGTACCTGCTGCGTCTGCGAAGACTGCGTCGCACTCAGGGCAGAACCAGTATTCCTGAACGCCATTTACATGGCATGCGGGAACCTCGGGCATGTAAACGAGATCGTAGATTGCGGGGATGGTCAGGTTCTTGCGGTTGGTGAGCTGGGTGCCTGCTGCGTCTGCGAAGACTGCATCGCACTCGGGGCAGTACCAGTACTCGTTCATACCGGTCTGGTGGCAATTGGGCTCTACAGCCTCAACGTGTACCAGGTCATAGATTGCGGGGATGGTCAGGTTCTTGCGGTTGGTCAGCTGGGTGCCTGCTGCGTCTGCAAAGACTGCATCGCACTCAGAGCAGTACCAATACTCGTTCATACCGGTCTGGTGGCAGGAAGCCTCGTAGCCTTCTACGTATACCAGCTCGGTGAGAGCGGGGATGATCAGGTTCTTACGGTTGGTCAGCTGAGTAGCGGCTGCGTCTGCGAAGACTGCGTCGCACTCGGGGCAGTACCAGTACTCGTTCATACCGGTCTGGTGGCAAGATGCTTCGTAACCGGGAACGTAAACCAGCTCGGTGTTAGCGGGGATGGTCAGGTTCTTGCGGTTGGTGAGCTGGGTGCCTGCTGCGTCTGCAAAGACTGCGTCGCACTCGGGGCAGTACCAGTACTCGTAAGAGCCGGTCTGGTGGCAGTTGGGCTCTACAGCCTCAACGTGTACCAGTTCGAAGATTGCGGGGATGGTCAGGTTCTTACGGTTGGTAACCTGAGTAGCGGCTGCGTCTGCGAAGACGGTCTCGCACTCGGGGCAATACCAGTACTCATAAGAGCCGGTCTGGTGGCAGCCGGGCTCTACAGCCTCAACGTATACCAGGTCGTTCAGAGCGGGGATGGTCAGGTTCTTGCGGTTGGTGAGCTGGGTGCCTGCTGCGTCTGCGAAGACTGCATCGCACTCGGGGCAGAACCAATACTCGTTCATGCCGGTCTGGTGGCAGTTGGGAGCAACAGCTTCAACGTATACCAGGTCGTTCAGAGCGGGGATGGTCAGGTTCTTGCGGTTGGTCAGCTGAGTGCCTGCTGCGTCTGCGAAGACTGCGTCGCACTCGGGGCAGTACCAGTACTCATAAGAGCCGGTCTGGTGGCAGTTGGGAGCAACAGCTTCAACGTGTACCAGGTCGTTCAGAGCGGGGATAGTCAGGTTCTTACGGTTGGTCAACTGGGTGCCTGCTGCGTCTGCAAAGACTGCATCGCACTCGGGGCAGAACCAATACTCGTTCATACCGGTCTGGTGGCAGTTGGGAGCAACAGCTTCAACGTGTACCAGGTCGTTCAGAGCGGGGATGGTCAGGTTCTTGCGGTTGGTGAGCTGGATGCCTGCTGCGTCTGCAAAGACTGCATCGCACTCGGGGCAGTACCAGTACTCGTTCATACCGGTCTGGTGGCAGTTGGGTTCAACTGCTTCTACGTGTACCAGGTCATAGATTGCGGGGATGGTCAGGTTCTTGCGGTTGGTCAGCTGGGTGCCTGCTGCGTCTGCAAAGACTGCATCGCACTCGGGGCAGTACCAGTACTCGTAAGAGCCGGTCTGGTGGCAGCCGGGCTCAACAGCCTCAACGTGTACCAGGTCGTAGATTGCGGGGATAATAACGTTCTTGAAGTTGGTCAGCTGAGTAGCTGCAGCGTCGGCGAAGACTGCAAGACACTCAGAGCAGTACCAGTGCTCTACGTTACCGTTCTGGTGGCAGCCGGGCTCTACAGCCTCAACGTATACCAGCTCGGAGGTTGCGGGGATGGTCAGGTTCTTACGGTTGGTCAGGTATCTGCCTGCTGCGTCTGCAAAGACTGCATCGCAATCGGGGCAGTACCAGTATTCCTGCATACCGTTCTGGTGGCAGCCGGGCTCTACAGCCTCAACGTGTACCAGATCGTTCAGAGCGGGAATGGTCAGGTTCTTGCGGTTGGTGAGCTGCTTGCAAGCTTCGTCTGCGTAAACTGCATCGCAACCGGTGCAATACCAGTACTCATAAGAGCCGTTCTGATGGCAAGTAGCGTCAACTGCGGGAACGTAGATGATCTCGCCGAATGCGGGGATGGTGAGGCTCAGGTAAGCTACGTTGTACTTGCCTTCTGCATCAAGGAAGAAGGTGTCGCACTCCAAGCAGTACCAGGACTCAAGTCTGCCGTTGGTGTGGCAGGTTGCTTCGATACCGATGATGTGGATCAGCTTGGTATCGGCGGGGATGGTCAGGTTCATGCGGTTGGTGAGGATCTTACCCTCTGCATCAGCATATACTGCGTCGCAATCGGGGCAGAACCAGTATTCCATGGTGCCGTTTGCATGGCAAGCGGGAACCTCGGGCATGTAGACCAGCTCGGTATCAGCGGGGATGGTCAGGTTCAGACGGTTGGTGAGGATCTTGCCTTCTGCATCGGCAAATACTGCCTGGCAGTCGGGGCAGAACCAGTATTCCATGGTGCCGTTTACATGGCATGCGGGAACCTCGGGCATGTAAACAAGATCGTTCAGTGCGGGGATGGTCAGGTTCTTGCGGTTGGTCAGGTATCTGCCTTCTGCGTCTGCAAAGACTGCATCGCACTCATCGCAGTACCAGTACTCGTTCATACCGGTCTGGTGGCAGGTTGCCTCGTAACCGGGAACGTAAGTCAGGGTGTTGTCTGCGGGGATGGTCAGGTTCTTGATGTTGGTGAGATATCTGCCTTCTGCATCGGAGAAGATAGCATCGCAATCGGGGCAGTACCAGTACTCTGCACAGCCGTTTGCGTGGCAGGGCTCTACAGCCTCAACGTACTCAAGCTCGTACAGAGCGGGGATGGTCAGGTTCTTGCGGTTGGTCAGGTATCTGCCTGCTGCGTCTGCAAAGACTGCATCGCAATCGGGGCAGTACCAGTACTCGTTCATACCGGTCTGGTGGCAGGATGCCTCGTAGCCTTCCTCATATACCAGGTCGGTGACAGCGGGAACGATTACGTTCTTGAAGTTGCTCAGCTGAGTTGCTGCTGCGTCGGTGAAGACTGCAAGGCACTCGGAGCAGTACCAGTACTCTACGTTACCGGTCTGGTGGCATACGGGATCAACTGCGTCCACGTGTACCATCTCGGAGGTAGCGGGGATGATCTGGTTCTTACGGTTGGTGAGCTGGATGCCTGCTGCATCTGCAAACACTGCATCGCAATCGGGGCAGTACCAGTACTCGTTCATACCGGTCTGGTGGCAGGAAGCTTCATAACCGGGAACGTAAACCAGCTCGGTGAGAGCGGGGATGGTCAGGTTCTTGCGGTTGGTCAGCTGAGTAGCGGCTGCATCTGCGAAGACTGCGTCGCACTCGGGGCAGTACCAGTACTCGTAAGAGCCGGTCTGGTGGCAGCCGGGCTCTACAGCCTCAACGTGTACCAGGTCGATGAGAGCGGGGATGGTCAGGTTCTTACGGTTGGTCAGCTGAGTGCCTGCTGCGTCTGCAAAGACTGCATCACACTCAGAGCAGTACCAGTACTCGTTCATACCGGTCTGGTGGCAGCCGGGCTCTACAGCCTCAACATATACCAGCTCGGTAAGAGCGGGGATGATCTGGTTCTTAACGTTGGTCAGGTATCTGCCTGCTGCGTCTGCAAAGACTGCATCGCAATCGGGGCAGTACCAGTACTCGTTCAGGCCGGTCTGGTGGCAGGTAGCTTCGTAGCCTTCTACGTGTACCAGGTCGGTGACAGCGGGAACGATTACGTTCTTAGCGTTGGTAATGATGATGCCCTGCGCATCTGCGAACATTGCGCCGCAGTCTGCACAGTACCAGTACTCGGTGGTACCGTTCTGGTGGCATACGGGAGCAACAGCCTCAACGTAGGTCAGCTCTACGGGAGCGGGGATGATCACGTTCTTGGCGTTGGTGATGATGATGCCCTGTGCGTCTGCGAACATTGCGCCGCAAACCTCGCAGTACCAGTAGTCCTGTCTGCCGGTCTGGTGGCAAACTGCTTCGTAACCCTCAACATAGGTCAGCTCGTTCAGTGCGGGGATGATCACATTCTTGGAGTTGGTAATCACGATGCCCTGTGCGTCTGCGAACATTGCGCCGCAATCTGCACAGTACCAGTACTCCTGCTGGCCGTTCTGATGGCATACTGCATCGTAGCCTTCAACGTGGGTCAGCTCTACGGGAGCGGGGATGATCACGTTCTTGGCGTTGGTGATGATGATGCCCTGCGCATCTGCGAACATAGTGCCGCAATCTGCACAGTACCAGTAATCCTGTCTGCCGTTCTGGTGGCAAACTGCCTCGTAGCCTTCAACGTAGGTCAGCTCTACGGGAGCGGGGATGATCACGTTCTTGGCGTTGGTGATGATGATGCCCTGCGCGTCTGCGAACATTGCGCCGCAATCTGCACAGTACCAGTACTCCTGCTGGCCGTTCTGATGGCATACTGCATCGTAGCCTTCAACGTGGGTCAGCTCTACGGGAGCGGGAACGATCACGTTCTTAGCGTTGGTGATGATGATGCCCTGTGCGTCTGCGAACATTGCGCCGCAATCTGCACAGTACCAGTACTCGGTGGTACCGTTCTGGTGGCATACGGGAGCAACAGCCTCAACGTAGGTCAGCTCTACGGGAGCGGGGATGATTACGTTCTTGGCGTTGGTGATGATGATGCCCTGTGCGTCTGCGAACATTGCGCCGCAATCTGCACAGTACCAGTACTCCTGCAGACCGTTCTGATGGCATACTGCATCGTAGCCTTCAACGTGGGTCAGCTCTACGGGAGCGGGAACGATCACGTTCTTAGCGTTGGTAATGATGATGCCCTGCGCATCTGCGAACATTGCGCCGCAGTCTGCACAGTACCAGTACTCGGTGTTACCGTTCTGGTGGCAAACTGCGTCAACTGCCTCAACGTGGGTCAGCTCTACGGGAGCGGGGATGATCACGTTCTTGGCGTTGGTGATGATGATGCCCTGCGCGTCTGCGAACATTGCGCCGCAGTCTGCACAGTACCAGTACTCCTGCAGACCGTTCTGATGGCATACTGCATCGTAGCCTTCAACGTGGGTCAGCTCTACGGGAGCGGGAACGATTACGTTCTTGGCGTTGGTGATGATGATGCCCTGCGCGTCTGCGAACATTGCGCCGCAGTCTGCACAGTACCAGTACTCGGTGTTACCGTTCTGGTGGCATACAGCCTCAACTGCCTCAACGTGGGTCAGCTCTACGGGAGCGGGGATGATCACGTTCTTAACGTTGGTGATGATGATACCTGCTGCATCTGCGAACATAGTGCCGCAATCTGCACAGTACCAGTAATCCTGTCTGCCGTTCTGGTGGCAAACTGCCTCGTAGCCTTCCTCATATACCAGCTCGGAGAGAGCGGGGATGGTCAGGTTCTTACGGTTGGTGAGCTGGGTACCTGCTGCGTCTGCAAAGACTGCATCGCACTCGGAGCAGAACCAGTACTCATAAGAGCCGTTCTGATGGCAGGTTGCTTCGTAGCCGGGCTGATAAACCAGCTCGCATTCAGCAACGATAACCAGGTTCTTGCGGTTGGTCAGCTGAGTGCCTGCTTCGTCTGCATAGACTGCATCGCACTCGGGGCAGAACCAGTATTCCTGCAGACCGTTCTGGTGGCAGGTTGCTTCGTAACCGGACTCGTAAACCAGATCGGTGGTAGCGGGAATGGTCAGGTTCATGCGGTTGGTCAGGTATCTGCCTTCAGCGTCGGAGAAGACTGCCTGGCACTCGGGGCAGAACCAGTACTCGTAGGAACCGTTTGCATGGCAAGCCTCAACAGCGGGCATGTAAACCAGCTCGCAGTCGGCAGGAATGGTCAGGTTCATACGGTTGGTAACGATGGTAGCAGCCTCGTCTGCGTATACAGCGTCGCAGGTGGGGCAGTACCAGTACTCTTCACAGCCGTTCTGGTGGCAGGGCTCAAGTCTCTCGTAGTACTCAAGCTCGGTGCCGCAGGAGCAGTAGCCCAGCTCGGGAACTGCGGGTTCATCCTCATGAGCCTCATCAACCAGGGTCAGAGTGAAGGGAAGATCCCATTCATGGCCGTTGGTGATGGAGAACTCGGGATGGAGAGCGATCATGGCATTGGGATCACCGGGCAGGGTGAGCTCGATGGTGCCGTCGCGGTCAACATCGGTGTATTCAACGCCGTCAACGGTAACAACCATAGCTTCGATTGCTTCGCTGTAGCCGCTGATTACAAGGCCCTTGCCGCCCCACAGACCGCCGTTGGTAGCGTCCAGGAAGCAAACGGTATCGCCTGCGGCGATGTTAGCCTTGAAGCTTTCCTTGCTCTTGATGGCAACGGGATCGATCTCGTTGCCTGCAACAAAGTAGATGCTGGCATAAACGGTGGTTTCGGGATAGTTCCGGTTTGCATCGGGTTCAGCGATGATCCAGATCCGAACGGTCTCGCCTGCGGTGAGGCGGTAAGACATAACGGGGTTGGAATAAACCTCGTCGTCATAAGCGTTCAGCTGGCTGTAGCCCTGCATCACGGAGAGCTGATAGTCGCTGCCGGAATTCTCTACGCACATAATGCCGTTGGAGGGAGCGGTAAACTCATACCAAACGCCGTCGTTATCGCCTTCCAACAGGGTGGGATTCAGCAGGTAGCAGAATGCGCCTGCAAAATACTTATCGTTTGCATTGATGGGATTCGCTTCGGTGCCCTCCTCAGCAGGAACAGGCTCCCCAATAGACAGGGTCACGACCGTGTCTGCATAGGGATTCTGGTTCCAAAGGCCGAACAGAACGGTATCACCGTCAGCATAGCCATCGAACACAACGGTCGCAGTGCCTTCGTTGTCGGAAGTATAGGCAAGGACATTGCCTTTGGGACCAACAACGTTCACTGCGGTAGTCAGGTCGACAACAGTCAGTTCGAGACCGCCTGCGGGCACGGTGTAAAACACAGTAGCGCCTGCGGGAACAGTCACGCTTGCAGGAACGGACTCAACGGTATCGAAAACGATGGGATCGCTGATATCGCCGGTGCCGCTTGCTGCAACGAACAGAGTAGTTGCCATCATGCACAGAACCATAACGAGAGCTACGGCCAGCACATGAAGTTTGCGCAAGTTTTTCATTCGCGTTTCTCCTTTTGAATTTTGTTTTTTTATTTTTTTCTTTTTTTCGTGTTTAAGAGGCCCGCACTACGTGTGGGCGCAATAACAGAGCCTAAGTCTACATGTTGTATTATAACACTTTAATTTTTAGATTGCAATTGTCGTTTTTAACAATTTATACCGCAAATTTGCCAATTTTATAGTATATATCCAAACTTTTCCCTGCGCGCATGGGAAAATACCCTTCGTTCCCCCTTTTTTCGGGGGCGGGATCTCTTGCAAAAGACTCCGTTTTATGATAAAATGTACAAAAAGAAGCGGGGAGGATTTGT
>SVTH01000013.1 GCA_015063885.1 Oscillospiraceae bacterium | reverse complement strand
TATAAGTTGATTAGTTTGCTCTCTTTGCTGCGAAACACTCGCTGCAAAGTACCGGTCTGTCGGTCGACGGCTGGAAAGGAACTCTCGCTACTTTACCGCAGTTGGCGCATACGGTCTCGAACATCTCTCTGGGCGCTCTTGCAGCGTTCTTCTTTGCGTCTCTGCAAGCTTTGCATCTCTGAGGCTCGTTCTGGAAGCCCTTTTCAGCATAGAATGCCTGCTCACCGGCGGTGAACACGAATTCGTTACCGCAGTCTTTGCAAACCAAAGTCTTGTCTTCGTACATTTGCTTACTCCTTGTAGTATTTTTATAATACTCTCGGGATAACACCCGGAGAATATTAGCGAGGATGGGTTATCCCAGAAGCTTCTTCAGCTTTCTGCGGATACGGCAGATCGCGTTGGCGATGCTTTTCTCGGACTTGCCCACCAAGCGGGCGATGTCCGCATAAGAACGGTCGCTGAGATACAGCTCAAAAACGGAACGTTCATACTTGGAAAGCTCCGAAAAAACACGCTCATAGAGCAACGATATGCTCTCACGATCCAGGAAATCACTTTCCGGCGAATTGCCTGAGACCAGCTCTGTTTCGTCCAGGGGGACTGCGTCGCCGTTTTGCTTCCGCAGACGGCGGGCAGCGCTGATCACGCTGTGGCAGATACAGGAGGAAGCATAGGTCGCAAACGCCGAGGAGACACCGTCGTAGGTGCGGACGGCCTTCAACAGGCCAACCAGCCCTTCCTGAAACAGATCCTCCTCATCGGCGGCGGAGACAAAGGATGCGGAATGAGAGATATGCCAATATACCAAGCGCTTGTAGGATTCCACCAGGGCGGCAAAAGCCTCCCCGTCACCCAAGCGCGCGCGGGCGATCAACCGTGCCTCGTCGGCAACGGGCTGCCCTATTCCGGAATCGGAAAACATCTTCAAAGGCGCACCACCGATCTTACTGCAGTACAGAATATTCCATACCACATTCATTCATTATACACAATTTTTTATATTTGTCAACAGTTTTTCTGATTTTCTTTTGAATTTTTGTCGCATTTAACAATTTTTAAATTATTTTTGAACGGAAAGAGACTTCAAAAGCGTTCGCATTTCCTCCAGCTTTGCGGCGATATCCTTCGCCAAAGCGATCTGACAGCGGGCACGGATCAGGTTGTGGCGATCCTTGCGGCATTTGAAATATACGTCTCCGTCCAGGTAATCCTTTAAAAATCTGGCGGCAAGCTCCAGGGTGATGATGAGCACCCCGTCGGGCAGGGTGTTGAACTCACTTTCGGTGATAATGCCCAAAAGGGGGCGGACAAAGCCCTCCGCCAACCGTTGGTAGCCCCGCAGGTTGAGAGAGACCAGGGAGAGATCCTCCTCGTCCTCGGATGCGGTGTTACAGGCGAAACGGACGGCGTCTCCGAAATCGTGGGCCACGTACCCCGGCATCACGGTGTCCAGGTCGATCACCGCCAAGGGGGTGCGGGTCTCGGCGTCGAACATCACGTTGTTGCATTTGGTGTCGTTATGCACCACCCGCAAGGGCAGCTTCCCTTCCCCGTGGAGGTCCTCCAGCAGGGAAACGTAGCCTTCCATGGAAAGGAGATAGGCAAGCTCCTCTTCCACCTCTTCCCTTCTCCCGCAGACGTCCCGCTCCCCGGAGGTGCGGAGGTCGGCAAAGCGCTTGGGGGTGTTGTGGAAATCGGGAATGGTATGGTGCAGGGTGTGGGCGGGAAAATCCGACAGGTTCCGCTGGAATTCTCCGAAGGCGTAGCCCGTGCCGTACAGGATCTCCTCGTCGGCGTGGTTTACACAGCGGGAATCGTACACGTAGGAAAGGACGCGCCAATAGTCGCCCTCTTCACTGCGGTGGAAAAACTCCCCGCCTTCCTTGCGGTAAACGTGCAGTACCTTGCGGCGGATGTCCGTCTGCCCCACGGCAAGGAGCTTTCGCTCCATATGGGAGGTAACGGCAAAGGCGTTTTCCGCCACCTGAACGGGGTTTTGAAACACCTTATGGTTCAGCCGCTGTACGGTGTAGTCCTTCCGCTTCCCCTCCTCCGTGCGGGTACCGATGAAATAGGTATCGTTGATGTTGCCCACCTTGACGACACGGTAATCCTCCAGTTCCCCCTTCAAACGGAATTCCCGCATCAAGGTACGGAACAGGGAAAGCAATGCTTGCTCGGTCATATCAATTCACAGCTCCCGTGGGAAAACCTCTTACAGCTTTCCGATAAAAGAATGGGGGTCCTCACGGTACTTTGCGTCTGCCTTTTCCCACAAGGGGACTGCCCGCATGAGATGGCAGGAGGCGGAAAGGATGTTGCCCTTTTGCAGTTCCTTTTCCGTCAGGATGTCCTCCATACGGCTGTAGGCCTGGTAAACGCCCTTGAAGTCGTGGGCGTAGCAGGGCTGTTCGCAGGTACTGCCGTCCTCTTTCACCATAGTGTAGGTATAGCACTCCTCAAACAGGTAATCCGGGCGGGAAAGCTCCTCGATGGCGTGCATGGAGGTGTTGCAGTTGGTACCGCATCCCAAGAACAGGATGCTTCCGTCCAGCTCCATGACACGGTGGAAGGGAGAATTGGGCCCGCAGGGAGTGTTGTCCAGGTGGTGGCCGCCTACCACCGCGTCCCGCAGTTCGCCTACGGCGGCGCAGGAATGGGTGGGGCAAAGGCTTCTGCGCACGCCCTCTTGGGAGGTGCGGAAGTATTCGGGGATGGCGCCCACGCAGGACGGCGTGTTCTTCACGTCGAAGGTGAGGGAGCGGGCAGGGCCGCAGGACATATAGCTGAGGGTGGGGAACACCAGGGTCCCGTGGTCACCCAGGGCGAGACGGAGACCGTCGATGACGTCGGCAGGGGTCAAGCCCTGTCTGCCCAGGGATTTGAGAGAGGAGTGGACCAGCAGGACGCTTCCCTCTCTGACACCCAGAGCACGGGCGTCGGCGGCAATCTGTTTTACAAATTCGTTCATACGCTCAGATCCTTTAAAATTCTTGTGCTTCCGGCGGGGACGAGGATCTCCCCGGAAAGGGTCTCCCCCGTCATCAAATCTGTGACGGGCGCTTTGCAGACATGGAGGTAGGCGCTTTGAGAAGCGTTGGAAACCACCGTCATGCTGCCGGTTTCGTCGAAACGGGTGAAGGCGAAGATGCCCTCGGGGGTGTCCAGCACGGCAAAGCCCTCTGCGCCGAAAAGCTTTTCCCTGCCCCGCAGGCGGTTCACGGCACGGAAGGCGCCGTAAAGCTTGCCGTCGATGGCGTGCCAAGGGAAGGGGCGGCGGTTGAAGGGGTCGTGGTAGCCTTCCATCCCTGCTTCGTCCCCGTAGTAGATACAGGGCACGCCGGGAAGGCAGGCCAGCAGGGTATACCCGCAGATAAGGGCGTTCACCGCTTTTTCACGCTGCTTTTTGGTCATGCGGCGGACTGCCAGCACCTCGTTGGGCTCACCGAAATCTCCCTCTCCTCCCAGCACGGTGAGAATACGCTCGGTATCGTGAGTCCCGATACTATTCATGGTATGCAACAATGCCTTGGGAGGATAATGCTGATGTAAGGTCTCGGTGACCTCCCGCAGGAGAGAGGCATCCCCGTACTTCAAGAAGTGGATCAGCCCGTTGCGGAAGGGATAGTTCATCACGCCCGAGAGCTGTTTCCCCCGGAAGTAACGTTTTCTTTGGTCGTAGGCGATCTTGTTGGAGGCATCCTCCCACACCTCGCCGATGATGGCGGCGTCAGGCTTTGCCCGCTTCACCGCAGAGACGATCTCGTCCAGGAAATCGCTTTCCAGCTCGTCTACCACGTCCAGGCGGTAGCCGTCAATGCCCAGGGCCATGTATTTGGGGATGACCTTTTCGCAAATGAAGGAGCGGAACTCCTTGCACTTCTTGGGCTTGGGGAGGTTCTTGATCCCCCACCAGCTTTCGTAGTCGTCCCGTGTCTTTCCGAAGGTGAACCAGGGATAATAAGGAGAGTCCTCCGACTGGTAGGCGCCCGGGCCTTGGTACTTCCCGTAGCGGTTGAAATACACGCTGTCGTCCCCCACGTGGTTGAACACCCCGTCCAGGATGATGCGGATGCCCATGGAATGGGCCTTTTCCACCAGCTCGGAAAGAGCCTTTTCCCCGCCGAAGGTGGGATCCACCGTGAGGTAATCCCCGGTATCGTACTTATGGTTGGAATAAGCGTCTGCGATGGGGCTTAAGTAAATGACGGTGACCCCCAGGTCCTTGAGGTAGCTGAGCTTATCCGCCACGCCGTAGAGATCCCCGCCGAAGTGGGTGTTGTTGGGGAAGGCCTGGCCGTTGACGGGAGGGTACTCGGGGGTACCGTTTTCCCAATCCTCGTTGTAGATGGCGTCGGTACGGCGCATGGATCTGCCGCTTTTGCAGAAGCGGTCCACGAAGATATGGTAGAACACGCCCCGTGTGAGCCAATCGGGGGCGGGATATTCGTTTTTGTAGACCGTCAATTGGAATTCGTTGGTAAAACGGTCGGAAAGGGCGATATGGGAGCGGTCGCAAACGGTATAGCGTCTCCCCGCGGGAGTCTCCGCCTCGAAATGGAAGAAGAACAGGCCGTCTCCCTCGGGGGCGATCTCACGGGTATCCACCGTCACGGAAAAGACGGAAAGCTCCCCTTCTTTGTGCAGGAAAGGCGCTTCTCTTCGGAGAAGCACCTTTTCATCATTGCCCAGGTAAAACCAAACCCGGGAGGCTTCGGGCATGCCGAAGCGGAGCTCCGCCTCTTCCCCGTAGGGGACGGTATAGGAGCCCACGGGCCTGCCGTTCCTCAGCACCCGCAAAAACGCGCGGTTCATACTTTCTTAACGGGCTTGATACCCCAAATGTTGTCCGCATACTCACGGATACTGCGGTCTGCGGCGAAGAAGCCTGCCTTGGCAATATTGGTGAGGGACATCTTGTTCCAACGGTCTCTGTCGCCGTAGGCCTCGATCAAGCGGTCGTGAGCATCTGCGTAGAAGCTGTAGTCCGCCAGGCACATGAAGGGGTCGGAAACGCCGTGGGAATACAGCAGGTATCTGGCGATGTCCGCAAAGGATCTGCCTGCGTAGCCTGCCTGCATGCTGTCGATGGCACGCTTCAGGTTGGGGTTTCTGTTATAATAATCGGAAGAAGAGTAGCCCTTACGCCACAGCTCCTCCACCTCTTCTGCCGTGTGGCCGAAGATGAAGATGTTGTCCTTGCCCAGGAGAGAAGCCATTTCCACGTTGGCGCCGTCCAGGGTACCGATGGTGAGGGCACCGTTGATCATGAACTTCATGTTGCCGGTACCGCTGGCCTCCTTACCTGCCAGGGAGATCTGCTCGGAGATCTCTGCGGCGGGCATGAGATGCTCTGCCAGGGTGACGTTGTAGTTTTCCAGGAAGACCACGCGGAGCTTCTTACGGATGACGGGATCCTTTTCGATCTCGGCGCCCACGTAGCAGATCAAGCGGAGGATATCCTTCGCCAGGTAATATCCGGGAGCCGCCTTGGCCGCAAACAGGAAGGTCTGAGGAGGAATATCCAGGTTGGGATTCTCCTTCAGCTGCTGATACAGGTCGATGATGTGGATGGCGTTGAGAAGCTGGCGCTTATACTCGTGGAGACGCTTTGCCTGTACGTCGAAGATGCTGTCGGGATCCAGCTGGATGCCCTTGGTATCCTTGATATACTTGGCAAAATCCGCCTTGTTCTGCCTCTTGATCTTCTCCAGGCGCTCCAGGACGGAGGCATCCTCGGAGAATGCCAGGAATTTCTCCAGCTGTGCGGGATCCTTGCGGTACTCCTTACCGATGCACTCGTCCAGCAGAGATGCCAGACGGGGGTTGGAATAGCACAGCCACTTGCGGTGTGCGATACCGTTGGTCACGTTGGTGAAGCGGTTGGGGTACATATCGTTGTAATCCTTGAACACGGTGGTCTTCAGGATGTCGGAATGCAGGCCGGAAACGCCGTTGATATGGTGAGAGCCGATGACGGACAGGTTTGCCATACGCACCATGCCGTGACCCAGGATGGACATTCTGCCCACCTTGTCCCAGTCGCCCATGAAGGTCTCCCATGCTTCCTTGCAGAAGCGCTCATTGATCTCCTTGATGATGGAGTGGATTCTGGGGAGCTTGATGGCGAAGAGGTTTTCGTTCCACATCTCCAACGCCTCGGGCAACACGGTATGGTTGGTGTAGGAGACGGTGGCAGTGGTGATCTCCCAAGCCTTTTCCCAGGAGAAATGGTGCTGGTCCATCAGGATGCGCATCAGCTCGGGGATGGCAAGGGCGGGATGGGTATCGTTGATGTGGATGGCTACCTTGTCGGGCAGGTTCTCCAGAGTCTTATACTGCGCCAGGTGGTTGCCCAAAATGTTCTGCAGAGATGCAGACACCAGGAAATACTGCTGAGAAAGACGCAGCAGCTTGCCCTCGTGGTGGTTATCTGCGGGATAGAGCACCTTGCACAGGGTATCTGCCATGGTGCTTTCCTCCAGAGCCTTGATATACTGGCCCTGGGAGAAGGCCTTCATATCGAAGCCGTCCTTATCCTTGGCCTTCCACAGGCGCAGGGTGTTGACGGTATCCGTACCGCCGCCGGTGATGAACATATCGTAGGGAACTGCCTCGATCTCGTCGCAGTTCTCGTGGATGACGTGGCAATGGCCCTCTCTCCACTCCTCGCGGACGGTACCGCCGAAGCGGACGGTCACCTTCTTATCCTGTCTGGGTACCAGCCAGCAGTTGCCGTCGGGGAGCCAGATATCGGGAAGCTCTAACTGTTCTCCGTCTACGATACGCTGCTTGAACAGGCCGTACTCGTACAAAAGAGAAAAGCCCTTTGCAGGATAGTCCTGGGAGGTCAATGCGTCCAGGAAGCAGGCGGCAAGTCTGCCCAGGCCGCCGTTGCCCAAGCCGGGGTCCGGCTCCAGCTCGTAGATCTCGGCAAGGGAAAAGCCGTGCTTCTTCAGCGCTTTGCGGTAGATCTCCTCGATCCCCAGGTTGCAAAGGTTGAGCTTTAAGGTGCGCCCCATCAGGAACTCCATACACAGGTAGAAGACCTGCTTGGACGCTTGTTCTTTGGATTTTTGAATGAGCTCCTTGTTGCGGGAGCCCAGCAGGTCGCGGACGGACAATACGACCGCCTGGTACATCTGCTGAGGAGTCGCCTCCTCCGGCGCAATACCGAAGTAGCGGGAAAGCTTGTTGAGAAGTGCCTCGTCTACGTGAGCCTGTTTGATCTGTTGTGCCATGGTAATGGTTTCTCCAAGATGTTTCTTAAAAATTAAAATATATTCTTAATCCGCAGGACGATATAGCCGTTGCTCTTGCGAGAGAGGTTCCTTTTGAAAAAGGCGCCTCCCTCGCGCTCCCTCCGCGAAAACTTTTCCCTCTGAATAAAAAAGAAAAGTTTTTGGGGGTCCACCCTTGGCAGGGAGCACACAGGACGGTGCGGGGCAGAGCCCCTTTCTGATGACAACCTACGGTTTTAAGCGAAAATAAAGGGGTACGGGGGAGAAGGATCTCTCCCCCGTTCATTCATTTTGAATGAAAAGAAATTAAAGGGAACGGTACAGGTCTGCGTACTTGCCCGCAGAGATGTCCCAAGAGAAGTCGGTGAGCATAACGCGGCGCACCAGCTTCTTCCAAGCCGCCTTGTCGGCGTAGCAGTTCAAAGCGTTCCGAAGAGCGCACAGCATATCCCAAGCGCTGTAGGAAGCGAAGGTAAAGCCGTTGCCGCCGCCTTCACAGCCTGCATCCTTGATGCTGTCGTACAAGCCGCCGGTCTCGTGGATCACGGGAACGGTGCCGTAGCGGGAGCAGATCATCTGTGCCAAGCCGCAGGGCTCGGTACGGGAGGGCATGAGGAAGATATCCGCGCCTGCGTAGATCTGCTTGGCCAAGGTCTGGTCGAAGCGCAGCAGTACGCGGCAATTGTCGGGATAGCGCTCTGCCAGATGCCAGAAGTAATCCTCATAGTAGAAGTCGCCCTTGCCCAACAGGATGAGCTGGACGTTCTCCTGCAACAAATCGTCTGCCGCCAGGGTGAGAAGATCCAAGCCCTTGGAATCCACCAAGCGGGTGATCATTGCCACCACGGGCTTATCGGGATCTGCGGGGAGACCCACGGACTTCTGCAGTGCTTCCTTACAAACAGCCTTGCCCGCCATCTTGTTCACATGGAAGGATGCGGGGAGCTCCTTGTTCTTGGAGGGGCTGTAATAGTCCTTATCGATACCGTTGAGGATGCCGGAAAGCTTGCCCTCGAACATCTTCAGGATGGGATCCAGCCCGTGAGAGAATTTGGGGCTCAGGATCTCCTTGGCGTAGGTGGGGCTGACGGTGGTCACCTTATCGGCGCAGATGATGGCGCCCTTCATCAGGTTGATACAGCCGCCGTACTCAACGATCTCGTGATCGGAGGGCATCAGGTCAAACACGTCGGCCAAGGAATCCAGGCCGAATTTGCCCTGGTACTGGATGTTATGGATGGTGAACACCGTACGGATGTTGGAGTAGCCCTCCATATAGCCGTACTTGCGTTTCAGATAGATCACCGCAAGGGCGGCCTGCCAGTCGTGAGCGTGGAGCACGTCCGGGAAGAAATCCAGGTCGGGCAACAGATCCACCACGGCACGGCAGAAGAAGGCAAAACGCTCGCCGTCGTCAAACTCGCCGTACAGGGAGCCGCGCTTGAAGTAATATTCGTTATCTAAGAAGTAATAGGTGACATTCTGATACACCGCGGAGAACACGCCGCAATACTGGCTTCTCCAGTTCAAGGTGACGTTGCGGCTGGTCAGGAAGGTGAGCTTCTCTCTCCAGGCGGCGTCCATGGTGCCGTAAAGGGGCATGATCACACGGATATCGTCCCCGGGGTTCTGCTTTTTCAGTGCTGCGGGGAGAGAGCCGATGACGTCGGCAAGTCCGCCGGAGGCGGCAAAGGGGGTAGACTCCGATGCTACGTATAAGATCTTCATAAAACGTTACTCCAATCTGAAGAGATCAAACTTCGGTGGATTTCTCGATATAGAAGGGACGGCTCTCGTGGCCGGACAGCACTCTGCCGTCGCGGATGGTGACGCCCTTATCGGTGACCACACAGTTCATGTATACGTTGTTGCCAACGTAGGTATCCTGCATCAGGATACAGTTTTCCACGCTGGTGTTCTTCCCTACGTGGACGCCACGGAAGATGATGGAGTTTTCCACGATGCCTTCGATGACGCAGCCGTCGGCGATCATGGAGTTCTTCACCATGGAGCTCTCGGTATATACCGTGGGAGCGGAGTTCTGCACCTTGGTGAGCACGGGGCGGTTCTTCTGACGGAACAGCGCGTCCTGGGTCTCGGAGGTGAGCAGATCCATATTGCGGCGGTAATACTCGGAAAGGTTATGTACCGTCTCGCAATAGCCCTCGTAACGGAAGATGCGGAAGTTATTGGCGGTGGCACCTCTGGTGAGGATATCCTTGGCGATGCTGGAATAGCCGTGGGCCAAGGCTTCGGTGAGCTGGGAGAGAAGGAACTGGCGGTTCATTACCATGATGTGGATCTGAACGTCCTTTTCCCCGGGGGTATTGTCGTTAAAATTGGTAACGTTGAGGATCCTGCCGGTGTCGTCGGAATTGACGATGCTGATATCGGACAGATCGTCCACGTGGCTCTTCTTCACCGCAACGGTGGCCACGGCGCCGCTTTCCTTATGGGCGCGGAGCATCTCGGAAAGATCCAGATTGCAGATCAGGTCGCAGTCGCACAGAAGGACCTCGTCCTCGGTGCATTCGCTGATGAACTGGCGGGCGCTGATCAACGCTTCCAGACGGGAGGCGAACAGCGTGTTCCCTCTGTTGGCGAAGGCGGTGATAAAGGGAGGCAGGATCTTGATACCGCCGTTTCTGCGGGCAAGGTCCCAATCCTTACCGGTGCCCAGGTGATCCATCAGGGACTGGTAGTTATAATGGGTCAGCACGCCCACCTTGGTGATGCCTGCGTTGACCACGTTGGAAAGGGTAAAGTCGATGAGACGGTAACGGCATCCAAAGGGAACGGATGCCATGGTGCGGTCCTCGGTGAGCTCGGGAACGCGGCGTTCGTTTAAGCCTGCAAACAGAATGGCAACTGCACTCATACGGTCTCCTCCTTCTGCATCATCGCTTCCAGCTCGTTTTTGCCGAAGCGGATATTATCGGGGATATTTGCCCCTGCGGGAATGTTCAGCCATCCGCCCACCAGGGTGATGCCTGCGGATTCGCCGATAGGCTTGCCCACGGTGGCGTTTTCACCGATGACGGTGTTGCTGTCCATCACGGTATAGTTCACCTCGGCACCCTCGCCGATGGTGACGTCGTCAAAGATCACGCTGTCTCTTACCACGGCGTTTCTGCCAACTACCACGCCGGGAGACAGGACGCTGTTGATCACGGTGCCGTAGATCTCGCAGCCCTCGGTGATCACGGAATTCTTCACGGAGCCGCCTGCGCCGATAAACTGGGGAGGACGGGCTTCGTTACGGGAATAGATACGCCAAGCGGACTGGAGGGACAATGCGGGGTTCTCGCCCAGCAGGTCCATATTGGCCTCCCAAAGGCTCTGGATGGTACCAACGTCCTTCCAATAGCCCTCGAAGCGGTAAGCAAACAGACGCTCGCCGTTGTTCAACATGGCGGGGATGATATTCTTACCGAAGTCGTTGGAGGACTCGGGGTTTGCCTCGTCCTCGATGAGGTAGGAATACAGTTTATCCTTGGAGAACACGTAGACGCCCATGGACGCCTGGGTGCTCTTGGGTTCCTTGGGCTTCTCGGCAAACTCGGTAATTCTGCCTTCGGCATCGCTGCTCATGATACCGAAACGGCTTGCCTCCTCCAGAGGCACGTCGAAGACGGCAATGGTGCAATCCGCCTTGTTTGCCTTATGGAAATCCACCATCTTGGAATAGTCCATGCGGTAGATGTGGTCGCCGGAAAGAACGACTACGTAATCGGGGTCGAACTTATCGATAAAGTGCAGGTTCTGATAAATGGCGTTGGCGGTGCCCTTATACCACTCGGAGCGGTTCATCGCCTGGTAGGGCGGCAGGGTCATGGCGCCGCCGTAGGTGCGGTCCAGATCCCAGGGTTGTCCGTTGCCGATGTACTCGTTCAGCTTCAGGGGCTGATACTGGGTCAGCACGCCCACTGCGTCGATCCCGGAGTTGACACAGTTGGAAAGAGGAAAATCAATGATGCGGTATTTACCGCCGAAGTTCACGGCGGGCTTCGCAATGCGCTCGGTGAGAAGATACAGTCTGCTGCCTTGTCCGCCGGCAAGCAGCATGGCCACAGTTTCTTTCTTTTTTGCCATGGTGATTCCCTTTCGTTTTTTTGTTTTATTCTTCGGAAGACGCCTCTTCCGGTTGGCTCAGATACACGGTGCCGAAGACGTCGCCATCCTCCTGGTAGGGAA
Source organism: Oscillospiraceae bacterium (assembly GCA_015063885.1). GTDB lineage: Bacteria > Bacillota > Clostridia > Oscillospirales > CAG-382 > Coliplasma. Next base: position 50,282 of record SVTH01000013.1, on the reverse strand, counting down.
GCAATTCCCCACGGAAGGCGAACAACAGCGCCAAGGTCAGACCCACCAAAACGGCAATGCCGATGAGCTGGGTGAGACGGTCGTAAAGTTTGTCACTTTTCACTTCGGGTCGCAAACCTCCCAAAAAGATTGCATAGGTATACCTATACGGAAGAATTATATCACAAATATTTCCGTTTGGCAAGGGGGTTTCGGGATTTATTGGAAAAGAACGGCCGAAATTTTCCGCCAACATCCCCGCCGTTCTCCTCAAAAGCGACAAAATGCGCCCTCTTCAAGAAGTGTTTTCAAGCAAAATAAATTTTTGCGAGAAAATTTCAAAACCCTCTTTACAAATCGGGAAGAATATGTTATACTACCCCGAACGGATTTTGAGGTCCGTTTATTCAAAACCAGATAGGCTGGGTCCGAGGCATTTTGGGGTTCCCCATCCGTTCACCGGACCTCCCGCTCGGCTTATCTATATTATTTTTACGGAGGTGAACACACATGCTTTTGAAGGATGAGAAGCAGCAGATCATTAAGGATTATGCTGTACACGAAGGCGACACCGGTTCCGCAGAGGTGCAGATCGCGATTCTGACCACCAGAATCAAGCAGCTCACCGAGCATCTGAAGGCAAACCCCAAGGATAACCATTCTAGAAGAGGTCTGCACATGATGGTCAGCAAGAGAAAGAAGTTCCTCAGCTATCTGCAGAAGAAGGACATCAATCGTTACCGTGCGATCATTGAGAGCCTTGGTCTGAGAAAGTAATCCCCCAAGCAACGTGATGCAGGCAATGCGGCTCAAAACGTGTTGCCTGCGTTACACCGTATACGCCCGTGAGCCGGTTTATCATTTAGATATTTTCCCGAAGACTTTCTTCGGAAGCGTATCTAAGTGTTAAACTTCGCTTGCGGCACCTAAAACAAATTCAGAAAGGAAACGCAAAAGATGTTTGAACAGTTCAAAAAATTCGAGTACACCCTTGCCGGCAGACCTCTGGTCATCGAGACCGGTAAGATGGCTCAGCTTGCCAACGGCTCCTGCTTGGTCCGTTACGGCGAGACCGCAGTACTTTGTACCGCAACCGCTTCCGCAACTCCCAGAGACGGCATCGACTTCCTGCCTCTGGCAGTAGACTATGAGGAAAAGCTGTACTCCGTAGGCCGCATCCCCGGCAGCTGGAACCGCCGCGAGGGCAGACCCACCGAGCACGCCATCCTTTCCTCCCGCGTCATCGACCGTCCCATCCGTCCCCTGTTCCCCAAGGATCTCCGCAACGATATCGTTCTGTCCCTGACCGTTATGTCCGTGGATCAGGACTGCTCTCCCGAGATCGCCGCTATGTTCGGCGCATCCCTGGCTCTCACCATCTCCGATATTCCGTGGAACGGCCCCATCGCAGGCGTGTTCGTAGGTCTGGTTGACGGTGAGATCATCATCAACCCCACCGAGGCACAGCGTGCCAACAGCGATCTGCAGCTGACCGTTGCAGGCTCCGCTAAGAAGGTTGTTATGATCGAGGCAGGCGCCAACGAGGTAGACGACCAGGTGATGTTCGACGCCATCATGCAGGCTCACGAGGAGATCAAGGGTCTGGTGGCATTCATCGAGTCCATCCGCGCCGAGATCGGCAAGCCCAAGTTTGAATACGCTTCCTGCGAAGTAGACCACGATATGTTCGACAAGATCGAGGCTATGGTGGCTGAGGAAGTGATGGAGGCTCTGAACACCGACGACAAGAAGGTGCGCGACGCAAGACTCCAGCCCATTTATCAGAAGGTCTACGAGGCTCTTGAGGAAGAATATCCCGAAAGCAAGCCCATGATCAACGAGTGTCTCTACAAGCTCCAGAAGAAGATCGTCCGTAACTGGCTGCTCACCGAGCAGAAGCGTGTGGACGGCAGACGTATGGATCAGATCCGTCCCTTGAACGCAGAGGTTTCTCTCCTGCCCCGTGTACACGGCTCCGGTATGTTCACCCGCGGTCAGACCCAGGTTCTGACCACCTGCACCCTGGCTCCCATGAGCGAGGTTCAGCTGCTGGACGGCATCGATGTGGAAGAGACCAAGCGTTATATGCACCACTACAATATGCCCGGCTTCTCCGTAGGCGAAGCGAAGTCCTCCCGCGGTGCCGGCAGACGTGAGATCGGTCACGGTGCTTTGGCAGAGCGTTCTCTGCTCCCCGTGCTTCCCTCCGTTGAGGAATTCCCCTACGCCATCCGCTGCGTATCCGAGGTCATCTCCTCCAACGGCTCCACCTCCCAGGCTTCCGTTTGCGGTTCTACCCTGGCGCTGATGGATGCAGGCGTTCCGATCAAGGCTCCCGTTGCAGGTATCTCCTGCGGTCTGATCACCGAGGGCGAGCGTTGGATGACCATGATCGACATCCAGGGTCTGGAAGACTTCTTCGGCGACATGGACTTCAAGGTTGCAGGTACCAAGAAGGGTATCACCTCCATTCAGATGGACCTGAAGATCGACGGTCTGACTCCCGAGATCATCAAGAACGCATTTGAGACCACCAAGAAGGGTCGCTTCTATATCATCGACGAGTATATTCTGAAGACGTTGCCCGCTCCTCGTGAGGACGTTTCCAAGTACGCGCCCAAGATGATCACCACCAAGATCGATCCCGATAAGATCCGCGAGGTCATCGGTTCCGGCGGTAAGGTGATTCAGAAGATCTGCGCCGATACCAACTGTAAGATCGACATTGAGGACGATGGCTCCATCTTCATCGCCGCTGTGAACAAGGACGACGGTTACCGCGCTCTTGCCATCATCGACGCTATTGCAAGAGATCCCGAGCCCGGCACCATCTTCCTGGGTACCGTTACCCGCTTGATGAACTTCGGTGCATTCGTTGAGATCGCTCCCGGTAAGGAGGGTCTGGTGCACATTTCTCAGCTGGATAAGAAGCGCGTTGCTAAGGTTGAAGACGTTGTTTCCGTCGGCGATCAGATCAAGGTCATGGTGACCGAGATCGACGAGAAGGGCAGACTGAACCTCTCCAGAAGAGACGCTCTGGACGCTTTTGAAGGCTAATTGAATCAAAGATACGCAAGGAGTGCCAAAAGCACTCCTTGTTTTTTTGGGGGGACGAGTTTGTGGGGGGTGCTTTTAGAAAAAAGCACCCCCCACTCCCCCCGAAAACCTCAATGCCGAAAACTGTCGTTTTCGGAGGAGGAAGAAAGATGATGGTCGTTTGACTATAAAAAGCGTGCAAATGGACTTGACAAGATAGAAGTTATATGCTATACTGGGTTTGAAAAAGAAAGGAGGAGAGCAATGAAAAACGATCTTGCCTATTGGGAAAAGCATAAAGAACATTTGCAGAAGCATTTCTTGGATTGGGAAGAGTTTGTGGCGGTGGAGAAGCTGCGCACCCACCTTCCGTGGAGGGTTTTCATCCTGCTGATCGCGGTTCTCTCCGTGGGGCTTGTCTTCGTTTTGCTGATCCGCCGTCCTTTTACCAAGATTGAGGTATTCTTTTTAAGCGTATGGGCAGGCGGCATGCTGTTATCCGTCCTGATGGAGCTCTTTTCATGGGGTGCCAATCAAAAATGGATGGTCTTGACCACCCGAGGAATTTACGTCTGTGTGGGGAAAGAATGCGAGCTGATTTTTGACAGGAGTTTTTCATCCATCGAAGGCATTTCTTACCGTTATTCTCCCGGTCGGATCCTTTTGAACGTCTATTCGGGCGAGCTTCCCGCAAAGGCAGAGTCCTCCTACCGAGGCTTACCTTGGAAAGGGCAAAAGGCGTATATCAAGAATCGATTCCGCAAGCTCTGCGGGATGCCCTTGGAGCGTAAGCTCTTCTCCCTATCCGTGGTCAGCGGTATTACGCCGCTCCAGCACTCCCGCAGACAGCTTTGCTGTTATCTCCTGGACTTGCCCAAGGAATCGGAAGCCGCCGAAAAGCTTCTGCATTTGTTAAAGGGGTTCCCCGGCGTCCGCTGTATGGAGCTTACCGGAGAATCGGAGTATTCCTTCTTCGATCGGTTGTGAGGGATTCTCAAAGTAATATGGAAGCATACAATAAACAACGCCCTTTCGTTCGTGAGAACGAAAGGGCGTAATTTTATATTCACAATACGGGATTCTCAAGGGATGGGTCCCTTGAGCAGGGGGTGCGGGGGACGGCGTCCCCTGCAAAAACCTCAGTTAAAAGGAACCAGCTTGTGGGAGAACCAGAAGAAGAATCTGCAGAGCCAGCGGCCGATGGGCCCGGGCATGGAGAGAATCAGCACCCCTGCGCGGCTGAACACACGCATCTTCTTGGCCTTTTTGGGATTGATCTCGATGAGCCCGTCCCAGAACTCCTTCACCAGCTTGTCCCCTTCCTTGCCGTGCCCGATGCGGGTGAAGATCACGGCAACGATGAGCATGAAGCTCATGGAATGGTGGAGATACTTGGCAAGCTTTCTGTCCCGCTTACGGATCTCGTCAATATCGTGAGCGGCAAAGATGCGGGTGGAGACCAAGCGTTGATCTCCCGAACGCTTCCCTACCTGGGCCATGGACTGCCCTTCTCTGCCCACGTAGTAGCGGTAGAAATCCGCGTCTAAGTAACACAGCGTTTTCACGTAAGGCAAGGGGGTGTAAACGAACAGGTTGTCCTCGTAAAAAACCTTGCGGGGAAGGTGAAGCCCGCTCTTGCGGATGGTCTCAGTGCGGTAGATGCAGGAATGGAGGGAAAGCTGCTGGGTGATATGGAAGCCCTTGGTGTCCGCCCAGGTAATGACCCGGTCTTTGGGCAAGGCGTTGGCAAAGCGAATAACCTTTTGGTAGCCCGTCTCCAGCTGTTCGTAAACGTAGTTGCAGATCATCAGATCCACGCCGCCGTCCCTTTCCAGATACAGGAGGGTATTTACCACCCGGTTCAGGGCGTTGAGATCTGCCCAGTCGTCGGAATCTATCACCTTGAAGTAGCGACCTTTTGCGCGGGCAAGGCCGCTGTTGATCCCCTCTCCGTGGCCGCCGTTGGGCTGATGCACCACCTCGATACATTCGGGGTGAGCTTCGGCGTAAGCGTCGGCAATGGCCCCGGTCTCGTCGGTGGAGCCGTCGTCAACAATGATGATCTGACAATGCTTCTCCGCGGGAAGCAGGCTGTCGATGCACTTGCGCATATATGCCTGCGAGTTATAACAAGGGACGACGAAGGTTATGAGCTTCTGTTCATCCGACATGGTGGTTTCTCCTTAAAAATTACAAATGCTTACGGCACAGACGCAACGCACTGGCGGCGGCGGCATCCATGTTGTAATAGCGGAACTCCCCAAGTCTGCCGCCCAAAACCAAAGCGGGATACTTCTCCGCCTCGGCCAGGTAACGGGCGTACAGGGCGAGGGATCCCTCGTTGGCCACGGGGTAATACGGGATATCCTCTTCCCCGCAGGACTTGGAATACTCCTTCATAATGGTGGTCACGGGGCACTTCTGCCCTGTGAGATGCTTGAATTCGGTGATACGGGTATAGTCCTCGCTGACGGTGTAGTTCACCGTGCCGCAAAGCTGGGCGTACTCTTTTTTCAAGGTCTCGAACTTGAAGTCCAGAGAGCGGTAGGGCAATCTGCCGAAGGCGTAGCCGAAGAGCTCGTCCAGGGGGCCGGTGTAAAGCACCTTGCCGCCGAAGGGTGCGCCCTCGAAGAGGAGCTTCCCTTCCGAGAAGGTGAGCAGGTCACGGGCATCCGTGTTCAGCCGCACGGTGATGGCGGGATGGTCCAGCATGGAAGCGAACATGGCGGTATAGCCGTCTGCGGGCATACCTTGGTATTTGTCGGTGAAATAACCGTTCACCTTGGAAAGGCGTACGGGCACACGGGCGGTAACGGCGGGATCGATGTCCTCCGGCTTCACGCCCCATTGCTTCACGGTGTAGTATTTGAACACGTTCTCGTACACGAACTCCGCCAGCTCGCAGAGAAGAGGCTCTTCCGCAGAACGGAGCTCCGTGATGGAAACGTCGTTGCCCTCGCCGTATTTCTCGAACAAAGCCTTCTTCATCTGCTCCGCCTTACGGAAGCCGAAGGCGATGACCATAGAATTCAGGTTGAAGGGCACGGGCATATATTCCCCGTCAATCTCCGCCAGCACCTTGTGGCGATAGGTGCGCCACTCCGTGAAGCGGGAGAGGAACTGCCACACCTCCTCGTCGTTGGTGTGGAAGATATGGGGACCGTAGCGGTGGATGAGCACCCCTGCGTCGTCAAGCTCATCGTAGGCGTTGCCTGCGATATGCTCCCGTTTTTCCAGGATCAGCACGTTCTTCCCCGCTTCCGCCAGGGTACGTGCCGCAACGGCGCCGGTCATCCCCGCGCCCACTATGATCCAATCGTACTGCATAGGTGGTACCTCGTAAGGGTGGGATTTCAGAACTTCTTGCTGTCCTTCAGCTCTACGATGCGCAAAAATGCGTTCCGCTTGGTGTCCTTGGCGAAATAGCCGGTACGGACGAACTGGAACTTCTCCCCGGGCTGTGCTTCCGCAAGGGCTTTTTCCACACGGCAGCCGGTGAGCTTCACCTCAGACTCGGGATTGATATAATCGTCGTAGGTCTTATCCTCGGGGATGGCACCGGTGTTCTCGATGGTGAACAGGCGGTTGTAGAGATACACGTCGGTCTCTACGGATTCGGTAGCGGATACCCAATGGATGGTGCCCTTGATCTTACGGCCGTCCACGGGGTTGCCGCATCCGCTTTCCAGGTCGGCGGTGACGGTGATCTCGGTGACCTTGCCGTTCTCGTCGGTCTTGCAGGACTTGTACTTCACGATGTAGGAGCCCATGAGACGGACTTCCCCGTCGGGCTTGAGGCGGAAGAACTTAGGAGGGGGCTCTAATGCGAAGTCGGAGGAGTCGATATACAGCTCCTTGGTGAAGGCAACCTTACGGGTGCCTGCGGTCTCGTCCTTGGGGTTGTTGGGGAGCTCGAAATACTCCACCTTGTCCTCGGGGTAGTTTTCCACCACCACGCGGATGGGATCCAGCACCGCTACACGGCGGAGGGCGGTCTCGTTGAGATCCTCCCGAACGCAGTGCTCAAGCAGGGCGATGTCTACCAGGCTGTCGGACTTTGCCACGCCGATACGGCTGCAGAAGTCACGGATGGAGGCGGGGGTGTAGCCCCGTCTGCGGAGACCGCAGAGGGTGGGCATACGGGGATCGTCCCATCCGTCCACCAGGCCGCCTTCCACCAGAGAGCGCAGGAAGCGCTTGCTCATAACGGTGTAGGTCAGGTTCAGGCGGGCGAACTCGATCTGACGGGGCTTGTGGGGAACGGAAACGTTCTGCACCACCCAGTCGTAGAGGGGACGGTGGATCTCAAATTCCAGGGAGCACATGGAGTGGGTAATGCCCTCCAGAGCGTCCTGAATGGGGTGAGCGAAGTCGTAGGTGGGATAGATGCACCACTTATCCCCCTGGCGGTGATGGTGGGCGTACTTGATGCGGTAGATGACGGGGTCACGCATCCAGAAGTTGCCGCTGGCCAGGTCGATCTTGGCGCGGAGGGTGTATTTACCCTCGGGGAACTCCCCTGCCCGCATGCGGGCGAAGAGATCCAGGTTCTCCTCCATGGGTCTGTCACGGTAGGGAGAAACGGCGGGGTGGCTCAAATCGCCACGGTACTCGCGGAACTGCTCGGGGGTGAGCTCACAAACGTAAGCCAGGCCCTTTTTGATCAGCTCCACGGCAAACTCGTAGTCTTTTTCGAAATAATCGGAGCCGTAGAAGAAACGGTCGCCCCAATCGAAGCCCAGCCAGCGGATGTCCTCCTGAATGGCGTCCACGTACTCGGTATCTTCCTTGGTGGGGTTGGTGTCGTCCATACGCAGGTTGCAAAGGCCGCCGTACTTCAAGGCGGTGCCGAAGTCGATGGTCAGCGCCTTACAGTGGCCGATGTGGAGGTAGCCGTTGGGCTCGGGAGGGAAACGGGTATGAACGGTTTCCGCCTTGCCCTCCGCAAGGTCCAGGTTGATGGCTTCTTCGATAAAATTGGTTGCTTCTATCATAATCAAAGTCCTTCGTAGTAAGAATGGATACGGGAAAGAGCTTCCTCTCTGCCCAGGATCTGCATCACGGTGTAAAGGTCGGGAGAATTGGTTCTGCCCGTCAGTGCCACGCGGATGAAGGTGCTGATATCACCTACGTTGCCGGGGTAGGCATCGGGATTGGCCTTGTACTCCTTCATGTTGGAGCAATAGCCCAGTTCCTCTGCGATGGCCTTCACTTTATCGAACCAGGCGGCGGAATCGTCGGCTTCGGAATAGGTGGCTTCGAACTTAGTGAGAGCCGCCTTGATATCCTCCTTGGCAAAGGCTGTGATCTCGTCCTCAATGGCGTAATAGGACGGGAAGAAGAAGGAGATGAACTTCTTGGCCTCCGCCCAGGTGGCGAAGTCCTTACGGGGCTTCTTGCCTCCTCTGCCGATGGCGAAGGCGGCGATGGCGCGGTCCTTGCAGGATTCCAGAGTCTCGGCAAAGGGAGCGTCGTACTCCTTCGCCCAGGCCAGGACGTAGGCGTATACTTCCTCGGCGGTCATGCGGGAGATGACGTTCTTGGAAACGTCGTCCAGCTTGTTGAAATCAAAGAGACAGCCGGAGGTGGAAAGCTTCTTGATGGTAACGGGGAACTCCGTATAAGGCAGGGCGGGGTTGGCGGCGTGCCATTCCTCGTAGTTGGAGTTCAACAGGGTCATCAGGTACTCGATGACGCTGACGGGAGGATAGCCCAGTGCGTCGTAGTCCTCCATCTTGGCGCCCATGTCACGCTTGGAGAGCTTTTTCTTGTTGCCGTTTTCGTCAAGACGCAGCACCTGTGCGGTGTGGAGGTACTTGGGAGCACGGAAGCCCAGATAGCGGAACAGCTGGAGATGCTTGGGCAGGCTGGGGAGCCATTCCTCCCCGCGGATGACGTGGGTGGTGCCCATGAGGTGATCGTCCACGGCGTGGGCGAAATGGTAGGTGGGAATGCCGTCGGACTTCAGCAAAACGAAGTCCTCGTCGTTCTCGGGCAGCTCCAGGGCACCCTTGATCTGGTCGACCACCTTTACCTTCTTTTCCCCGTCTCCGTCGGACAGGATGCGCAGAACGAAGGGGTGGCCTGCGGCCAGCTCTGCCTGTACCTGCTCAATGGTGATCTCACGGTTGGCCAGCATTTCCTTGCGGGCCTCCTCAGCGGTGGCGGACCAGTCCTTGGTCTTGTTTTCCGTCTTCTTATCCACGGCCAGGGCTTCCTCCAGCTCTTGGGCGGTGGTGAACACGGGGTAGGCCTTGCCTTCCTTCACCAGCTTCTTGGCGTAGGTCTGATAGATCTCCGCACGCTGGGACTGCTTATGAGGGCCGTAGATGCCCTTGCTGACGATGGAGCCGTCTTCCCCGATGGAAGCGCCCTCGTCAAACTCTGCGCCGTAATGGGCAAGGGTCTTGATAACACCCTGTGCCGCACCCTCCACCTCACGCTTGGCGTCGGTATCCTCGATGCGCAGGTAGAACACGCCCCCGGATTGGTGGGCGAGACGTTCCCCGATCATCACCTGGTACATACCGCCGAAGTGGACGAAGCCGGTGGGGCTGGGAGCGAAACGGGTGACCTTGGCACCCTCGGGAAGGTTACGGGGCGGATATTGCGCCTCGTAGTCCTCTACGGATTTTGTGATCTGCGGAAACAGCAGTTCCGCCAGCAGTTCTGTATTCATGGCAAAGCCTTTCTTGTTAAGTGTTCTTATTATTATACTCCTTCCGTTCTTCTTTGTCAAGAAGCAGGGAGGGGAAATGAATGTTTTTTATCCTTCAAATGCCTCCATCCAAAGGGCAAAGTCGCTGTCGGAGGGCATACGCAAGCCGCCGCGGGGAGACAGGGAGATGGGTCCCGCCTGGGGAGCGTCGGGAGAGCAGGAGCGCTTGAACTGAGAGGTGAAGAAGCGGCGCAGGAAGGTCTTCAGCCATCGGTCAATGGTCGCTTCGTCGTAAATTCCCTCAAAAGCCTTTTTCGCCAGGAAGGAGATCTTTTCGGGAGCAAAGCCGAAGGAGAAGAAATGGTAGAGGAAGAAGTCGTGCAATCTGTAAGGTCCGATCTTATCCTCGGTCTTCTGGGCGATGTTCCCTTCTCCGTCGGGGGGCAACAGCTCGGGGCTGACGGGAGTGTCCACAATATCATGCAGGATGGCGCCCGCTTCCCCGCCCATGGTGTTTGCCACGTGGGTCACCATATGGCGCATCAGGGTCTTGGGGATGCTTGCGTTGACGCCGTACATGGACATATGGTCCCCGTTGTAGGTGCACCAGCCCATGGCGATCTCGGAAAGGTCGCCCGTACCCACCAAGACGGCGTTTTCTTTGTTGGCAAGATCCATAAGGATCTGGGTACGCTCTCGAGCCTGGGAATTTTCGTAGGTCACGTCGTGGACAGATTCCTCCTGGCCGATGTCCTTAAAATGCCGGCGGACGGCGTCGGCAATGGAGATCTCCCGCAGGGTGATGCCTAGGGCCTTCATCAGGTTCACGGCGTTTTGGTAAGTGCGGTCGGAGGTACCGAAGCCCGGCAGGGTGATACCCAAAACGTTCTCACGGGGCAGACCCAGCAGGTCGGCGGTGTTGACGGCCACCAGCAAGGCAAGGGTGGAATCCAAGCCCCCGGAAACGCCCAGGATCATCTTCTTCGCGGCGATGTGCTCCATCCGCTTGGCAAGGCCTGCGGTCTGGATGGCAAGGGTGGTATCGCACCATGCAGGATCACGGGGCAAACAGGGATCGGGATCCACGGGATCGTCGTATGCGGAAAGCTCCATGGGAGGAAGCTTGAGGATATCTCTGACGAAATGGTGTTCCTTTCCGTCAAATCCTCCGCGCTTCATCCGCAGAGAATCCATCTTTTGCAAATCGAAAACGGCGGTGGTGAGATGGGTATCTCTGCGGAACAGCTCCCCTTTTTTCAAGGTCTTGCCGTTTTCGCAAAGGAGGGCAGCCCCCGCAAAAACTTGATCGGTGGTGGATTCGTACACCCCGGCGCCGCAATAGGCGTAGCCGCAGGTCAGCAGTTCGCTTTGGGCGCAGATCTGCAGTTCTCTGCCCTGCTCCGTACCGGGAAGCTCGTTTTCGGAAGCGAGGTTGATGATCAGATTGGCACCCTCTGCCGCAAGCTTTGCGGCGGGAGAATCGGGAGCGTAAAGCTCACTGCCGAAAACGATACCGAAACGCAGGTCACCGCAATCGTAGACCGCACGGTCACAATAAGATACGCATTCGCAAAAGAACAGTTCATCTTCCTTACCGGAGGTAAAACAGGTGTCCCGCGGGGAAAGGATCGACTTGGGCGTAAAGCCGCGCAAAAGTCCGTCCTGTACCACGGCGGCGCAGTTATACAGTTTGCCCGCACATGCCACGGGAAGGCCTACCACGGTGATCATGGAAGAACCCTTTGAGGCTTCCAGAATGGTTTCCATCGCTGCTTCACAGGCGTTCAAAAGAGAACGCTGATAGAACAGGTCGCCGCAGGTTGCGCCGGAAAGAGACAGCTCGGGAGTGACCAGCACGGAGCAGCCCGCTTCCTTTGCCTGCTGCATCAATTTGATAATCTCCCCTGCGTTGTAGGCGGGGTTTGCCACCTTGATGCGGGGGACGCCGCAGCCTACTTTATAGAAGCCGAAGTCCTGTGTTTTCATAGAAAAGATTCCTTTCTACAGGCAGAATGATCCAAGTGTCATTATACTCCATTTGGGTGGCGTTGTCAATCGTTTTCCGCCAGTTCTTTTTGCGGTTTTTGAAGTCCCCGGGGAGATTTTTTGCATATACTGCCACCAAGGAGTTGACGAAACACATGGACGTGATCTTTGTGCTCTCCTCCGTCACCTACGCCATGAAGGGGCGGGATCTGCTGAAGGCAAAGGGCATCCCTTCCCTGCTCACCCGCTCCTCCGCCATCCGCAAGGTACGGGGGTGCGGCTACGGCCTGCAGGTGCAGGAGGCGTTCCGCAACAAGGCGGAGGCGTTGCTGAAGCAAAGCGGGATCACCATTCTGGGAACCGTTCCCCTCTCCCGCTGACGGGAGAAGAGGGAGAAAGGAGTCTTGCGGTATGATCTATCTGGACAACGGAGCCACCGGGTTCCCAAAAAGCCAATACGTGCTGGACGCCATGAAGCAGGCGTTTCTCACCTGCGGCAATCCCTCCAGAGGGAGCCATTCCCTCTCCCGCAGGGGCGACGAGCTCCTTTATAAATGCAGGGTGCTGTTGGCAAAGCGCTTCGGCACCCTCCCCGAACGGGTGATCCTCACGAAAAACGCAACGGAGGCTTTGAACCTCGCCATCAAGGGGCTTTACCCCAGGCACGGCGAGGTTCTTACCTCGGATCTGGAGCACAACGCCGTCCTGCGTCCTCTCCACGCCCTGCGCACCGCCGGGGAGATCACCCTGAAGCAGTTCCGCACCTCCCTTTCCGACGATGGCGTCACGGTGGAAAATTTCCGCACGGCGGCGGGAAAAACCGTCTCCATGGCGGTGGTGACCCACGGCTCCAACGTGTGCGGACGGGTGTTGCCCGTGAAGGAGATGCGGAAGAGCGTCGGCCGCGGGGATTTTCTGATGATCCTGGATTGCTCCCAGACGGCGGGGCATCTGCCCATTGACATCACCGAGCTGGGAGCGGACGTGATCTGTATTCCCGGGCACAAGGGGCTTTACGGTCCCATGGGAACGGGGGCTTTGATCTGTCATCCCACCCGTCCCCTGGCCTTCCGCACCCTGATGGAGGGAGGCAGCGGGGTGCTTTCCCGTTCCCTGTTCATGCCCGAGGAATTGCCGGAACGGCTGGAGGCGGGAACCGCCAACGTTTGCGGCATTGCGGGGCTTGGGGCGGCATTGGAGGAATTCTCCTTTCCCAAAAAAGAAAAAGCCCTGTTTGCAAGGCTTTTGGAAGGGTTGAAGGAGAAGAAGGGCATCACCGTCTGCGGGTATTGCAAGGGCGGAACCTACCTCCCCGTGGTGCTGTTCAACAAAGAAGGCACGGACTGCGAGGACCTGGCGCTGGAGCTGGCGGAAAAGGAGATTGCCGTGCGGGCAGGGCTTCATTGCGCCCCTGCGGCACACCGTACCATCGGCACGGGAGACCTGGGGGGCGTGCGGGTGAGCCTGGGGCGGAGCAACCGGGAAGCGGACATCGACGCACTTTTGGAGGCGCTCTGAAAAGAAAAAAAGAGAGGCGAAACCTCTCTTTCCGTGCTTATTCGAAATACCCGTTTTCTTCCAGGAACAGATCGAACTTTTCCATCTGACGGGCACGGGATCTGCCGTTGTACTTGTATTTGCCGTTGGGCTCGGGGAGTCCGAAGCGGACGTACTCGATCTCCTTGCTTGAGGTTCTGTTGGCAATGGCGTCCTCCACCTGGGGGTCGAACACGTAGGTTTTGCCGTCCAGCACCATGACCGTCCAGACGTGGCCCGTCATCCCGCCGCTGTTGGCAGAGGTGATCCCCTCCACCACGTAGGATTCCAGCCCGATGCGGCGCATCATGGCGGCAAAGGCGGAGGAATAGCAGTCACAGGTGCCTTTGTTGTCTTGGAACACCTGGAGGGCGCAATCCCAATGGCCGCTTCCGGTATGGCCGGGACGCTTATATACCGTGTTTTTCACCAGCCAGTCGTAGCAGGCCTTGACCTTGTCGTAAGTATCCATTCCCGGAAGGAACAGCTCTGCAAACAGAGCGTCCACCGTCTTGTTCAGCTCGTCGTTATGGAAGGTATAGGGGCGCAGGGGTGCTTCGTTGATCAGCTCCCGCAAAGCGCTGCCCTGCTCCAGAACCACCGTTAAGGTCTCGCCGTCTTGGGGAGACAGCTCCTCGTAAAAGGGAACGTAGCCCTCCGCCACCACGTGGAGGGGGAAGGCGGCTTCCATGGTATGGAAGGTAAACAGACCCTCCTCATCCGCCATGCCGCTGATCAATCCCGCCGTCACGTAAGCCTCGGGAATGGGATCTCCCCGGCTGTCGGTGATCACCAAATGGAAGGTGAAGTAAGCCGGCTGGGGGTCCGTGGGCAGATCGACGGGACCTTGGGGCATTTCCCCGGGGATATCGCCGGGCAAGGGTGTGGGCTGAGGCGTGGGCAGGATCGGTGCGGGAAGACTGCTCTCCTCCTCGGGAGAAGAGGGCTCTTCCGCGGGTTCCTCCGAAGGCGGCTCGGCGGAGGTCTCCGGTGAGATCTCCAAAGAAGTATTCCATTGTGAATTCACCTCCGGCTCCCCGCGGGAAGGCAGGCCTTCCTCAAGAGAAGCGGCGCACCCTGCCAGCAAGGGCAGGCACAGGGCGGCGGTCAGAAGCATCCGCGGGATTCCCCGCATTCCGAAATTCATGGGATACACGCACTCCAAACTGCATAAAACGTTTTGAAAGGGCTTTCCAAGCCCAAACAAAATGATTATACCTTAAAAAACGTTTTTTGTCAAGCGTCGGCGCCATATTTTGTTTCTTTTGTCCATTTTTTGTTCTGCGAATTGTAGAAAGCGAACAAGTTTTGCGGTCGAATTTTATTTTTTACCATAGAAAGGAAGTCGTTTTTTGATGCAAGAAGGGTTGACGTTGGTCTTTGCGGGCGGGGACCGTCGGATGGTGACGGCGGCGAAGTGCTTTGCCGCAGAGGGCGCCGCCGTTTTGATGACGGGCTTTGACCGTTACGGCAAGGGGGAAGGAGGGCTGCAGTTCGTACATCTCCCCCAGCGGGCAATTCCCAGAGGGGACGCAGTGATCCTGCCCCTGCCCTACACCCCCGGAGGCGGGATCCTGAACGCGCCGTTTTCCGAAAAGCAGATCCTTTTGGACACGGTGTTCCGTCTGGCGGACAGGGCGAAGGTGATCTGCGGCGGGATGCTTCCCGAGGAGGATGAACGGTTTTTCGATTATTACGACGAGCCCATGATGCTGCGCAATGCGGACGTGACGGCGGAGGCCGCCCTGGTGATGGCGGGAGAAAAGACGGAAAGCTGTCTCAATGGGGCTTCCCTTCTGGTGGTGGGCTACGGGCGCATTGGCAAGCGGCTGGCGGCCAAGGCACGGGCTTTGGGCTGTAACGTCACCGTAGCCGCACGGAAGGAAAGCGATCACGCCTTGATCCGTATGTGCGGGCATCACGCAGTGGGGTTTGAGGGCTTGGAGGATGCCGTAGGGCGGGCGGACGTGATCTGTAACACGGTGCCTGCGGAGGTGTTCTCGGAAAGGATCCTGGACCGCATTCCCGACGGGGTGCCCCTGATCGACCTTGCGGGAAGCATCGTGGGTCCCCGTGTGATCCGTGCGCCGGGGCTCCCCGGAAAATACGCTCCCGACACGGCGGGGCTGATCCTGGCAGAAAGTCTGAAGCGGATCTTCAAGCGGGAGGGTTTGTTATGAAGTTAGCCTACGCCATGTGCGGCTCCTTTTGCACCCACAGCCGAGCTTTGGCACAGCTGCGGCTGTTATGCGGAGAGAACGAGGTGTATCCCGTGCTTTCGGAGATCACGGCTGTGACGGACACCCGCTTCGGGAAGGCGGCGGATCTCCGGGGAACGGTGGAGGAGCTGTCCGGCCACGCCCCCATTCTCACGGTGAAGGAGGCGGAGGAGGTGATCACCCGTGGGAATTTTGACGGGGTGATCGTCTCCCCCTGCACGGGGAACACCCTGGCAAAAATGGCTCACGGCATCACCGACGGGGTGGTGACCATGGCGGTGAAGGCACAGCTTAGGAATCGCCGTCCCGTGGTGATCGCCATTGCCACCAACGACGGGCTGGGGGCCAATCTCTTCAACATCGCCATGGTGCTGGAGAAGAAGAACGTGTACTTCGTCCCCTTCGGGCAGGACGACGCCTACGGCAAGCCCACCTCCCTGATCTGCGATTTCAAGCGGATCCCCGACACCTTAGACGCCGCCCTGCGGGGACGGCAGCTACAGCCGGTGCTTTTGGAGTGAGGGGAAAGGAAAACCACCGAGGGTGAAGTTCCCTCGGTGGTTTTTGTGTTATGATGCAAGCGATTATTGATCAACCGCCTTTTCCTCCCAGTTCTTCATAGCAATCCACGGCAATTCCGTTTTCGTCAAAACGGATGACAAAGTATTCTTCCGGGTAGGTTCCCAACCATCCTACCCGTTCATCTTCGATGAGGTAATAGCCTTTCGCATTTGTGTATAAGACTTCTGTATCTGCTTGTACGTAACGGCTATCGGGCAATAACTTCACCATGTAGAACGTGCCGTACTGCTCCTGTATCTCCACAGAGGTCTTGCCGACGATCCATTCCGTGTCATAGCCACCACAACCGGAAAGAACGGTACACAGCACTGTACACAGTAAAAAAACGATAGCAAAACGAAACGTTTTTTTCATTCAAGCGTCCCTTTCTGTCAGCATCTCCGCCAACCGGTTATTGAGCACCGGATGCTCGCGATATTCGATATTGCACTCATCAATCGAATCGGCTCCATATGGAATTGTTATGATATAAGCTGTGTGTCTGTGAAAAATTGACAAATCAAAATTCAACGATATAGTCATTTCATCTTTTTCCCAACCGTAAGGGAGCTCTTCGGAGGGGAGCATCATAAATATTTTGGCTGAACAATTTGACGTTGTTGCACCGTCGATTTTCGACTTCAAGGATCGGAAGTAATCGTCGGAAAGCTTTGACACCATAATATCCGAAAGGGGATATTCCGGATTGCACATAACGAATACCCAAAAGCTATCCCTCGCAGCAGCGTACGTAGAGTATACCTCGTATGAATTTAATTCGTTAAGTTCCTTCTGCCGCTCTGCCCGTTTGCAAATATTGACTACGAAAGGCACTGCGATCAAAAGGGATACGGCAATCAATATGATCATGCGCGTTTTTTTCATGATATGCTCCCGCTAAAAGTCTGTTCAAAAACAATATAGGTTACAAAAGGTTTATACTGAGAATTACAATTCTCATATCTCTGTAATACAAACCATGACCCAAATTGAGCGGTATAACCTAAAAGTTCACTTGTTGTGCTACTTTCCGTGATGTCGCCTTCATCTAAACCAAAATGGTCAAATATCGTGTATCTTATTGTTCCGGAATAATTAATTCCATCAAATTCATATTCAACAACATCTACAGTTTCAATATATCAAATATGGGTTTTCGTGTCAATAGTTCACAAGAAGAATTTACTATTCGTTCAAAAAACCGCCTTGTTCGCAAAACCAAAAACCCGCCGTTTTGGCGGGTTTTTGCAATGCGTTTTTCGGGGCTTGGGGTGCTTTTTTCGCAAAAAGCACCCCAAAAACGTCCTCTTATTTCATGTTCAGGAACACGTCCAGGATCCGGTAGAGCTCGGACTCCTTGTTGTCTCTTCTCCAGGAGGCGGCGTAGCGCTTGCACCACTCCTGGGTGAAGCCTGCGGGGGTCTCCTTCTTACCGCCGTTGTATCTTGCGGCGGACATGCACATCAGGTACTCACCCTCAGCGGCAATGATGAGATCCTCGATGATCTCGTTCTGTACGGGCAGGGAGCGGAACTTATCGGCCAGCTTCTGCGCCTTGTTGGCACCTGCCACCAATTCCTTGGGGTCGGAGCTGGACTGCATCCAGGTGGAGCCGCCGAAATACTTGACGCAGAGAACTGCCCAGTTCAAAATCTGACAGCAGTCGCCAAGCTCACGGACGTATTCCATGGCCTTGCCGGTCTTATCGCCGTATACCAGGTAGGAAACACGGTTGTCGAACTCCTTGGAGGGAACGTTTTCGTCCTTATTCCAGGAGAAGGCGGTTGCCAGGACGATGCCGTACAGGGTGGTGTTGATGGCGGCGGTGTGGCCGTAGTCACCCCAGGCGGTGTTCAGGGAGCCCATGGCGCCGTTTTCGTGGCCGGAACGGATCATCTTGATGATGTTCTGCTCGGCGTAGTTGGCAACCTCGCTCATCTGGTTCCAGCAGGAGGTGCCGGGGCAGAGGATCTGGGGATAGCCTGCCTCGCGGAACTTGCCTGCGTTCTCCACGGGAGGCTCTGCGCTGTAATTCCAGTTCAGCATGACAACATCCTTGGGGAAGCTGTCCAGAATTTCGGGATGGTGGAGAATGATATCCCCCCACATCATAACGGTCTTGCCCCGGGAGGTGACGTGATCGATGATCTTGCGGGTGAACTCCAGATACAGAGCGCCGCTGTCCTTCCCTGCGTTTCTGCCCTTGCCAAGGTCGAAGGTCTCGTCGCAGCAGATGTTGAAATACTTACTGCGGAACAGGGGGATGTACTGATCGATCATGCTGCCGATGATATTGATGCTCTCGGGGTTGGAGGGGTCGATGGTATGGTGAACCATGGCATCGTACCACTTGTTGCCGGTGGGCTCGTAGGTCTCCAGCTCACGGTACTGCTTCCACTTGGGGCTTTCCAGCAGACGGTACAGGTGGCCGAAGGTGGAAAGAGAGGGCACGAAGTCGATGAAGTTGTCGTAGCAATACTGATCCAGCTCCATGATCTCCGCCGCGGTCATGGCGTTCTCGGGGCGGGCGATGCCTACGTATTCGTCAAAGAGGAAGGTGTGCTCGATATACAGCTGGAAGGCATTCTCTTTATAGTAAGCCAACATATCGATGATCCGCTTGGTGGATTCCACGGTGGGCACTCTGCCGCGGGAGATATCCTGGTAGAAGCCGCGGGACTTCATGTCGGGAGCGTCCTCGATGTCCAGCACGGGGATGACGCCCTTGGTCTCCTTGATGAGCTGGCGCAGGGTCTGAATACCGTAGAACAGGCCTGCAAGAGAGTTACCGCGGACGGTGACGGACTTGGGGCAAACGGCAAGGGTATAGCCCTCGCAGTCGCAATCCCCTGCGATCAGGTTCACGGCGCCGTCCAGAGCGGGCTCGCCCAGAACCTTGGTCACGGAGATCTCGGTGCGGGTCTCGGCGGAAAGCTCTGCCGCCAGCTTCTGCGCCGCCTTGAAGATACGGTAGTCGCAGGAATAGCCTAAGACGATCTTATAGTTTTTCAGATTGGTGGTACCCTTCCCCAGGTTCAGAGTCTTGGGAGCGGGGATCAACATATGAAGCATATACGTTTCTCCTTCAAAGTTTTTTGTTATCTTCTTTTTACCATATTGAAAAGAAAATGTCAACCCGAAAAGCTCTTTTTTGCGCAAAAACGGATAAAAACCCGCATTCGGCAAAGATTTGGTAAAAACCCTCTCGAACTACGGGGCGGGAAGCGGTTTTTTGTTTAAAAAGCCAAAAATGGCGATTTGGTAAAGAAATAGTAAATTTTCTCTTGACAGAATTGAAACAAATAAATATAATAGGTAGCGTGCGAAGTGTGGGGTTTTGAAAGAAGCCTTTGTGCTTTGCCCTATCAATCGAATCAAAAAAAGCGGAATTACCGCAAAAGAAAGGAAAATAGTATGGGAATCGAACTCGTACTGGGTCTTGTCATCGTTGCAGCGCTGGCAGGTCTCGCTTACGCTTGTGCGAATTTCTTCTCCGTTAAGAAGCTCCCCGAGGGCAACGAGAGAATGCAGGAAATCGCCGGCGAAATCCGTTTGGGTGCTAACACCTTCATCAACTACGAATACCGCGTGGTTGCTGTGGTTGCGGCCATCATCGTTGTCGTTCTGGCAGCTTTGATCTCCTGGTCCTCCGCAGTTTCCTTCATTACCGGTGCTGTTATGTCTGCCATCGCAGGCTACATCGGCATGAAGATCGCTACCTACGCAAACGTTCGTGTAACCAACAAGGCGCTGACCTCCAAGTCTCTGTCCGAGACCTTGAAGGTTGCCTTCAAGGGCGGCTCCGTTATGGGTCTGTGCGTTGCAGGCTTCGCTCTGTTGGGTGTATTCATTGTGTTCATCGTCTTCGGCGTTCTGCTGAAGCAGATCGACGCAGCTGTTGCAAGAGACGGCTCCGTGGCTCTGGCAAGCTCCTTCAAGTCCATCGTCGGTATGTTCACCGACCTGAACCTGGGCGGCTCCTTCACCATGACCCTGTCCTCCTACGCTCTGGGCTGCTCCATCATCGCTCTGTTCAACCGTATGGGCGGCGGTATCTACACCAAGGCCGCTGACATGGGTGCCGACCTGGTTGGTAAGACCGAGGCTCACCTCCCCGAGGATGACCCCCGTAACCCCGCTACCATCGCCGACAACGTTGGCGACAACGTAGGCGACGTTGCAGGTCTGGGCTCCGACCTTCTGGAGAGCTTCGTTGGCGCAATGCTGTCCGGTACCATCATGGCTATCGAGCTGTTCACCAACCTGCTGTTCCACGACACCGCACTTCTCAAGGCTCTGATTTACTTCCCCTTGGCACTGGCAGGTATCGGTCTGATCGGCTGTGTACTTGGCATCGCTTCCCTGTTCATCCGTAAGAAGCTTTCTTCCAACCCCCACAAGGAGCTGAACGCAGCTACCTGGGTTTCCGCCGGCATCACCATGATCGTTGGCTTCGTAGCTTCCTACTTCATCTTCGGCAGCCTGGAAGTCAACCTGGGCGAAGAGATCGGCTTCCGCTTCGGTTGGGTTTCTCCCATGGTCGGTGCCGCTATCGGTATCGTTGCAGGTATCGTCATCGGTAAGCTGGCCGAGTACTACACCTCCGCAGACTTCAAGCCCACTCAGGGCATCGCCAAATCCTCCGTTCAGGGCCCCGCTCTGACCGTTACCCAGGGTCTGGCAGTTGGTATGATCTCCTGCATGTGGCCCTGCATCGTTCTGGGTCTGTCCATTTTCATCTCCTTCATCGTCGCAGGTCCTTACGGCGTAGCCGCAGCTGCTATGGGTATGCTGTCCTTCGTTGCTACCACCGTTTCCGTTGACGCTTACGGTCCCATCTCCGACAACGCAGGCGGTATCGCAGAGATGTCTTACCTGCCCGAGGAGGTTCGTGACATCACCGATACTCTGGACTCCGTTGGTAACACCACCGCCGCTATCGGTAAGGGCTTCGCTATCGGTTCTGCTGCAATGGCAGTTCTGTGTATGATGACCTCCTACATGTTCTCCTTCAACCACGTCGGCGTTAACAACCCCGACTTCGGCATCGATCAGATGTTTGACGGCGTTGTGCTGAACGTTATCAACCCCTTGGGTCTGACCGGCGCTATCTTCGGCGCTGCAATGCCCTTCCTCTTCTCCGGTATGCTGATCAACGCAGTTGCTAAGGCTGCACAGCGCATGGTTGACGAGGTTCGCCGTCAGTTCAGAGAGATCCCCGGTCTGCTGCAGGGTACTGCTCGTCCCGACACCAAGACCTGCATCCAGATCTCTACCCAGGGCGCTATCAAGGAAATGACCGCTCCCGCAGTTCTGGCTATCGCATTCCCCGTAGCTTGCGGCTTTATCTTCGGTGCTGAATTCGTTGGCGGCATCCTGGTTGGTGCTACCCTGTCCGCTATCATGCTGGCTATCTTCTGCGGCAACGCAGGCGGCGCATGGGACAACGGTAAGAAGTACATCGAGACCGGCGTTCTCGGCGCAGAGAACGGCAAGGGCTCCGCTACCCACGACGCAGGCGTCGTCGGTGACACCGTCGGCGACCCCCTGAAGGACACCGTGGGCCCCTGCTTGGATATTCTGATCAAGATCATGTCCAACCTGGCTCTGGTTATGGGTTCCGCATTCGCTTCCTACAACCTGTACGACATCATCACCAAGTAATTTCCCTTTGCAAAAAGCAATTGCCTGCCGAGGCTTCCTCGGCAGGCTTTTTGTTTTGTAAGAGGACGCGGAGAACGCCAAACGAAACGCCCATGCGTTTCGGAATATCCTTTTAAAAGTCCTCCGCCGTTTTTAAAATCGGTCTTGATTCCGGGAGAAAACCGTGGTATACTGTAGATAACAGTTTACAGGTATACTTGGAGCGCATCCCTATGATCATTGATTTCCACACCCACGTATTTCCCGACGCTCTGGCGCCCAAGGCAGGGGCAAGCCTTTCCGCAACGGCGGGGTTCCCCATGTTTTCCGATCTCACCGTAGCAGGTCAGCTGGCGGTGATGGCAGAGGACGGCATTGACCGCGCCGTGGTTTTGAACACCGTGACCAACACCCGCCAGGTGGGCAAGGTGAACGCCTTTGCCCTGGAGACGGCGGCAAAGTTCCCCACCCTCTCCGTATTCGCCTCGGTACACCCTTTGGGAGAGGATCCCGTGGGGATGCTGAAGGCCATGTACGCCCAAGGCATCCGGGGCTTGAAGCTTCATCCGGATTATCTGGGTATTCCCTTTGACGATCCCGTTTACCGTCCCGTTCTGAAGGCGGCAAGCGAATTGCAGATCCCCGTGGTGATCCACGCGGGGTTTGACCCGGTGTCGCCCCAAAAGATCCACGCTGCGCCGAAGACCATCCGCAAGGTGATCGGGGAGTTCCCGGAATTGATCTTGGTGTGCGCCCACATGGGCGGCATGACGTTGTGGGAAGAGGTTTTGGAGGAGCTTTGCGGGCGGAAGGTCTACTTCGACACCGCCATGTGCAGTGAACGCACGGGGATGACCGCTGCCATGGGCAAGGCGCTGGTATCTGCCCACGGGGCGGACAGGATCCTGTTCGGCTCGGATATGCCCTGGGCAAGGCCCTCGGAGATCCTGGCGTTCTTGAGGACCTGGGGCTTGACGGAAAAGGAGACGGAAGCCATCCTTTGGCAAAACGGAGCGGCTTTGCTACATATATAAGTACCCATATAAGCACCCATTCCGCCCCTTGCACGTCCCTTTTATGGGAGAAACGGTCTGTTTTTTGGGCAATTTCCCCAATTTTTCCCGCCGTTTTTGTGCAAAGGCAAAAATCGAAAAATCCACTTGATTATTTTGAAACAACATGGTATACTATAACAGTATAAAAATCCCTGATTGTCGGAAACGGGGCTTCCTCCCCGCTGACGGCAACCCGTCGGGAATCATCAGGAGGACATATGATGAAAAAGATTATCGCATTGACACTGTGCCTTTGCTTCTGTCTGGTTGCTCTGACCTCTTGCGGTCTGGGCGAAGACGAAAAGGGCCCCAGCATTCAGCTGTATCTGGCGGATTTTCCCCAGACGCTCGACCCTGCTTTGGTGCAAGCCAACTCTGACGTGACCCAGCTGCTCAGCCTGCTGTTCGAGCCCCTGACCACCATCGACGAGGACGGCGACGTTTCCGGCGCATTGGCAAGCGACTGGTACTCTTACTACGACTACGTAAACGAAGAATACGCGATCTATTTCGAGCTGGAGGAGACCTTCTGGTCCAACAGCAACCAGGTCACCGCAGACGACGTGATCTACGCCTGGAAGCGTATCCTTTCCCCCGCTACCGAGAGCCCCTACGCTTCTCTGCTGTACTGCATCAAGAACGCTAAGGCCGTTAAGGCGGGCATTATGACCTCCGACGACCTGGGCATCACCGCCGAGGACGACACTTTGCTGAAGGTGGTCTTCGAGGATGCCAAGGACTTCACCGAGGAAGAGCAGAAGGAATACGGCATCTATCCCTACGTTTACGACGACGCTACCCACGAGGCGGCTTGCCGGCGCTTTGTGGAGACCGTTTCCAACGTACACCTTTCTCCCGTTAAGGAAGACGTTGTAAAGCGTTACACCAACCACAAGGTTGACGGCGACGACCGTATTTATCAGTGGGGCGACTACTCCGCCGCTTCCATCATTTCCAACGGCGCCTTCAAGGTGCAGGCTTACGAGATCGGCAAGAAGCTGGTTCTGGAGCGTAACAACTACTACCGTCTTGAGGAAGAGATGGCTGTGGATAAGCACGTTACCCCCTTCCGTCTGACCATCTACTACTACGAGGGCCAGCTGGGCTACGCGCCCAACGCGGCTGAGGGTCTGACCCAGGAGCAGTATCAGTCTCAGCGTTACGACAACGGCGAGATCTTCCTGCTTTCCGCCTTCAACAAGGACAACTACGGTAAATATGCAGACGATATGGAGACTGCCTCCACCACCAACGGCTACGCTTACCTGTTCAACACCAAGACCATCACGGATGCCAACGTACGTAAGGCCCTCTCTGCGGCTCTGAACCGCAACGAGATCGTTACCAACGTCACCGCTACCGGCGAGATCGCCGCTACCGGCTACGTACCCGCAGGTGTTTACGACACCGAAAGCGGCACCGACTTCCGTGCAGTGGGCGGCGACCTGTACGCCAACTACACCATGGACAACGCCAAGTCCTGGGCAAACGGTGCAGGCTCCTACAAGCTGATCTATCTCATTCCCGACGATATCAGACGTTACGCCAACTACTACGACATCCGCGATAAGGTAGCCGATTACAACGTTTACGCAGAGATCGCCAACTACGCCGTTGCAAAGTGGGGCGAGATCGGCATTAAGGTCACCGCTACCGGCTTGACCTACGACGATTACATGGCAGCTCTGAAGGCCGGCAACTTCGACATCATCGGCTACAACGTGATCATGGACTCCACCGATCCTCTGGCATACCTGGCACCCTTTGCCACCATGTACAGCGGCCGTACCGTTTCCATCAGCCTGGATTCCAAGGCTTACACCCCCGGTTACACCAACCTGGAGGATGCTGATTACGACGCTTTGATCGACAAGGCTACCTACACCGCAGATCCTGCTCAGCGCGCACAGGCTCTCCACGATGCGGAAGCAAAGCTGGTTGACCTCTGCCCCGCTACCATGCTGTACTACCACACCACCAGCTACGTAGCCAACAGCAGTCTGAAGAGCATCGGTGACGCCGACTACTTCGGCAGCTTCTCCTTCATCGATGCAACCCTGAAGAACTGGAGAGAGATCAACGCTAAGGAAGACGCGGAAAGCGCCGCTTTGGAAGAAGCTAACAACCCCGAGGCATAACCTACCGAACTTTGAAGATCCTCTTAGCGCAGGCACTCCCTACACTAAGGGGATCTTTCCTTTTCCATTTTTGAAAGGAGCTTTTACATGAAAAAAAGATGGATCTCCGCCCTTTTGCTGCTTGCCATGCTTTTGGCAGGCTGTGCGGGCGCTACGGAAAACACCTCCTCCGACGGAGAAAGCACCATTCCTCCCGAGAATCTGCCTGCATGGCAGAACCGCGTTCAGCAGATCGACGCGCTGTACGGTGAAGAAGCCTCCCGCCTGGGCAAGGCACCCATCTCCCTTTCCGAGGGAAAAACGGTCACCGCCTCCCGCGAAGCCAGCAAGGAGCTTTCCCTCCTCACCGACGGAAGCTTCTGCGATCCCGACACCAAAAAGGGAACCCTGAAGTTCAGCGGCAAGGAAGAGCTGACCCTGATTTTGGACCTGGGCGAAGTGACCGACGGGATCTACGATATGGGGCTTGGTATGTTTTACGCCACCGGCGAAAAGGCAAGTGTTCCCAAATCGGTAAACTTCTACGTCTCCGACGACGGGGAAAGCTATCTGCTGGTGGGCACCGCTTACCGTGCCGCCGACGTGGACAATAATTCCCCCCACAAAATCACCCTGTGCCTGCAAAATATGATCTCCGCCCGTTACGTGAAGGCGGTGATCGAATCCGACGCCTTCCTTTCCGACAATACCTTGATGGACGAGTTCTTCGTTTACACCTACGGCGACGCCCCGGAAGCGCCTGTCCAAGATGCGTTCTACGACGCATACTACAACAATCCTCCCCTGCCCGAGATCACGGAGGATCTGTTCTGGGACAAGAGCGAAGCAGACTACGCCAAGGAACAGAACCTGGTGGCAAAGAAGGAATACCGCATCAAATCCACCATGAAGGTGGACGCACAGTTCCAGACGGCTTATTACAACTCCCCCATCACCAATAAGGCGCTCACCAACGGCTTAACCGGCGGCAACAGCTTTGGGGACGGCGCATATTTCCATTTCACCCGCTTCGTGGGACGTACGATCATTTTCGATCTTGAAAAGGTCAGCGGCGTCTCCTCCGCCACCGTGGGCTTCCTGATGGACAAGGAAACCGGCATTACCCTGCCCGAATCCGTTTCCGTTTTGGGCTCTATGGACGGTGTGAAGTGGGGCGAGCTGGCGGTAGGAACGCCCACCACCACGAAAACGGGGGCGCACCGTGTCTCCTTTACCCTGGAGTTTGACAAAACCGCCGTACGTTTTGTAGCGATCAAGACCGGGGTCAACAGCCATCTCTGGATGGACGAGATCACCGTCACGGGCACCAAGAGCGCAGAGGGTGCCAAGAAGCTTGAGGTCAAGGAAACCGAAAACGCCATGCCCAACGAATATCTTTCCAAGGACGCCTTGGGCGGCGTTGAAAACATCATTCTGATGTACAACTACAAAACCGAAAACCCCGCCTCGGGCTTGAACACGGCGGAAAAGCAGCTGATCTACGCGGCGTACCACAACGGCAAGGGCGAGATCGTGGATACCTTCTTCGATTCCTTCCTGTACCTGCCCTGCAGTACCGTTTGCCCCTCCGGCGGCCACTTGTATTACGATGCCAAGAACCCCTCCCGTGCCTCCGACTGGCTGG
Organism: Oscillospiraceae bacterium; assembly: GCA_015063885.1. Taxonomy (GTDB): domain Bacteria; phylum Bacillota; class Clostridia; order Oscillospirales; family CAG-382; genus Coliplasma. The sequence goes on along the minus strand of SVTH01000013.1, from coordinate 23,847 downwards.
ATTACGAGGAGGATCTGTTCCACGCAGATGCAAACGTTCCCGCACTCTCCCAGGCTGTCGCCACCATGGATGAGGCTTTGGGGACGGATACGGAGATGTCCGTGTTCCTTTCCATCTTCTCCACCGTATACGGCGACAAGGGCTTCGGAGATATCCAAGGGGAGATCAACGGCGTGGACTTCACCAACATCGAGGACCGCAAGAAGGTCCTCAAGTGGTGGATCGACCGTATGGTAGACCGTTTCGAAAGCGGCGGATACGACAACCTGCGGCTGGACGGCTTCTACTGGTATCACGAGGCCATCGAGACTTCCGATCCCCACGAGGTGGAGCTGGTGAAATTCACCGCAGATTATCTCCATTCCAAGGGCTACTACTTCATTTGGATCCCCTACTACCAGTCCAGCGGCTTCTCCACCTGGAAGAGCTACGGCTTTGACGCGGCGGTGATGCAGCCCAACTACATGTTCAACGACGACATTCCCGAATCCCGTCTGTACGACAATGCGGAGTACACCAAGCAGCTGGGGCTGGGGGTTGAGATCGAAGCGGATTACGGCGTCCTGTCTTCTCCCGATAAGAGAGAGAAATACAGAGATTACCTCCGCGTGGGCGTGGAAACGGGATATATGCATTCCATCAAAATGTATTATCAGGATGCGGGCGTTTACTATAATGCGTACAAATCCTCCGATTCCTACTACCACTCGGTATACGACGAGACCTACCGCTACGCAAAGGGTACCCTGACCTTCGGAATTCCCGAGCTGGAGTCCACCGTGTTCCGGGGCCAGCAGGATAAGTCCTTCGCCATCTTCCTGGATGCCAAGGACGATACCGTAGTCACCGCAGAGCTGGTAGCGTCTCCCAAGTACGGTGCCGTACGCATCGCCAACAACGGGCGGATCTACTACTACCCCGCAGAAGGCTTCGTGGGTGAGGATACCTTTATCATTCGCGACGCCAGCAACGAAAAAGACCCCGGCACCTTGATCACCGTGGTCATTGAAGCAGCGGAAGAAAAAGAATAAGAAAACAAGGCCGGGTCTCAGGACTCGGCCTTGCGTTTGTTACAAAGTTTGCAAATAGGCAAGCAGATCGTCGAAGCCGCCGTGAGGGATGGCGGAGAGGTCTGCTTCTTTTTTGTTGATGAGGCAATCGGTGAGCAGAAATACGGGGATGCCCAGGGTAGCGGCGGCAAGATCCTCGGTGGCGTCGTTGCCGATCATCACGCACTCCTTGGGGGTACAGCCAAGGGCCTCCAGCACGTCCCGATAATAATCGGGGTTGGGCTTACAGTGGCGGGAGTTCTCGTAGGTGGTGACCAGGGCGAAGTCTTCCCTGTGAAGCCCTGCCCAGCGGATACGGCTTTCCGTAGCCACGGCGGGGAAAATGGGGTTGGTCGCCAGAGCGAGGCGGAAGCCTCTTTCCTTGAGGTAGGCGATCACCTCGGCCGCTTGGGGAGCAAAGCCGCAAGACTTTTGCACCTGCGCAAACTCGTTGCGGTAATAGGCGTCGAAGATGGGCTCGTCCTTCCGCACGTCCTCTCCGAACACGGTGGCAAAGGAGGCCCAGAAGGCTTCCTCGTTGGTAACGCTGCCGTCGTTCTTCACCATGGCGGCGGTGCCCTGCCAGATGGCGGCAATCAGCTTTTCCGGGTCGTAGCCGTGGGGGGCGAGCTTTTTGGCAAGCAACCCGAAGTAGGCCTTGACGAAAACGTCCTGGTCCATGGGAAGGAGGGTGCCGTCCAGGTCGAACAGCACGGTGGTGATCTTTGACATAGGTGTGACGTCCTTTTCTCGTTTCATTCCTTTATAGGATAGCCTGTTTTTGCCGAAAAAGCAAGAGACGGAGGGATTTGTTCAAAGTCTTTTAACAAAATCCCGTAGCCAGCAGCACGGCGGAGAGGAGGAGATACCACAAGGGGAAGGCGGACGCCATTCCCACGGCAGTAAAAAGCACCGCCAGGAAGAGGGCGGCGAGGCGGGAGACGGCTTTGCAGACCTGCTCCGCTCTTTCCGGCAGGAGGCGGCGGGAAAGGATGCAAGACAGCAGTTTTCCCCCGTCCAGGGCACTCCAGGGCAAAAGATTCAGAAAGGCGAGGAATCCGTTTGCCAAGGTAAAAAACAGCAAATAGGGGCTTTTCAGCGCCCAAGGGAGGCAGAGCAGCAAGGCTGTGAGATTCGCCCCCGCCCCTGCGAAGGCGATCCATCCGGAGGCCGTCCGCGAGCACAAACTGTCGTCGTAAAGGATCAACGCACCCATGGGGTTGATATCCACCCGTCGGATGGGGACGGAGAAGGCCCTCATGGCCAGCAAATGCCCGCCCTCGTGGAGCAGGGCGGCGGACAGCAACAGCAGGGCGGGAAGAGTGCCTTCCAAATACAAGGTCAAGAGGAAGGCGGGGAGGGCGAACAGGTTCACCCGCAGCTTGAGACGGGGAAAGACGGCGTACATTCAGTCCTCCATGGCTTTTTTCAGGGTGTCGATGAGGCTTTGGGGAACGTAGACAGACTCCCCCGCCATGGTCTCGGCGGACTCCTCCCCCATGCAGAACAGGCGGAGACAGCAAAACAGGAACAAAAGCAGGAAAAGGAGCAACAGCCAGTCGTTTTTCACCTTACGGAACAGAAGCAGAGGTTTCTTCAAAGGGGTCACGGCCTTCCTTGGAAAAAAGATGGGTTCCCCGCAGATTGCGACAGGATTTTTACCCCCGAGGGTCTACAATAGAGAGGAAGAAGGGGGGCGCCGCCGTGGAGCAGGGAGAAGAGGTATTGATACTATATGCGGACGTTCTGGTGTTTTTGAACTTCGCCATGGACTTTCTCTGCCTTTGCGCCGCGGCGAAGGTGGCGTCCCGCCGTTTCGTGGGCTGGCGGGTGGTGCTGGCGTCCCTTTTGGGGGCGGTGTACAGCCTGGGGGCGGCGTTTCTCCCGGAGGGGTGGCAGATCCTTCCCCATCTGCTTGCCTCCGCATTGATCTGCCTGGCGGCGTTTCCGTGGCAAAACGGTAAGGCGTTCTGCAAGACCTGGTTTACGTTTTTGATGTCCTGCTTCTGCCTGGGAGGGCTGGTCAGCGGGGCGTATTACATAGGACAGCAAAAGGTCACGGCTTGGGGCGTTTTGGTAACGGCAGTCCTGGGCTGTCTCCCCTTGGTGCTTTACGGTGTTCACTGCAGAAAGAAGGTTTATGAGAAAAACATGAAGATCGAGATCGAATTCAGAGGCGGGTCCGTGAAGGCGGATCTTTTGGTGGACAGCGGGAATCTGGTGACGGAGCCCTTTTCCGCACTCCCCGTGGTGATTCTCTCCTCGGCGGTCCTGCCCGAGCCCTTGAATAAGCCCTCGCCCGGGAACAGTCCCGTTCCCCTGCGGGCCATTCCCATTCGCACGGAGACGGGGCTGGGGCTGCTTTACGGGTTTATCCCCGATAAGATCACCCTTTGCCCGCCCTTTGAAAAGAAACGGCAGGTGGAGGCGGTGATCGGCATCGATACGGACAACTCCGATTTTGCGGGGCTGGACGGTCTGCTGCCGGGGGCGCTGTTGTGACGAGGGGACGCTTAAGAGGCTCTGCCTCTTAAGAATCTCCGCCTAAGGGACTCGTCCCTTAGGAATCCCGGATTGTAAACAATATCATTATTTTCCAAAAACGACAGTTTTTGGTATGAAAAGTTCTTTGGAGATTCTTAACCTGTTTGAAAGGAAACAGTACATGAGCATTGGTATTTTGGAAAAGAATCCCCTGCGGAGATTTTTGGAGAAGATCTTCCCCGCGGGGGAGGTGTATTACATCAACGGCCCCCAGACCCTGCCGCCCCCCTTATCCCACGAGGAGGAGGCGGAGCTCATCGACCGCCTTGCCATCGACGAGGGGGCGCGGAACATTCTGGTGGAGCGGAACCTGCGGCTGGTGGTGTACATCGCAAAGAAGTTTGAAAGCTCCGCCGTGGGGATCGAGGATCTGATCTCCATCGGCACCATCGGGCTGATGAAGGCGGTGAACACCTTCCGTCCCGACAGGCAGATCAAGCTGGCCACCTACGCATCCAGGTGTATCGAAAACGAGATCTTGATGTTCTTGCGGAAGAATGCGGGGGTGAAGGCAGAGCTTTCTCTGGACGAGCCCTTGAACGTGGATTACGACGGCAACGAGCTTCTTTTGGGAGATATGCTGGGCACGGAGGTGGACGAGGTGTGCAAGGAGCTGGAAGTGAAGGAGGAGCGTTCCATGGTGCGGAAGGCCCTGGAATCCCTATCCCCCAGGGAAAAGACCATCATTGAGCTTCGGTTTGGACTGGCCCCGGGGAGCGGCGGGCAGGAAAAGACCCAAAAGGAGGTGGCGGATCTTCTGGGGATCTCCCAAAGCTATATCTCACGGCTGGAGAAAAAGACCATGGCCAGGCTGAAGGAGCTTTTGAAGAAGGTGTAGCCCTTGACGGCGGCGTTTTTTTGTGGTAATATGGAGCCATCACGAAAAACGGGAAAGGAGCGCCGCTATGGAGACACGAAAGCTGTTGTTTGCCCTGGCGGGGGAAGAGATCTTTCGGATCCCCTGCACGAAGGAAATAGACCCTGCTTTACTGCCCAAGGTCTACGCCTTGGCAAAAGCCCACGACCTGGCGCACCTGCTGGCTTCCCCCCTGGAAAAGCGGGGGCTTTTGGGGCAGGACGAGCTTTCCCGCTCCATCCGCAAGCAACAGACCCTGGCCATCTACCGCTACGAGCTCAACCGTCACGAGCTGGCTTCCATTTGCCGTGTGCTGACGGAGGCGGGGATCCCCCATATGCTTCTCAAGGGCTCCGTGATACGGGACCTCTACCCCCAGCCCTATCTCCGCACCAGCTGTGATATCGACCTGCTGGTGAAAAAAGAAGACCTGGACGGGGCCGCCAAGGTCTTGACGGAAAAGCTGAGCTACACGGTGAAGGATAAGCCCGCCTACCACGATCTTTCCCTGTATTCCAAAAGCGGGGTGCATTTGGAGCTTCACTTCACCCTTATGGAGCATTGTCAGCCCATGGACGGGGTGCTGGAGACGGTTTGGAACCACTCCTTGGTAAAAGAAGGGCTCACCTACGTCCAGGAAAACCATTTTCTGCTGTTCCATACCGTGGCTCATATGGCGTATCACTTTGCCCACGGCGGGTGCGGCATCAAGCCCTTGGCGGATCTGCGGCTGCTGACGGAACAGCTGTGTTACGACAAGGAGGCCTTCCTTGCCCTTTGCCGCGAGGCGGCGCTGGAACGGTTCTTGGAAAACGCTTTGCATTTGGGAGAGGTGTGGTTCGGAAACGCTTCCCACACCGCACTCACCGAAAAGATGGAGGCTTTCCTGCTCCGAGGCGGGGTGTACGGCTCCACGGAAAACAACGTGGCGCTGAACCGTCAGCGGGCGGGAGGAAAGCTCCGCTACGCTATGAGACGTATCTGGATGCCGAGAGAGCAATTGGAATTGCGGTATCCGAACATGAAAAAATCCGCTTTGCTAATTCCTTGGTATCAGCTGCGCAGATGGGTGGAGACGGTCTTCCGCGGCAGGCTGAAAAACGCCGCAGGCGAGATGCGGGCAAACAGCCGCATCTCCGAAAGTGCGTCCGCCCTCACCGACGGCATGATGAAGGAATTGGGACTGTAAACCCGTCCCCGTACCGTTTTTTTGACGGTACGGGGATTTTTTTGCTTTTCCCTATTGACAAAACCGTTATAACTGTATATAATAGGCATATACAGTTGATGTGAGGTAACGGGATGCACGTATTCATCGACAACAAAAGCGGAACGCCCATCTACGATCAGATCTACACCCAGATCAAATCGCAGATCATAAACGGCAGCTTGAAAGAGGACGAGATGCTGCCCTCCATCCGCGGTCTGGCAAAGGATCTGCGGATCAGCTTCATCACCACCAAGCACGCCTACGACGAGCTGGAGAAGGAAGGCTTTCTCTACACCGTTCCCGGGAAGGGGTGCTTTGTCGCCCCCAGAAACCTGGAGCTTTTGCGGGAGGAGAATCTGAAGAAGATCGAGTCCCACATGGAGCAGATCGCCGTCCTGGCCGCCTCCTGCAACCTCACCAAGGAAGATCTGAAGGCCATGCTGGATTTTTGCATGGAAGACAAGACATAGAAGGGAGTATTTGAAAGATGTACGCATTGGAGATCCAAAACCTGCAAAAGAAGTTCGAGGGCTTTTCCCTGGACGTAAGCTTTTCCCTGCCCAAGGGATGCGTCATGGGCTTGATCGGCACCAACGGTGCGGGCAAAAGCACCACCATCAAGCTGGTGCTGGATATGCTGAACAAGGACGGCGGCATGGTAAAGCTGTTCGGAAAGGATCACAAGGAGGATCTTGCCGCCGCCAAGGAGGACATGGGCATCGTTCTGGACGGCATGGGCTTTCCCGTGGGGTTCACCCCCAAGTATATCGGCTCCCTTTTGAAGGATATCTACAAAAACTGGGAGCAGGACACCTACTGCAGTCTGCTGGAGAAGTTTGACATCCCCTACACCAAAGCCTGGGGAGAGCTTTCCACGGGCATGAAGATGAAGCTGAACCTGGCGGTGGCTCTGTCCCACCGTCCCAAGCTGCTTTTGCTGGACGAGCCCACCAACGGCTTGGATCCCTTTGCCAGGGATCAGGTGTTGGAGCTTTTGACGGAGTTCACCCGTGACGAGGAGCATTCCGTGCTGATCTCCTCCCACATCGTCAGCGATTTAGAGCGGATCTGCGATTACGTCACCTTCCTGGACAAGGGCCGTGTGCTGGTTAGCGACGAGAAGGACGCTCTCCTGGCACGGTACGGCGGGCTCCAGCTGTCTGCAGAGGAATACGCCGCCTTGGGTGACCTTTCCCCCGTGCATCTGCGGGAAAGCCACAACGGCGTGGAGGCCATTCTTCTCCGTGAGGATCTGCCCGCAGGGGTAACGCCCCTCCCCGTGACGGTGGAGGAGCTGTTCGTTGCCATGGTGAAGGAGGCGCGGGAGGTATGAAGCGGGTGATGCGCAAGGAGCATAGAGACCTTTCCGACACCTGGCGGGTGGTCTGCCTCATCACCCTGTTTACCGCCTTTTTGGGAGCGTATTTCGGGGGCAGAGAAGATGTGCAGGGGGCTATCGTGGCCGCTCTGCTGTGCTCCTGCTCTCTTGTTGCCCTGTATCTTGCCGACGGGGAGCTGAGCCTTTCCCCGGAATACATCCGCTTCACCGAGACCCTTCCCCTCTCCCCCAGGCAGAAGGTCTACGGAAAACAGCTTTACCTTCTGATCTACCGTTTGGGTTTTCTCCTCGTCACCGGGCTGGGCTTTGCAGGCGGGCTGTTGACCGCGGGTTGCTTTGAGGCTGTCCGCCTGGCGGGGTTCCTCTGCCTGGAAGGTCTTTTGCTCTTCCTCCCCGGCGGACTGTTTATGATTTTGACCGCCAAGGTCAGCGGGGTCAACCATCCCATGCCCAGAGCAGCACTCCTGATGACCGTCCTTTTGGGAGGCGCCTTCCCCTTGGGGGCCTTCTTCCAAGGAAGCTTCCGCCCCGAGGGGTTGCAGATCTGCGTTCTGCTTGCCGCGGGGATCTTGCTGTATTTCATCGCCGCAGAGCGGGCGGTTTCCCTGTGGGAGAAGCGTCCCCTGCCGTAAGGAAAAGAGAAAGGAACCGTATATGAAAGGGCTTATCAAAAAAGAATTGCGGAGCTTGCCCATTTTTTCGCCTTTTTGGCTGATCCTCATAGCGATCTCTTCTGCCTTTATGCTGTGGATAAAGAGCGAAGATGCAATCATTTTGTTAGTTCCCCTATATCAACTTCCCTACAGTGCCATCGTTGACCGTTTCGACGGTGACGAGAAGAACGGTTGGTTGCAGAGGATGGGCGTGTTCCCCGTAAGCAAAGAGCAGTATTTTTACGCCAAAAGCTTTGGCGTGGGGATCTCCACCTTAGGAACTTTGCTTCTGCAATGGACGTTGGCGGCAGTACGCCTTTCTTCCTTGGGAAGTCTGACCCCGGAGCGGTTGATCCCGCTGTATCTGGCGACGCTGTCTCTTGCGCTGACCATGTCTACCACGCTTTTGCCTCCGCAATACTTCGCGAAAAAAGTTCGTGGCCTTTGGCGGGCTCTGCCGTTTATCTGCGTTTTGCTCTCCTACGGCAATTTCGTTTTGGCATACCTGTTGAGCCAAACTCCGGATTCCCTGCTGTATTGGTGTTTGCTGGCATTGTTTGCGTTGATCTGCGCGGCATTAGCCTGCATGACGGTAAAGAAAAAAGCAAATCTGTTTGAACAGTATCAGCTGGGGATCCCCTCGGAATTGCAGAGAGAGGAGTAGGAACCTCATCCACCATCGGCGGAGATGACTCAGGTTCTCCTTTTCTTGCTTTTCCCGCCCGCCGATAGTCCCCCTTCCCCAAAGGGGAAGGCGAGGGTCCGCCTTCGGCGGACGCAAAGCGCCTTCTACATTTCCCCGCCATAGCCTCGGGTACACAGGATCGAACGATTATGCGCGCATAAAAATCAAACGAAAGGAGCCGCTTATGAAAGGGCTTTGGAAATGCGAATGGAAACAATTCGAACTTTCGGTGCGGATCTTTTTCGCTGTGATCGCGGCGGTATGGTTCCTGTGCAGCAATCCGGAATCTTTGTTTGACGCTTATTGGCCCATCCTGGTGTCGCTTTTGTTTCTGACCATCGGGAACACCATATTGGAAGACGAGAAAAACGGCTGGCTTGCCATGCAGGGGGTGCTTCCCGTGACCAAGAGGAAATATCTGCTGACGAAGTATCTGTTTTTCCAAATCATATTCGGGGCGGGGGTTTTGTACGTTTTTTCTCTGGTTGCCCTTCGGCTTGCCCTATCGGGGCGGATGGATCTCCTCACCTTCCTGTATCCCCTGCCCTTTATGCTGAGTGCCGTTTTGATCATCTTTTTCATTTACTCCGAGTTCAGATACGTAAAGAAAGGCAGCCTGCGGCATCGTTTGATCAGGGCGGTGCTCTTTGCCACCGTGACGGGGAGCAACCTGGTCCTCTTTCGGCTTCACGACAACGAGATGTGGATGAGCCGTCTCTTCCCTCTCGGTTGGTGCCTTTTGGCGGTGGGCGTGGTTGCGTGCGTATTGACCGCAAAAAAGGATTTGGAGCGGTTTGAAGGCTACCAATTGGGGATCCCCTCGGAATTGCAGACCGAGAAACGTAAAAAGAAAGGACGCAAAATATGAAAGGGCTTCTCAAGCACGAGCTGAAAAATATGCTCTCCCCTTATTACCTTTTTTACTTGGTGATCCTGACGGTGTTCCGTCTGGTGCAGGAGGCAAAGCCCTTTTATGCGGCGGTGTACAGCTTAAGCTTCCTGCTCATCGTGCGGTCGGCGGGCGACAACATGAAGCAAGACGAAGAAAACGGCTGGCTTGCCATGCAGGGTGTCCTTCCCGTGACCAAGGGGCAGTATCTGCTGGCGAAGTATTTCCGTTACGTCGTCATCTGCGGAGGACACAGCCTGTACGTTGTGCTTCTCACCGCCATTCGCCTTGCCATCCAGGGAGAGCTCACCGTGGAAAGCTTCTGGCTTCCCCTCCCCGCAACCCTCGCTTCCTTCAGTGTCATTTTCGCCATGTTCCCCAGTCTGCGGTTTGCAGGGAAGGAGCGGGGATCGAAGCAGATCCTCATCAACCTGGGTTTGACGGTGTCCATCCTGGGCAGTCTCGCCTTGATCGGCGGCAGCATCGCCCGCCCGGATTTGACTTTGCCCCTCTTCCTCGTCAGTCTTTGCCTTTTGGCAGTTGCGGCGGTTTCCTGCATTGCGGACGTAAAGCGGAAATTGAAGCTGTTTGAAAATTTCCAATTGGGGATCTCTTCGGAATTACAGTGGTAAGACAAGAAAAAAAGAAGTTCGCTATGGAAGGCGGACTTCTTTTGCGTTTTATGAAAATTGTTTGCGGAAGGCTTCTGCCACGTCCCGGGCGAAGGGCAGGGTGAAGGACGGGGGGAAGGCGGTGGAGACAGCCTCCGTGGCGTTGAGCAGGCGGTACCAGGTGCCGGAGACGAAGGCCTGGGCGCCCTCACGGGTGATGCCGCAGGGATAGGTCTTCCCTATGGGAAGGAAGGTGCGGTTCATCTCGAAGAACAGCTCCCTTGCCCCGGGGGTATGGTGATACAGGTGTGCGCTTGCCAGGAAGATCTCCTGCCTGTAGCGGGCAAACCAGCCCTCTTCGCTTTCGTGGGCCTTGCGGTAGGGACCGTAGCCTGCCTTGTCCCAATGGAGATCCAAAAACAGGTGGAGGAGCACCCCTTTTTCCAGGGGGTCGGAAAGATCCAACGTCTCCCCGAAGCGCAACAGGGCGTCCATCCGCTGTTCCGTGGGAAGGTGGCGGAAATGGGTGATATCCTTGGCTTCTCTTGCGGAAAGCAGGTCGGGGACGATGTTCCCGGTGTAAAACAGGATGGGTGCGTCAGGATCGTACAGCTTGGCGCAGGTCAGATGGACCATGGCGGAGGACATAGATCAGTTCGCCTTCTCAAAGTTCCAGGCGGAACGGCACATCTCTTCCAGGGTGTGCTTGGCTCTCCAGCCCAGCTCACGCTCTGCCTTGGCGGGGTCGGACCAGCACTCGGCGATGTCCCCGGGACGGCGGTCGGTGATCTCGTAGGGGATCTTGATCCCGGTGGAGCGCTCAAAGGCCTGCACCAGATCCAGCACGCTGTAACCCACGCCGGTGCCCAGGTTATACACCTTCACGCCGGAATCGGCCATCTTGTTCACCACGGCGATGTGGCCTGCGGCAAGGTCCTCCACGTGGATGAAGTCACGGACGCCGGTGCCGTCGTGGGTGGGATAGTCGTTGCCGTAGATGCACAGCTTGGGCAGGGTGCCCTTCGCCACGCGGGTGACGTAGGGCATCAGGTTGTTGGGGATGCCGTTGGGGTTATCCCCGATGAGACAGCTCTCGTGAGCGCCGATGGGGTTGAAGTAACGCAGGAGGACCACGCTCCAGCGCTTATCGGAAACGTAAAGGTCGGAAAGGATCCGCTCCAGATACAGCTTGGTGGTGCCGTAGGGATTGGTGGTGCCCCCGGTGGGGAAATCCTCGCGGATGGGCACGGAGGCGGGAGTGCCGTACACCGTGGCGGAGGAGGAGAACACGATCTTGAAGCATCCGTGCTCACGCATCACGTCCAGCAGGGTGAGGGTGCCCGTGATGTTGTTGTGGTAATACTCCAAAGGCTTGGCAACGGATTCCCCTACTGCCTTCAGCCCTGCAAAATGGATCACCGCATCGATCTTGTGGGTGTAGAAAATGGTGTCCAGCGCCTCTCTGTCCAGAATATCCGCACGGTAGAAAACGGGTCTCTTCCCGGTGATCTTCTCGATGGCGGAGACAACGGACTCCTTGGAATTGGAAAGGTTATCCACGATCACCACTTCGTCCCCCTGCTCAAGCAGCTGGACGCAGGTGTGGGATCCGATGTAACCCGTTCCTCCGGTAACCAAAATACGCATAAAAACAACTCCCTTACTAAAGCATATTTTTATTTTATCACAGCTTTTCCGAAAAAGCAAGTGGAGACTGAGACTTTTTGGTAGAAAGGAACGGGGGAAAGCGGTGCTCTTTTTGTGCAAAAGACTTGACTTTCGGGGGGATTTGATGTATAATGCCTTCTGAATAAAATGCCATCCGCATATACTTTTGCGGGTGATGACATTGAAAATTCCGAAGATCCGTTTCCTGTTGCCGTGTGCGGTTTTGCTTTTGGCCATTGCGGCGGGGGCGTTGCCCCTGTTCGTTCCCGCGCTTCCCCCGGGGGAGCCGTTCCCGGAGACGGAGGCGTTCCACGTCGCCTTTGAACAAGGCGGGGTCTCCGTGGGGGCGGAAAGCGCCATTCTCATAGACGGAGACAGCGGCAGTGTGCTGTACGCCAAGAATCCCGACGAAAGAAGGGGGATGGCCAGCACCACCAAGATCATGACGGCCTACGCCGTGCTCTCTTCCCTGCCCACGGAGGCGGTGGTGGAGATCACTCCCGAGATGACGGGAGTGGAGGGCAGCTCCCTGTACCTGAAGGCGGGGGAAAAGCTGACGGTGGAGGAATTGCTGTACGGCCTGCTTCTGGAAAGCGGGAACGACAGCGCCGTTGCCTTGGCCATTGCCTGCGACGGCAGTGTGGAGGCCTTTGCGGAGAGGATGAACGAGACCGCAAAAGAGCTGGGGCTTGAGAATACCCGCTTTGCCAATCCTCACGGGCTTTCCGAAGAGGGGCATTACACCACGGCGAGAGAGCTGGCGATGCTGACGGCGGAGGCCTTGAAGAACGAGACGTTTGCCCGTATCGTTGCCACCTATCAGACCCGTATTCCCTACGAGGGGATCGAAGGCGGGCGGTATCTCACCAACCACAACCCCTTGCTGAAGAGCTTTGAGGGGATGATCGGGGTGAAGACGGGGTGGACCACCGCAGACGGCAAGTGCTTTGTCAGCGCCGCACGGCGGGAGGGGATGACCCTCATTGGGGTGACTTTGGGTGATACGGGGATCTCCGCCACCCACAGAAGGCTGTTGGAATTCGGCTTTGAGCATTTTGAAAAGCGCACCTTGCAGGTGGATGTGCCCTTGCAATTGCCCCTGGTGGGAGGAGAAGCCTCCTTCCTGGCGGCAGAGGCGGAGGCGCTGACGCTGACCCTGCCCAAAACGGGAGAGGTCACGGTGAGAATAGACGCCGCACCCTTCGTTTACGCGGGGACGGCAAAGGGCACCCCTGCGGGAAGAGCGGTCTTCCTGTGGAACGGCGTGGAGGTGGGCAGTACGCCCCTGGTCACGGCGGAGGAGGCGCCCGCAAAAAAGATCTCCCTTTGGGAGAAATGGTTTGGTTAAAAGAATGGACGTTAAGCTTCAAAAATACGTTTCCGACTGCGGACTGATGTCCCGCAGGGCGGCGGAACGGGAAATTGAAAACGGGCACTTTGCCGTTAACGGTGTGAAGGCCAAGCTGGGGGACCGCGTGGAGCCCGGCAAGGACAAGGTCACCTACAAGGGCGAGGTGCTGAAAAAGAGCGGCAAGAAGGTCTATCTGCTTCTCAACAAGCCTGCGGGAGTGGTCACCACCATGCAGGATGAGCTGGGGAGAAAGACCGTATCGGAGCTGATCGACCTGCCGGGCAAGCGGGTATACCCCGTGGGCAGGCTGGATAAGGACAGCGAGGGCTTGCTTCTCATGACCGACGACGGGGAGTTTGCCAACCGCATTTCCCACCCCTCCGGCGGTATCAAAAAGGTATATTACGTCATGCTGGCGGGCAGGATCGAGAACAACCAGCTGGATTCTCTCCGCGCCATGCGGATGCTGGAGGGCGAGCCCATCAATCCCGTTGAGGTGGAGCTGATGGAGCGGAGCGACAACGCCAGCAAGGTGCGGTTCGTGCTCTCCGAGGGAAAGAACCGTCAGATCCGCAGGATGTGCGAGGCCATGGGGCTTTCCGTGATGCAGCTGCGCAGGGTGCAGATGGGAAATCTGCGTTTGGGCAATCTGGAATACGGTGCCTGGCGCCATTTGACGGACGAAGAACGAAAAGGCTTATTAAAACTCACGAACGAGGGAAAAATACATGGAAGAAATGACCTTCGAGCAGGCTCTGGCAAGGCTGGAGCAGATCGTAAAAGAACTGGAAGGCGGTAACGTGCCGCTGGACGACCTGATGCGTCTTTACGACGAGGGCACCACTTTGGTGAAGGCCTGTACGGAAAAGATCACCGCCGCCGAGCAGAAGGTGCGTTTGGTGCAGATGAAGAACGGCGCCGTCACCGAGGAGGCGTTTGAAGGGCAATGAGTTTGTTTCCCACACGGCTGTCCGCCCATGCGGCGTTGGCCAACGAGACCCTGGAAAGGCTGTTGCCTTCTCACGAGGAAGGGTACGATAAGCTCCTGCGGGAGGCCATGGCCTATTCCGTGGAAAACGGCGGAAAGCGGCTGAGGGCCCATCTGGTGATGGAGTTCTGCGGGCTTTGCGGCGGCGAGTTGGAGGCTTGTCTCCCCTACGCCGCGGGCATTGAGATGATGCACGCCTTCTCTCTGATCCACGACGATCTCCCCTGCATGGATAACGATACCCTGCGGAGAGGAAAGCCCACCAACCACGTGGTGTACGGCGAATCCACCGCCCTTTTGGCGGGAGACGCCTTGTCCCTGCTGGCGCTGGAAACGGTGGCGGGCAATCCTTCGTGCGGTGACGCCGAGAATCTTGCGGCGGTGAAGCTGTTGGCTTCCTACGCAGGGTGCCTTGGGATGTGCGGAGGGCAGCAGATCGACCTGCAAAGCGAAAACAAGCAGATCTCCATTGACGAGCTGGAGGCTCTGGTGCATAAAAAAACGGGGGCGCTCTTTGCCGCCGCCTGTGAGCTGGGGTGTATTGCCGCCGGCAATGACGAAAAACGGCGGGAAACGGCAAAGCAGTTCGGTTTGACCACCGGGCTTGCCTTCCAGATCGCCGACGACCTTCTGGATCTCCGTGCAGACGCTTCCACCCTGGGAAAGACTCCCGGGAAGGATGCGGAAAGCGGAAAATCCACCTTCGTGTCCCTTTTGGGGGAAGCGGAGGCTTACGACTACGCGTCCGCCCTTTGTAAGAAAGCAAAGGGACTGTTGGACGGCTTTGGCCACAGCGAGGCAAAGGAAGCGCTGTGTGCCTATTGTGATTACATCATCACAAGAACCTATTAATTTGCAGATCTACGCAGGGCGACCTGCCTGATCATAAACCCAAAAAGATGGCGCAGTATCCTAGTTAACCAAGTACCGTCGAACGTGTGCCTAAAAACGCACGAAACGGCAAATCGATGAAGCTCCTTGTGCTTGCTTCTTACGCCCAGTCTGGGGTGGGTGCTGGGAGAAATGGGCCGGTGGGCCGCTCGCAATGGCATGCGATACAAGGTTCCAACGGCTTTGGAGGCTTTTTTCTGTGGGCACGGAATTGACCGTTTCACCTACAGTCTAAAGATTAAACCCATTGCGCGGTGCGATGTTTTCGACGCTGTGGATGGTGTAGCCCGCCTTGAGTGAGTGCAGCGGATAAGATTCGCCTTCGGCGAAAATTTGAAATTGTAGTTGCAAAAAAGGATTAGGCGGCGCGAGGTTATTGAGGAAATCTCCTAGGCTGAAAATCACAGGCGCGAAGCGGATTGCAGTGCGGACTCTCTTAGGCAATCAAGCCCCGGATACAGTAATGTACCGGCGTCGGTTTTAATGGGGAACCGCCTTTCGGTAACGGAAGGTAACCGCATCGGGGAAAACCTGCTTGACCGTATGCCGCAAAGTTTACGCTTCGCGTCGCCATCATATGTGGCGCAAAAGCGCCCACTGAAAAACACGAGTGTTTTTCAGTGATTTTCGCCCTGCTTCCGCGCAGGGCGGGCCCCTTACGGGGTTCGCAACACGGTTGCGAATTTTTCTCCTTCCGCTAACCGCGGGGAGAAAAACTATGATCGGTGTCTTTTTGCCCGAAATGAATTCGGGCAAGCGACGCAATTTATTGTAATCGCTTCGCGATGGAAGTTAGAGTCCATCGGTGTATTTTTCCGAAAACGGCAGTTTTCGGCAGGAAAAGTTTTTTGGAGTTGTTAAGAACCTTTTTTTCAAAAAAGGTTCTTAAGAAAGGGCCTGAAGAAAAGGATCATCAAAATGTCTATCTTGAAAAAGAACAACGAATCGGGGAAAGAGCCTCCCAGTAAAAAGGATGCGAAGAAAAAGAGCAGGGTAAGATGGGTTGTAACGGCATTTCTTGTGAGTTTTGTCATCTCTGCCGTGTTTTCGGTAGCTATGGGAGAGGTCACGGCGAACGCCAACATTGTCGTTGCCATTTTACTGCTGCTTTTCTTTATTGCGCTGGGTATTTTGTTTGACGCAGTGGGGCTTGCCGTGGCAACGGCGGACGCTTCCCCCTTCCATTCCATGGCGGCGAGACGCCTCCGTGCGGGAAAGAAGGGAGTTTGGCTGGTGGCAAACTCCGACAAGGTGTCCTCGGTGTGTAACGACATCGTGGGAGATATCTGCGGCGTCGTGACCGGTGCGGCGGGTGCCGCCATCGTTGCCAAGCTGTTTGCCGACGGGGCGTTCTGGTACTCCCTGGCGGTGACCTCCCTGATCTCCGCTATGACGGTGGGAGGCAAGGCGGCCTGTAAGAGCTTTGCCATGAAGCACAGCGACAACATTGTGATGATCGTGGCCAAGGCCATGTGTTTGTTCAGAAAATAAGGAGACCTGCCCTGTCAAGGCGGGAAAGAATATGCTGGAATCCATCCACTCCCCCGCCGATCTGAAGAAGATCCCCCGGGACGAGCTTTTGAATTTGACCAATGAAATACGGGAAGAGCTGGTGCGGGTGGTGTCGGAAAACGGCGGTCACCTGGCCGCCAACCTGGGCGTGGTAGAGCTGACGGTGGCGTTGCACCGTGTGTTCGACTGCCCTGCGGACAGCATCATCTTCGACGTGGGGCATCAAGCCTACGTCCACAAGCTTCTGACGGGGCGGAGAGAGCAGTTTTCCACCCTGCGGAAGCACGGCGGGCTTTCCGGGTTCCCCAAGATCAGTGAGTCGGAATACGACGCCTTCGGGTGCGGGCACAGCTCCACCTCCGTTTCCGCCGCTATCGGCATTGCCGCGGCGAAAAGGCTTTCCGGGGACGACAGCTATACCGTTGCCGTCATCGGGGACGGTGCCTTCACCGGCGGGATGGCTTACGAGGCCTTGAACAACTGCGCGGGGAACAACAAGCTGATCGTCATTCTCAACGATAATACCATGTCCATCGCCCGCAACGTGGGGGCCATGGATACCTATCTCAACCGCTTCCGCAACAGCGGAAAGTATTTCCGTCTGAAAAACGGGGTGAAGCGCTTCTTCCTGCACATTCCCCTGGTGGGAAAAGGGCTGGTGAAGCTTGCCACCCGGGTGAAGAACGGGCTGAAGCATCTGTTGGTACGGGAAAACTTCTTTGAGCACATGGGACTTTCCTATTACGGCCCCCTGGACGGCAACGACGAGGGCTTGCTGGAAACTGTCCTCCGCGAAGCCAAGGAGGACGGCCATTGCAGTGTGATCCATATCCTCACCCAGAAGGGTAAGGGATATTCCTTTGCGGAGGCCCGTCCCGATCTGTTCCACGGCATCGGCAGGTTTGACCCTGCCACGGGCGAGCCTTATTCCTCGGGAGGGGGCAATTTCTCCGCCGCCTTCGGCCACGCCATGTGTGAGCTGGCAAGAAAGGACAAGCGGATCTGCGCCATTTCCGCCGCCATGCCCGACGGTACGGGGCTTGCGGATTTTGCGGAGATCTTCCCGGAGCGGTTTTTTGACGTGGGTATTGCGGAGGAGCACGCGGTGACCTTCGCCTGCGGCTTGGCGCGGCAGGGGATGAAGCCTGTGTTTGCGGTGTATTCCACCTTTGCCCAGAGAGCCTACGACCAATTGATCCACGACGGGGCGTTGCAGAACCTCCCCATCGTTATCGCTTTGGACCGTGCGGGCCTGGTGGGGGAGGACGGTCCCACCCATCACGGCATTTTCGACGCGGCGTTTTTGAATCAGATCCCCGGGTTTACGGTGTATTCCCCCGAGACCTATAGGGAATTGGAGACCTGCCTGGAGCAGGCGGTGTCCCTCCCCTCTCCTGCGGCGGTGCGTTATCCCCGCGGGAAGGAAGCGCCTTGCGCTATGGAGGCAATGTTTGCAGACGATACCCTGGCGGTGTACGATTACGGCTGTGATCCCGCTGTGGTGTTCTATACCTACGGACGGCTTTCCGCAGAGGTGCGGAAAGCGGCGGAGACGTTGCAGAGCAACGGGATCTCCGCAAGAGTGGTGCGGCTGATCCGCATCAAGCCCTTGGACGTTTCCCGTCTGGCGTCCTTTGCCCAAGGCGCCCGTCTTCTGTACTTTGCAGAGGAAGGGGTGCGGGAAGGCGGCGTAAGCGAGGCTCTGGTCTCTTCCTTTGCGGAAGCGGGGCTTTGTAAGGACGCATGCGTGTTCATCCGTGCCATTGCGGGGCAGTTCCCCGCCCACGGCACCACCCGAGAGCTTTTGGAAGACCTGGGCATGACCGCAGAGCAGATGGCGAAGGAAGCGGAAGGGATGGTGGGCAGTCTTGCGCATTGATCTCTTTCTTGCGGAAAACGGCTATTGCAAAAGCCGCTCCAAGGCCGCTGAGGCTATCAAAGAAGGCAGGGTGCTGGTAAACGGCAAGCCTGTGGAAAAGCCCTCGTTCCTCGTGGAGGAGGGCATGGAAGTGACCCTTCCGGAATCGGAGGAGGAAGGCTTCGTCTCCCGTGCGGGGTACAAGCTGGAGGGGGCGTTGAAGACCTTCGGCATCCACGTCTCCGGCATGACTGCCGTGGACCTGGGCGCCTCCACCGGGGGCTTTACCGATTGCTTGCTGCAACGGGGCGCCGCTTACGTCTACGCCGTGGACGTGGGTCACGGACAGCTGGACGAAAAATTGCTTTGCGACGGGCGGGTGTGCAATATGGAAAAGACCAACGCCCGCTATTTGAAGAAGGAGGACTTTGCCCGTCCCGTGGATATCGTGGTGACGGACGTTTCCTTCATTTCCCAAAGACTTTTATACCCCGCCGTGGCGGATATTCTGCCGTCGGGGGGAAGCTTTGTCTCTCTCATCAAGCCCCAGTTCGAGGTGGGGAAACAGCACGTGGGAAAGGGCGGCATCGTCCGAGACCCAAGCGGGAAGCTGTTTCGCAACCTGCTGGCGGAATTGAAGGCGGAGGGAAGCAATCACGGATTGAAGCTGATTTCACACGCCGACTCCCCCATTTTGGGCGGGGACGGCAATCGGGAATACCTGGCCTATTGGCGGAAGGAGTGAAGTCCCATGCTGTACAAAACCATACTGCTGTACCCCAACCAAAGCAGGCCCGTGGATCAGGGGGATTTCAACAAGGTGGCTACCCTATTGCAGGATATGGGGTACACCCTGTTCACCTCCGACAGCTCCTTTGCCACCGACGAGATCCGCTATCTCCCCACCCACGCCGCCTATTCCGGCTGTGATGCGGTGGTGGTATTGGGCGGTGACGGCACCATGCTTGCCGCCGCACGGTTGGCAAGAAAGACGGGGATCCCTTTGGTGGGCATCAATTTCGGCACCCTGGGATATATGACGGAATTGGAGATCTCGGAGTGCCATCTTCTGGCGGGGCTGGAGAAAGCGGGCATTGAAGAGCGGATGCTGTTGGACGCCTCCGTGGAAGGCGAAGACGTTCCCCTGCAGACCATGACGGGGTTGAACGAAGCGGCTGCCTGCCGTGCAACGCCGGGCACCCTGATCCGTCTGCGGCTGTTCTGCGACGGCAACGAGGTGTGCTCCTACCGCGGGGACGGGATGATCATTTCCACCCCTACGGGCTCCAGCGCTTACAATCTTTCCGCAGGAGGGCCCATCATCGACCCCAAGCTGGACGCTTTCTGCGTGTCTCCCCTGGCGCCTCATACCCTGGCGGCCATGCGCCCCATGGTGTTCTCCCCGGATTCCGAATTGCAGGTGGAGATCGAAGGGGACGCCACCGTGGCGGTAGACAGCAATCTGTTCCCCATTCTCCGGGGAAAGAGCCATCTCACCGTTCGGCAGAGCGAGGACAAGGTAAAGCTTTTGAAGCTGAAAAACGCAGGCTTTTACGAAGCCCTGATGAAGAAATTGACGTGAGATCCAAGGAAGGAAGTGCACTATGAAAAACAGACGGCAGGAGGCCATCCTGGAGATCATCGAGCAGCATTCCGTGGATACCCAGGAGCTTTTGCAGGAAATGCTGGCGGCACGGGGCTTTTCCGTGACCCAGGCCACCGTTTCCAGGGATATCCGCGAGCTGAATCTGATAAAATCCGTGGGAGAGGACGGGGTGTATAAATACCGCGCCCACACCTCCCCCAAGCAGGAGCGGGAGATCCTCTCCGAGACCTATATTCCCATTCTCCGCCACGCCGCTACGGGAGCGGAGGCCGCCTGCAACCTGGTGGTTCTGAAGACCCGTACGGGGATGGGCAACGCGGTGGGCGCCGCTTTGGACGCCATGGTGCTTCCCAATTGCGTGGGCACCCTGGCGGGAGACGACACCGTGCTGATCGTGGCCAAGACCAACGAAGGCGCAGAGAAGATCTGCGCAGAGCTTTCCGCCATGATCGGCGGAGAGGGCAACTGACAGGGAACCCGGGAAAGGAAGGGGCTTTTTATGCTGACATCCCTTCATATCGAAAACATCGCCCTGATCCGAAGGCTCGACCTGGAGCCCTCGGCGGGGTTTTGCGCCTTTACGGGGGAAACCGGTGCGGGTAAAAGTATCCTCATCGACGCCATCGGGCTTCTTTGCGGTGCCCGGGGCGAGCGGGAGCTGATCCGTTCCGGGGAGGAATCCGCCCTGGTGGAGGGGGTCTTTGAGCTCCCCGCCCATTTGGAAAAGGCCCTGGAGGAGCTGGACGTCACCCCCGAGGAGGAGGGCGTGCTGTTCTTGAGCCGTAAGCTGACGGCAGACGGCAGAAGCACCGCCAAGATCAACGGCAGAACGGTTCCCCTTTCCAAGCTGAGAGAGGCGGCGGCACTGCTTTTGAACATACACGGTCAGCAGGACACCCAAAGCCTGGCCTCTCCCGAGAAGCAACGGGATCTTTTGGACCGTTTTTGCAAGAACGAGGCTCTTTTGGAAACCTACGCAGGGATCTACGGGGAATGCCGCACCTTGCAGAGAGAGCTGAAGGAACGCAAAGAAAAGGCGGAGGAGCTGGCGGAGCGGAAGGATCTTCTGGAATACCAGGTGAGAGAGCTGAAGCAGGCCAGGATCCGCCCCGGAGAAGAGGCGGAGCTGACGGCGGAGCACGCTTTGCTTGCCAACAGCGAGAAGGTGACGGAAAACGCCCACGGGGCTTACGACGCCCTGTACGGAAGCGACCTTTCCGCCATGGCACAGCTGAAGACCGCCATGCAATCGGTGAACCGATTGGCTTCCGTCCTGCCGGAATGTAAGGAATATTTTGCCCGCTTAGAGGACGTGAAGGCGGAGCTGACGGATATTGCGGACAGTCTCTTCCCCTACACGGCGGACATGGAGGACACGGCGGAGCGCTTGACGGCGGTGGAGAACCGTTTGGAAAAGCTTTCCGCTTTGGAACGGAAATACAGAACCGACGAATCGGGGCTGGCGGAGAAGCTGAAAAAAGCCTCCGCAGACCTGGCGCTTTTGGAAAACTGCGGGGAGGATTGCCTCCAGCTGGAAAAAGACTTGAAGGCAAAGGAAGCCCTGTTAAAGGAGGCGGGAGAGGCGTTACACCACGCCCGCGTTCGGGGCGGAGAGCTCCTTTCCAAGCGGATACAAGAAGCCTTGGCGGATTTGGATATGCCCAAGGTACGGTTCGTGATCTCCGCAGAAGCAGGAGACGCCACCCCCTACGGCATGGACGAGATCGATTTCTCCGTCAGCGCCAACGCAGGGGAAGCACCCCGTCCCATTGGGAAGATCGCTTCCGGCGGTGAGCTTTCCCGCATTATGCTCTGCCTGCAATGCGTGCTGGCGGACGTGATGCAGACCCCCACCTTGATCTTTGACGAGATCGACACCGGTATTTCCGGCAAGACCAACGAGAAGATCGGACGGATGATGGCACAGATCGCCAACACGGGGAACACCCAGGTGATCTGCGTCACCCACGCGGCACAGCTGGCGGCCTGCGCCTTCCATCAGTACCGCATCGCCAAGAAGGAAGAAAACGGCAGGACCCAGACAGAGGTGCGTCTGCTGGACTACGAGGAACGGATCGGAGAGCTTGCCCGCATCATGGGCGGCTTGACGGTAACGGACACCGTACGGAAGGCGGCGGAGGAGCTTCTGAAAGGCGGCTCCGTATGAGAAAGCCTACCAAGCGGCAGGTGATCGCCCTTCTGCTGATTCTGTGCACTCTGGGCGCCCAGCTTTTCATCTTCTCCAACTCCCTAAAGGGAGGCGAGGAGTCCGCCAAGCAAAGCGGTGCCGTGGTAGAGGTGGTCCGCCCCTCCGTGGAGCAGATCCTGCCCGCGGTGAAGGTGGAGCCCACGGAGGATAACGTGGTGCGCTTCGTGCGGAAGGCGGCCCATTTTCTGGAATTTGCCCTGTTGGGCTTCCTGTGCTGTGTTACCGCAAGATATTTTACCAAGAAAAAAAGTGTGTTTTTGACCGTCCCTTTTGGGTACTGCGTTCTCACCGCCCTTGCGGACGAGGGGATCCAGCTGTTTTCCCAAGGCCGTGCGGGGAGATTCACCGACGTGCTCATTGACAGCGGCGGCGCCCTGACGGGACTGCTGTTCGCCTTCGGCTGTATAGCGCTGGCAGGATGGATCAAAAACCGTAAAAAAGAAAAAAAGACCCCCGTTCAAAAGGAGGAAATCAAATGAAAAACGTATTCTTTTCCAAGAAAGCCTTGGCGTTTCTGCTGGCGGCGCTTCTGACCATGACCTGCTTCCTGGCTTCCTGTCAGCAGGAGGGCGCAGACGCAAGCAGTGAGACGGAGACCATTCAGCCCCCCACCCATGCGGAGCTGTTCTGGGAAGCACTTTGCACCCTGGAGACCTACTTTGATCCCATGGAATCCACCTTCGGTATGCCCCTCTTCTCCATTATGACATCCGATGAAGACGGCACCGAGACGGCTACCCTTTCCATCGACCAGCTTGCCGCCATGGGCGTGAGCATGATCGGGGATCAGCCTGTTCGCAAGGAAACGGTAACCAAGAACAAGGGCGGCGTGATCAACACCGTGGGCACCTGGTTTGCCGCAGGGGACGAGATCAAGTTTGAGGAGTATTCCGACGAGAATCTGCAGTACCTGCTTCTCCCCGGGGTACAGGACACCCCCTTCACCGCCGCGGCAGGCGGGCTGGCTTCTCTCACCGATATGGAGGCGGGCGGCATTCCCAACGGCGTGCTGGAGGCTCTGGAGGCTTCCGTTAAGGAGCTGTTTACCGACGAGATGATCCTCATCGCCAAGAGCGACGTGGTAGATACCTACACCATCACCATGGATCCCGAGACTGCAAAGGCGTTCGACGACGTTCTGGACAAGACCATGGCGGACAGCGGGCTCACCGATCTGCTGGGCACCGGGGATCTGATGAACGACGAAGGGGTCGAGGTTTCCGGCGGCACCGAAAAGACCATGGTATTGGTTCTCAACGTGGCGGCAGGGAAAAACTACCAGCTGAAGCTTTCCGTGCTGGAAAACGGCGCGGAGATCGGCGTGACCAAGTTTGCCATCGCCGTCAACGGCGCCGTGACCACTCTGCAGTATTCCGTTACCGAGGGCACCACGGTGACCGACGAGGTCACTTGCACCTTCACCGTAGCGGCTTCCAGCATGAAGGTGGAAGCCACTATGGTTTCCGACGGGGACACCACCACCGCGGATCTCACGCTGACTGCGGACGAGGCCAAGAAGCTGACCTATAAGGGCGACATCAACACCACCTCCCAGGTGGAGGGCATGAGCCTTTCCATTCCCATCGTCATCAACGGTACTTATCAGGACACCGAGGCAGGCGTTGTGACCACCCTGTCCCTGTCCGCTTCCATTGCGGGCTTTATGGACCTGGCGCTCACCACCGAGAGCACCTTCGTTTCCGGCACCCCCGAGGTAGTCGCTCCCCAGCAGGGCGTGGACATCAAGGAGATGAACATGACCGAGCTGATGGCCAAGATGGAAAGCACCTACCCCGGCGCTACGGCGCTCTATAACTCCCTGATGGGACTGACCGATCCCGAGGCAGGGCTGTTCCCTCAGCAATAACGAAAAAAAGAACGGGGACGCTTGACGGCGTTCCCGTTTTTGCTACAAGGGGGGGGGGGGG
>SVTH01000012.1 GCA_015063885.1 Oscillospiraceae bacterium | reverse complement strand
TTGTGGCGCGGAAGGAGAGATTTGAACTCTCGCGCCGGTTACCCGACCTACACCCTTAGCAGGGGCGCCTCTTCACCACTTGAGTACTTCCGCATTGGTGACGATAAAATCAAATATTCTCTTTTACGAGATGGCGGAGGGAAAGGGATTCGAACCCTTGTGGGATTGCTCCCTAACGGTTTTCAAGACCGCCTCGTTATGACCGCTTCGATATCCCTCCGTATGGTGCGAAGCGACGCGACGCCCGTAGTGCTGACAGAGGCTTTCCCCGCAGTCAGCACTACAAAGCATATCACATTCTCACCTGTTTGTCAAGAGGTTTTGGGATTTTTTATGGATTTGTTTCCCCGTGTGACGGGAGCAGCCGCATGGCGTAATTGTCCGTTTGGTAGTTCACCACCGTCAGGTTCCAACGCTTCATATTATAAATGCGGTTTTGGAAAAAGGGAATGGGATCTTCAAATCCCTCCGTGCCCTCCTGCATCACCCGAAGCAGACAGGCGGTGTCCTCCACCTCCCGCACCCCTTCCGGGTTGGGGGCGTAGCGGTAGCGATTGGTCGCCGTGTCCACCGTGAGGTGCCCGATGAGGGTGTCCCGGTAGAAAACCTCGTATTGCTCCATAAAAAGATCCCCCTGCGCGTTAGCGCATACAATCAATTTGCGTCGCTCATGCGGATTCATTCCGCATGAAAAGACACCGACAGTGGTTTTTCTCGCCGTGGCTAACGAGCGAGAAAAATTTGCGGCTTTGCCGCGAACCCCGTAAGGGGCTCACGTCCCGCGGAAGGGACGTGGAAACCACCCGAAAACCTGTTTTCGGGTGAGAGCGAAGCGACCCTCAGTCTTTCGCCGCGGGATACTCGTGGCAAAGCAAATACAGCGGGGGCTCGTCCTCCTCGATGGTGGGGAATCTGCCCTGGGGCTCGTAGAAGCGGTTGTCGTTGGTGTCGTCGTTCACCATGGAGACCTCGCCGATCAGGCAGGGGCCGTAGCCCTTCTCTGCCCAGAACTCGTGGTACTGGTAGGGAGGCAGGGTGATGGATTCGCCGGGGAGGAGGCGGAGAACGGTGCCCGCGGGAACGGTCTTCACACAGCCGTCCAGGTTTACGGTGACGGGGGTGTCTGCCAGCTCTTCGTTTTCGCCGCAGTTATATACCTTCACCATCAGATGTCCGCCTGCGCGGTTGATGATGTCTTCCATTTTGTTCCAATGGAAGTGCATGGGGCTGTCCTGATCCTCCTTGGAGATGAGGTACTTCTCCGCATAGGGCTTCTTGCAGTTGGGATCCTTCAAATTGCCGTTGCGGATGGTGAACAGGAACAGACCGATGCGGTCGAAATCCCCGTGGCCGTAGTCGGTGATGTCCCAGCCCAGCATGTTGTTACGGATCTCGTCGTATTCGTGGCCTTTTTCCGCCCATTCCTCGGGGGTGAAGTAAGCGAAGGGGGGCAGAGCGTAGTTCTGCTCCTTCAGGAAAGCGATGGTCTCCCGCAGGATCTTGTTGATCTCGGAACGTTTCATGGATGCACTCCTTTATGATAAATGTATCTTTTCAAACAATTTGCCCACCGGGTGGGGGAGGGTGACGGCGCCTCGCATCTCCTTGGCGGCAGGGTCGATGCAGATCAGATTCTCCCCGCCGAAATAGCGGATCAGCCCTGCGGCAGGGTAGACCCGCAGGGAGGTGCCTGCGATGATCATGGTGTCCGCCGAGGCGATGGCGTTCACCGCACCCGTTACGGTCTCGTCGTCCAGGGCTTCCTCATAAAGCACCACCTCCGGCTTGATGATCCCGCCGCAGGTGCAATGGGGAACGCCCTCGCAGTCCGCCACGGCGTGGACGTCATAGAGCTTCCCGCATTCCATACAGCGGTTGCGGTGGACGGAGCCGTGGAGCTCGTACACCACGCAGCTTCCCGCCATTTGGTGGAGCCCGTCGATGTTCTGGGTGACGACGGAAATAGCCTTGCCTGCCCGTTCCCATTCCGCAAGGCGTTTATGGGCGGGGTTGGGCTTTGCCCACAGGGCGATCATCTTCTCACGGTAGAATTCGTAGAACTCCTCGGTGTGGCTCTCGAAAAAGCTGTGGCTCAGCACCGTTTCGGGAGGATACTTCCATTTCGTATTGTAAAGCCCGTCTGCGGAACGGAAGTCCGGGATCCCGCTTTCCACGGAAACCCCTGCGCCCCCGAAGAACAGGACATGGCGGGAGGACCGGAGGATCTGCTCCAAAAGGACTGCGCTTTCTTCCAAGGTGATTCCCATATCCTGCCTCCTGCGTTCTTTTTCCTCATTGTAGCATATCGGAAGGAAAAATGCAATAAGAATAAAGAGAAAGGAAGGGTGTTTTTTGTGAAACGATTTTGGATCATACTTTGTTTAGTTGCTGTTTTGCTGACGGGATGCACCGGAGGCGGGGAGACCTCCCGTTCGGGAGAGCTTTCCCCGGGGCTGGAGCACCTGCGGGAGGAAGCCATCCTTTACCGCCACACGGCGCTGCACGAGGATCTGTCCTTCTCCTCGGCGGACTTCTGTGCCCTGACGGGGGAGGAGACCTCCTATATCGTGGTGTCGACTCTGCCGGAAACGGGGGTCCTCATGCTGGGCGGGGTAGCGGTGCTGTCGGGGCAGACGGTGCCCGTATCCTCCTTGGATCTTCTGAAATACGTCCCCGCGGGGAAAACGGGGGAGGAGACCTTTACCTTCACCGCCAAGGCTCCCGGCTGGGAGGAACGGGAGCTTTCCTGCGTGATCACCGTGGGGAAGGACGCCAATTTCCCGCCGGTGACGAAGGAGCTGCGGGCGCAGACCTTGGAGAACCTGGCGTGCTTTGCTCCCCTGGGCGGCTCCGACCCCAACGGTGACGAGGTGCTGTACCGCATCGCGGCCTACCCCCGCCACGGGTCTGTGGAAATTGTGAACGGGGAAGCGGTGTACCGTCCCGAAGAGGGCTTTACCGGGGAGGATTCCTTTACGTATATTGCCGCCGACCGTTACGGCAGTACCTCTCCCGAGACCAAGGTGACCTTCACCGTGGCGGAAAACGAAACGGGGCTGTATTTTGAGGATCTTGCGGATTCCCCCGTTCACAGCGCCGCCATCCGCCTTTGCGGGGAGAACGTAATGACCTACCGCCTGGAAAAGGGAAAGTATTATTTCGATCCCGAAGCCACCGTCTCCAAGATCGACTGCCTGGTGATGATGATGTGTCTCATGGGGCAGGACGAGGGGGTCACCGCCGCGGCGGACACCGAGGCTTTGGACGACAAGGGGCTTTCCTCCGGGAAGAAGGGCTTCCTGCGGAACGCCATTGCCACGGGATGGGTGTACCTGGAGCAGGGAAAATTCTCCCCCGACGCCCCCGTTACCGCCGCCGATGCGGTGTATATGGCTATGCGGATGCTGGGGACCCCCGCCTTGTCTCCCAAGCAGGAGTTTTCCGACTTGAACACCACCCCCGCCTGGGCGTGCACGGCGCTGGTGTCTGCGGATTCCACGGGGATCTGGGCGGCCTCCGACGGGATGCTGGACGCTTCCCGTGTGCTCACCAAGGCGGACCTGGCAAAGCTCTTTGAAAATATGCGTTCTTACGGAAAAGGTTGAGAAAAAACATTGCTTTTTTTCCTCCCGTATGCTATACTGCCGTTATAAGAGACTGCAAAAAAGGAAAAGAAGCGTATGGCAATCAACGAGAGAATGGTCAAGCTGGGACAGGTGCGCAGCATCATCCGCGAGACCTTTGAATACGGCAATAAGAGAGCGGCGGAGATCGGGCGGGAGAACGTGTTCGATTTCAGCCTGGGCAATCCCAGCGTTCCCGCTCCCAAGGACGTGGAGCAGGGCTTGGTGCACCTGCTGACGGAGACGGACCCCGTCGCCCTCCACGGCTATACCTCCGCCCAGGGCGCTCCCGACGTGCGGGCGGCTATTGCGGAGGATCTGAACAAGCGCTTCAGCGCAGGCATCCGCCCGGGAGATCTGTATATGACCTGCGGTGCGGCGGCCTCCCTCACCGTGTCCCTGAACGCTCTTTGCAATCCCGGGGACGAGGTGGCGGTGATCGCCCCCTTCTTCCCCGAATACCGGGTATTTGCAGAGCAAGCGGGAGCGGTTTTGCGGGTGGTTCCTGCGGATCTCCGAGACTTCCAGATCAATTTCCCCGCCCTGGAGGAGATCTTAAACCCCAAGACCAAGGCGGTCATCATCAATTCTCCCAACAACCCCACCGGGGCACTGCTTTCCGCCGAGACCCTGAAAAAGCTTTGCGACCTGCTGAAGGCTCGCAGTGAAGCCTACGGAAGCCCCATCTTCCTGCTTTCCGACGAGCCTTACAGAGAATTGGTGTACGATCCCTCCGCAGAGGTGCCTTATCTCACCAACCTTTACGATCACACCCTGGTGTGCTACTCCTTCAGTAAATCCCTGTCCCTCCCCGGTGAGCGTATCGGCTACATCGCCGTCTGCAACCGCATGGCGGAATTCGGGGAGGTCTACGCCGCCGTTTGCGGTGCGGGAAGAGCTTTGGGCTTCGTCTGCGCTCCCAGCATGATGCAGAAGCTGCTGCCCTCCGTTTTGGGCAAGACTGCCGACGTGGAGGTCTACCGTACCAACCGCGACCTGCTGTACGGCGCCCTTACCTCCTACGGCTTCTCCTGCGTATACCCCGACGGCGCCTTCTACCTGTTCGTGAAATCTCCCGTGGAGGATGCAACCGCCTTCTGCGAGAAGGCAAAGGAGTTTGAGCTGCTACTGGTCCCCTCCGACAGCTTCGGCTGTCCCGGATACGTGCGTATTTCCTACTGCGTGTCCACAAATCAGATCAAGCGCTCCCTCCCCGCATTCGAAAAACTGGCGAAGGCTTACGGCCTTTGCTGAGGACGTATATAGAAAGGAAGAAAACACATGACCCGTTACGCGCTTGCTCCGGAGACCTTTAAGCTGGTCCACGGCTCTTATCAGCAATTCCATCCCACACAGATCGACGAAATGCCAAAAACCATCTCCCTGGCTACCGCGCGGGGGATGAACGCCTCCTTCCAGCTTTTGGTGTGCAAGGATACCGCCTGGGCTTTGAACGTGGGGAACGCTCCCCATCTCTCTCAGAAGGGCGCCATTCCCACCCTTCGCGTGGCGGCTCCCGAGGGAGTTTCCCTCCATATTGAAGATATGCACGTCTGCGACGACGGATATTTCCGTGCGGACGCGCTTCTGGACGACGAGGTCACCGAGCAGGCCGCCGAATATACCCGTGGGGTGTATTGCGAGGTAGAGATCCCCGCCGACGCTCCCGCAGGGAAGCGGACGGTCACTCTGGCCCTGTTCGAAAGCACCATGTTCGAGGATGAAAAGAAGGTGGGCGAGGTAACGGCGGAGATCGAGGTCTTCCCCGTGACCATGCACAAGCCCTCCGAGAACAAGTTCTACCTGGACCTGTGGCAGCATCTTTCCAACATTGCCCGCAAGCACGAGGTGCGTTTGTGGAGCGACGAGCACTTTGCGGCACTGGAGCCTTACGTGAAGTCCCTGGCAGACCTGGGACAGAAGGCCGTGACCCTGGTGGTCACCGAGGTTCCGTGGGGCGGGCAGTCCTGCTTCCGTGAATATCGCATGGAGGCCAACCTGTTTGAGTATTCCATCGTTCCCCTGCGGAAGACCGCAGGCGGGGAACTGGTTGCCGACTTTACTCATTTGCAGAGATACGTGGATCTGTGTGCCAAGTACGGCATCAAGGATGAGCTTTCTCTCTACGGACTTTCCAACGTGTGGTGCGTGGAGGAGGCGGGCTTCGGCAGACTTGCCCCCGAGGACCCCGACGCCTTGCGGGTGCGCTACCTGGACGAGACCGACGGCACCTATAAGTTCCTGCGCACCGAGGAGGAGCTGGAGCAGTACATCCGCCTGCTGGCAGACTACTTCAAGAAGACGGGGCAGATGGAAAAGGTGCGTATTGCGGCGGACGAGCCTGCGGATCTGGAAAAATACCGCAGATCCCTGGAGCGTCTGATGCGGGTGGAGCCGGAGTTCCGCTTCAAGGCGGCTCTCAACCACTCCGAGTTCATCGAGGAGTTCGGGGAAGAGATCTACGATTTCGTGCCCTATTCCGGCCATTTGTTCACCCATTTGGAGCTGTTGCGGAAATACCGCGACACCATGCCCGGGAAGCGCTTCCTGTGGTACGTGTGCTGCGTGCCCCATTGGCCCAACACCTTCCTGCGCAGTGATCTGTGCGAGAGCCTGTTCATCGGCGCCTTCACCTCCTGGAGTCGTATGCAAGGCTTCCTGCGGTGGAACTACACCGTTTGGAACGACGACCCCCGGAAGGACATCCGCTACGGCGATTTTGCGGCAGGAGATACCAACTTCGTCTATCCTTCTCCTGCGGGCAAGCCTCTGCTGACCCTGCGCTACAAGGCGCTTCGGAAGGGGATCTGGCTGTACGAGCTTTTGGAGATGCTCCGCGGCAAACGGGGAGACGAGGTGACGGACACCCTCATCGGCAGGGTGCTGAAGAACACCGAGACGGACAAGTATTACACCGACGGCCATTGGCTGGGCGACGTGGTCAGCCTGAATTGGGAGGACTACGAGAGCCTGATTCGGGAGATTTTACATATTTTGGCGGAAAAAGATTGATTTTTTTCTTAAAAAGCTATTTACAAACTATGAAAAGTGTGATATCATTAAGAAAATGAAAAAATTGTCTTCTCAGAAAGGAAAAGTGAAATTTATGAAAAAGACACTTACGACCCTTCTGATTCTGACTTTGGTTGCTTCCGTTTGCGGCGTGATGTTTGCGTCCGCTTCCGACCCCGTGGAAGAGCTGAAGACTGAGTTGGAGGCTCTCGTTGGCGCAGAAGCTAACGCAGACTTTGAATGGGCCATGGACGTTACGACCAATGAGGACGGTACCGTTACCGTTGTACTGACCGTTGAAGGTATTGAAGGCAAGGCTGTGAACTACGTTTACGGCGATCTGTACTACAACGAGGACGAGCTGACCCTCCTCACCGAAAAGGATGAGAAAGGGCTGGCGATCGACTGCCTGACCTCCGCTCCCGTCGGCTTTGATAACCTGACCGTTATGAAGCCCGGCGTGAAGGGTGCTATCGAGCTGAATATCTGTAACCCCGAGAACCATACTCCTCTGAAGGATGGCGACCTGGTGCTTACCCTGACCTTCAAGCTGGCTAAGGGCGTTACCCTGGCAGGTCTGTATATCCCCACCGCATCCGTTGAGGGTGCTGCCAACGTTGACGCAGTGACCGAGTTCTTGGATCTGAACGGCAACGGTGCTTACGGCATCGCTTACCTGGAGGTTAAGGAAGAGTCTTCCGAGCCTACCGACGAGACCACCGTCCCCGGTGAGTCCTCTGCAACTCCTTCCACTCCCGATGATTCTTCCGAGGAGACCTCCGTTCCCGGTGAGTCCTCCACGACTCCTTCCACTCCCGATGATTCTTCCGAAGAGACCTCCGTTCCCGGCGAGTCCTCCACGACTCCTTCCGTTCCCGATGATTCTTCCGAGGAACCCGACGAGTCCTCCACGACTCCTTCCGAGCCCGACGATTCTTCCGAAGAGACCTCTGAGCCCGACGAGTCCTCCACGACTCCTTCCGAGCCCGACGATTCTTCCGAAGAGACTTCTGAGCCCGACGAGTCCTCCACGACTCCTTCCGAGCCCGACGATTCTTCCGAAGAGACTTCCGAGCCCGACGAGTCCTCCACGACTCCCTCCGAGCCCGACGATTCTTCCGAAGAGACTTCTGAGCCCGACGAGTCCTCTACGACTCCTTCCGAGCCCGACGATTCTTCCGAAGAGACTTCTGAGCCCGACGAGTCCTCTACGACTCCCTCCGAGCCCGATGAGTCTTCCGAAGAGCCCGACGAGTCTTCTACGACTCCTTCCGAGCCCGACGATTCTTCCGAAGAGACTTCTGAGCCCGACGAGTCCTCTACGACTCCTTCCGAGCCCGACGATTCTTCCGAAGAGACTTCTGATCCTGCAGAGTCCTCCACGACTCCCGCAGAGTCCTCTACCACTCCCGCGGAATCCTCTGCAACTTCCTCCGAGACCTCTGAAGACGGCCCCGGCGACAGCGGCGTTCTGCTGTTCATGGTTCTGGGCTTGTTGGCAGTAGCCGGCGCGGCAGTGGCTATTAAGGTCAGAGGCTAATCAATAGCAATCAAGCATAGTAACGGCTCTCCGTAACAGGGGAGTCGTTTTCTTGTTCCTTGCGCATTCTTTGCCGATGGTGACAAAGTGCACAAAAACAGAGTCGAGGAATTGTGTGAAAAGCGGTGTTTCGGCAACAAAAAATCAAGAAACTGTTAAAAAGCTCTTTACAAACGTAAAAAAATATAGTATGATAAACTCAACCAAATATCCAAAAAAGGAGAAAAACAAATGAAAAAGACTCTCGCACTCCTCCTTGCGTGTGTTCTGGCGCTGTCTTGCGCAGGTATGATGTTCGTATCTGCAGAAGAGACTCTGCCCGAAGGCGCATTGGAGTTCCAGCTCTCCCACGTGAATTTGTATTCCTGGGGTACCTACTTCGATATGGTTACTCACGGTGAAGGCAGAAACTGCCATAACCTGGGCAACGGCGACTACGGTTGCGATTGGTGGATTGCTATCAAGGTTGACAACGTAGACGGCGTTTACACCGTTACCCAGATCGAGGGCAACGGCGAAGCTAAGACGATGACCTCTTCCGCAGACGGTTTCGTGATGTACCTGTACAGCGGCAACGAAAATTACCCCACCAATTTTGCAAACGCTCAGAACGTTCAGGTTGGCGACATCGTTTATTCCCACACCTTCGATTGGACCGCCGACGCTGCTTCCGAGACCGCTCTCGGTAACATCGTTTTCGCTCCCGCCGGCACTCAGCTCCCCTCCGAGGACGAGCCCGAAGCTCCCGAAGCTCCCGAGACCCCCGCAGCTGCTGACGTGACCGCAAAGGTTCTGGACGGCACTCTGGCATACGACGAAGCTGCTCTCTCCAAGCTGGCTGACGGCAACGACGCCGCAGGCGCTACCGCATTCTCCGATGCAGGCCTGGTTTCCTTCGAGAACAAGGGCTTCACCCACACCGACGGTGTTGACGCCGCTGTTCCCGCTACTCTTGAGCTGGTTCGCGACCTGGGTTCCGTGCAGGCTATCTCCAAGATCACCCTGAACGCTTACAACGAATCCAACAGCATGATCGCTCTGCCCGAGGTTAACTTCTACGTTTCCGTTGACGGCGTGAACTACTACCAGATCAACGCAGGCGGCCTGGTTAAGCCCGCTGCAGACACTGCAGAGAGCGCTACCGCTGCCCTGACCGCAGACTTCTCCACCCGTATCGCAGTGAACGCTCGTTACGTAAAGGCTGTTGCAACCTTCAAGAACGGTTGGCTGTTCCTCTCCGAGCTGGGCGTTACCGCTGCTACCGCAGAGGGTGAGAATCCCGATACCGCATATGCTTACACCGATTCTTATCTGGAAGGCTACGGCATTGCTGTTTACCATCCCGAGGATGGTGAGCTGGATCTGACCCTGAATGAGGGCGGCAAGATGCTGAAGCAGTCTCAGCTGATCAAGGCTAAGTACGACGCAGAAATCGGCGCATACGTGGTCATCTACAGCAAGGTCAATGCTTGGCCCGATGGCCACACCGGCACCGAGACTCTGGCAGAAGGCGAGATCCTGGTGGCTATCTCTACTCAGGGCAACCTGGGCACCGATGATTTTGCAGGCGCTAAGTGGATCGCACGCGGTTTGACCGAAGGCGACTACATCGTCCTCAAGGACGGCACCATCACCTTCTATCCCGACGCTGTTCCTTCTGCTGAAGACGGCGCAGGCGACGCAGGCGTTCTGGTATTTGCAGTTCTGGCAGTTGTTGCAATCGCAGGCTGTGCAGTTGCTACCAAGATCAAGTCCTCCGCTCTTTGATTCTGAAACCGAATTAAACAAAAGGAGTTTCCCTCGGGAAGCTCCTTTTCTTTGCCGTTTATAATGAATTTTATTAACAAATGTCAATAAAATATCAAGGAAATATAAAGAATTTGTGAAAAACCTCTTTACAAATGCGAGAAAATAGTGTACTATATACTCAACCAAAAATCCAAAAAAGGAGAAAACACATGAAAAAGACACTTGCGACTCTTCTTGTTGTTGCACTGGTTGCTTCTCTCTGCGGCGTAATGTTCGTTTCCGCTGAGGCTACCAACCTGGTTGCAGGCAAGACCTACGAGATTTCCGAGCAGTACCGCATGGGCGGTGCAGACGTGAACTGGGGCTACGATCCCAACGCTCCCATTTCCTACCCCGATGACAACTACGATCTGACCGACGGTGCAGAGCTTGTGGCGGAGTATTCCGACGCTTGCTGGGTTGGCTTTACCAAGAACACCCCCGAGCAGATTGAGCGCGGCTACGCTTACATCAATTTTGATCTGGGCGCCGCTTCCGATCTCGAAGCTCTCAATTACGTTTCTTACAAGCACAAGGCCAACGGCATTCAGCCCGCTCACACCATCGAGGTTTACGTTTCCAACGATGGCGAGAACTATGAGCTGGCAGCTACTCAGAACCTGGATGACGAGACCGTTGAGGCTCTCGAAGACCTGAACTATCATTCCTTCTCCATCGACCTGGACGTTACCGCACAGTACGTTCAGATGAGAATCACCTCCTACGGCTGGGCATTCTTTGGCGAGGTTGAGATCATGGGTACCGCCGCTGCTTCCGAAGAGCCCGAAGCTCCCGAGACCCCCGCAGCTGCTGACGTAACCGCAAAGGTTCTGGACGGCTCCCTGGCATACTCCGAAGACGCTCTGGCTAAGCTGGCTGACGGCAACGACGCCGCAGGCGCAACCGCATTCGGCGATGCAGGCTTCGTTTCCTTCGAGAACAAGGGCTTCACCCACACCGACGGTGTTGACGCCGCTGTTCCCGCTACCGTTGAGCTGATCCGCGACTTGGGTTCCGTTCAGGCAATCTCCAAGATCACCCTGAACGCATTCAAGGATTCCAACAGCATGATCGCTCTGCCCGAGGTTAACTTCTACGTTTCCGTTGACGGTGTGAACTACTATCAGATCAACTCCGGCAACCTGGTAAAGGCTGCTGATGACGCTGCAGAGACCACCACCGCAGCTCTCACCGCTGACTTCTCTGCCCGTATTGCAGTCAACGCTCGTTACGTAAAGGCTGTTGCAAGCTTCAAGAACGGTTGGCTGTTCCTCTCCGAGCTGGGCGTTACCGCCGCAGCCGA
This sequence comes from Oscillospiraceae bacterium, assembly GCA_015063885.1. Lineage (GTDB taxonomy): Bacteria > Bacillota > Clostridia > Oscillospirales > CAG-382 > Coliplasma. Next base: position 53,699 of record SVTH01000012.1, on the reverse strand, counting down.
GGGCAACTACGTTGAAGATCCCGGCGTAGGCTACGCCTACACCGAGCACTCCGTTCCCAACCCCGGTATCGGTATCTTCGATTCCACCGACGGCGAGCTGGATCTGAGTGTGAACGACGGTGAGACCGGCAAGCTCTTCCGCAACGCTCAGCTGATCAAGGCTAAGTACGACGCAGAGACCGGTGCATACGTTGTGATCTATAGCAAGGTCAACCCCTGGCCCGATGGACACTCCGGCACCGAGACCCTCGGCGAAGGCGAGATCCTCCTTGCCATCTCCACCGGCGGTAACGTTGCTGCTGACAACAACTTCTCCGGCTGCAAGTGGATCGCACGCGGTCTGACCGAAGGCGACTACATCGTTCTCAAGGACGGCACCGTTTCCTTCTATCCCGACGTTCTTCCTTCCGCTGAAGACGGCGCAGGCGACGCAGGCGTTCTGGTATTCGCAGTTCTGGCAGTTGTTGCAATCGCAGGCTGTGCAGTTGCTACCAAGATCAAGTCCTCCGCTCTTTAATTCTTAAAGAACCTAAAAGGGATTCCCTTTATGCGCAAGTCCGTGAAAACGGACTTGCGTTTTTTTCTACAGCGCAATTTCCTCTCAGCGTCGAAATGCACAAAAAGCGGCTCGAAATATTGTGCAAAAAGCAGTTTTTTGGCAATGATAATTTAAGAAAATGTTCAAAAGCTCTTTACAAACCCGAAAAAAAGGTGTAAAATGATTTCACCAAAAAAATCAAAAAGGAGAAACACACATGAAAAAGACTCTTGCAACTATTCTTGTCGTTGCTCTGGTTGCTTCCGTATGCGGTATGATGTTCGTTTCCGCAGAAGACGCTAACCTGGCTCTGGGCAAAGAAGTTCTCAACGCAACGCTTAACGTCGCAAATGGTAACTACTGCGCAAACATGACTGACGGCGTGATCGCCGATGCCATCTCTTCCGAGAACGGCGTTTGGTTCGGTTATTTGTACAATCCGGACAAACCCGAAAATGCCAATACTGCCGCAGACGGCGTTGCTATTCCCACCATCGATCTGGGCGAGGTTACCGATCTGGGCTCCGTTCGTATGCACATCGTAGACCAGGCTGACTGGGGCATCTGCGCTCCCACCTCCGCTACCGCACAGGTTTCCAACGACGGCGTAACCTTCACCGACGTTGCTACCGTTTCCGAGTTCCAGCCCGGCGTTGCTTGGGTTGAGTTCGATCTGAGCGGTCAGTCCGCACAGTACGTTCGTCTGGCTATCGATCTCAACAGCACCTGGTTCTTCCTTGACGAGATCGAGATCTACGCAGCTGCTACTGAAGGCGGCGACGAGCCCGAAGCTCCTGCCGAAACCACTCTTTCCGTTACCCACGTAAATCTGTATAGCTGGAACGCTTACAGATGCCAGATCATCACCGGCGAGGGCAACAGCTGTGCAAGCTACGCTCACACTGCATTCGATGCTACCGAGTACGTGGTTCTGAAGGTTGAGAACGTTGACGGCGCTTACACCGTTACCGCTATCGAGGGTGCAGGCGTTGCTAAGACTCTCACCGCTCCCGCTGACGGCTTCCTGCTGTACTGCGGCAATAAAGACCCCGACAACTTTGCTATCGTGGGCAACGTTAAGGTTGGCGACGTCGTTCTGGCAAACACCGTTGATCTGGCTACCGATGCAGCTTCCGAGACTGTGATCGGCACCATCACCTTCGGCTCTGCTGCTGAAGAAGACGGCCCCGGCGACGCAGGTATCCTGGTATTCGCAGTTCTGGCAGTTGTTGCAATCGCAGGCTGTGCAGTTGCTACCAAGATCAAGTCCTCCGCTCTTTAATTCTTAATTGAATGATGAAAAGGATCCTCCCGCGGGAGGGTCCTTTTTTGTGCGCCGTTTTGCACAAAGAAAACGGCAGTTTCACTTGACAAATTGTAAAAAAGTGATATACTGTAAGCATATATGAAACGGAGGGTTGTTTATGAAGCGGCTATTGACCATTTTGACAGTGCTTTTGCTCACGTTGTCGCTGACGGGGCTTCTTGCGGCGGCGTCTCCCGCTCAAGACTTGAATGAAGACGGCGTGGTGGACGAAAGCGATCTCAAGTGGCTGCTGGCATATCTGGTTGGCAACGAGTCTTTGCCCGAGGGTGTGACGGAGGCGGATCTGGATCTGAACGGCAACGGGAGAGTGGATATTCACGAGGCTGTGCTGATCTTGCGGTATATCGAGGGGATCATCCCGGAGCTTCCCGGGCAGGACACTGTCCCCACCTGGGAGCGGAAGGTTCCTCAGGGCGTGACCGCCTTGCTGGAGGGCGACGTGTACCGCTTCGGCGAGACCTTCTGCGGCTACAGCAATTACGTGGTCATCGGCGAGGACGGGCAGGCGTTGCTTGCCGGGATGGCAGAGGTCATGCCCATTACGGGCGACGGGAGAGTGTACACCAACTGCTTCCTGGCGGCGTATCAGGTATACGTGGGGACGTTGGCGCCCACCCGCGGCGGAGAGCTTACGTTTGTTCCCCAAAAGGAGTGCGCTCTGGTGCAGGTAATGGGCGGAACGCCCGCAGAGCAGGAGCAGGCCAAGGACGTGCTCCGCGCATATATGTTTGATTACGACGACCTTTCTCCCGAAGAGCAGGCAATAGCGGACGCCATTCTGGAGGGTGTTGTACTGGATGAAGACGGGGTAGATTCCGACCGCACGTACGGCTTGGTTCTCAACGAGGACGGAACTGTGGCATCCGCTGCCACCTATGACGGCGGGAGATTGGTTGCTACCCAAGTATATACCCACGTAAACGGACTTACCGTGCGGACGGAGCAGTTCAACGGCGAGGGTGAGTCGGAAGGCTATATTACGTATACCTACCATGAAAACGGCACCTCCGATACCTTGAGCAGTTACGGAGCGGACGGTGTGATCAACGGTTCCCGTCAAAAAGACGAACGAGGGAACATCGTAGGGGAGAAGAGCTATCAAAACGGCGTCCCGGAAGCCTTCTACCGCGTCACGTACGATTATAACGAAGAAGGCAAGCTTACCCGCCTGTGCCGTTACGTTGGCACCAAGGACGGCACAGAGGCTCTGGAGCGGGAGATCGAATGGTATGACGGCGGGGACGTGCGCTCGGCGGGGTATTATCCCGACGGGACCTTATCGGAAGAGCAGTTCCTTTATGCTGACGGCAGCAGGGAGAGCAGGAGCTACGACGAAAAGGGGCAGCTGTCCTACGAGTCTGCATACGATGGGGAGGGCGATTTGAAATACACCCGCTCCTACAACGAAGGCGTTTTGGTCCGTCAGGAGCGTGTGCAGACGGAGGTCACCTCCGAGGGTGTCAAGATCCGCAGGAAATACCTTTTTGAGGCGGGAGAAGCGGAGTATCTTTCCGAGGCAACGATCTATAATCCCGACGGCTCTGTCCGACACGAAAATTACGACCCCGCAGGTGAGTTGATCTGCGAGAGAGAAGACACCGCCGAAGGCTGGTGGGAGAAACGCTATGAGGGCGGTATCCTGCGGGAGGAGAGCGGCGGAGACGGCGAAAGCAATTACCATCGGTATTACGACGAAGAGGGCAATTTTGTAGACGGCTACCGTACCGAGTCTGTTTTTGAAGGCGATCGGATGGTAGAACGGTTGGAGTATGCGTATTCTTCGGAGGGCGAATATTTGTACTGCCGCACGGAATACAATGAACGTTCCGAGACCGTCCGTACGACTTACTACAATCCTGACGGCTCCGTGGAAAAGTGCGAGTGGCTGGAGGTCTATACCGAAGACGGATGCGAGATCCGCATTTCCTACGAGCAGTACGGAGATACGGAGCCTCGGATCGTTTCCCGCGATCTGTACTACGAAAACGGCAGTTGGCGCCACGAGGAGTATCGGGAGGGCGACCTTGTCCGTTTGGAGGGCGAAGAGGAAGGCCGTTACTATTACGCTCATTATGAGTATCAATGGGACGAATTCGGCAAGTGGCTGCGGATGGTCTACGGCCGCATGGACGGAGATGGATATTACGACGTCTATTACTATCCCAACGGCTCCTACGAAGCGTATTCCTTCCAAGGAGAGGACGGCACCGTTGAAAGACGGGAGTACTATCCCGACGGCACGTTGCGTTACGAGGAAGCAACGCTTGCGGACGGCGGCCGTTACAATAAGCGCTACTATGAGGACGGCAAGCTGGAGTACGAGTCCTGCAGAGATGCAAGAGGCGACGTGCTCTTCGAGACCTATTACGATGCGGACGGGAACGTGACCTACGGCGTTCGCTATGAATACGAGTATTCCGAGGACGGAGAGCTGCTGGCATGCCGCAGTTACGAGACCGACGAGAACGGATACGAGTATCTTGCACGGGTGACGGAGTATACCGAAAACGGAACGATAGAGAGCAGTTACGACTCTGAGGGCAACCTGCTGGAGCGGACCCGCCGCGAGACCGTTTACGACGAGGAGACGGGGATCACCCAGGAGTATACCTTCAAGCAGTACGGCGGGAAGGAGGAGTTCCTGTATTCTCTTGCACGGTATGACGAATACGACAACGTGCTTTACAGCATCCAGATGGATGCGGACGGCGATCCCGTTTACGAGGAGACCTTCTCCGATGACGGTTGGGAAGCCGATACCAAGGAGTGGCGCTACGAGTATGACGCGCAAGGAAACAAATACCTGGCGGCGTACTACGAGGGCTATTGCGACGAGGGCAACCGTGAGACTTACTATCTGCCCGACGGAACGGTGGTTTACGAGAGCTACTATTATGACGACGGCAGATTCATGACCCACGAGAAGGAATTCCACGACAACGGCAATCTGAGACTGGAAGCTTACGAAGACAATGACGTTGAGTGGTGGAAGGAATATTACGAAGACGGCACCCTGTATGGGGAATTCTACCAAGAGACCGGTTGCAACGGCATGGAAAAGACCTACTATGAAAACGGCGCCTTGTGGATCGAACAGGAATACGATCCTGACGGCTACCTTCTGAAGTACGTAGAGTACGATATGAACGGAACCGTTGTGGGGCATCTTCGATACGAGTTTGACTACTTTGGAGACGGCTCCTACACGCAGAGAAGATATTCCCTGAACGACGACGGTTTGGAATGGATGGACTCCGAGGACGTTTATAATGCGCAGCATGAGCTTGTGGCAAACAAGGTTTACGAGCTGGACCGGGACGGAAATCCCTATCTCTATTGCGAGGGCCGTTTGGACGAGAACGGCAACTGGACGGATCTGCAATATGACCTGAACGACGACGGAGAATCGGTGGTGCTCCGAGAGTCTTTCTCCGGGGCAGACGGCAGTTATTCCGAAACGGAGTATTATCCCAACGGCGTGATGGCTCAGAAGTATTACTCCGACGGCAACGGCAACGGATACAACCGCTTCTACAACGAAAACGGCGTTCTGACTTATGAAGAGCGCTGGAGCGAAGGGGAAGGTACCACCTATCTTTCTTACGATGCAGAGGGGAACGTGGTTTCCTATTCCCGCCGGCTTGACTACCCGGATGAATACGGCAACGATCTCGGGTTTGACAGGTATGAGCTGGACGAAAACGGAAACGAGTATCTGGCGGAATCCCTTCGCAACGACGGAGAGGTACAAACCCAACGGCAGTACGATCCTGCAGGCACTCTGATCGCTCAGCGGGAGTCCGCTCCCGGCTACCAAAAGACCTGGGAGTATGCGAATGACGGTGACGGCGTGTATTTGTTGGAGTACCGTTGCTTCTACGAGGACGGCTCCGACTATATGGAGCAGTATCGTTCCAACGGAAAACTGGAGAAAACCCATTCTCTGGATGCCAACGGAGACGGCACGGAATGTCTGTACTACGAAAGCGGTGCGCTTTTGTACGAGCGGACGTTTAACGGGAACGAAGAGCTCTACAAGGGCTACGACGAAGACGGTAATTTGACCAAGCACACCCGCACCGTACAAGAGTACGGGGAGGAGTTCGATGAGACCCGCATTTACACCTTGCTTTCCGACAGCGAATACCTTTCCCGCTTGGAGCGGTATTACCGGGACGGCTCTGTGGAGTCTTATGAATACGATGCGGACGGCGACCTGATTCACGAGGGAAAGCGCGACAGCGAGGGCTATGCCTATCAGACCTATACCTTCGCATACGACGGCTTGGGTGAGAAGCATCTGCACGAGCATTCCAAGCATCATGCGGACGGCTCTTACGGTGCCGTAACCTACTATCCCGACGGTTCCGTATGGATGGAGTATTTCTACGACTGCGACCAAAACGGGTATGACAAGCGGTATCACGAAAACGGCGTTCTGCAGTATGAATGCTACACCGAGTGGGGCGTGCCTGTGTTCACCGCCGAATACGACGAGGCGGGCAACCTGATCAGCTCCCAAGAACAAGCGGCATAAAAAGATCACCCCAAGGGGCAAACCCTTGGGGTGAATTTTTGCGCTTTTTACTCTGCGTGGAGGGCCAGGACGGGGTCCTTCTTGGCGGCGATCTTGGAGGGCACAAGGCCTGCGACAAAGGTGAAGAAGATGCTGACGAACATCAGCGCCAAGGCGCCTACCAAAGGAAGGGCGGCGTTGATGGCTTCGATGCCGGAGAAGTAATGGATGATGGCGTTGATGGGGAAGCATAGCAGTACGGTGATGATCAAACCGATGGCACCTGCGCAGAAGCCCACGATCAAGGTTTCGGCGTTGAAGACGCGGGAGATATCCTTCTTGGAGGCGCCGATGGCACGCAGGATACCGATCTCCTTGGTGCGCTCCAGTACGGAGATATAGGTGATGATGCCGATCATAATGGAGGACACCACCAGGGAAATGGAAACGAAGGCGATAAGCACGTAGGAGATGGCGTCGATGATCACGGTGACGGAGGAAAGCATAATGCCCACGATGTCGGTATAAGCGATCTCGCCCTCCTCGCCCACCTTGGCGTTGTAATCCGCAATGAAGGCGCTGACCTTGTCCTTGGATTCGAAATCCTTGGAGTAGATGGAGATGGAGGCAGGGGAATCCAGGTCCACGAAGCCCAGGTCGATGCTTCTCAGGGGCAGGGTGGATTCGGACAGCATGGGAGGCATGTGCTCCTTGTAAAGCAGAAGCTTGGTCTCCTCCTCCAGGGCAGGGTAGAGCTCGTCGAACATGGCGGCCAGCTCTGCGGTGGTGTAACGCTCCAACAGCTCCGCTTCCATATTCTCGGAAAGGTTGGCCGCATACAGAGCCACCACGATGGCTTCCACCTCTTCTGCGGGAAGCTTGGCGAAGTATTCCATCATGGCCTGTGCGGACTCGGGAGTGGCGTTGTCGGGGTTCAGACCGCCGGACTGCTCCAGCATGCCCACGAACTGCTCGGGAGCCATGGATTCGAAGTAATCCTTGTACTGGTTGTATTCATTCCCCATGGTGGCTTCCATCAGGGAAAGCATCAAGGCCTTGAAGGTCTCGGGCTTCACCTTGGAAAGATCCATGAAGTGCTCCATGGCGTAGGCGATCCTTTGCTCTGTCGTCATGGCGGAAACCTCCTGCTGAGCCAGCAGGCCTGCTTCCGATGCCAGCAGGGTCAGGGCGATCTCCGCCTTGGCCTTGGTGTTGTCCTTCAGCCAATTCTCAAAGAAGAACAGCTTCTGCCCGTCGGACAGGTTGTCGTATCGGCCGTCGTCGAAGGGAAGACCGGTGAGCACGTCGTAATCGGGGGTGGTCTCCGTCTGCTGAACGGCGATCTCGGAGTCTCTCACCAGATCCATGATCTCGTAGGCCAAAGCGCCGTTGTAAGCGATGGTGCCGGGCATGAGGGAGGTGGACATGGCGTCGGGGTTGGGACGGATGATACCTGCGATCTTCACCTCCACGCCATGCTCCTTGGTGAAGGATTCCTGGTCGAAGCCGAAGGTCTCGCGGATATCCTGCCAAACGGGATAGGACACGCCGTCCTTTTCGTAGGTGGCGTCGGTCTTCACGAAGAAATCGCTGTTGGGCACGATGTAGAAGGACATGCCCAGGAAGTCCTCGTAGGTGTATTCGGGGTATTCCTTATCGAACTTGTTGCCGGAAAGGACGCTGTTCACCAGGTCGGAAAGCTCGGACTGATCCAGCATACCCAGGGTATACAGCATCAGGTTGGTGACGGTGTTGTTCTCGTTCACCACCAGCATCACCTCGTGGGTGCCGTCCGCCCAGTTACCGGCGATGACGTCGTACTGGGACTGGAGGAGCTCCTTGTTGTCCAGCATCTCACGGAACATGTTCATGGTGGAGGTGTAGGTGCTGGCGTACAGGGAGTTGGCGGAGGACATCATGTCGATCATGCCGGAAACGGAGTCGCCCATGTTGTCCACGATGGTGGTGGGGTTGACCCGTGTAAGGCCGTCTCCGGAATAGATCTGCATATTGAAATTATAGGTGTAGCGGATATCGCTGACGGCGTCTCCCAATTGCTCGCGGTTGGCTTCCAGGTAGGTCTTGAAGGAGGCCAGGTCGTTTTTGGTGGTGGACATCATGGCGGACATCATGTTCACCAGGGAGTCGTCCACGTAGATCACCCCGTCCTTCACCGGGCGGTTGGCGCTGGATTCCGCATCCGTCATGGCGGTGAACATGGAGGAGAAATCCGTGGTCTCCTGCTGGAGGGTGATGGGGTAAGAGGACAGAGCGTCCTCCTGGATGTCGTCGATGAAGGCGTTGATGCCGGAGGACAGGGAGAGGATCAAGGCGATGCCGATGATGCCGATGCTCCCCGCAAAGGAGGTCAGGAAGGTTCTGCCCTTCTTGGTCATCAGGTTGTTCAAGGAGAGGGAAAGGGCCGTCTTCATGGAGAGGGGCTTTTTCTTCTTTTTGGCGCCCTCCTTCACCTGCTTGTCTGCTTTCTCTGCCTCCAGGGGGTTGGAGTCGGAAAGGAGGATACCGTCCTGGAGACGGATGATGCGGGTGGAGTATGCCTCCGCCAGCTCGGGGTTATGGGTGACCATGATCACCAGGCGGTCGGAAGCGATCTCCCGAAGGATCTCCATGATCTGCAGGGAGGTGGCGGTGTCCAAAGCGCCCGTGGGCTCGTCTGCCAGCAGGATCTCCGGGTCGTTGACGATGGCGCGGGCGATGGCCACACGCTGCATCTGTCCCCCGGACATCTGATTGGGCTTTTTGTTCAGCTGGTCGCCAAGGCCAACCTTCTCCAAAGCCTCAACGGCTCTTCTTCTCCGCTCCGCCTTAGAAACGCCAGAGATGGTCAAGGCCAGCTCCACGTTGGTGAGAACGGTCTGATGGGGGATCAGGTTGTAGCTTTGGAACACGAAGCCGATGGAGTGGTTGCGGTAGGTGTCCCACTCGTGGTCGCGGAAGCGGGTGGTGGATTTGCCGTTTATGCAAAGATCACCCGTGGTGTAACGGTCCAAGCCGCCGATGATGTTCAAAAGGGTAGTCTTTCCGCATCCCGAGGGACCCAGAATGGAAACGAACTCGTTGGCACGGAATCCCATGCTGACGCCCTTCAGCGCCTGTACCACGGTATCTCCGGTTTTATAATCCTTTGTGATGTTCTTTAGAGCAAGCATTTGCGAGACCTCCGAAAATTCTCTCGAGTATATAATACATAGAAAAGATTTCCATATCATCACAAAAAATGAGATGTTTTATGAACTTTTGCCGCCATCCCGCATTTTTTTATTGAAAAAAGGGAAAGAGTATGATATAATGCGGGTTGAAAACGAAAGAAGGCAGGAAATGACCATGTTCCGGTTCGATACCCACGTTCACACCGACGAGACCTCTCATTGCGGCAAGGTGCCTGCAAAGGAGATGGTGAAGCTGTACGCAGAGGCGGGCTATTCCGGCTTCGTGATGACGGATCACTACAACCGCCACTCCATGAAGGTCCACGGCTGTGAGACTCCCGAGCAGGAGATCGAGACCTTCCTGAAGGGTTACCGCGCCGCCAAGGCCTACGGGGACGAGATCGGCTTCGACGTGCTGTTCGGCATGGAGCTTCAGCCCGACGGTGCCTACAACGAGTACCTGCTGTACGGGCTCACCGAGGAATTTTTCTACGCCCATCCCCATATCTATGAAGAAGATCTCCTCACCCTGCGCCGTTTGGCAAACGAAAACGGCATCCTCATCTTCCAGGCCCATCCTTACCGCCCGGGGCTCACCCGTGCCATGCCCGGCTTTTTGGACGGGGTGGAGGTGTTCAACGGCAACCCCCGCCACAACTCCCAAAACCACCTGGCGCTGATGTACGCCGCTCAGCATAAGCTGTTGCAGTGCAGCGGCTCCGACGCTCACCAGGTGGAGGATATCGGCAGGGGCGGGCTGCTCACCGAGGAGCGGATCACCGACCTGGCCACCCTGAAGAAGGTCCTGCGGGAAGGCAGCGGGGAGCTGATCCGCAACGATTAAACTCACGAAAGGAATGGAAAACCCATGGGTAAATGCTTGCGCCGATTGCTTTTGGCGTTTCTGTTGGTTGCCCCTTACCGCCTGGACCGTAAGGTGAAGGGCGGGTTCGTCCTGCGGGCGGTGCTCTACGAGGTGGATTGCACCAAGGACGGGGAGACCACCAATTACGAGATCTCTGTCTTGAAGATCCTTTCACGGCAGATCAAGCTGCTGAAAAAGCTGTTCTCATAACCGAAAAACCACTCTGCAAAGGAATGATACCTTGCAGAGTGGTTCTTTTTTTATTCCTTGTAGTACTGCGCCTGGGCGTTCCAGAGGGAATGGTATTTCCCTTGGGTGTCTGCCAGCAGGGATTCGTGATCTCCCGTCTGAACGATTTTACCCCCGTCAAACACGGCGATCTTGTCGCAGAAGCGGCAGGAGGCCAAGCGGTGGGAAATATACACCGCCGTTTTGTCCCCGGAGATGGCGTTGAAGTTGGAATACACCCGGTATTCCGAAATGGGATCCAACGCCGCGGTGGGCTCATCCAGCAGGATAAAGGGGGCGTCCTTGTAAAGCGCACGGGCTAAGGCGATCTTCTGGGCTTCACCCCCGGAGATCTCCACGCCGTTTTCGCTGTAATGCTTGTAAAGGTAGGTATGCACCCCGTCGGGCAGGGTGGCAAGGCGGTCCCCGAAGTTGGCCTTGATCAGGCACTCCTTTACCTTTTCCTCGTCGAAGTCCTTCCCGCAGGCCACCACCTCCCCCAGCTTGAAGGAGAACAGGGTGAAATCCTGGAACACCACCGAGAACACGGACATATATTCGTCGTAATCGTATTTTTGGATATTCACGCCGTTGAGCAGGATCTCTCCCTCTGTGGGGTCGTAAAGACGGCAGAGGAGCTTGATGAAGGTGGTCTTGCCCGAGCCGTTCATCCCCACGATGGCAAGCTTTTCTCCGATCTTGAATTTCAGATTCACGTTTTGCAGGGCGTAGACCTCCGCTCCGGGGTATTTGAAGCTGACGTTTCTGAACTCCACGGTGTACTCGTTGTCCTCCCGCTTTTCCACGGTGAGAGAGCCCTTGTACATCTTGTTGGGGATATCGAAATAGGAGAAATACCGCTTGAGGTAGTGGTTGTTGTCAAAGGTGAGCTGGATATTCCGCACGGTGCCGGAGAAGGTGCCCGCCAGGATCATCAGGCAGGACACGTACTTGGCAATGGAGCCCACGGACACCCCGCCCTGCAAGGCGGCGTAGATCAGCACGGCGTAGAGCCCCAGCTTCAAGGCGTGGTTCAGGATGGTTGCGGGGATGCCCCAAAGGGCGTTTTTGTAACCAAGACGCAGATTCCCTTCCCAATACTTCCGCTCCAGCTCTACGTAGGAATCTGCCAGGAAATCCCCCATACGGTAAAGGCGGATATCCTTCCCCGCGCCGTAATGCTGGATGTAATCGTAGAATTGCTCGGAGAGGATGTTCATATCCACGCTGTCTTCTTGGAATTTGCGCTCCAATTTTGCGGTTTTTCCCGTGGTGAAGATCTGGGTGACCAGCACCAACAGCATTCCTGCGGGGATAGCCAGCTTCCAAAGAAGGGGAATGGAGGGAAGGGCGAAGAAGGACGCCGTCAGCGCCAGAGAGGCGGTGATCTTGGTAAGGTCGCGTACCAATCCTTCGATGGATCGATACAGCCGCCAAAGGTTCTGCCCGGTTTGGTTTTCCCGACGGACGCGGTAGCGAAGCCTTGCAACCTCGGGATTCTCAATGGATTCGTAAGCCATGTCCATAGCCTTTTTGGAGTAGGACCAGTCCTCCGCGCGCCATAACATTCCGGAGGAGATGTCTTTTGCCAATGAGACGTAGGTGTTCAACAGCTTCACAAGGAACACCAAACCTACCGTCAGCACCACGTAAAGGACGGCGGTCTCCGTCGGTGCCCCTTCCGCTAAGGCGTCGATGATCTTTGCGGAGAAATAGATGGGGATATACCCCGTGATGGAGGATAAAAAGGTATCCAGGATCACCAACGTGGTATGCCGCTTTTCCAGGGCGAAGGCGTACTTCACCCCCCGGGCAAAGATCTGCAAATGCTCTTTTAACTTCATGCCCGGGCACCTCCTTCCTCGTCGTCCCGGTACCAACAGCTTTGGATGTCAAACAGCTCCTTGTATTTCCCACCCTTGGCAAGAAGCTCCGCGTGGGAGCCCTCCTCGGCGATGACCCCCTTTTCCAGCAGTAAGATCCTGTGGCAGAAGGCGGTGGAGGCCAGGCGGTGGGAGATGAACAGGGAGGTCTTTTCCTTGGCCATTTGGTTGAATTCCGTGTAGATCCTGCTTTCCGCAAGGGGATCCAATGCGGCGGTGGGCTCGTCTAAGATCAGCAAAGGAGCGTCCTTATACAGGGCTCGCGCCAGCATCAGCTTTTGGGCTTCGCCCCCGGAAAGCTCCGTGCCCTCCTTGTTCACCGCCTTGTTCAGACGGGTGAGGATCCCTTGGGGCAGGGAATCTATCTTTTCTCCCAGCCCCGCACGGCGCAGGCAGGCTTCCGCTTTTTCCAGGTCGGTGTTTTCCAAGGAGGCGCAGGACACTGTCTCCGCAAGGGAGAAGAAGGCTGTGCGCACGTCCTGGAACACGGGGGAGATCAGGCGGTAGTAATCCTCTCTTTTGAAATGGGAAAGGGGCACGCCGTTGTACAGGATCTCTCCCTCCGTGGGGGCGTACAGCCCGCACAACAGCTTTACCAAGGTGGTCTTGCCCGCCCCGTTGAGGCCCACCAGGGCCAGCTTTTCTCCCGCCTTTACGGTAAAGGAAAGGTCGTGGAGGGTGTCCTCCTCTGCGCCGTGGTAGCGGTAGCTCACGTTTCGGAAGGTGATCTCCGGCGGGGTATGGAGGTGATCCTCCGCTTTGGCCTCGCCCGTGCCGTCCTCCTCCGGGTATTCCGTGTATTCACGGAAATCGCAAAGCTGTAAGCTGGTGCTGTGGAGGGCGTTCCAGCAGGAAATGATCCCGCCCACCCAGCCGGCAAAGGAGGAAATGGCGGCAAAATACAGAACGAACTGCTCCACGGTGATTTCCCCTGATGCGAACATGGAGATCAGCAGGGCGTAAGCGCCCCCGTCCCGCAGGAGGATCACCACCAGGTCGGCAATGCGGGAAAGGAAGCTTTTGCGGGTCTCCTTTTTGTCCCATGCAGTGTGCTCTGCGGAAAGAGCCTTATAGCATTCCTTCAGCCAGGAGGCCATGCTGTAAATGCGGATGTCCTTCCCGGCGGCAAAGTCGTCGGGAACCTGCTCCACGTAGCCTAACCGCCTGCGTACCTCCCATACATGACTGCGGTTGGCGTATTCCCATTTGTTGTAGGCCCGTGTGGCGAAATAGTTCACCGCGGGGGCCACGGTGAGGATGGGCACCAGCCAGGGGCTGGCAAAGGAGATCACACTGCCGAACAGCAAATAGCCCAGCAGGTTTTCCGCCATGCCAAAACTGTGGTAGACCATATCCGTCAAGGGCTGAGCTCCGTTCCACATCTGGGTGGCGCGGACGGCGCGATCTGCCAAGTCGCGGACGTCCTTCCGCTCGTGGGTCTGGTAGAACAGGGAAAGCTGCTTGCGGGTGAGCAGGTCGGTCATTTTGTAGCGGTAGACGCCCATGGAGGCGGTTCGGATCTGCCCCAGGGCTTGGGTGAGGAGATACCCGCACAGCATCAACAGCATAACGGCCCCCACGGAGAGAAGGGCGTGGGACAATTGGTTGCCCGCCGTCACCTCCGACACCACCAAGGAGGGGAGATAGATCTCCAGATACCGCAACCCCACGGCGATGGGGACCAACAGCAGGGTGATGGCCAGGGCGGACTTGCAGTATTTGGTCATCATCTTCACCGTCCAAAGAAAATTGGAGAAGGCGGAGAATTTGGGTTTGGTTTTTGGCTTTTTCAAAGGGATCAGCTCCTTTCGTCTTCCATCTTAGCAGAAGAAACCGCAAAAAAAGGGAATTCGTGCACCAACTGTCAAAATCGGCACACGAATTGCAAGCGTTTATAAGGCGGGGACGAGAAATTCCGAGGTAAAGGCGCCGTCCTCGCTGTTGAATTTGATCCAGCCGCCGTGCTCCTTGATGATGGCCTCCGCCCGATGCAAGCCGAAGCCGTGGAGCCCCGATTTGTGGGAACGGAACAGGCTTCCCGTCTTGGGGCGCTTCTTCCCGGCGGAATTCAGCATGGAGAAATACAGCATATTCCCCTTCATGGCAAGGTACAGCCGCAGGAATTTTTCTCCCTCGGCGTTGCGGCAGGCCTCAATGGCGTTGTCCAGCAGATTGCCCACCACCATGCTCAGCTCCGTGTCGGAAAGGGTCAGCCCCTCGGGAACCACGGCCTTCAGGGTGACGGCAATGCCCTCCGCCTTGGCCTGGGCCAGCTTTGCGGACAGCACGGCGTCCAACGCTGCGTTGCCGGTCTTTAACAGGGTATCCACCTGCATGAGGCGGTCGTCCAGCTCCCGGATGTAAGCCAAGGCCCGTTCCGTCTGCCCCGCCTCCAGCTGCCCCTTTAAGGCCTGGAGGTGGTGATGGAAATCGTGCTTATAGCCCCGCATCTCCTTGTAGATCACCCGCACCTCGGTCAGGTGCTTTTCCGTTTGCTCCGCTTGGTATTCCGCTAATCGGAGATAGGTCTTTTTCCTCATGGGAACGCCTCACATACAGGCGATAAACGCCCGATTCACGTCGTCGTATTTTCCTCTGGCAAGAGGGAGCTTGGTGCCGTCCTTTAAGGTCACCTCGGTACGGGAGATCCGCACCACCTTGGAAAGGGACACCAGATAGGAGCGGTGGATGCGGTAAAAGCCTTCCCCTGCACGGGCTTCGAAGGCGGTAATGCCTTCTTTGGTGGAATAGTCGCCCTTTTCGGTGTGGATCACCAGGTCGTGGCGGAAGGACTCTGCGTAGAGAATCCGGGACGTATACAGCTTTACCGTGGCGCTTTCGCAGGTCACGGTGACGGAGGGCGGCTCCGCAGAGAGACGGGCGGCCGCCTTCTCCAACACGGTATACAGCTTTTCCGTAGAGAGGGGCTTGGTGAGGTAATGGAGCGCATCCACCTCGTAGCCCTCCCCCGCAAATTCAAAATGGGAGGTGATAAAGACGATCTCTCCCCCAAAGCCGTCCCGACGGAGCCTTTTGGCAAGGTCGATGCCGGAAAGGGCTTGCATCTCCACGTCCAGCAAAAGCAGATCGTAGGTACTGTCCTCTTCATAGGCGAAGAGGAAGGCCTCTGCCGAGGGGAAGGTGCGCCCGCAGGGGATATGTCCGTTTTGATCCGCCCAGCGGGTGACGGCCTCGGAGAGAGCGTTCAGCGCCTCTCCGTCGTCATCGCAGACGGCAAATTTCAGCTTCATAGGCAATTGCCTCGATGGTTCAGAAAGGGAATTGATAGGTGCCCATGACCACGCGCTTGATCTTGACGTAGTCGATAGCACGGATGGTAACGCCGTCGGTAACGGCGCCTGCCCGCAACGATGCGGGAGAGGGGGTATAGGCCATCATCACGGTGCGCTTTGCCAGGGCATAGTCCATGGCGTTTACCAGGCCGTCCCCCGTCATGTCACCGGTCACCACCGCCAAGCGGGAATAGATCACCGTCTGACCGATGTAGAAACGGATCTCGTCCCCTGTATGAAGGATATCCTCCGCCTTCAGCTCGGTGCCGTCGGCACGGAAGACCCGTACGTTCCGCTCAAAGCCTGCCAGGAAGACGGCCAGGGTGGTTTTTGCGGGAATGTTGGTGACGAAAAGCTCGTCCACGGGGTAAAGGGGCTCTTCGGGAGGCTCGGGCTCCACGGGAATATCCACGGTGCCGATCAACAGGATATATTCCGTAGAAACGTAGCCTTCCATCTCTTCACCGTTGTAGGTAAAGCGGATGTGATACCAATTTTGGTAGACCGCTTCGCTTTCTACGTGGATGGGGCCTTCCAGGATGATCACCTGGGTGCCGTTCCCCAATTTTGCGATCTTTTCACCCGAGGTGCCGGGGGTACTGCGGACGTTCAGGGAGTCGTCCACGTTGACTTGCCCCAATCGGTAGGTGATCACGGGATCCGTCTCGCTTTCTTCGGAGCTATCCTCCCAAGGATCGTCGGAGGGAGGTACCGTGTCCTCCGTGGTGGTGTCCTCCGAGGGGTCCTCCGAGGGGAGATCCTCGCCGGGACGGTTAAAGTAGCGGGAATAGCTGTAGCCCTCCATGGGCACGCCGTCGATCACCGCCAGCAGGTGATACCAGCCGGTGCCGGAATCCAGGATCAGCTTGACCTCTTCGCCTTTGCGGATCAGTCCCAGCTTTTCGGCATCGGAATCGGGGGAGGCGCGGAGATAGACGTTTGCGTTTGTCACCAAGGTTTCATAAGCGGCACCGCCTACGTAAACCGTGACGTTCAGAGCGGAAACGCCGTCGAAAGCCAGGGTGAGCATTGCCACCCCTTCTTCCAAGGCGGTGACGTTGCCTTCGCCGTCTACGGCGGCAACGGCGCTGTTGGAGGAGCGCCAGGTCATGGCTTTCTCCAAAAGCTCCTCCGCATAGATCTCCACGGGGATGTGGAAGGCTGCACCCGGATCCACACGGAACACGGTGGTGGGGGTGCCTACGGAAAGGCGGGCGTCCCCGCTGATATGAATGTTGGCCGCAGAGGCGTAGCCGCTGACGGGGGTGCTCTTGCTGCCCACCCGTGCGGACACGGAATAGTACGCCACGCCGTCCTCATCGGTAAAGATCTCCTCGCTGTTCACCTTGACGGGTTGACCGCGGGTGAGCTTGCCCAGGGAGTTGGAATCCGAGGTGGGGGCGCTGAAGATCGCAAGGCTCTGGTTCATAACGTGGGCGTTGGTGTCCACGCAAACGATGGCGCAGGCTTCTTTATCATTATAAGTAGCGGTGATCAGGGTGTAGCCCTGTCCCACGGCGGTGACGTTGCCCTGTTTGTCCACCGTGGCGACGGTGGGATCCGTGCTCTTCCAGGCCACGTTCAAGGAAGCCTCCGTTGCGGGATAAGCGGCGGCGGTGAGAGTGCCCGTTTCCCCCACGGTAAGATCCAGGCGGGAACGGTCCATGATCATGCCGTAGACGCCGTTTGCGTCGGCAGAGACCAGATCCAGCTGGTCAAAGCCGTAGGAGGTAATGAATTTGATCAGGTTTTCTGCGTAGGCATCGTCGGTGCAGTAGCCGGAGGTGACCAGGGCTTTTGCCGCCTGGGTATAGTTGTCCGCCTCCAGAACCACCTTGTAGCGGTCGTACTTCAACAGCAGGGCGGAGTGATCCCCGATGGATTCCTCCAGGGAATCGTAGGCGCGCCAAAGGCTTGCCTTTTTTGCGTAGCTTTCCCCCTTGATATTCACCAAGTCGGAGTAGCTGTTATACACCACGTCGTCCTTGTGGTCGAAGACCTTGCCCTCCCAGCCGGAGTGCATTTTGATGCCGAAATGGTTCTGGGCAATGATGGAGATGGGATAGCCTCCGCAGCCCCCCTCGTAGAAGAACTGCCCTGCGGTGATGGAGGGCAGGACGCCGGTATCGAAATAATCCTTGAGGGAGATGGACATCACCGTACGGCAGAGATAATACTGCCAGGTGCTCAGCTTGGACTCGATCAGGGAATAATCCAGGGCGCTGACGGTCTCCCCCGGGAAGACGGCGGGGACGGAAAGCAGGATACATATGGTCAGAAGTATGGCGGCGAAACGGGTCGCCATTCTTTTTATGGACAAGAAGATTCCTCATTTCTGTTTTTACAGACCCATTATACCATAGGGGAGGGAAGGTTGTCAACATGTGGCAGAAAATATATTTTATTGGCAAAATATGTAAATTTTGTGGTCTGCGTGGACTTTTGCGGGATTTTCTTTGGAAAAAAGCGGGATTTTCTTCGGAAAAAAACGAGATGACATTTTAAAAATTGCGTGGTAAGATGATCCCGTCGAAGGCGAAAGGCCAAGGGAAACAAAGAAAGGAGGATGCCTATGGAAACTAACACCAAGGACCCGCAGAGGGACACCCCGACCGCGAAGACGGCGGTTCGGGTGTTCACCTCGGGAAAGGACTGCAAGGAAAAGCTGGAGCGGTATTTTGAAGAATATCTTCCCTCCAGCGGGGAGGTGGCTGATATTGAAGGCTTGGCGGATTATTTGGGGGTCACCCGTAAGGATCTCATCGCTCTTTCGGAGCATAAGACCTACGGTACCTTATTGCGGCGGGCATGGAACCGCATTGCCAAGATCAAGAAGCAGCTGGCGTTCCGAGGGAAGCTCCCCGCCGCAGTGCTTTCTTTTGACCTGAAGAACAACCACGGGTACAGAGACCGACCGGAGGAGCAACAAGATGGCTCTGTGCCCACGGTGATCTTTCGGGGCAGGGCGGAGGACTGGGCAAAGTGACGGACGCAACCAAGGAGATCCTCATCTCTCCCAACCCCAAGCAGCAGCTCTTCTTTGAATCCACGGCTCGCTATACCGCCTACGGTGGAGCGCGGGGCGGGGGCAAGAGCTGGGCGATGCGAATGAAGCTGGTGCTGCTGGCCCTGGGCTACGACGGGATCCAGATCCTGTTGCTGCGCAGAACCTTGGGAGAGCTGAGAGAAAACCATTTGTTTCCCTTGCTATCCCTGCTGGACGGGGTGGCAAGATACGCCTCTGCCGAGAAGGAATTTCGGTTCCCCAACGGCTCCCGTATCCGGCTGGGCTACTGTGACACGGAAAACGACGTGCTCCAGTTCCAGGGGCAGGCCTACGAGGTCATCGGGCTGGAGGAGGCCACCCATTTTACCGAGCGGCAGTTTTCCGCTTTGACGGAAAGCAACCGCTACTCGGGACAGATGACGGTGCCCTTCCGCCCCAGAATGTATTTCACCTGCAATCCGGGGGGCGTGGGACACGACTGGGTGAAGCGCTTGTTCGTGGATAAATGCTACCGCACCGGGGAACGGGCGGAGGACTATACCATGATCAAAAGCCTGGTCTTCGACAACACCTTTCTCATGGAGCGGGATCCGGAATACGTCCGCACCCTGATGGCACTGCCGGAAGCACGGCGGAAGGCCATGCTCTATGGGGATTGGAACGCCTTCGAGGGGGCGTTCTTCCCGGAATTCGACCCGGAGCTCCACACCTGCACGGATTTTGAGCTTCCGAAGGAGTGGATCCGCTTCCGGGGCTTGGATTACGGGCTGGACATGACCGCCTGCCTTTGGTTTGCGGTGGCGGGGGACGGCACGGTATACGTGTATCGGGAGCTGTACGAGAAGGACCTCATCCTTTCGGAGGCGGGAACCCGCATCGTTTCCGCCACCCCCGAGGAGGGAAGCATCCGCTACACCGCCGCATCTCCCGACCTTTGGAACCGCAGGCAGGACAGCGGAAAAAGCGGATTTGACCTTTTGCACAAAGCGGGAGTGAGCCGTTTGGTGAAAGCCAACAACGCCCGCATCCCGGGCTGGCGGGTCATACGGGAGTATCTCCGCCGACGGGAGGACGGAACGCCCGGTCTGGTGATCTTCCGCTCCTGCAAAAATCTCATCCGCACCCTGCCCCTGTTGAGGTTCGACCCCAACGTCATCGAGGACGCGGCGGACACCCCTCACGAGCTGACCCACGCTCCCGAGGCGTTGCGGTACGGGCTGATGTCCCGTGTGCCCAAGCCCGTTCCGCCCTCCGTGCCCTTCCGAAGCGGACTGTATACCTTTGAGAAGCCGCCCGCAGAGGAGGGGTACGGACAATTCATCGCATATTAACAAGGAGACAAACGACTATGTTCCGAAAACAAAAGCCCTTTACGCAGGAGTGGGATCTCTACGAAAAGGGCAAGGAATATCACTATTCCATTGGACTTTACGATAAAGTCAACACCAACGAGCGGTTCTACCGCGGGGATCA
The DNA here is from genome assembly GCA_015063885.1 of Oscillospiraceae bacterium. Classification (GTDB taxonomy): domain Bacteria; phylum Bacillota; class Clostridia; order Oscillospirales; family CAG-382; genus Coliplasma. Next base: position 33,399 of record SVTH01000012.1, on the reverse strand, counting down.
GTGGGACGGTATTCAGGCGGGTGGCTTGCCCACCCCGGTGTTCAACATCTTCCGCCGTATCATTGATTTCTTTACCTCCTCGGTGCTGGCAGGAGCGGTGAAGCTCCGCTTCTCTTCGGAGATGCCCGTAGGCACCCAAAGCGGCAAGGCGGAATCCGACACCACGGAAAAGCTGAACCGCATTGCGGATTTCCGCTGGGATAAGCAGAAAATGGACGCCTTGCTGGCAAGCGCCTTGCGGGACGCCGCCATTACGGGAGATGCGGTGTGCTACACCTACTGGGATCCCTCGGTGCGTACCGGGCAGGACTTTACCGGGGATTTCGTCAGCGTGCTGGTGGACAACACCAACGTGTTCTTCGGCAATCCCAACAGCAAGAACGTGGAAAAGCAGCCCTACATCCTCATCTCCATGCGGGAGACGGTGGAGGAGCTCCGTGCCCAGGCCGCGCAGAACGGCAGAAGCGAGGAGGAGATCCGTAAGATCCTTCCCGACGACGAGACTGCCTATGAAAGCGGCGACCTGGCCAAGAAGGAGCTGGAAAACACCCGCTGTATCTCCCTCATCAAGCTTTGGAAGGGGGAGGACGGCAGGGTACGCTTCCGCAAATCCACCAAGAACGCCGTCATCAAGGAGGAAACGGACCTGGGACTTTCCCGCTATCCCGTGGCGGTGATGAACTGGACCCCCGTGAAGAACTCCTGGCACGGCCAGGGGGTGGCCACGGGGCTCATCGAGAACCAGATCTTCATCAACAAGAGCTTTGCCATGGTGATGAAGCACATGATGGACACCGCTTTTTCCAAGGTGGTGTACGACTCCACGGTGATCGACCAGTGGTCCAACCGCGTGGGGGAGGCGGTGGCGGTGAACGGTCCCGTGGAAAGCGTGGCGAAGGTGCTGTCCTCCGGGCAGATGCAGTCCGGCATGCTGGACGTGATCAACCTGGCCATCTCCGCCACCAAGGAGTTTATGGGGGCTACGGACACCGCATTGGGGGACGTGCTTCCCACAAACACCTCCGCCATTCTGGCGTTGCAGAAGAGCTCTTCCGTGCCCTTGGAGGGGGTGAAGAGGGCCCTTTACCAGTTCGTGGAGGATATCGGACTGGTATGGCTGGATTTCCTCTTCGCCTACTACGACGACGCCCGTCTGGTGCCCGTGGGGGAAGAGGGCAAGATCGAGTACCTGCCTTTTATGATGTCCTCACAGAAGGACAAGCTGTACGGCTGCCGCGTGGACGTGGGCGGCGGCAGTTACTGGTCGGAGGTGTCCACCCTGAACACCCTGGACAACCTGCTGAAGCTGGGTAAGATCACCATGTCCCAATACTTAGAGCGCCTTCCCGACGAGCTGATCCCCAAAAAGCGGGAGCTGTTGGAGGAGATCAAGTCTGCGGAGGAGGCACAGGCGCTCATCCATCCAAAAGAAAGGAATCTGACATGAAGATTGTAAACAACGAAATGGTGCTGGACGCGGTGTACGACCTGGCGTCCGGCATGGGGATGCGCATCGGGGACTTCCTGGAGCGCCTCCGTGAGGATTACGGCGACCCGATGATCGACACCGACGGTCTGCCGGAAAACGTGGTGGCGGAGCTGGAGCAGGCCAAGGCTCTGCGCAAGGAGAGCAGAGACGCCAAGCGCAAGCAGGCGGAAGCGGAGGCGAGGGACAAGGACATTGCCGCCTTCCGTGAGCAGTTCCCCGATCTTTCCGCCGGGGAGATCCCCGAGGAGGTGTGGCAGGAGGTGGCCTCCGGCATAGATCTTCTCCACGCCTACGCCTACTACCTGATGACCAAGGGCAAGAAGGGGGACCGCGCCGATGCGGTGAACAGGGGCAACCTGGAAAGAAGTGCTCCCGCTCTGGGAGAGGGCAGCACCGAGCCCTCCTTCACCCGTGAAGAGGTGGAAAAAATGTCCCAGAAGGACGTGAAGAAAAACTACAAGCACATCCTCAATTCCATGAGAAAGTGGAAAATGTGATCACTACTTAAAAAGGAGAAAGGAAACAATGGCAAATTACAACAGCATTGAAAAGATCATCAGCGCGGAGATCATCCGCACCAACGAAGACAACCTGCTGGCGAACACCGTCTGCAACACCGCCTTCGTGGGTGACATCAAGAGCAAGGGGGATTCCGTCACCTTCATCGGCCTTAACGATCCCTCCGTTTACGACTACGACGGCAGTCTGACCTACGAGGACATCGACGACCACGCCACCACTCTGTACGTGGACCAGGACAAGGCCTTCTCCTTCAAGGTGAAGGACATTGAGGAGCTCCGTTCCTCCATCGGTCTTGCGGACAGCCAGACCAAGAGAGCCAGCTATCTGCTGCGCAACCAGGTGGACGCCTACGTCTTCGGCCTTTACGGCGATGCGGGCGTGACCATGGAGGAGACCGAGGTCACTCCCGAGAACGTTCTCGCCGTGATCACCGCCATGAAGCAGAAGCTGGAGGAGGCAAACGTTCCCGACGGCAGAACCTGGATCGTGGTGCCTCCCTTCATCAAGTCCAAGCTGCTTTTGGCGGGCATCAAGTTCCAGATCAACAACGGCGTCAACGGCACCGGTGCGGTAGGCTTTACCGACGAGCTGGGCTGTGACGTGTTCGTTTCCAACCAGCTGGCCGCCAAGGACGGTAAGACCATGATGCTGGCGGGCTCCTACTCCGCCATCGCTTACGCGGAGCAGGTTCTGGAGACCCAGGTCATCGACCGCATGGAGGGCTCCTTCGATAAGGCGGTGAGAGGCCGTTTGGTCTTTGGTGCCAAGGTCATCAAGCCCCACGAGCTGATCTGCTGTCCCGTCACCGACGGCGCCAACGTATAAACCGTTTTCTGAAAGGAGAAAAACGATATGACTTTGAACGCAACCTACGTAAACAAGAACTTCGCCCTTTCTCAGGTGGCCTTTGACACCGTTTCCCAGGGGGAGTGCACCGTGGATCTCACCGATTGCAAGGAGGAGCTTTTGCTGTTGCTGGATACTGCGGGATGCGGTGCTGACGTCACCGTGACCGTGGCTCCCGGCGACTATGCCTCCGCCAAGCTGATCCCCGCCTTCACCGTGCCCAAGGGCGGTGTGGAGATGATCCCCGTTTCCACCGGGGAGGTCATGCAGGCAGACGGCTGTATGCACCTCACCTTCGGCAGCTGTACAGGTCTGAAGGCCGCCGTGCTGAAGAAGCGTTACGTCACCAATCATTGATGAGGGGAGAAAGGGGTGGGCAGGCTGTCCGCCCCTTTTCCACAGGAAAGGAGGAACTATCGGTTGAAAGCAAAGGAAATTTTTGAGCAGGCCATGGATCTTTGCGCCCTGCGGGGAAGCGACGGGGACGGCGAGCCTCGGATGCCCGGGGACCTTTCGGACCTTTCCGTCCGTGCCGTGGGGATCTTGAACGTGCTGATGGGGGAGATGCATCCCCTTGAGGAGCGTCTCACGGGGCAGAAGCGTCCCTATGCCCGCATTTACGGCTTGGAGGAGACGGTGGATCTGTGCGAAGGCATCTGCCGTTGCGTACTGCCCTACCGCTTGGCGGCGTTGCTCATTGCCGAGGAGGACAGGGAGCTTTACGATCTGCTCATCCTCCACGCAAGGGAAGCCGCCAAGGGCTTGCTGCAGGACGGCGCTTCCTACCGCCACAGCATTTTGGAGGTGTATCAATGAAGGAGCGCATCACCCTTTCCGCCTTCGGCGGGCTGGACGAGGGACAGGTCTATTCCACCGACCTTTCCCGCTCCCCCGATATGCGGAACTTCCGTGTGACGGCAAACCGTACCTTGAAAAAGCGCCCCGGGATCTCCGTGGCCTTCACCGCACCCCAAACGGTCACGGGGCTTTGGAGCGGGTTCCTGAACGGGCGGAAGTATTTGCTCTACACCGCAGGAGGCGTTTTGTACGCCGTGACCCCCGAAACGGAAACTCCCGTTTCCATGGGAGCAGTGGGGCAGGGGAAGCACGCCATGTTCCAGTTTGCGGGGAAGGTGTATATCAAGAACGAAAACGGCTATTACCGCTTTGACGGAAGCCGCGTGGAGGAGGTGGAGGGCTATATTCCGCTGGTGGCCATCGGCTGTTCTCCCGACGGCGGCGGAAGCCCTTTTGAGGACGTGAATATGCTCACCTCCAAGAGAAGGGCGCAGTTTTCCTGCGACGGGGAATCCCAAACCTACGTCCTGCCGGAGCAGAACCTGACCGCCGTCACGGCGGTGACCTATCACGGCGAGCCCTGCCCGTTGGCATATACCGCAGACCTTGCCGCAGGCAAGATCACCTTTGAGCAGCCTGTTTCCAAGGGGCTGAACAACCTGGAGATCACCTACGACACGGGAAAAGACCGCAGGGACGTGATCTTGAAGGCCTTCGGCGTCATGCTTTTCGGAGGGGACACCGACGGTCACGTATTTCTCTGGGGGAACGAGGCGTACCCCGCCTATCGCTTCCATTCCGAGCTGGCGGACGGCCAACCCTCGGCGGAATATTTCCCGGAGAACAACTACACGGTGATCGGAAGCTCTCCCATCACGGACATCATCTCCCAGTACGACCGCCAGCTGATCTTCACCAAGGAGCGGGCGTACTACTCCTACTGCCGGTTGCAGACCGACGTGGAGGGGCATCTTTACAGCTCCTTCCCGGTGTATAACCTGAACGGGGAGAAGGGGAGCCTGCTGCCCTTTGCGGGGTGCATTATGAACAACGAGCCCGTGACCCTATGCGCCGACGGCCTGAATTGCTGGCGCTCCACGGCGGTGGAGAACGAAAAGAACGCCGTCTGCTTCTCTTCCCCGGTGGAGAAGTCCTTGAAAAGGGTACTTGCCACGGGGGATTATACGGACGTTCGGCTTTACAACTGCCGTTTTGCAGGGGAGCTTTACCTGATCTGCGGGGAGGAGGCGTTCATCTACAACTACGCTTTGGGAGTCTGGTACGCCTACGACGGCTTCCGCGGGGATCTTCTGACGGAATACGAGGGGAAACTGTACTTCTCCCGGGGGGAAAGGATCCTGTTTTTGGATCCCGACGCCTCGCGGGATGCGGACGGAGAATTCCGCGCCTATTGGGAGACCCCCTGTACGCCCTTGCGGGGAGACGGCAGGCAGAAGCGGCTGAGGGAGATCTCCCTGGAGCTTTACGCGGCGGGGGCGCCTCTGATGGACGCGCTGTACGGAGAGGAGCTGGAGCACGGGGTCGTGCTGGCGCCCGCTCACGAGGAGGCGGGGCTTTTGGACCTTCACATTCGCACGGGGGCGCAGAGAAGCTCCCGCACCAAGCTGTACCTGCAGGAGCAGGACGACGCACAAACTGAACTTATTTCCGTGACCATGGTCTACGGAAGGAAAGGACGCTATGAAAGAAAAGGAGTATAACACCTGGCTTGCGGAAGCCAAGGCGGCCTTGGACGGCTACTCTGCGGCACAGCAGGAGCTTGCGGGGCTGTACGAGCAGGCGAAGGCCAACGCCGAGGCGGAATATCGCGCCCAAAAGCAACAGCTGGAAAAGGAGACCCGGGCAAGCAAAAACCAAGCGGTGGTGGACACCATGAAGACGGAGCGGGATCTGGACCGTACCCTGGCCTCCCGGGGGCTGGCGTTTTCCGGGGAGAACGCTCAGACCAGCCTGGACCTGGCGCTGGACCTGAGAGGCAGGCTGGCGGAGCTGGAGGACAACGCCGCCAAGGCGGCCTCCGACCTGGACACCCGCCGTGCCAACACCAAAAACCAACTGGAGCTGGCCTATGCAAAAGAAAAAAGCAATTCCGCAGAGAAGCTTGCGGATATGAAGCTGGCGTTCGCCTCCGCTTTACGGCAGGAGGAGGCACAGCAGGAGACGGAGTCTCCCGCAGAAGAGCTCCCTTTGCCGGATCTGACGGGAAAAAGCTTCTCCCAAAAGGCAAAGCTGTTGGCGGAGCACGCCAAAAAGCTGACGGCAAAGAAGGAGGAAGCACCGCTGCCCTACACCCCCGAGATCTCCGCCAAGGAGCTTGCCAAGCAGCTGGTCTCCGCCACAGGGGAGGAGGGGGTCATCGGGAGTATCGCCCAGCAGGAGGCAACGGAGGCTCTGCTCACCCGTCTCACGGAGGCCCACAATTTCTCCGAAGACTATCTGCGTGAGCTGATGCTGAACCTCCGCTCCCTGGGCTACCGCCCGGATTACCGCCAGGATGCGGATTACGGCATGGAGGATCTGCAGAAGCGCTCCGTGGAGGCTTTCGACCAATACTACGACCGCTATTACCGTCTGTACCGCTCCACGGGGTACACCCCCGAGGAAAGCGACAGGCTTTCCGGCCAGCAGGCGTTGTTCATGCAGTTCGTCTTCCTGTACCGCAACAGCAGGGACAAGGAGATGTTCGAAAGAGCCATGTGGAACATGGGCTACCGCAACGAGCTGGAGGAATTCTACAAGACCGTCGAGAAGGATCCCGAGGCCTACGGCCTGGGGACTGCCTTGGATCCGTCTTAAAAGGAGGGGAAGGATATGACCTTTGAGATCGCCGACTATCTTCGCCCCGAGCTTTTGGTGCTGGTGCCCGTGCTGTATTGCCTGGGAAGCATTCTGAAAAAGAGCCCCGTGAAGGATTGGCTGATCCCCTATATCCTGTGCATCGCAGGGTGCGGACTGTCCTTCGCCTATCTGGCGGGGCAGGGGATCGGCACATGGGAGAATTGCCTGACCCTGCTGTTTTCCGCCTTTACCCAGGGGGTGCTGGCCGCGGCGTGCAGTGTGTACGTGAAAAATCTGATCAAGCAGGCAAAGGAGGGGAGTAAAGGTGAAACGGAGACGGATTAGCTTGTCCCGCAGGCTGTTTTGCTGGGTATACGAAGCGCTGTTCCTTTGCCTTTACGGTGTAGAATGACGGCGGAGCTTTACGAGCTGCTGGCGGTGTTCTGCTCCTCTGCGGGGATCCTGGGAACGGCCGTCTCCGCCGTGCTGGCTTGGATGCTGCGCAGAGCCAAAAAGGATGCGGAGGAAAAGCGTGCCGAACGGATCGCCATGGAGCTGTTCCGCTTGGAGGGGGAGGAGCTTCTCTCCGCCTTGGTGCTGACGCTGGTGCGGGTAAACGGCGGCAACGACCCCGCCGTGGAAGGAGCCGCCAAGGCCTACGAGCAGCATCTGGAAAAGCGGAAGCATTTCCGTAACCAGCTGCTCAGCAATCATGCCATCGGCTGAAGGCAGAAAAGAAGACCCTGAAAAGGTCTTCTTTTCGCTTGTATGAAAATTTGATAAACTTGACAAATTGCGGAGTATTTGTTATACTGCATATATGAAAGATGTATGGAAAACATCGTTCCGGAAAGGAGGATCGTTTTATGAAGAAGATCCTTGTATGTCTGATACCGACTTTATTGCTCCTTTGCCTGTTGGCCTCATGTGCGCCGTCCCCCGCAGGAGGCGTTTCTGCGGAGCCCTCCGGAGACTCTTCCGCAGAGGTGTTTTCGTCGGCGGAGCCGTGGGAGTCTTCCGGGGAGGCATCCTCGGCGCCGGAACAATCCCGGCCGGAAGAAACCGAACCCGAGGTGAGCGAGCCCGAAGTGAGCGAACCGGAAGCGAGTAAGCCCGAAGTAAGCGAGCCCGAAGTGAGTGAGCCGGAGGTAAGCGAACCCGAAGCGAGTGAGCCCGAAGTAAGTGAGCCGGAGGTAAGTGAACCGGAAGCAAGCGAGCCCGAAGCGAGTGAGCCCGAGACCAGCGAGCCCGAAATTAGCGAACCTGAAATCAGTGAGCCCGAGACCAGCGAGCCCGAAATTAGCGAACCTGAAATCAGTGAACCCGAAGCAAGCGAACCCGAGGTCAGCGAACCGGAAGCAAGCGAGCCCGAGGAGATTTACGTAGAAAAGATCGTCGTGAGCGCTCCCAAGGGAGAATTGACTGTTGGAGAGACCATGACCTTGGATGTGCAGGTCAGCCCCGACAACGCCGATGAAAAAGGCGTGACCTGGTCTATTTCCTCCGGCAGTCAGTACGCTTCCATCTCTGCCGACGGCGTTCTGACGGCGAAGACCGCAGGTAAGGTTACCGTAAAAGCCACCGCAAAGGACGGCTCCGGTGTGTCCGCCACCTATACCGTTACCGTGAAGCCCATTTTGGTGACTTCTATCACCATCAGCGGCAACACCACGGTGGAGGAAGGCAAGACGATTACTCTGTCTGCCGCTGTGAAGCCGAGCAATGCTTCCAATAAGGAAGTCACTTGGTCTATTTCCTCCGGCAGTCAGTACGCTTCCATCTCCGCATCCGGCGTTCTGACGGCGAAGGCTGCGGGTAAGGTCACCGTAAAGGCTACCGCAAAGGACGGCTCCGGCGTTTCTGCGACTTATACCGTCACCGTGAAGGCGGGTGCTATGTGGGAAGGGGAAGGAACCAAGTCCAATCCGTTCCTCATCAAGAACCTTACCGATCTGAAGAATCTGCAGAAGGTGGTGGACAAGAAGGGCTATTACTTCCTCCAGGTTGCGGATATTGACTGTTCTTCCGTGGAGACCTGGATCGTCATCGGTGATTGGGACAACCCCTTCCGTCATCACTACGACGGCGGCGGATACACCATCTCCAACATTTGCTACGATGGCGAGGCTCAAAGCTTGTTCTCTCGTGTGGAAGGATCCCATTTTAAGAACATGAACATCGTCAATGCCCACACGAAGGATAATCACCGTACCGAAGAAAATCGTACCGATAAGCAGCCCGGAGACGGCAGTTCCACCGGTGCCATCGTGGGCTACGGCAGCGGCTGCTCCTTTGAGAACTGCACCGCGGTGGTGAACTTCCAAAGCTCCAATTCCACCACCGGCGGCTTGATCGGCGCCGTTGAGTTGAAAAACGAGAAATACGTCCTGATGAAGAACTGCCATGTCAGCGGCATCATTACCAGCGGCGGTTATACGGGTGGTTTGATCGGCAATATCAGCAAGTATCTGTCGGACGGCGACTATTCTCCCGCGGAAACCATCACCATCGAAAATTGCTCTGCTGACGTTGAGATCATCATCTTCACCTCCAGTATGGAATCCTGCGTAGGCGGTCTGATCGGTGAATCCTTTGGTGTCAAGATCGAGAAATGTCATGCCACGGGTTCGATCAACGTGATCGACGGCGATATCGGCGGCCTTGTGGGCAATGCCGGTAACTATACGGATATCATCCGTTGCTATGCAAGCGTAGATATTTATGCTTCCAGCGATGATCACTACGGCGGTGTCAGCATTGGCGGCTTGATTGGTCACATTTACTCCCGCAGTGACGTGATCGACTGCTACGCCACCGGCAACATTTCCGCACCCTACGTAGAGTGGAGCCCCTGCCAGGACAGCACCAACGTGAACGGCGGGCCTTGGCGCAGATATTATAATCCCTGCGGCTCTTTGATCGGTTGCCTGGAGGTGTTCAAGGCATACAGCGAGGATCAGAAGATCACCGTCTACAACTGCTACGCCACCGGCATCGTGGATGTACCCAATATCTGCGAGGATAAGCGTGTCTATTGCCACGGCGCACTCATCGGCCTTGTGCTTGACCGTAACACGGTGACCCGTTACAACGTCAAGGACACAAGCAAAGATGAGCTGACCAGCTGGGATGACTTTAAGGAACACTACAACGGTCATTTCGGAGATAACTACAATCTGGAGGATCTCCGTACTTATTATTCTCCCATCAACGACTACGAGTACAGAAACATCTCGGGCCTCCAGAATCCCAAGTACGATTCCGTGCCTCAGCACGAATACGTGAAGATCATCACCGAGGAACAGCTCACGGATCAATCCGTCTTTGAGGGTTGGGACTTCGAGAACGTATGGAAGATGGGCGAAAACGGACCCGAGCTGCGATAAAACCAATCCATTTTTGGAAGCCTTCTGCGGAGGGCTTCCTTTTTGCTCTTGAAATGTTCATATCTTTGTGGTACAATGGAAGTAACTGAAAGGAAGGTACTGTATGAAAAACATCTGGAAGAAATATTGGCCCCTGTGCAGCTTGGGGATCTTGGTATTGGCAGGGGGCTTGGTGTTTTTGCTCTTTGCTTTGCGTTCCACTCCCGAAAAGGCGGTGGAGGGATATATCCGCGCCTCTCTGGAGTACGACGTGGACGGACTTCTGGACCACGCCTCGGAGTATCAGCTCACCTCCCTTATGGGGAACGGCGAGATAGACATGGAGACCTTGCGGAAGTCCCTGACCGTGGCCTACGAGCAGGCGGCGGAATACCGTGAGGAGGGTGACATTGACTTCTATTCCGAGGAGCCCATCTACGTTGCCCACGGCTCCGATCAATACAACGAGCTGTTGGACCGCTACGGCGTGCGGGGCACTCCCGAGGACGTGGAGGAGATGGCCATCGTTGCGGGGGTCTATTACGTGGACGGCGTGCTCACCGACGATTACCGTGTGGTAGCGGTGAAGTGCGGCGGAACCTGGTATTACGGATTTATCGAATGAGGTGAAGGTATGAAGATTGAAAGAAAAGACGGCAAGCTTTTGGTGACGGTGTGCACCCAACCCAACGTGGACGACCAAAGAGAGCCCTGCCAGCCCTTCCGCAACCGCTTTGCGGGAGGCAGTTATACCGCCACCCTTTCCGAGGCGGAGGATCTCACGCCCCGAGCGGCCATCCGCTACACCAAGCGTGGCGGCGGGGTGTACGTTTACAGCAACAACCCCGAGATGCTGGCCCCTGCGGACGTGGGACAGGCCATTTTGAAAAACGAGGGGCTGACGGGCGAGGTGTTCTTCACCTACGAGCACTCCAACCACACCGGAGCGCCCTTCTTCCTGGGGTATCAGCTCCGCAACGAGGAGGAGCACCCCGTGGAGGTGACGGTGCTGAACATCGGCAACCAGGTGCGGGGCGAATGGCTGGGCCAGCGGGAATGGAGCGATTTCTACAGTCTGAAGTTTGACCTGCCTGCCGATTACTTCTTGGAAGACGGAAAGACGGTGAACCCCATCTACGTGGGGTGCGATTATATCGACTACACCCCTCAGACCTATACCCCCGAACGGTTTACCATCCCCGCAGGGGGCTACCTTTGGGTGCTGGGCGGTACCTCCGGGGATTTGGCCTACGGCTCCCTTTCCGGAAAGACGGCGGATCAGGCGATTCTGAACGGCAAGTGCGCCAACGGCGCCGTACGCTTTGCGGTCAGCGGCGGCAAGGTGACGGGTACCTTCTGGTGCTACACCGAGCCTTCTCAGTGCGACCCCGCAAAGCCCCAGCAGGGCTACGTGGTCAACCGTGACGGCAGAAACTACGCCGCCCAGTACAAGGGCATTGACGACACCACCATCGGTCTTGCGGAGACGGAGGCGGTGTGGATCTTCGGCGACGCCACCAAGGCGGGCAGACTTCCCGTGGAGTACACCGTCCGCCGTGACCCGGAGCATCTTTCCGTCACGGAGCCTTATACAAAGCTGAATTTGCGGGATTACAAGGTGGAAGGCGATTGCTGGCTCACCTCCCTGAACCCCAACGACAACCCCACCGCCGTGGGCACGGATATGATCGTCTTCAAGTGCGTCACCGAGGACGGCAGAGAGGTGTGCATCGACACCGAGACCACCGACGGGGAAGGGAAGAAATCCAACATCGGCAACTGGATGATGCAGAACCAGGTGAACTATACCTTTGCCAACGCAGGGAGGAAGGACAGGCATCTGAAGATTTATTCCCGCGGTACCGGCGTCCTGGCAGTGATGGTGCGGGAGGAAAGCGGCAGACTTCTGGAAAAGAAGCTGCTGTTACAGCCCTACAATTTTGATAAAAAAGAAAACGCCTTTGCAGGGGTGGACAGAGACCTGCTGGTGGAAAAGAACGGCAGATGGTGGTTCCCCGTCTCCGACGGCAGACCCTTCTGCGACGTGTGGGACGAGCGTTCTCTGGCATACCGGCTTACCGTCCCCGCCGAAACGGTGTGCAGGATCTCCATCGACGATCTGATCCTGGCCAATTCCTGCGGCGGCGTGAACCATTGGGTAGAGATCGATTGAAAAATACCGACGGCGAAAGGAAATGAAAAGATGAACTATTCCGAAATTACACCATATATAAGAGAGCTTGCCGCACTATCCGACGCAAGCAACCATATCGTTCCCGAAATGTATGCACAGCACGACGTAAAGCGCGGGCTGCGCGACATCAACGGCAACGGCGTTGTTGCGGGGCTGACAGAGGTCTCCCGCATCAAGGCGAAGGATAAGGATGGGGCAGGGAACGAGATCCCCTGCGAGGGACAGCTTTATTACCGCGGGATCAACGTGCGAAGCATCGTTAAGGGCTTCCTTGAGGACGACCGCCCCGGATTTGAGGAGACGGTTTATCTGTTGCTGTTCTCCAAGCTGCCGAACAAAGAAGAACTGGATAAATTCTGCGGGCAGCTTTCTGCGTACCGCTCCTTGCCGCCTTCCTTTGTCCGCGATATGATCCTCAAAGCTCCCGGCAGGGATATGATGAATATGCTGTCGCGGTGCGTATTGGCGCTTTACGCCTACGACGAAAATCCCGACGATATCTCCACCGCAAACATTCTGCGGCAATGTCTGCAGTTGATCGCCGAGTTCCCGCTTCTTGCGGTGTACGGCTACCAGTCCTTTCAGCATTATCATCACGGCAACAGCCTGTTTATTCACTATCCGCAGAAGGAGCTGAACACGGCGGAAAATCTGCTGTACCTTTTGCGCGAGGACGGAAAATATACGCCTCTTGAAGCAAAGCTTTTGGACCTGGCTCTTGTGCTCCACGCAGAGCACGGCGGCGGTAACAACTCCACCTTTACCACCCACGTGGTAACGTCGTCGGGCACGGATACTTATTCTGCCGTCTCTGCGGCGCTGGGCTCCCTCAAGGGCCCCAGACACGGCGGTGCCAACATCAAGGTGATGCGGATGTTCGACGATATGAAGGCAACTGTCGATACCAAAGACAAGGGGGCTGTCAAGGATCACCTTGTAAAGCTTCTGGATAAGCAAGCCTTTGACAAGGCAGGCTTGATCTACGGTATGGGACACGCTGTATATTCTTTGTCCGATCCGAGAGCGGACATTCTTCGCATTTATGCAAAGCAGCTTTCCGATGAAAAGGGAATGCAGGAGGAGTTCGAGCTATACGAAACCGTGGAAAAGCTGGCTCCCGAGATCATTGCCGAAAAGCGGAAGATGTATAAGGGTGTTAGCGCAAACGTGGACTTTTATTCCGGTATGGTATATAAGATGCTGGGGCTTCCCTACGAGCTGTTTACCCCCATTTTCGCCGTTGCGAGAATTGCGGGCTGGAGTGCGCACCGCATGGAGGAAATACAGAACGCAGGTAAGATCATCCGCCCTGCGTACACAAGCGTCAAGCCGGAGGGCGAATATATTTCTCTGGCAGAGAGATGATTTGCGTATTGCGTGAACCATTGGGTAGAGATCGATCAAGGCGATAAAAAAAGAAACTCTGCAAAAGTCACCAAACCATGGCTTTTGCAGAGTTTTTTGTTGATTGGCAAGGGCGACACGAGACGTGCTAAAGATCAATTTCATCCGTTTTTTCGTAGGGAGCGTCTTTCGCTCCGCTATGCTGTGGCTTGGAAAAAAACAACGTCTTTGAGCAATCTGCATCTTTTCCGCCCCGGATCTTGCATGCAACTGCGGTGTTGGCGGGGCGTGCAACAAGTGAGTTGTTTTGGGAAATCATTTCTTGCCACGGCTGTATTCCCCGAGGCCGTATTCTGCCAGGTATTCCTCAAAGGGAACCATGTAGTACTCCCGATTCTCCCCGAAGTCCTTCCAGGCGGTGGAGACGATACGGTAAGCGGTGTCAACAGCCTCCAGGCATTCCGCCTTCAAGCCCAAACGGTGGTAGCAGGCGGCAAGGCATTGGTAGAACCCCCAATGGAAGGTCTGCATTCCGTTCCAAAGGTACTGCTCTTGGCCTTCGTATTCCTCCAAAAGGTAGGCCTCCAACACCGCAAGCCCCTTGCGGTAAGCCTTCAGTGCCCATTGAATATAGTTTGCAGGGCGATCCTTCGCGTCCATTTGTAACCATGCATCGCCCTCGTGCTTGGCGGCAATATACAGCCCTTGAAGGTGATCGCAGCGAGAAAAAATGGCGGCATTCAGCTTGTCCTTCCCGTTGAGGTGGAGCGCCATGACATCGTTACGCAGGGTGACGTCATCGGGAAGACTTTCCAGGATCTCCTTTGCTTTGGCGTGGTCGCCCTTTTTCAGGTAGGCCACCGCCAAAAGCTCCTTCAGCTTGCAAACTCTGGGGAAATCCCCGCTTTCGGAGATCAGCTTTTCCGCCAGGCGGATCAGCTCCTCCAGGTGGGCGGTGTTGCCGTTTTCCCGCAGGTCGTATTCGTAGGCGCTTACCAGCGCGGTCAGCAAGGCCTCGTTCCCCGGGTAATCCTGCAAAGCGGTCTTTACGGTTTCCGCATAGCGGAGGGGATCCTCGTAGAAATAGCTATGAGCATCCCGCAGGAGGTCGTCGATCTTCTGTTGCAGGCCCAGCAGGTCAAAATCGAACAAAACGTCCAGAGAGACCTGAAAGAACCCTGCGATGGCGGGGATCATGGCTACGTCGGGGTAGGTGAGCCCGCTTTCCCATTTGCTTACCGCCTGGGGAGAGACGGAGAGGGCAGAGGCCAGGCCTTCCTGGGTCAACCCCTTTTTCTTCCGCAGAGAACGGATGCGGAGTCCGATGTTGATGGTTTGCATAGTCGTTACCATTCCTTTGTATGGATTGTGACGCGCTTCACTATGGGTAGGATACCACAAAGCAAAGGGATTTGCAACAACCTGTTTTTAGAAGAAAAACAACCGACGGTTGCGTCGGTTGAGAAAAGGCTATTCCATTGCGCTTTCCATTGCCAGACATTCCAAAAACGCGGGATCTGCGGCAATGGGGGAATCCTCCCCGGGGAGACAGCTTTTCAGGTAGAAGGCGAAATTGCTTTTCAGCTCTGCCGCCTGCTTGCGGTTGCCTTGCTCCTTGCAGATGCGGTGATCGGAGAGCAGATTCTCGGCAAGCGCACGGATGGTCTCCAGGGCTTTCCGAGGCTGTGAATTGGCAAAATATTCCTTGGACAAGTGGTTGTACCCGCTGTAAAGCCATTTGGTGTGGATCCCATAGTCCCACGACAGAGTGTCGCTGAAGTTTACCGCGGACAAAAGCGCCTGCCATGCGGCAACCGCCTCCGTGTTACGGGCAATGGAAAGGCGGCTTGCCTTCACCGCCAACGCCCGCAGGTATTGATGGGCGGCTTCCAGACATTCCCGGGAGGCGATTTGGATGCAGGCTTGGTGGTCGCCCTTGGCGGAAGCGATCTCGATCTCCATGGCGGAACGGATGCCCCCTCTTTGGGGCAGGCTCTCCGCCAGCTCCTCTGCGGGAGAAAACTCACGGTTGTACAGATAGAGAACGATCAGGGTCTGCTTGGCGTCGGTGACGCGGGTGACGTCCCTGTCGTAGCGGATCACCCCGCGGAGATGACCCACCGCCTCCCGATACAGCTTGTCCTTTTCCTCTTTGGGGTTGCTTCCGTAGTACAGTACCCGGGTGAGGCTGTCCGCGCACAAAAGCTTCACCTCGTGATCCAGGGGGTATTTCTTGAGATGCTCCTTGTAAAGCTTGTAGCAGGCGTAGTAGGCGTCGTCAAAACGGCCGTACACCTTCCCGATGCCTCCCGTGATGGCCTCCGCCTCCGCCAGCAGGGCGGTTTTGTCTGCCTGCTCGTCTCCGCCCACCCCCAAAAGGCAATCGGTGGTGACCTCCAGAATGGCGGCCAGAGGAACGATCTGGGAGATATCCGGCATGGTGCTGTCACATTCCCATTTGGAAAGGGCCTGGACGGATACGCCCAGCTGCTCCGCCAGCTCCGATTGGGTGAGCTGTGCTTCCTTCCGCAAGGTCTTCAAGCGTTGACCGAAGGTGAACATGGTGATAGACTCCTTTTTTCTTGATGGGAACAGTATAGCACACTTTGGAGCGTCTGTAAAGAAAAAGATAGGAGAGCTTTCGCTCTCCTGTGGGTTGATAACTATTCTATGGAGATATATGCGGACACATCCCCGGGATCGGCACTGCCGAAGGAGAAGGCCTTCCCGTCGTTCCTTAACAGCACCAAGCCGTAGTATCCGGATTGCGTGACCGTAAAGGAGGTCACACTGTTCCAGCCGTTTTCGGGGTAATAGCGGTGATAGTTGGAAGCGTCCTCGTGGTCGGTGAAGGCAAGTGCCCATCGGTAGGTTTGGGGTGCCTTGAAGGTGATGGTCTGACCTGCTTCCAGATACAGGTTGGTTACGGAAGAGGCGCGGGTAGGGTCGTTGGCATAGCTGCTGACAAATTTGTTGCCGTGCTGTAACGGAATGACCGCATTGCCTGTGTCCGGTGCGGGGGGAGAAGCACTTGGCGTTCTTTCGGGCACCAAACGCAGATTTTGCAAGAGCTGTTCCGCAAGGATCTCATGTCCGGCGCGGTTGGGGTGAAGACCGTCGGGAAAATAGGTTTCTCTGTCGGCGGGATTCTTCGGATCCGCGGGGAAGCTGTTGAACAGGTCGATCACAGGGACACCGTAGGAGGCGCAGGCCGTTTTGATGGCGTTGACGTAATCCCCGAGGGTGTGTCCCCGTCCGTTGGGAAGGCTGTCGTCGGTGAATGGTGTGTTCAGCAGCTTGCTGGTTCCGAAACCGTAGCGATGAAGCGGGGTGACGAACACAAGCTGGCTGCGGGGGTGATTCGCCAGGATGCCCGGAATGATGACATTCAGCGCACCGTAGAAGGACACATCGATGGTATCGGAAGGGGAGCCCAAAGGCGTTTCATGGCCGTAATCGTTGGTGCCCATGAAGATCACGATCAGATCAGCGTGGGGAATAGCGGCATAGCGGCGTATCAGAGGCGTGTTTGAGGCGCCGTAATCGGAACGTTCACTGATGCAGGAGCCCCCGATCCCCCGGGAGTCAACGGAACCGAACTCCCCGGTTTCTTGTATGAAGGTGTGGTAAGCTTTTTCGGTTCCAACTCCTGCGGTGATGCTGTCACCTACGAACACAACGGATGCGTCGCTCCAATCCCCGGGGGTGCCCGCAATCACGGCGTAGAGCTTTTCTACGTCGGTTGCCGTTACGGAATAAGACGCTTTGGGAAGATTTTTGGTCAATTCCTCCACGGCGGAAGGAATGTCCCGAAAGATCTTGGAGAGGATCTTTCCGTTTTGGATCGCCAAAACACGGTCGGGCGCTTCCACGTACAGAAATAGTTCACTTGCCATGCCCGTGGCCGCATGACTTACAGCGTATTGTCTGTATGCGGTATCGGCGTTTTGCATAGAAGCCGCATCACGGGATCTTTCGATATACCCGGTATATACGGGAATAGCAACGCCCACCAGGACCGCCATGATGGCTATGACGACGATCAGCTCTACCAAGGAAAAGCCTTGATGTTTTTTGAAGTTCATCTGTGTGCTCCTATGTTAACGTTTGATCGGATAAAAAAATCCAAGTCTTTCGACTTGGATCTTTTTGGAGCGGATTACGGGGGTCGAACCCGCTACCTCAACCTTGGCAAGGTTGCGCTCTACCAAATGAGCTAAATCCGCATCAACAGTCCCAAATCGGGACTGTGGCGATTCGAAGGGGACTCGAACCCCTGACCTCCGCCGTGACAGGGCGGCGTTCTAACCAACTGAACTACCGAACCAAACTGGAGCTGATGGCGGGATTCGGACCCGCGACCTCATCCTTACCAAGGATGTGCGCTACCACCTGTGCCACATCAGCATCTCGTTTTTGAATAGGGGAGAAATTTTGGAGGCGCCACCCAGAATCGAACTGGGGATAAAGGTGTTGCAGACCTCTGCCTTACCGCTTGGCTATGGCGCCATTTTCCAAACTTCTGACAGGGCCAAAGGAGCCCTTGGAGCGGATTACGGGGGTCGAACCCGCTACCTCAACCTTGGCAAGGTTGCGCTCTACCAAATGAGCTAAATCCGCATATAACGTTCAATCGCAAACGCAACGCAGGTGCTCCTGCATTGCGTCTGCTCCTGACTCTGGTGCCTCCGGTCGGAATTGAACCAACGACACGAGGATTTTCAGTCCTCTGCTCTACCAACTGAGCTACAGAGGCATACAGCTCCGTGCGGAGCTGATGGCGATTCGAAGGGGACTCGAACCCCTGACCTCCGCCGTGACAGGGCGGCGTTCTAACCAACTGAACTACCGAACCATTCGTGCATCCAAGGGTGTTCCCTCAGCGCGCTTTAAAATAATACCACATCTTTTCCCATTTTGCAAGTGTTTTTTGAGAAAAAAGTGACCAAATTTCGATTTTTATTTTGTGCGTTTTTTACAATTGCACCCATCACATGGTCAAATCCCCGAATTCCGCCCCCAAAAAGGCGCACAACGCCATGGGATCAAGGCAAAATTGCTTGCCCCTCTGCCCTGCGCTGAGGTAGATACGGTCGAACAGAGTGGCCGTCTCGTCGAAGTAGGTGGGGAAGGGCTTTTTCATCCCCACGGGGGAGCAGCCGCCCCGCAGGTAGCCCGTCAGCGGCAGGAGATCCTTCATGGGGATCATCTCCACCCGCTTGTCACCCGCCGCGATAGCGCATTTCTTCAGATCCAATTCCTCCGCCACGGGGATGACGAACACCAGGTAGCCGTTTTTGCTTCCCTTGGCCACCAGGGTCTTGAACACCTGCTCGGCGGGGAGGTTCAGCTCTTTTGCGATATGCACCCCGGAAAGATCGCTTTCGTCTACGGGGTAGGAAAGGGTCTCAAAGGGGATGCCTGCGGCTTCCAGGATCCGCATGGCGTTGGTCTTTTCTTCCTTTTGCTTTGCCACGGGGCACCTCCTGTTTGAAAAAAGCCTTGCAAAAAACGCTTTGCTGTGCTATATTATACTCATCCCAAGAATTTTTGCAAGTAGTGTTTCAAAATAAAGGAGGCTTTTTTGTGAGCGTTTACAAGATCCGCTTCGGCACCCCCGAAGCCTTCGTGCCCTCCCGCTTTGCGCCCGCTCCCCGTGTTCCCGTGGCGGAGGGGATGCCCGATTGTTTGGCGGGGATCTCCTTTTCCGCAGGCGCCCGCGGGGTGAAGATCACCCTGTCCCTGGCGGAGGACGTATCCCTGTACGGCTTTGGCCTGCAGCTGAAAAGCTTCCGCCAAAACGGCAAAAAGAAGACCATCCGCCCCAATGCGGATCCCAAAAGCGACAGCGGCGACTCTCACGCTCCCGTCCCCTTCCTGGTGACCACGGCGGGGTTTGGGCTTTACGTGGACACGGCGCGGTATTGCGATTTCTACTGCAACCTGACGGCAAAGCCTGCGGTCAAGCCCAAGGACGCCGCAGAGCGCATGGATATGAACGATATGATCGGCGGCAATGCCGGGAACCTTTTGGTGGTGGAGATCCCTTACGCTTCGGGTGTGGATCTTTACTGCATCACAGGGGAGAGGATCCTGGACATCGTTTCCCAATACAACCTGCTGTCCGGCGGGGGCTGTATGCCGCCTCTTTGGGGACTGGGCAACTTTTACCGTTGCGACATGACCTTCCGCGACGAGCAGATCTTAGGTTTGGCAAAGCAGTTCCGGGAATTGCATATTCCCTGCGATATCATCGGTCTTGAGCCGGGCTGGCAGACTCACGCCTATTCCTGCTCCTACCGTTGGGATCCCCAGCGCTTTCCCAACCCCGCAGAGACGGTTGCGGAGCTGAAAAAAGACGGCTTCCACGTGAATCTGTGGGAGCACGCCTTCACCCACCCCACGGCGGAAAAGTACGAGGAGCTGCTTCCCTGCGCAGGGGAGCACCTGGTATGGCAGGGCTTGGTGCCGGATCTCTCCTTGGAAGAGGCACAGAAGATTTTTACGGAGATGCAGCAGCCCTTGATAGACATGGGCATCGATGGCTTCAAGCTGGACGAGTGCGACGGCAGTGACTTCACGGGAGGGTGGACCTTCCCCAATTCCGATACCTTCCCCTCGGGGATGGACGGGGAGCAGTACCACAGCCTGTTCGGGCTTCTGTACGCAAAGACCATGGAGAAGGCCCTGGGGAACACCCGTACCCTTTCCCAGGTGCGGAATATGGGCGCCTTGGCGGCATCCTATCCCTTCGTGCTGTATTCCGACCTGTACGGTCACAGAGAGTTTTTGACGGGGCTGGTGAACGCAGGCTTTGCGGGACTTTTGTGGTCCCCCGAGGTGCGCCACGCAGAAAATGCGGAGGATCTGTTGCGCCGTATTCAAAGCGTGATCTTCAGTCCCCAAGCCCTGGTGAACGCCTTCTACCTGCCCAATCATCCCTGGGTACAGCACGACTGCGTGGAGGGGGCAAGGGAGCTGTTCCGTCTGCGGATGTCCCTGCTGCCCTATCTGTACACCGCCTTCTACGATTACAAAACCACCGGCAAGCCTCCCGTGCGGGCCTTGGTGTGCGATTATCAGAATGAGAAGGAAGCCCACGATTGCTCCACCCAATGGCTGTTTGGGGATAGCTTGATCGTGGCACCCCTCATCTACCCGGAAAAGGAACGGGACGTCTGGCTTCCCCCGGGGGAGTGGTACGACTTCTTCACCGGGGAAAGGATGGAAGGGGGTACTCACCACGTGGTCACCGACGGCATTCCCGTGTACGTCAAGGGTGGAACCCTCCTGCCCTTCGCACAGCCTGTGGAGTATCTTTTACCCGACACCCGGTTCGAGATCACCTTGCGGGCCTACGGCGACTGTAAAGCCGCTGTGTGCCGTTTGGTGGAGGACGACGGGGAGACGCATTCCGCATCCTACCGCCTGCTGGAGGTCACCACAGAGCGTTACGAAACGGACAGCTTCCGCTACCGTGTCGCGGGAGTGGAGCAGTATTGAAAACAGAAAAGGAGCATGGACGGCGTGTTCATGCTCCTTTGTCTTTTATGCGGCGGTTTCGTTCAAAGCTCGCTCACGGTGAGCTTTTTGATCACGGTGCTTTTCGGATATTTGCCCATGATCTCCATGGCGGTCTTCATATGGGGCTGGGTCATATGGATCTTCTGGTGCTCGGCGCTTTCCCATTCTTCGTAAAGCACCATGGTCTTGCCGTCCTCCACGGAATCATAGTAGTCGTAGGTGAGACAGCCGTTTTCGTTTCGGATGGCGGCAAGGACGCCGCTTTCCGTCATTTCTTTCACGGCTTTTTCTCTGTCCCCTTGGTTTTCGAAGGTGTAGATCACGGAAATGATAAAGTCTGCCATCATTTTTCTCCTTATTTCTTCCCTGCAAACAGGGTCTTTTTCAGCTCGTCCAGCTCGGCTTCGGAAAGCTCTGCCCGTTCGTCGTAGCGGGCGGAAACGTAGAGGTCAAAGAGCTGTTCCTCGGGCGGGAGGTTTTCCCGCCTGTGCTGCAGCTCCAAGGGGGTATCGGAGCTGCCTGCGGGCATCCCCTCCTTGAGACGGCGGGTGATGAGGTGGTAATAGAGGTAGCCCAGCTTTTGGCGGGCGGTCTCCATTTGCTTCCATTTGGGAGCCTTGGGAGGCTTTTTCTTTTTCTCCGGGGCGGAAAAATCGAAGGACACGGTGGTCTTGCCGCCCAAGAGAGTGCTTCTTCTGCGGAACAGGCGGAACACTCCGTCGAACTTCTCCATCAGCTTCATCAGCAGCATGGAGGCACGGGCGAACAGCTTCTTTGCCCGCTCTGCCAGGGCGTCCTTCCATTTCTTTTTGAGACGGCGGTACAGCTTCCAAACAAGAAAGCCGTCTGCCAGGCAGGCCAGGGCCAGGAGCCCCTGGGCGGGGTAGGAAAGGGTTTGATAATGCTCCATCCAATAGCCTGCCGCGGCGGCAAACAGCAACAGCAGGACCGTCAGCAGGAAGGATTGGTAATGCTTTTTGAAAAACTTGTTCATTCCGCACCTCCCAGGGGGATCACCTGTACGTTCCGCCCTGCGCGCTTGAGGGCGTGGAGGAGATCCGTCATTTTCTCGTCGGTGTGGGGGGTGATGAGGTAGAGATCCACCTCGGGAGGCGTCTCTTTGCCGTAGCGGGAAAGGATCACGTGCATGGAGTAATCCCGCCGTGCGTAAACGTCCATTTCCGCCATGAGGCGCAGAACGCCCAGGCGGTGCTCCTCTCCCCGTCCGCAGGGGACGTAGACGTATGGCGCTTCTCCCGTGGAGCTGTTGGCGCAAAAGCCCACCCGTCCCTCGTTTTCCGCACCGCGGCAGAACAGGTAGCAGGCGTAGGCCAGGCCGGTCTCCAAAAGGGTCTTATCGTCTCCCGTGGCGCCTGCGTATTCGTTGAGATCCAGAAAGATCATGGAATCCACGGTGCGGGAGCTGTCGTATTCGTTGCACATCAATTGGGCTCTGCCCCCATGGAAGGAACGGGCGGAGGCCTTGAAGTTGATGGAGCGCATGGGGTCTCCCGGGCGGTAATCACGGATCCCTACGGGGAAGAAGGGGTCCTCGATGTACTTGCGGGAGGCGAGAACGTTCCCCGCGCGGTATAAGGGGGTGTCCCCGTCGGCAGGAACGCCCTTGGCGGCAGGGTAGGCGTAAAAAACGGGCGTGTTTTGGAATTCAAACTCACAGCCGAAATACAGAATAGAGGCGCTTCCCAATTGGAATCTGCCCCGCTTGTCCCCCTGCAGGATGTGCTTTTTCGTCACCACGCCGAAGGGCGGGATATGGAACAGGCTGGTCATGGCGGTGTATTCCTTGATGGGGGTGCCGTCCACGGTGATCCCCGCAGGGAGGTAGAAGGTGAGCTTCACACGGAAGAGAGGGAGCCAGCCGGGGTTGCGGACAGTCTCCACCATTTCCATGGATTCTCCCACGAACAGCCCCTCCTCCGAGAGGGTGCGGGAATAGGACACGTTCTCCAGGGCGGCAAGCTTCAGCCTGCGGTAGCCGTGGTACAATAAGAGCAGGGCGGCGATGCCCAGCCCCAAAAGCAGCCAGAAGGCGGGTGTTTGCAGCAATGCGTAAAGCTTTTCCATGGCTTATCTACGTTTGGAAAAGTCGATGTGCTCGCTGGGCACGGGAAGGGCCTCCAGGATGCGCTTCACCAGGCTCTTGCCCTGATCCCCTCGGTGGGTAAAGCTGTCGCGGAAGATGATGCGGTGTGCCAAAACGGGCACGGCGGCCGCTTTCAGATCGTCGGGAAGGAGGTGGTCTCTCCCTTCCAGGGCGGCAAAGCCCATGGCCACCTTCACGAAGGCGATCATGGCACGGGGAGAAGCCCCCAGCAGCACGGTTTTTTCCACGCGGGTGGCCTCGCAGACAGCGGCGGCGTAGCTCAACAGATCCGGGTGGACGTATACCGTGGCGAGCTCAGCCTTGGCACGGGCCACGTCCTCGGCGGAAATATTGCCTGCCGTGGGAGCGGGCGGGGAAGCCAGCTTGCGGGCGAGGATCTCCACGCTTTCCTCATGGGTGGGGTAGCCCATGGAGGTCTTCACCAAAAATCTGTCCAGCTGTGCTTCGGGAAGCTCGAAGGTGCCCTTGGTCTCCACAGGGTTCTGGGTGGCGATGACCATAAAGGGTTGGGAAAGGGGATAGGTCTCTCCCTCCACGGTGACCTGGTGCTCCTCCATGCACTCCAAAAGCCCCGATTGGGTCTTGGGCATGGCGCGGTTGATCTCATCCGCCAGCAGAATGTTGGTGAACACGGGACCTTTGATGAAGCGGAACTCCGAGTGCTTCATGTCGAAGTAATTGACCCCCATCAGGTCGGAGGGAAGCATATCGGGAACGCACTGCACCCGCTTGAAGTCCAAAGAGAGAGCGGAGGCAAAGGTCTTCGCCAATACGGTCTTGCCCGTGCCGGGAACGTCGTCCAACAGCATATGGCCGCCGCAAAGGAGGGTGATCACGGCCAGGTCTACGACCTGCTCTTTGCCGACGATCACTTGGCTCACCCGTGAGGTGACGGCGTTGTGGAGCTTGCGGATAGCGGTGTATTCCATAAAAAGCACTTCCTTTTGGTTCATTTGTTACAGTATATCATAGCGGCGGCAGAATTGCAAGAAGAACGAAAGGGACAAAATCAAGTTTCTTTGGAGATTTTAAAGAACCTTTCTCTTTTTGAAAGAAAGGTTCTTTAATAAAGTCCGTATTTACAAAAGCAACTGTCCGATGACGGCGTTGGAAACGCGGAAGCCTTTTTCCGTGAGGGCCACGTTGTCCCCGCGGCGTACCATCAGTCCCAGGGCGATCATTCGCTCCACGGGATGGGCAGGCACCAAATGGGCGGGGATGCCGAAGGAGGTGCGGAGCCCCAACAGCACGTCTTCCTCCCACATTTCCGTTTCGTCGATCCGTTCCGCCTTCTTGTAGTCGTTGCAAGCCAGGGGGTCCGCCAGGTAGCCCTCCAGATCGGGAAGGTTGGCAAACCGCTTGCCGTTCCAATGGGAGTGGGCAGCAGGGCCGAAGCCCAAGTATTCCCCTCTCTGCCAATAGTGGAGGTTGTGGCGGGAATACCGCCCCTCCTTGGCAAAGGAAGAGATCTCGTAATGCTCAAAGCCCGCCTCCCTTGCCTTTTGGCAGAGCAGGTCGTATTGCCCTTCCTCCTCCTCTTCCGTGGGGAAGGTGAGGGAGGCTCTGCTTTCAAAGAAGGGGGTACCCTCCTCCAATTGCAGGGAATAGACGGAAAGATGGTCGGGGTGCAGGGCAAAAGCGGCGTCCAAAGAAGAAGCAAAGCTTTCCTTGCTCTGCCCGGGAAGGGCAAAGATGAGATCCAGGCTGATATTGTCAAAGCCTGCTTCCCTTGCGTTTTCCACGCAGGTTTTCACCATATCGGCAGTGTGGATCCTGCCCAAGAAGGCGAGCTCCTTGTCACAGCCCGACTGCATGCCTACGGAAAGACGGTTGAAGCCTGCGCGGCGTACCTTTTGGAGAAAAGGGAGATCCACCGTGCCGGGGTTCACCTCCAAGGTGATCTCGGCGTCTTCACGGATGAAAAAGCGGGTGCGGAGATCGTCCAGCATGGCGACCAGCCGTTTTGCTCCGAACAGGGAGGGGGTGCCTCCTCCGAAATACACGGAGGAGACCTGCCGATGCTCGGGGAAGGAATCAGCCTGCTTTTTCAAGGCCTCCAGGTAAGCGTCCTTGATGTCCTCTCCCACTGCGGGGAGGGAATAGAAGGCGCAGTAGTTGCATTTTCTCACGCAGAAGGGGATATGGATATACAGGGCGACGGTACTCATGATTCGTCGTCCATCTTCAGCACCGCCATGAAGGCCTCGGAGGGCACCTGGACGGAGCCGAAGGAGCGCATACGCTTCTTGCCTTCCTTCTGCTTTTCAAGCAGCTTCTTCTTACGGGTGATGTCGCCGCCGTAGCACTTGGCAAGCACGTCCTTACGCATGGCGCGGACGGTCTCACGGGCGATGACCTTGCCGCCGATGGCCGCCTGGACGGGCAATTCAAAGAGCTGGCGGGGGATGTTGTCACGAAGCTTTTCCACGATCTTTCGGCCTCTGGTGTAGGCGCGGTCTGCGTGGACGATGAAGGAAAGGGCGTCGATGAGCTCTCCGTTCAAAAGGATGTCCAGCTTCACCAGGTCGGACTTGCGGTAGCCGATGGGCTCGTAGTCCAGGGAGGCGTAGCCCTTGGTCTTGGATTTCAACGTATCGAAGAAGTCGTAGACGATCTCGTTCAGGGGCATCTCGTAGATCAGCTCCGCACGGGTGGTGTCCAGATACTTCATGTCGATATAGGTGCCGCGGCGGTCCAGGCAGAACTGCATCACGCTTCCCACGTACTCCGTGGGGGTGATGATGGAGGCCTTCACGATGGGCTCACGAGCCTCGGAGATCCTTTGGGGATCGGGATAGTTGGAGGGGTTGTCCACGTGGATGGTCTCCCCGTCGGTGAGCACCAGCTCGTAGACAACGCTGGGGGCGGTGGTGATAAGATCCAAATTGAATTCTCTCTCCAACCGCTCGTCGATGATCTCCATGTGCAGAAGGCCAAGGAAGCCTGCACGGAAGCCGAAGCCCAAAGCGATGGAGGTCTCCGGCTCGAACACCAGGGAGGCGTCGTTGAGCTGGAGCTTTTCCAGGGCGTCCTTCAAATCGCCGTACTTACTGCCGTCGGCGGGGTAAATACCGGAGAACACCATGGGCTGTGCCTTTTTAAAGCCGGGCAGGGGTTCGGGAGTGGGATTCTCCACCAGGGTGACGGTGTCGCCCACGGTGGTGTCCCCGATGTTCTTGATGCTGGCGGTGAAGTAGCCTACCTCTCCCGCACGGAGACAATCCTTTTTATCCAGGGTGAAGGCGCCCAGGGTGCCTACCTCCACCACGTCGAATTTGGCGCCGGTGTGCATCATCTGCACCGTGTCCCCAACGGACAGGGTGCCGTCCATGATGCGGATGTAGACCACCACGCCCTTGTAGGAGTCGTAATAGCTGTCGAAGATCAGGGCCTTCAGGGGCTTGTCCGCATCCCCCTTGGGGGCGGGAACGTCGGTGACGATCTTTTCCAATACGGCCTTGATGTTCAACCCCATTTTTGCGGAGATACAGGGAGCGTCCTCGGCGGGGATGCCGATGATGTCCTCCACAGCCCGCTTGGCCATCTCCGGGTCGGCAGAGGGCAGGTCGATCTTGTTGATGACCGGCAGGATCTCCAGGTCGTTGTCCACCGCCATATAAGCGTTGGCAAGGGTCTGGGCCTGGACGCCCTGGGTGGCGTCCACGATGAGCACGGCGCCCTCGCAGGCGGTTAAGGAACGGGACACCTCGTAGCCGAAGTCCACGTGGCCGGGGGTGTCGATGAGGTTCAGCCGATAGGTCTCGCCGTCGTCTGCCTTGTAGTCAAAGCGCACGGCGCGGGCCTTGATGGTGATGCCTCTTTCCCGCTCCAAGTCCATGTTGTCCAGAAGCTGTTCTTCAATATCCCGCTTTTCCACGGCGCCGGTGTGCTCCAGCAGACGGTCTGCCAGGGTGCTCTTACCGTGGTCAATGTGGGCGATGATGGAGAAGTTGCGGATCTTTTTGATGTCGTACATAGTGATCAAATCCTTGAAAATTCAGAAAATAAGCGGGGCGGTTCGAATGTTCGAATCCGTCCCGCTTGCAAATACGTGGGAATGAATGGGTTTTTACTTCGCCTTCTTGCCCAACTTGATGCCGGAAAGTGCGTTCCAGATCATACCGGACAGGAACACGGAGGAGAAGAGGCCTGCAAAGATACCGACGATCAGGGTGCCTGCGAAGTCACGCAGGGTATCCAGGTTGGAGGTGGGGAAGATGATCACGGCAACTGCGCATGCTACGAACACCGCGCCGATGGTCAGCAGGGTGGTGATGGTGGTGTTGACGGATCTGCCCATAGTCTCGTGAATGCCGGTATTGACCACTTCGGCGAAGGGAGCCTTGTCGTCCTTCTTGCGGTTCTCACGGATGCGGTCGAACACCACGATGGTGGCGTTGATGGAGTAACCCAGGATGGTCAGGAAGGCTGCGATCACGGAAGAGGAGATCGGGATCTGGAACAGGGAGTATACCACCAGCATCACGAACAGGTCGTGCAACAGGCAGGCAACGGATGCCACGCCGGAAGCAAACTGGAAGCGGATGGCAATGTAGACCAGCATAGCCACGGCGGCGATGATCACGGTGATCAATGCGGTGTACAGAGTTCTGGTACCGATAACAGGAGAGATGTTGTTCAGCTGTACTTCGGTGCTGGCTGCGGGATACTTCTCGCAGATGATCTCCAGCAGATGGTTCTGCTGCTCGGTGGTCATTGCGTTCTTGCTTTCGATCTTTACGGAGTTCTCGCTGTAGGTGACGGAGGAGACGTAGTCCTTGCCCAGCTCCTTGTCCCCCTCGATGAGACCCTTCACGTCGGAAGCGATCTGATTGGAGGTGGCCTCACCCAGGTCGATGGTCAGCTCGTAGCCGCCGGTGAAGTCGATATCCAGGTTGAACCCGCGGATCACGAAGGACAGGATGCCCACCAGGAGCACCACGCCTACGATGATCAGGGTGATTTTTTTGTTGTTGATGAAATGGAAATTCTTAAGCATCTTTCTTACCTCCGCCGATGGGCATATAAGCCTTTACGTTGACGATGCCCATGCCGACACCCAGGTTCAGAAGCGCACGGGATACCAGCAATGCGGTGATCAGGGAGATGACAACACCGATGGCCAGGGTGGTCGCAAAGCCCTTGATGGTACCGGATCCGAAGATATACAGCACCGCACAAGCGATCAGGGTGGTGATGTTGGAGTCCAGAATTGCCCACAGAGCACGCTTGTAGCCGCTCTTGATGGCAAGCTTCACGCTCTTACCTGCACGCAGCTCTTCCTTCATACGCTCGAAGATGACCACGTTTGCGTCAACTGCCATACCGATGGAGAGGATGATACCTGCAATACCGGTGAGGGTGAGGTTGAACTGACCGATGATCAGCACGAAGAAGAAGAGTGCGGTGTATGCCACCAGCGCGATGGATGCCCATACGCCGGGGATGCGGTAGTAGATCATCATAAAGACCATGACCAGCAACAGACCGATCAAGCCTGCCAGCAGGGAGATCTTCAGTGCGTCTTCGCCAAGGGAAGCCTTTACGGATTCCATGCTGACCTGCTCCAGGTCGTACTGCAGAGCACCTGCGTCGATGTTGTTTGCAAGCGCCTCGGCCTCTTCATAGGTGGTGAAGCCGCCGCTGATGACAGCCTTACCGCCGGTGATACCGCTGGATGCGTACTCGGCAGAAACGGTGGGAGCGGAGATGCAGACGTCGTCAACGTAGATGTCCAGAGTCTTCTTGGTGGTGGCACAGGTCTTGGTGGCCTCTGCGAACTTCTTTGCGCCTTCCACGGTGAATTCCAGGTTGACCACGTATTCCACTTTACCGGTGGTCTGATCCTGCTGGTAGCCTGCGGTAGCGCTGGCTACGTCGTCGCCGGTGAGGGCTGCGGTGGACTGACCGTTCACCTTGAACTGCAATTCCGCAGTCTGCATGAAGTTCATAGCTTCCTTGGAGGGGTCCTCCACGCTGGGAAGCTCCACAACGATCATGTCGTCACCGTAGAGATATACCAGCGCCTCGGTGAAGCCTGCGTTATCCAGACGGTTACGCATAACCTCCAGCACGCTGTCCATACCGCTGTCGGTAATTTCGCCGCCGTCGTTCTTTGCTTGATAGGTAATGGAAGAGCCGCCTGCCAGGTCGAGACCCAAGCGGATGGTTCCTTCCTCAAAAATGCCGTACAACTGTGCATCGTCACTGAAATAAACGCCGAAAATGGAGCATGCCAACAGCGTCACAATAACGAGAAGCAACAGGATGAAACGGGCAACGCTTGTCGCTTTCGTAAAGTTCATCGTATTACTTACCTCCGGGAGATTACTTTAACATTCCTATTATACACGCAAAAACCCTTTCCGTCAAGAGTTTTTTCTTTATTTCAAAATATCTAAGGCACTTTTTTCCACAGAAACGGTGGAATTCTTGCTTTTTCCGCCTTCTTCTCCGTCCAGAGACCAGGCAACCGGCTCTGCGGAGAGGATCCGGCAGCAACGGACCTGGCGGATGCTGATGGCGGGGTCGTCGATACTGCCCGCTAAAAGCTTGGTGGCGATCCTGCCCGCTTCGATGAGATCCTTGGGGAAGCGGATGAGCAGAAGCTCGAATTTGCCGTCGTTGAAGTTGACGGCGTTGTTCCCCAGCTTCACGGTGCCTGCCATGACGGTGGTGTTCCCCAAGCCGCAGAACACGTATTTCCCCTCTATGGTCTCCCCGTCGGCAGAGATGGTCAGGTTCAGGGGACGGATGGAGGTCAGGGACGGGATGGCGTTGATCAGGTACGCCGTGTGCCCCAAAAGGTTCTTCATGGATTGGCTGGTGCTGTAGGAGGTGTCCGCAAAGGCGCCGCAACAGGCCACGTAGGTAAACCGCCGTCCGTTGAAGCTTCCCAGGTCGTGGGGGACGGGGGTGCCCTTGAGGATACGGTCCACCGCTTCGGTTACGTCGGAGGAAAGCCCCAGGGAGGTGGCAAAATCGTTGGTGGAGCCCAAAGGGATATAGCCCAGGGGAAGCTTTCTGCCGCTGCGGGACATGCCCTCCACGGTGATGTTCAGCGTGCCGTCTCCGCCGCAGGCCACCACCATGTCAAAGGCGCCTTCCTCCGAAAGCAGGGCGGCGATGCGGTCGGTGGTCTCGGTGCCCTTTTTGGTGGGAAGCACCGTGACGGTACAGCCCCCCTCGGTGAGGCGGGTGACGATGTCCAGCAGGTGGCGCTTAGCTGCGCCCTTCCCGGCGATGGGATTGATCACAAGTAAGGTTTTTCCGGTCATGGAAACGACCCCCTTTCATACCCTTCATTCTACCAAATTGCGGCGGGATTGTCAATGGGGGAATCTCCTGTAAATTGTGAACGGACGGCAACTTTTCTCTTGCAATGGCGGGAAAAATGTGGTAAGATGATGGCAGAAAGAAAAAACGCCCGAAAGGATTTTTTGATATATGATGTACAGCACGCCTTTTGCACCTCCCAAGCCTTCCATGGAGTCCCTGGAGGACCGTGTTTTCGTCCCCGCCGAGGAGCTTTCCCAAGCCGCCGAGGACGGACGTTTTTACGTGGAAGCGGGGGACAGCTCCGTGGTCGCCCTGGGCGGCATCACCCCTCCTAAGGAGAACGGCGGGGAATACTACCGCTTCGACGTCACCAAGAAGGATCAGCTTTCCGGGCCCAACAGGGGTCTTTCCATGTGTACCGCAGGCGCCTCTGCCCGTTTCATCACCGATGCGGAGACGGTGACCATCGACGCCAAGCTCCGCGGGGTGATCTACGGCATGAGCCATTTCTGCAACCGCGGGGTTTACGGCTTTGATATGCTGGTGGGGAGCGGCACGGACCGCAAGTACTCCGGCAATATCATGCAGATGTTCGTGGGCGTCAACGACGCCTTGAAGGACACTATGTATCTCCCCAAGGGGCTCAAGGAAGTGCAGGTAAACTTCCCCCTGTACGGCGGTGTGGAGTCCGTGAAGTTCGGCTTCCCCGCAGGAAGCAAGGTGGCGTACCCCACCAAGCGCGCCTATAAGCCCATCGCCTTCTACGGCTCCTCCATCACCCAGGGCGGGTGCGTGGGCAGACCCGGCAACTCCTACTGCAACATCGTCTGCCGGGCTTTGGATGCGGATTGCCGCAACCTGGGTTTCTCCGGCTCCGCCATGGGCGAGCAGGTGGTGGCGGAATACATCGGCTCCCTGGAGCTTTCCGCCTTCGTCATGGATTACGACTACAACTCTCCCTCCGAGGAGCATCTCCGCTCCACCCACCGTCCCTTCTTCGAGACGGTGCGTAAGATGCAGCCCGATCTGCCCATTATCCTCATGACCCACGTGTGGTCCTTTGAGGACAGAGAAACGGACTTCAATCGTGTGAAGATCGTCAAGGAGACCTACGACGCCGCCATCGCCGCAGGAGATAAGAACGTGTGCTTCATCGATGGCAGCAACTTCTTCCGGGGACAGATGCGTGATCTCTGCACCGTGGACGCCCTCCACCCCAACGATCTTGGGCAGTTCATCATGGCAAAAGAGGTCTACAAGACCCTGGCCATGGCGCTGAAGAGATAAGATACAGAGAACGAAAAAGAACCTTTCTTCCCCTAAAAGAAAGGTTCTTTTGCTTTCCAAAGAAATCTGTTTCCGAAAACTGCCGTTTCCGGGAGAGGATTTATTCCCCAACCTCCGGGAGGGTGACGGTGGTTTTGTTCAAGCCCTCAAAGGTGAGGGTGGCGGTGCCGGCAAAGGAGAGACCGTCGGCTTTATTTTCCGCGCGGGCGGAGAAGACGTAGCTGCCGTCCTCTTTCAGCTCCAGATAGCCCTCCACGTAGGTGGCGCCGTCCAACTCCAAGGTGGAGTCCTTCTTCATGGTGTAACGGCGGGTAGCCTCGTCGTAGGGATCATAGAGCTTGCTGTCGAAAATGGAACGGAAGACCTCCACGTCCAGATCCTCCCCGATGCTTCCGAAGTTCGCCTCGGAGGCGTCCTGTTTTTCCCATTCGCCGGAAAGGTTGCTGTACACAAACAGCTTGTCGCCGTCCTGCTCAAAATAGAAGGTGATGGTCTCGGTTTCTCCCGTGAGCGAGACGTCTGCGGTCACGCAATACAGGTTCCCCTGCTTTTCCATGGCGGTTTTGGTGTCCATGGACCATCCTTCGTACTCGTCGCCATCCGGAAGCTCCATGTCAATGTCCGTGACGATCCTCCAGCTGTCCGCTTTTTCAAGCTTTTCGAAGATCTCCTCGGGGGTGGCGGGCTTTCCGCAGGACACCAGGCAAAGAGCGGTGATGGCAAGGGATAAGGTCAGCGCAAGAAATTTGCAAAGCTTTTTCATGTAAAACCCTCCTTTTTGTTTTTCTATCTTGCTTTTATTCGTCTTGGGGCTTGCCGAACAACACCTGCATGTAATTGCGTCTGCCGTACAGGATACGCACGATCAACACGCTGTTTTCTTCCGTTTTATAAAACGCTGTATAGTTTCCGCAGACCAGGAAGCGATAGGGCGCCTCTACATCCATAACGGTGGAGAGGGGCGTTCCGATTTCCGGAAAGTCCTCCAGCCTGCGGATATGGTCTGTGATCTTCTTGACGACTCGCAATGCGGCGGCTTCGTTGCATAGGTCTTCAGTAATATATTCTTTGATCTCCCGCAGGTCTTCTATAGCTCCGGGGGTGAACAGTATCTCAGCCATTGGTAACCCCTAACAGGGCTTCTACCTCTGCCAAGGGGGTGTATCCTTTTTCCTTGGCGGAAAGCTCACCCTTTACCAGCTCGTTCAACAGCTTGAGTGCCGCTTGGGTCTTTTCAAATTCTTCCATATCTACGATGGCATATTTTCCTCTGCCGTTTTTGGTAAGGAAAACGGGCTCACCCACGGCGATGTCCCGCAGGACTTCATTGTAGTTGCGCAGGTCGGAAACGGGCTTGATGTTTGGCATGGTGATTCTCCTGTTTTTTTCTTTGCTGTTTTTATTATACACGAATTATTCGTAAAATTCAACAGCAAATTGAAAATTTTACAAAAAACACCCCGAGGTTACCCTCGGGGTGAATTCTTGCATGCATGCAAAACTTACTTAATGGTGATGGTAGCGCCAACTTCCTCAAGCTGCTTCTTGAGTGCTTCTGCCTCTTCCTTGGAAACGCCGGTCTTGACCATCTTGGGGCAGCTGGTAACCAGCTCCTTAGCTTCGCCAAGGGACAGGCCTGCGATGTCCTTAACTTCCTTGATGACCTTCAGCTTCTTAGCATCGTCGTAAGAAGTGAGCTCAACGTCGAACTCGGTCTTCTCCTCAACTGCGGGAGCTGCTGCTGCGCCGGGAGCTGCTGCAACTGCTACGGGAGCTGCGGAAACGCCGTACTTCTCTTCCAGAGCCTTAACCAGGTCGGAGAGTTCAA